>CAWJWI010000001.1:0-74574 GCA_963846555.1 uncultured Microthrixaceae bacterium
GCGGAATCGGCAGCCGGTGACGGAGCATCAAGCGACCTCGGCCCCCTCGGCGGCGGGCTGGTGCCCGGCGAGGGCTCCTCCGGCGCGTCACCTGCGTCGGCGTCGTCGGCGTCGTCGGCGTCAGAGGTCTCGGCCCTCAACCGGGCGAAGACGGTGTCGGCCGGCGGCGGCCTCCTGGCGGTACCTGGGCTCTTCTCTTTCGGCCTCCTCGCCTGCGACTTCGGTCGCCGTGGGACTGGCGTCCTCGGGAGGCTCCGAGTACCTGCTTCGACCACGGGCCCCGCCTCGGGCCCATCCGCTTCTCCGTCTGGGCTCGCGGCGTCAGCGGGCTCCGCGCCGCCGCCTTCCACATCCCCTGTCGCAGCGCCGTCTACCTCGGTCTCGGCGGGCTCGCTCTCCGGGGCGGCGGGCTCGGCCAGGATGCGCACGCCTTCGTCTTCGCCCTGGGGCTGAACGACGGCCAGCTCCCCAGAGGGAAGACCGGAGAAACCCTCTTTGCGTTCCGCACCCCGGCGCTCCTCGAGCTCGGTCGGTGTCGATGCGCCCTGGGGATACTGGCGGGGTCAACGTCAGCGTCAGCCTCGGCCTCGGTCTCGGTCTCGGAGACGACGGGCACCTCGCCGGAGAACGGGCCGGGGGGTCGTCGTCGACGTCGATCTCGGCGATCGGCAGGTCGACGAGCCCGCGTTGGCCACCTCCTCGTCGAGCTGGGCGAGGGTCTGCTCGGGCTCGTCGTCGATCGCGGCCGCGCGGCGGCATCGGCCGCCAGTCGAGGCGTCGATGAGCGAGGTGGTCAGCTCGTCGGTGGCCTCGCCGACGGTGCGGCGCACCACGTCGTAGGCCTCGAGCAACCGCTCACGACCGGCGGCCAGCTTCTCCACCTGTTGGCGGGTCCGCTTGCGGCGCACGGCCAGGTCGCGCAGCACTCGCTCGCGCACCGCCTGGGCCTCGGCCACCATGACCCGGCCCTCCTGGCGGGCCGCCGCCAGCGCGGCCTCGCCGTCGGCGCGGGCCCGCGCCAGGCTCGGCCTGGCCTTCGTCGCGAAGGGCCTGCGCACCTGCCTCACCGTCGGCGAGGATCCGCGCCGCGGCTTCGTCGGCCTCGGCGCGGCGGCGGTCCAGCCGTGCGGGCCTCTCGAGGGTGGCGTCGCTCTCCTGCCTTGCGTCTCGGCGATCAGCCGTCCGAATCCCGGACCGCCGTGCTCCGGATCTCGGCGGCCTCCGCGGTGGCTTCGGCGATGATCCGCGCGCGCGGCGGCCTCGGCCTTGGCGCGGATCTCCCCGGCGGCGTCGCGCGCGGACGTGAGCACGCGCGTGGTCTCCTCGCCGAGGATCTCGAGCAGCAGTCGCTTCGTCCGGTTCCTGGTTGGCGCCGACCTTGGCCTCGGCCCGCTCGGCCCGCTCCCGCAGCTCCTGCTCCGGAGCGGGTGAGCCGGTCCACGAGCGGCCGACACCTCGTGGAGGAACCCCCGCACCTCTTGCTGCTCGTAGCCCCGCCGAGCCACGCCGAACGTGCGACGGGCGATGTCGTGGGGTGCGGGAGGGTCGGCCATGGCTCTCCGATGCTACGACTCGTCCTGGGCCTCGCCGCGGACGCCTCGACCGGCGTCCGGTGCCGCCGATCACCCCCCGGAGGCGGGCTCAGCAGCCCGAGGAGGCCGTTGACGAGGCCCGGTCACGAGGCCCAGGGTGGAGGGCGGTCCACGACGGGTTCGAGCACCGGGGTGGCTCCAGGGCGGGAGCGTGCGAAGGTCCGGAGGGGTGCGGGATCGGCGGCGGCCCGGTGGGCGGGGGGCGGTGGTCGGGGGGTTGGTGGGCGGCGGCGAGGTGGTGGTGCTCGTCGGAGGCTCCCCGCCGCCCGGCGGGGTCGGTGGAAGCGTGGAGGGGGAGCATCGGGGACGGACTCCACGAAGGCGAGGGGCGAGCGAGCCCACGGCCTGCTCGATGGCGCCGAGGAGCGGCGTGCCCGACACGTCCTGGTCGAGGGCCACCAAGCCCCAGTGGGCACCCTCGTCCTTGAACCGGAACACGGACTCCCAGCGCTCCACGAACTCGCCCCGGCGCCCGAGGTCGGCGATGGCCGCGCCGATGAGCGTCTGGCCGGGAGGGCGGGTGATGTCGATCAGGTCGGAGCCGAACGCCGGCTCGTCGCATCGAGACCCGGCAGGACGAGTCGGAAGAACCCCGGGCGTGCGACCCTCACCGTCTCGGAGGTTGTTCGGGTGTAGCCGGTGGCCAGTGCCTCCGAGGCGGTCGCCGAGGGCGATCGCGTCGCCGAGGAAGCGCCGATCCCACGGGTCCTGGTCGTCGTAGGCAAGGGGCCGGGGGGCCTGCGGGGGCGGCCCAGGGCCGGAACGCTCATCGAGCGCAACGCCGGGCACGGAGCGCTCCTGACCGGCCGAGTCGAGGTGCACGACGGCGTCGTAGGCCGCCACGGACATCCCGAGGGCGCGGGAGACCTGAGCTGCACCACCGTCGACGACGATGGTGGTGCCGGCGGCCTCGATCGTCGACGACTCGGGTGCCGCCACCAGCAGGTCGCCGGCCTCGAGCACAGGCACATCGCCCATGCGCACCATCGAGTCGGCGACGTTGCCCACGCCCGCCCGCAGCTCGTAGCGGGTTCCCTCGCGCAGGGCCATGCGTCGCGACGCCCTCTGTGACCTCGACGCGGTCGCCCGGTCCGAGGTCGGTGCCGCCGTCGACCTCCTCGTGCTGACCGTCGCTGCGCTCGACGACGGCCAAGCCCTCGACCTCGAGCCGGGCCTCGCCTCGCCCGGGGCCGTCATCGGAGCAGCCGGCGGGGATCGCGATGGCCAGCGCCAGCGCCCCGGTCAGCGCCCGCTTCCAGATCATCGTCCGCCGTCCCTCGTCGATGCCTCTTCCATCGGCAGGATCATCGAGAACCGTGAGCCCTTGCCGGGCACCGAGTCACAGGTCAGCTCACCGCCGTGGGCCCGCACGATCCGGTGGACGAGCGACAGGCCGAGCCCCAGGCCGCCGAAGCGGCGGGTGGCGGAGGCGTCGCCTTGGGTGAAGTCGTCGAAGATGGAGTCCAGTCGATCGGGTGGTATGCCGAGACCGTCGTCCGACACGGAGATGCGCATGCGCGAGACGCCGTCGTCAGTCGTCGCCGAGGCGGACACGACGACCTTGCCTCCACCGGGCGAGTACTTCACTGCGTTGTCGATGAGCTCGTCGAGGGACTGCAGAAGGTAGGTGCGATCGGCCAGGATCGGCGGCGTGCCGGCCGCCACCCGGCGACTGATCCTGTGGGCACCGTCGGCCCGCTCCCGAGCTCGCCGGACCGCTTCGTCGAGCACCGAGCGGGGCGGGAGAGACTCGACCTCGAGCGACAGGCGCCCGCCGACGATGGTGGCGAAGTTGACCAGCTGGCCGATCACCCGCTCCATCTGGTCCGCGGCAACCGAGATCTCGTCGGCAAAGCCCTTCGCCCTCTCCGGGGGCAGCTCGCGGCTCTGGAGGATGGACGCAAAGCCCTTGATCGGCGTGAGCGGCGTGCGCAGCTCGTGGCTGATGTTGGCGAGGAACTCAGTCTTCATCCGCTCCAGCTCCCGCTCCCGACGCACGTCCCGGAGGACGAACACTGCGCCGTGGACGTCGTTGCCTGGGCCTCTGAGAGTACCTGCGGACACGGCAACGGGGACTTCGCGGCCACTCGCCTGGACGACGTTCCCGGCCGCCGTCCACCCCTCCAGCACAGGACGCTCGAGGCGTTTGGTCAGGTCCAGGCCGTCGTCGCCGATCAGGCGCACGACGTCGCCGACCGGCTTGTCCGCGTGCGTCGCGGGCGAGCACGTCGAGAAGCTCCTCGGCGGCGGCGTTGAAGTCGGTGATCGCCCCTGTGGCGTCCACGGCGACGAGGGCCTCACCCATGCCCGCCACCACCGCCTCCAGACGCCCGCGGAGCTCGGCCTCCTCGTCGGCCGCTGTGCGCAGGTCGGCGGTCATCGTGCGGATGGAGCCGGCCATCGAGTCGAAGCTGGCGCCGAGGGCGCCCAGCTCATCGTCGGTGGTGACGCCCGGCCCGAGCGTCCAGGTTGCCCTCCTCGATGGCCGTGGCGGCCACCGTGAGCCGACGCAGCCCCGAGCCGATGCGCTCACCGACGAGCGCCGCGAGGGCCAGAGCGGCAGCCGCCGCGCCCATGGCGACGAGGAACAGGACGCGGTAGAGGTCCTCGCGCGCCGCCTCGATCTGGTTTCGGGGCACGGTGAGGACGAGCGCCATGACGGGCGCGCCGTCGGCCCCGGCGACCGGGCGGACGACAGCGACGCGGTCGCCGACGTCGCGAGCGGTGGCCCGTGACCCGTCGAGGGCTGCGAGAGCCAGCTCGGTGATCGCTGGATCGTCCACGCCAGGCCCGTCGACTGCGAGCACGCCGCCCCGCCCCACGAGCCCGATGCCGACCCCGGCCTGCTCGTCGCGATGGGATCGGCTCGCAGCTCGAGATAGGTGTCGTCCAGGCGGCTCGTGAGCACGACGACGCCCCGGAAGTCGAGGCCGGGAAGGAACAGAGGGGCAGCAGCCAGCGCGAGCGGGCGGCCGGCGACATCGTCGACGGACTGGGTCGGCACCCGGCCCGACAGCGCCTGGGTGATCACAGCGGATCCGGCCAGCTCGGTGGCGAAGGCCGGGATCGAGAGCCTGGTTCTGGTCGTCGTCGGGAGGCGGGACCGTGACCACGATGCGGCCATCGCTGCGCAGGACGAACGTGGGACCGAGGTTCGGGTCAGAGGACACGAAGGCTTCGACGAAGCCCCGGATCGACTCACCGACGACACCCGAGGCCACGACGACCTGCTCGGGCGGCAGGGTCGGGTCGGTGAGCGTGGCCAGGGCGGCCTGGATGGCAGGTACCTGCGTGCTCCGGAGGGCCGAGGCCAGCACTTGCGTCGAGCCGAGCACGCTGACGCTCTGACCCGCGGTCGCCTCGGCCTCTGTCTCGAGCCCGGGCTCCGTAGCGGCGCACGGCTTCGTCCTCGACGTTGTCGGTGACGACCGCCGAGAGGGCCACCGCGAGCACGGCGATGACGATGAAGAGGATGGCGGCCGCCGAGGCCGCGATGCGGGCCGAGATGGCCCGGGTGCTGGCCACCACCAGCGAGGCCCCGATGACGAGGGCGCCGACGCCGCGGGCGACGTCGATCGCCGTCGTGGACTGGTCGGCGGCCATGCCGATCTCTGCTCCGGCCAGGGCCACTGCGCCGACGAGGAGCAGCCAGCGGCAGCCTCGCCGGGTGTGCCACCAGCGGGCGGTGACGGCCAGGAGCGCGATGCCGGCGACCCGCAGCCCGACGACCACACCCGAGGAGGGGTCGTCGACGACGAGGGCGCCGCTGCAGAACGCCGCCCCGGCGAGCGCGGCGAAGCCAGCGGCCACCCCGTAGCGGGTGGCTCGGCGGTCGACCAGCAGGTCGGCGCGCAGGAAGGCGAAGCCCACACCGGCGAGCGAGACGAGGAAGAGGGCGAACTCCGCCGCGAACCGCAGCTGCACGTCGGTGGCCGACATCTGGTTACTGGGACCTGCCTCGCTCGGGGAGCGGCGACGGACGCCCGACTGTCAGGGACCGCCCGCGCCGCCTGCTCCTTCGAGCGATCGCGCGTTGCCCCCAAGCGAGTCGAGCGCATCCAGCGCCGCCGCGAGCGTACCCACCGCGATCACCTCCAGATCGTCTCCCACGGCCGTTCTCACCTCATCGAGCTCGTCGGGCGGCACGAGAAACACCTCATACCCGGCATCTCGGACAGTGATGGCCTTCTGCGCCGCTCCTCCCACCGGACCGACGGTGCCGTCGAGGCTCATCGTGCCCGTCACCGCCACCCGCCGCCCTCCCGTCAGCTCGCCCGGCGTGAGCACGTCGAGCACGGCCAACGTGAAGGCCAGCCCGGCCGAGGGGCCGCCCACGTTGCCCGAGTCGATGGTGACGTCCACGGGGAAGTCGAACCCGATGACACGGTCCTCAGGGGCGATGCCGATGACGGCCCGGGCCGGTTCGTCGGGAGCCGCGATCGTGGCCAGGGTCACCTCGACGCGGGTCTCGCTCCCCGCGGGCGCTCCACGGTGATGAGGTGGGCTGCGCCCGGACCGCCGGCTTGGAGGAGGTCGCGGACGGCGTCGGGCTCGTCGACGGGCTGTCCGTCGACGGCCACGATCACGTCGTCGATCTGAAGGACGCCCTCCGCCGGCGAGTCGACCGCGATCTGGCGCACGACGGTGCCCGACGTGTTGATCGTCACCTCATGGCCGAGGTGGCGCAGAGCCACGGCGATGGCGACGAGCTTCGACGTGTCCATCAGCTGCGCGTTGTAGCGCCGGCTCTCGGCTGCGGACCGATCGCCACGGACGCGCTGCCTCGGGCAGCACGTCGACGCTGTCGTCCAGCCAGCCGGCGAACGCCTCGAGCAGGGTCGTGCCGCCGACGTTCACGGTCGTGTACGCGATCGACTCGGCCGGCGGGTAGCTGTCCACCCCCTGGACCAGGACCTGCTCGGTCACTGGGCGCACAGAGCCGGGACTGATGGCCACGTACGGGACGGGGAGCACAGCCGCACCGATCACGGCAGAGACGAGCATGCCCGCCGCGCCGAGCATGAGCCAGATGCGGCCCAGGCGTCGGGGCACGCCCCCGTCGGGCGGGGGCGCCGGCAGGCCGGGGCCAGATCTGGTTGCGGTTCGGAGGTCGAGGTCGGTGGTGCTCATCGGTGCTCGGCAGTCGTGGGTCCCCGTGGGATGCTGGGGTCCTCGGGGCAGCCTGCCACGAGCGGTGCGGCACCGGTCCGCGCCGCCTCGAACCGGGGAGACCCAGCGCAGTGGCGGAGTCGATCGAGCACGAAGGCACGTCGTGGGCCCGACGAGTGCGCTCGGCCATCCTGCTCGTGCTGTTCGTCCTCACCCTCGGCGTAGTCGCGGCGGCCACCCTGGGCGTGACCGCGGTCGCCCTGACCTCGATCCTCGACAAGGCGCTGGGGTGACCACGGGGGCCAGCTCGCGGTGACCGACTCCGCGGCCCGACGCCGGGCGATCGCACTGGCCGGTCACCAGGGCGACGAGCCCACGGCCCGATCCGGGCTGGCCGACGGGTCGGCCGAGGTGCGAGCCACGGCCCTCGGGGCGTTGGAGCGCCTCGGGGCGCTCACCGAGGACGACCTCGCGGCCGCTCTGGGCGACGCCGCCCCGACCGTGCGACGCCGAGCCTGCGAGGCCTTGGCCCTGCTGCCGGGTGACGCCGGGCCCTCGCTGCTCCCGCTGCTCGACGACGTCGAGCCCACCGTGGTGGAGGTGGCGGCCTGGGCGAGCGGCGAGCGCCAGCCCCCCGAACCGGGTGCCGTCGCGGCCCTGAGCGCCCTGGCCACCGGGCACGAGGACGCCCTCGTGCGGGAGGCGGCCGTGGCCAGCCTCGGGTCTCTCGGCGACGAGGTCGGTCTCCCCGCCATCCTCGCCGCGACCGCTGACAAGGCCACCGTGCGGCGCCGGGCCGTCATCGCCCTGGCTCCGTTCGACGGCCCCGAGGTGGATGCCGCCCTGGCCCGGGCCCGGGAGGACCGCGACTGGCAGGTGCGCCAGGCAGCCGAGGACCTGTCCGACGACCCCAGCTAGCGCAACCTGCGCGAACTGTGTCTGACACAGTTCGCGGAGCTAGCGGTTCGACCCCATGAACATCACCTTGAGGCTGTCGTAGGCCTCGATGCAGCGACCGGCGCCGAGCACGACGCACTCGAGCGGGGCGTCGACGAGGTGGACCGGGACGTCGGTGGCGTTGGCGATGCGCTGGTCCAGGCCGGCCAGCATGCCGCCACCCCCGACCAGCTTCACGCCGTTGAGGATCAGATCCTGAGCGAGCTCGGGCGGCGTCATGCCCAGGCAGGCCACCACCGAGTCGCAGATCGCCGAGACGGGCTCGTCGATGGCCTCGCGCACCTCGTCGGGCGACAGGATGATCGTCTTGGGAAGGCCGCTCGTCAGGTCCCTGCCCCGCACCTCGGCCTTGACCTCGTCGCGCACCGGGTAGGCGGAGCCGATGGCCACCTTGATGTCCTCCGCCGTCCGCTCCCCGACCGCGATGCCGTACTCCCGGCGGATGAAGGCGGTGATGGCCGAGTCGAGGTCGAAGCTCCCGATGCGGACGGCCTTGAGGGCGACGATCCCGCCCAGGGAGATGAGGGCCGTCTCCGACGTGCCGCCCCCGACGTCGACGACCATGTTGGCCACTGGCTCGTGGATCGGGAGGCCGGCCCCGATGGCGGCGGCCATCGGCTGCTCGATGAGCTGCGCTTCGGCCGCGCCGGCCCGACGGGCCGCTTCGGTGACGGCCCGGCGCTCCACCTCGGTGATGGCCGACGGCACGCAGATGACCACGCGGGGTCGGTTGAAGCGGTTGACGCCCACCCGGTGCAAGAGCAGCCGGATCATGCGCTGCGTGACCTCGAAGTCGGTGATGGCGCCCTGGCGCAGGGGACGCACGGCCACGATGTAGCCCGGGGTGCGGCCGATCATCTGCCACGCCTCGTGACCCATCGCCAGCACCTCCTGGGTGCGCTCGTTCATGGCGATGACGGTGGGCTCGTTGAGGACGATGCCCCGGCCCCGTTCGTAGACGAGCGTGTTGGCCGTACCCAGGTCGATGGCGAGGTCGCGGGCCACGATGTCAGCGCGGCCCGTCGTGCCGGTCGGACGGCATCTCGTCGTCCGGCGGGGCCAGGGCCTCCATCTCGCGCTGGAACGCCTCGATCCCGGATTCGAGGGTGTTGGGCGAGCGGTGCTGCAGCCAGAGGATCGTGCAGCCGACAGCGGACACGACGATGGCGATGAGGAGGAAGCCGACGGCGTTCACGGGGCGGCCGCTCCCACGTCGCTGAGGTGCTGGGCCTCTAGACCCCAGCTCTCGCCGCCGTCCCACGCCTCGCGCTTCCAGATCGGAACTGTGCGCTTCAGCTCGTCGATGGCATGGCGGGCGGCCTCGAAGGCCTCGGCCCGATGGGGCGCCGAGACGGCGACGACCACGGCTGCTTCTCCGATGGCGACGCCGCCGGTCCGGTGCAGCAGGGCGATGCGACCCACGGCGGGCCAGCGGGTGCGGACGTCGGCGGCCACGGCCTCCATGCGGGTGAGGGCCGGACCGTCGTAGGCCTCGTACTCGAGGAGGTGCACGCCGGGACGCCCGACAGCGTGGTCGCGCGCCGTTCCGGTGAAGGTCACCGAGGCCCCGCAGCCCGGCCGGACCACCCACGTCGAAGCGATGTCGGGCGGGAGGTCACCGCTCGTCAGCGCCACCCAATCGTCGGCCGCCGGCGGCGCGAGGTGGGTGCAGTCCATCCCCGCCACTGTAGGGCCCCGCGGGCCCGCTGGCTCAGGGCGCCACTACCGTCTGAGGGCGATGGGACCCGACGACGACGCCGACGACGACGTCTCCGACGGCGGACCTCCCCTGCCGCCCGACGACCGCCTGTGGCGTCACCCCTCCGAGCTGCGCGACCACGGGTCCGGCGGCGCTCGCCCCGTCGCCGCGGTGCAGGGTCCCCGCCACATCACCTGGTCTGTTGCCGTCGTCGCCGGCCTCTGCGGTGCCGCCCTGTCGACGGGGATCATCGCTCTGACCGGCTCGCTGTCCCCCGGGTCGTCGAGCGGGCCGTGGTCGAGAAGGTCGCCGTCACGCCTGTCGTGTCATCGCCCATGCTCCGCGGCGAGCGGGGCGTGGTGGCCGTGGCCGAGCGGCTCAGCCCCGCGATCGTGCGCCTCGACGTAGACGGGGCGAACGGGCCGGCCACCGGTTCGGGCGTCCTCTACCGCGACGACGGCCTCCTGCTCACCAGCGCCCACGTCGTGGCGGGCACCGACGCCATCGACGTCGTGCTCACCGACGGTCGCACCTTCGACGGGCACCTCGTCGGCAGCGACCCTCTCACCGACGTGGCGCTCGTCCGCATCGACGGCGACCATCTGCCAGTGGCCGTCCTCGGCACCGCCGAGGGCCTCGAGGTCGGGGCACCGACGATCGCCATCGGCTCACCGCTCGGGTTCGAGGGTGGTCCGTCGGTCACCACCGGCGTCATCAGCGCCGTGCAGCGCCGGATCGAGGCGGCCGGCGGCGATGCCCTCCACGGGATGATCCAGACCGACGCTCCGATCGCACCGGGCTCGTCGGGGGGTGCGCTCGTCGACGCCAGCGGCGCCGTCATCGGCATCACCACGGCGGTGGCGAGCGAACCCGGTGGCCGCTTCGGGTTCGCCACCCCGATCGACCTGGCCCGCCGGGTCGCCGACCAGCTCCTGGCGACCGGACGCATGGTCCACGGGTGGCTGGGGGTCGAGGGCACGGACCTGACGAGCGAGCAGGCGTCGGCCATGAACGTGCCCGGTGGGGCTGTGGTGCGGACGGTGGCCGCCGGGAGCCCAGCCGCCTTGGCCGGCTTGGCCGCCGGCGACGTCATCACCGAGGTCGACGGGCACGAGGTCCGCTCGATCTCCGGCTGTCGTGGTGCAGCTCCGCCGCCACGACCCGGGCGAACAGGTCATGGTCGGCTACTGGCGGGCCGGCGACCACGCCGAGGCCACCGTCACCCTCGCCCCCCGCCCGTAGTCCAACTCGTTCTCGGGCCATCCTCTGCACCTCTGGCGCGGTAGATCGCCCGAGAACGGTGGGGTCAGGCGCGGCGGCGGCGGCCGACCAGGGCCACGACGCCGAGCACGACGCCGACGCCAGCCGCTGCGGTGGCGCCGAGGGCCAGCTCCTGGCGACGGCGGGGACTGATGGTGGCCCAGCGACCGGCTCGGTGGGCACCGACGTAGGCCTCCTCGTTCGAGGACTCGGGCTCCCAGCCGTCTGCCTTGAGCCGGTCGTTGGCGATGACCCACGGGTGCACGGTGAAGGGCAGCAGCTCGGGCGGGGTGACCGCCAGCCCCCAGCGCCAGCGCAGTCCGGCCAGGCGGACGGCGAGACGCTCGGGCAGGCGCACCCGCGGGGCCCCGCCGGCGAGCGCGCGCACGGTCTCGCCGGAGATCCACCCGTCTGGGGCGACGTTGCGGGGGCCGTCGAGCCGCGCCCGGCGGGCCAGATCGACCGCGGCGGCCAGGTCGGCCACGTCGACGAACTGGGCGGGCGGCTCGTCGTCGGTGACGGGCAGGGCCGTGGAGCGGGCCAGCGCCTGGGCCAGCCAGCCGTTGCCGCCGGCCGCCACGGTGACCGTGGGGCGCAGGATGGCGACGGTCGCGCCGGGGTGGTCGTCGCGCCACTCCGCCGCCACCCGCTCTGCCTCGGCCTGCTCGGACGCCAGTCGCCACGCCCGGGTTCGGGCGCAGCGGGGCGTCCTCGGTGAGCGGCACCGGGTTGTTGGCCCACGCGCCGTAGGCGGTGGCGCTCGAGAGCAGCACGACGTGGTCGACCCCGACGGCCGAGGCGGCCTCGAGCACCCGCCGGGCCATGGCGCCCTCGCCGGTCGGATGGGCTGATCGGCGTCGCCGCGGGCCGGGCCGTCGGCCTGGGCCAGGTGCACGACGGCGGAGGCGCCCTCGAACAGCGGCTTGAGGTCGGCCGTCGTGAGATCAGCCTGATGCCGCTCGACGCCGGCCGGCAGGCGCTTGAGGGAGCGTCGGTCGACGGCGACCACGTGGGGCACGGCGGGGTCGGCCGCCGCCAGCGCGCACACCCGACGCCCCAGCTCACCGGCTGCTCCGGTGACGACGACGACGCCGGCGCCGACGCTGGGGGCCGCGGGCCGCGCGGTCGGATTCGGATGCCATCGCCCCTACGCTGCCCCAATGAGCGAGGACGGTCCACTCGGCAACCCGTTCGAGGGCATGCCGTTCCTCGGCGACCTCGCCAAGATGCTCGGCCAGCAGGGCGGGATGGCCTGGGACGAGCGCCCGTCAGCTCGCCGTCAGCGTGGCCACCGACGGCGCAGAGCGAGGCCAACGTCGATCCCGTCGAGCGCATGGGCATCGAGCAGCTGGCCCGAGTGGCCGACCTGCACGTGGCCGACGTCACCGGGCTGTCCACGTCGATCAGCGGGCGCGCCGTGGCCGGCCGTGCCCGGTCAACCGCACCCGCTGGGTGATGGAGAGCCTCGACGCCTACCGCCCGCTCGTGGAGCGTCTGGCCGGGCCCTCGGCCCCGGCGCCGAGCCGCCCAGCCGCCGACGCCATGGATGCCGGCCGACCCGATGGCCGACATGTTCTCGGGCATGCTTCAAGATGTTCCAGCCCATGGTGCTGGCCATGACGGCCGGGTCGATGGTCGGCCACCTCGCCCGCCGCAGCCTCGGCCAGTACGACCTGCCCATCCCTCGCCCCCTCGGCGGCCCGGCGCCGACGAGCTGCTCCTCGTGGTCCCGAACCTCGACGCCTTCGCCGACGAGTGGAGCCTCGCCCGCCGACGACCTGCGCCTCTGGGTCTGCGTGCACGAGATCGCCCACCACGCCGTGTTCGCCGTGCCCCACGTGCGGGCGGCGCATGGACGACCTCCTCGCACCGGTACGTGTCGAGCTTCCGCAACGATCCCGGCGCCCTCGAGGAGCAGCATCGGCGACATCGACCCGTCCGATCCGGACGCGCTGGCCGGCCTGCAGGAGCTGATGGGCTCCCCCGAGGTGATCCTCGGCGCCATCACCTCGCCCGAGCAGGACGCCCTGCGTCCTCAGCTCGAGGCGCTCGTGGCGGTGGTCGTCGGCGTCGTCGACCACGTGCTCGACGTCGTCGGCGGCAAGCTCATCCCCAGCTACGGCCAGCTCACCGAGGCCCTGCGCCGACGCCGGGTCGAGGCGGCCGAAGCCGACCGCTTCGTCGAGCGCCTCTTCGGCCTCGAGCTGACCCAGGCGACCTACGACCGGGGCGAGGCGTTCGTCGACGGCGTGCTCGAGCGGGCCGGCGAGGACGGGCTCCGCCGCCTCTGGGCCGACGCCGGCCAACCTCCCCACCCCGCCCGAGGTCGACGCCCCGGGCCTCTGGCTCGCCCGCCTCGACCTGCCCGAGTAGCGACCCCGTCGCGCTTCGGCGTCGGCTACTGGATCTGGGTGGGGTCGATCGGGCCGGGGTCGATCGACGTGGGATCGATCGCGGCGGGTTGGATCGCCGTGGCGTCGGTCGGCCCGGGCTGGACGGCCGTGGCATCGCCGACGAGGCCGGTCGACGCCTCCGCCGGGTCGGATTCGTCAGGGGTGATCCCCGGGCCCGACGGCGGGCGGTCGACGTGGGCCCGCTGGGCGGCCCGCTGGCCGGCGAGGTAGGAGAAGCCGGCGAAGGCGGCCGTACCCGAGATGATGAGGAAGCCAAGGGTGCGGGGCAGGTCGAGGACGACCGGGATCATGGCGCCGATCACCCACACGAGCTGGAAGCGGAGCTCGAAGCGGGCGAACGAGCGCCCCCGGTTGGCGTCGGGCGCGTCGCGCTGCAGGAGCGAGTCGAAGGCCAGCTTCCCGGACGTGGAGACGACGGCGATCGTGGCCGCCATCAGGGCCGATCCGGCCAGCCCGCCGTAGCGGGCGGTGATGAGCCCCATGACCACGGTGGTGGCCAGCACGGCGAGCAGCATCCGCTCCTCGGGCATGGCCCGGCGCAGCGCGGGAGCCAGCACCGACCCGACCAGCGCACCGACGCCGGTGAGGCCGAGCACGACGCCCATGTGCCAGGTCGGGTCCTCCCGAAGGTCGAACAGCAACAGGAACGTGAGGAAGCCGACCATGCCGCGGATCAGGCCCATGGCCGACGACGCCAGCAGGATGCCGATGCCCCGCAGCTCGGCGGTCTCCGCCTCGGTGGCCGGAGCCTCGGCCACCTGCGTGGCGGGCACCCGCAGGGCGGCCAGCATGGCGACCAGGTAGGCGACCATGGCCACGGCGAGCACCGCCGACGAGCCCGCGATCAGGAAGGCCAGACCGGCGGGGACGGCTGCGATCGGCGCGGCGAGGCCCGACAGGAGCTGCATCTTGGAGTTGGCCTCGACCAGCTCGGCGTCGTTGCGGACGACGGTGGGCACGAGGGCGCTGCGGGCCACGCCGTAGGCCTTTCCCAGCGCGAGGACGGTGAACGCCTCGGGGAAGAGCAGCAGGCTGTCGAGGTCGTTGAGCATCACCAGGCAGACGAGGGCCCGCGCCGCCATGGGCCCCGATCATCATCCAGCGCCGCCCGCCCCGGGAGCGGTCGAGCAGCGGGCCGATGAACGGGGCGACCAGCGCGAGGGGTGCCATCGTCAGCGCCAGGTAGAGGAAGACCTTCCAGCGGGCGTCGTTCGGGTCGAGGTCGAAGAACAGCGAGTTGGCCAGCGCCATCGTGACGAGGGCGTCGCCGGCCGCCGCGAAGACGTGCGACCGGGCCAGCCGGGCGAACGGCGACAGGTGGAAGGCCTCCGCTCCGGCTCGCGTGTGCGTGCTCAGAGGCTGCCAGCCGGCCGGGGTGGACATCGGGCCCATCGTAGGGGTCGACCTGTCACGCCCCTCCCCGGCCCGGGTTCAGGGACGGGGCGCCTCGTACTTGTAGCCGAGGCCCCGGATCGTGACGATGCGGGTCGGGGCCCGACGGATCGGGCTCGACCTTGGCCCGCAGGCGCTTGATGTGGACGTCGAGCGTCTTGGTGTCGCCGACGTAGTCGGCGCCCCACACCCGATCGATGAGGGTGTCGCGGGCCACCACCCGGCCGGCGTTGGCCAGCAGGATCTCGAGGAGCTCGAACTCCTTGAGCGGGAGCGGCACCACCTCGCCGCGGATCGATCACCTCGTGCCGGTCGACGTCGAACGACACGTCGCCGACGGTCAGGGGCGTGCCCTCGGCGCCGGCCGTGCCGTCGGCGCCCGCAGCCCGGCGTCGGAGCACGGCCCGCATCCGGGCCACGAGCTCGCGCAGCCGGTAGGGCTTGGTGACGTAGTCGTCGGCGCCCACCTCGAGACCGACGACGGTGTCGATCTCGCTGCCCTTGGCCGTCACCATGATGATCGGGACCGTCGAGCGCCGGCGCAGCTCGCGGCACACGTCGATGCCGGAGATCTTCGGCAGCATGACGTCGAGCAGCACCAGGTCGGGCTTCGCAGCGTCGAAGACGTCGAGGGCCTCGGCGCCGTCCCGGGCCACGTGGACCCGAAAGCCCTCGCGCTTCAGACCGACGGTGAGCGCCTCCACGAAGGAGTCTTCGTCCTCCACGACGAGCACGGTGAGCTCATGGCTGGTCATGCGGCAGACCCTCTTCCAGGCGAGCCGAGGCGTTCGGCCCCAGCGGCAGCAGCAAGGTGAACGTGGACCCCACGCCCTCGGTGGACTCGAGCTGCACGTCCCCGGCGTGGTTCTGGGCGACGTGGCGGACGATGGCCAATCCGAGGCCGGTTCCTCCTGTCTCCCGGCTCCGAGCCCGGTCCACCCGGTAGAAGCGCTCGAAGACGCGCTCGAGGTCGCGTCCGGGGATGCCGATGCCGTGGTCCTGGACCTCGATGGCCGCGAAGCGCCCTTCGATGTGAGCCCGGGCCTCTACGGTCGAGCCGGCATCTGAGTACTTCACGGCGTTGTCGATGAGGTTGTACGCCGCCGACACGAGCTGGCGGCGGTCGCCGACCACGGTGAGCCCCTGCGATGACGGGAGCACCTCGAGGGCGATGCCCTGCTGCTCGGCGGCGCCCCGCACCCGATCGACCGCTTCCGTGAGGATGCGGCCCACGTCGAGCTCCTCCCGCTGCGCCGCGTCGTCCGTCTCGATGTGCGACAGCTCGAGCAGGTCGTCGATCGTGCGACTGACGCGGAAGGCCTCCGTGAGCATCCGCTCCGCCAGGCGCCGAGCCACGGCCGGATCATCCTCTGACGCCAGGGTCTCGGCCAGCAGGCCGAGGGCGCCCACCGGGGTCTTCAGCTCGTGGCTGATGTTGGCGACGAAGTCGCGCCTCATCACCTCGAGGCGCCGGCGATCTGTCACATCGTCGATGACGACGAGGGCGCCCGCCTCCTCCTCCCCGTGCTCCAGCCCGACGCCGTCGATGACCAGGGTGCGCCGGGGCGGTCCGAAGAGGTCGACGGTGCGAGAAGCGCGGGTCGTGGCGTCGCCCAGGGCTGCATCGCGCAGCTCCTCCACCGCCTCCTCGACCAGCGCCTCGGCGTGGCGGCCCGTGAGGTACCGAGACGCGACCCGGTTGCGAAAGGCGATCGAGCCATCGCCGCCGAACACGATGACCCCCTGGGGGATCGCCATCAGCGCGCCGGCCAGGCGGGCCTCGGCGGTCGAGACGTCGCTGCCCTGCAGCAGCGCCCGATCGACGACGCGCTCCACCACGGAGGTGGCCTCGGCCAGGCCCGCACCGGTGGGGATGATGTCAGGCTGGAGTCGCTGGCCGGCGCGCACCAGCCGTGCGGCCACCCGACGCTGGTTGGCGAGGAGCAGCAGGACGGCAGCGACGGCCGCCAGGGCCACGACGGCCAGGACAGCGCTCAACCGGAGTCCGAGACGTCAGGCGGGGCGGCACCCGCCCCCGACCCGCCCTGAGCGGGCTGGTGCGCCTGCCCGTCTGGGTGCTGCCGGGCCGCGAAGCGAGCCGCACCCGTGTGCTCGGGAAGCCAGCCCGTGACCATGTACTGCACCCGCTCGCCGATGTTCACGGCGTGGTCGCCGATGCGCTCGTAGTAGCGCCCGATCAGAGCCAGCTGCACAGCCACCTGCACGTCGCCGCCGTGCTTGAACTGCTCGAGCAGGCCTTCGATGTACTCGGAGTGGAGCCGGTCGAGGCGGTCGTCCATGTCGTCGAGCGCCCCAGCCAGCACGGCGTCTCCCTCCGCGTAGGCGTCGGCGGCCAGGCGGAACAGGCGCACGGCCTCGGCCGACATGGCTCCGAGGAGGCCTCGCAGCTGGGGCGGGATCTCGGTGCCGTACAAGCGGCGGATGGCCTTGCCGACGTTGACCATCAGGTCCGCCGACCGCTCGATCTCCGAGGTGAGGCGGATGGCCGTGACGATGGCCCGCATGTCGCTGGCCATGGGCTGCTGCAGGACGAGCAAGGTGAAGCAGCGCTCCTCGATGTCGAGGGTGAGGGCGTCGATCTCGTCGTCACCGTCGATCACGGCCTGGGCGGCGGTGAGGTCGAGGTCGAGGAGCGCCTCAGTGCCCCTGGCGATGGCCTCGGTGACCCGAGCTGCCGTGCGAACGAGATCCGAGCGGATCTCGTCGAGCTGGTTGTGGAAGGTGGTGCGGATCTCAGACATGGATCACCTGACCTCGGCGGCGAGATGGGCGGGCTCACCGGTGATGAGATAGCGCAGCCGAGCCCCGATGATCGCGCTGTGATCGGCGATGCGCTCCAACGCCCGACCCGCGGCCACCGCACCCATCGCTGTGCGCACGGCGTGAGGGCCCTCGAGGCGCTGGATCTCGCTGACGTAGCGCTCGTACCAGAGGTCCAAGCCGCGCACGTGGTTGACGAGCTTCGTGGCGAGAGCCAGATCCTGTGAGGACCAGGCCCGCAGAGCGGTGCGGTAGAGCTCGACCGCCTCGTCGCTGACGGCGAGGAGGATGTCCCAGAGCACTTCTGAGGCGGCCAGGAGGGGCTGATCGGGCGCCAGCTTCACGACGCGGAGAGCAAGGTCTCCGATCCGCTCCAGCTCGGACACGATGCGCAGCACGGAGACGATGAACCGGAGGTCCGAGGCGACGGGCGACTCCCGACCGAGGAGGAGGTAGCAGCGCTCGGTGAGCGACACGTTCATGGCATCGATCTCGTCGTCGGCCCGCAGCGCGATGGCGGCCAGCACCTGATCGCCAGTGCGCAGGACCTCACGCATGCGCTCCAGGTTCTCGTCGACGCGCACACCCATGAGCTCGACCTGGAGGCGGAGCTGGTCGAGCTCTTCGTGGAAGCTGAGGCGCAGGCGCTCGGGCTCCACGATCAACCGAAGCGCCCCGTGACGTAGTTCTCCGTGCGCTCGTCGCTCGGGTTCGAGAACATGCGGTCGGTGCTGTCGCACTCCACGAGCATCCCGGTGCGGGTGTCGCTCTCCGAGCTGGTCTCGGTCGTGAAGAAGGCCGTGCGGTCGCTGACCCGAGCGGCCTGCTGCATGTTGTGGGTCACGATGATGATCGTGTAGCGATCCTTGATCTCCTGCATGAGGTCCTCGATGCGGGCCGTAGCGATCGGATCCAGGGCGGAGCACGGCTCGTCCATGAGGAGGACCTCGGGGTCGTTGGCGATGGCCCGAGCGATGCACAGGCGCTGCTGCTGCCCGCCGGAGAGGCTCAGCCCGGATGCCTTCATGCGGTCCTTGACCTCGTCCCACAGGGCCGCCCGGCGCAGGGCCTGCTCGACGAGGTCGTCGAGGTTCCCCTTGGCTCCGGCGACCTTCGGGCCGTATGCGACGTTGTCGTAGATCGACTTCGGGAACGGGTTCGGCTTCTGGAACACCATGCCGATTCGGCGGCGAACCTCGACCGGGTTGACCTCGTGGTCGTAGAGGTCCACGCCGTGGTAGCGCACCGATCCCTCCACCCGGGCCGTGTCGATCAGGTCGTTCATCCGGTTGAAGCAGCGCAGCACGGTGGTCTTGCCGCAGCCGGACGGCCCGATGAACGCCGTGATCTCCTTGCCGCGGACGTCGAGGTCGACATCGCGCACGGCCCGGAACGCGCCGTAGTAGACGTTCAGCGCGCGTGCCTCGAAGACACGGCGGCGGCACCGCGGCGTGGGCCTGGCCCACGTCGGCGGGCTCCAAGGTCTCGATGGGTGTCGTGGGAACCATTGTGGTCATGTCCTCTTCTTCTCGTAACGCGATCGCAGGACGATGGCGACTGTGTTCATGACGAGGACGATCGCCAGCATGACGATGATCGCCGCCGCGGCGAGCTCGTCGAAGCCGTCGCGCGGCGTTCGCGACCAGTCGGCGATGACGATGGGCAGCGCCGTGAAGCGGTCCTGGAGCTGCGACGGGTCGAGCAGGCCCTCCTTGCCGGGGAGGAGGCCCGTCACGGCGCCGCAGAGCAGGAGAGGAGCGGCCTCGCCGATCGCCCGGGCCAGCGACAGGACCGTGCCCGTGATGATCCCGGGCAGGGCGTAGGGCAGCACCTGCGTGCGGGTGACCTCCCACCGCGTCGCCCCCACGCCGTACCCGGCTTCGCGCAGCGAGCTGGGTACAGCGCGGATGGCCTCGGCCGAGGTGATGATCACGATGGGCAGGACGAGGATGGCAAGGGTGATCCCGGCGGCCATCACCGAGCGGCCCCCGGTCAGGCCGTCGAGCTGCTGCACGAAGATCGTGAGCCCGAGGATCCCGTAGACGATGGACGGCACGCCGGCCAGGTTGCGGATGTTGACGTCGATGAAGCGGGCGAGGCGGCCCTTCGTCGCGTACTCCTCGAGGTAGACGGCCGATCCCAGGCCGATGGGAAAGGCGAGGACCACGACGAAGACCCCGATCCAGAAGGTGCCCCGGATGGCCTGGAAGACGCCGGCCCGGTCGGCGCTCGTGCGGAGACTCCCGGACAGGAACGACTCCCCGCGCGTCGGTCAGCACACCCGAACCGGTGGTGCCCACATCGACGAAGAGAGCAGCGAGGACGGCTAGGGACACCCCGAGGGACGCCAGGAGCAAGAGCTTGAACAGGACCCCCTGGACGTCGGCCTTGCCACCAGTGAGCTGGTCCCGAACGTCATCGGCGGCGTGTCGGCCGCCGACGCCGACCGTCGTGGTGATGGCCATCAGTAGCGCTCCCGGACCCTGCGCACGAAGCGGCTGGCCATGATGTTGAGCAGGAGGGTGAGGACGAAGAGGACTGCGCCCACGAAGTACAGGCTCTGGAAGGTGAGCGCCTCGCCGACGACCTGGTCGGTGCCCTGGGCCTGGGTGGCCATGGCCGCGGTCATCGTCAGGCCGGGATCGAGCGGGTTCGTCCCGAAGGCCTGGTTGCCAGCGGCCCCGCCGGCGATGAACACGACCATCGTCTCGCCGATGGCCCGGGAGAAGGCGAGGATCGCCGCGGCTACCAGACCGGACACCGCAGCAGGCAGCACCACCTTGACCACGGTCGTGACCCTCCGGGCCCCCATGCCGTAGCTCGCCTCGCGGAGGGCGCGAGGCACCGCCCGCAGCGCGTCTTCTGATACCGACGCCACCAGCGGGATGGAGAGGATGCCCACGGCGATGCCCGCCGCGACCAGGTTGAACAGCCCGGCGTCGAAGAACCTCTGCACGATCGAGGGCGATATGACCGAGACGGCGAAGAACCCGAGCACCACGCTGGGGATGCCCGCCAGCACCTCGAGCGTGGGCTTCAGCACTCGGCGCACGGCGGGGCGGGCGTACTCCGACAGGTAGACCGCGGAGCCGAGGCCGACAGGCACGGCCACAGCCATCGCGATCACGGTGACCCAGAGGCTGCCCACCAGCAGGGTGCGGATGTCGTAGACGCCCTGGCGGGGGAACCACCCGTCGCTCAGGAGCACCGTCGACCACTCCACCTCGGTCACGAAGGTGAAGGTCTCGGAGGCCAGCGACCAGATGATCCCGCCGCTCACGACGATCGAGACCGCCGCGGCTGCGGTCAGCACAGCCCGGACCGCCGCCTCGGTGCGGAGGCGACGGGGGTCGCCGCGGAGATCAGCGAGCTGCAGAGGTGCCTGCTGGAGCGGGAGGTCGGACAAGGATCAGGCCTTCGGGATCGTCAGTGGGGACAGGTTCGCAGATCGGGTCGATCAGCCCTCGGTGGAGCCGACCGTCCTGGACTCCCAGGTCGAGCGGGTCTGCTCGAGCTGGTCGGCCGGGAGGTCGACGTACCCGACCTCAGCGACCGAGGCGATCCCCTCGTCGCTCAGGTAGTAGTCGACGTAGCCGGCCACCGCGGAGTTCTCCTCGGCCGAAGCCGCGCTCACGTAGATGTACAGGGGCCTGCTGATCGGGTAGCTGCCGTCGGCGATGGTCTCTGCGGTGGGCTCGACGCACTCGCCGCCGGCTTCGGCGGCGACCGCGATCTCCTTGACGGCGTCGCCTGCTTCCTCGGCGAAGGCGAAGCCCACCCACCCGAGCGGGCTGCTCGGAGGCCTCCATGGCGGCGATGATCGCCGTGTCATCGGACTGCGACGCGTAGTCGTTCCGAGCCGTCTCGATCTTGTCCTCAGGGATCTTGCCCTCCGACGCGCGCTCTTCGCTGATGCCGGCGATGACGATCTCGAGGAAGCTGTCGTAGGTGCCGGACTCCGCGCCGGGAGCAGTGAGCGCCAGGTCAGCGTCGGGCAGCTCGCTCGTCGAGCCCAGCTCGGCGGCGACGGCGGTGGCGTCCGACCAGCTCCTCAGCCCATCGGCTTCGGGGCCGATCAGCGCGTACAGGTCCTCGAAGCTCAGGCACTCGACCGTTTCGTTGGCCGGGTTGGTCAGGACGGAGATGCCGTCGAAGGCCACCCTCAGCTCGATGAACTCGATGCCGTTCTCCTCGCAGTCGGCGACCTCCTGCTCCTTGATCGGGCGGGAGGCATCGGAGATGTCAGTTTCGCCCTGGCAGAAGAGAGCGAAGCCATCGCCCGTGCCGGGCCCGTCGACGGTGGCGCCGATGCCAGAGCAGTCGAGGAGCTTCTCGCCCACGGCGGCGGAGATGGGCTCGACGGTCGAGGAGCCCGACACGGTCAGCTCACCCTCCACATCGGCGGGGCAGTCGTCGCCCCCTACAGCCTCCCCTGCGCCGTCGTCGTCGGTGCCACACGCCGCGGCACCGAGGCCGAGCACCAGGAGCAGTGAAAGCCAGGCGGTCTTCTTCTTGAGCAACGGGGCCCTCCTTGGGCGAGCGCCGGGTGTCTCGGGGGTGGACACCCGGTCGTTGCTGCGCACGGTACGGACCGCTGGTTGCGCTCCAGAGGGTCTGAGGTGAACGCCAGGTGAACGACGGCGCAACCTTTGGGGGCAACGACTCAGGAGGCTCGGCGGCCGCGCTCGGTGGCCAGCTCCTGCAGGCGCAGATGGGTGTCGACGGTGCCGCCGGGCCCGGCGAGATGCCACTGCCCGTCCGGACCGAGGGTCCAGGCCAGCACGTCGTCGGCCAGGTTCACGTCGAGGATCTCCTGCAGTCGGGCCTGGAGGGCCGGACGCACGACCGGCACGAGGGCCTCGACCCGCCGATCGAGGTTCCGGGGCATGAGGTCCGCCGACCCGATGAGGTAGCGGGGCTGGCCGGTGCCACTCCCGTTGGCGAAGCGGTAGACACGAGAGTGCTCGAGGTAGCGCCCGACGATGGAACGGACCCGTATGCGCTCCGACATGCCGGGCACGCCCGGCACGAGGCAGCAGATCCCGCGGATGACGAGGTCGACCTCCACCCCGGCGTCGGACGCCGCGTAGAGCAGCTCGATCGTCCGCTGGTCGACGAGGCTGTTCATCTTCAGGGTGATGCCTGCGTCGTGCCCGGCGGCCGCCGCCTTGATCTCCCGCTTGATGAGCTTCTCGATGCCCTTGCGGGTCGTGTGGGGCGAGACGAGCAGCCGGGCGTACTTCACATCCCGCCCGAAGCCGGTGAGGTAGTTGAAGAGCTGCGTGAGATCGGCGCCGATGTCGGGGTCGGCCGTGAGGAGCCCGATGTCCTCGTAGGTGCGGGCCGTCTTCGAGTTGTAGTTGCCGGTGCCGACGTGGCAGTAGCGGTGCACACCGTCCAGCTCGTCGCGCACCACGAGGGCTGTCTTGGTGTGGACCTTCAGCCCTACCAACCCGTAGACGACGTGCACGCCTGCCGTCTCCAGAGCCTTGGCCCACTCGATGTTGGCGCCCTCGTCGAACCGGGCCTTGAGCTCGATGAGCACGGCAACCTGCTTGCCCCGCTCTGCGGCCCGGATCAGGGAGCGCACGATGGGGCTGTCACCAGACGTGCGGTAGAGCGTCATCTTGATGGCGAGGACGTGCGGGTCGACCGACGCCTGGCGGATGAACTCCTCGACCGTGGTGCGGAACGAGTCGTAGGGATGGTGCACGAGCAGGTCGCCTTCACGCAGCGCGGCGAAGATGTCGGGTCGCTCGTCGTCGACGCTCGTCGAGCGGGCTCGGGGTTACGCGGGAGAACACGGGGTCCTTCAGCTCAGGACGGTCGAGGGCGTGCACTGACCAAAGCCCCCCGAGATCGAGGGGGGCGGTCACGGCGTAGGTGTCGTCTTCGGTGACGTCGAGCTCGCGCTGAGCATCTCCCGCACGCCGGAGTCGATCGTGGCGCTGACCTCGAGGCGGACGGCCCGACCGAACTGCCGGCGGCGCAGCTCGATCTCGACCGCCGCGAGCAGGTCGTCGGCCTCCTCCTCCTCGAGGGTGAGGTCGGCGTTGCGGCTGACGCGGAACGTGAAGTGCGACTCCACCTCCATGCCCGGGAACAGCTGGTCCAGGTGGGCCGCGATGACCTGTTCGAGGGGCACGAAGCGCTCGCCGTCTGGCATGACCACGAACCGGGGCAGCAGGTCCGGGACCTTCACCCGGGCGAAGCGGCGCTCGCCGGTGACCGGGTCGTGGAGCGACACGGCCAGGCTCAGCGAGAGGTTCGAGATGTAGGGGAAGGGGTGACCCGGGTCGACGGCGAGCGGGGTCAGGACCGGGAAGATCCGCTGCTCGAACGTCTCGACCAGGAACTTCTCGTCGTCGTCGTCGAGGTCGTCCCAGCTCGACAGGCGGATGCCGTGCCGGGCGAGACCGGGGACGACCCCGTCGAGGAAGGCCCGCTCCTGGCGGGCCATGAGCTCCTCGACCCGGTCCCGGACCTCGAGGAGCTGCTGGGCCGGGGTGCGGCCGTCGGGCGAGGTGGCGCCCAGGCCGGCGGCGACCTGGTCCTTCAGGCCCGCGACACGGACCTGGAAGAACTCGTCGAGGTTCTGGCTGAAGATGGCGAGGAACTTGGCCCGCTCGAGCAGCGGCGTGGCGTCGTCCTCCGCCAGGGCGAGGACGCGGGCGTTGAAGTCGAGCCAGGAGAGCTCACGGTTGAGGTACCGCGGCTCCGTGGCGTCACTCCTCGTCGGGCAGACCGAGATCCCAGTCGAGCAGGATGTTCTCCCGCTCGGCGTCACGGATCACGCGCTCCCGGTTGCGACGGAACTGCGGGTCGTGCGGGGGCAGGAGCACGAGGCGGGCCAGGACCCGGCGCTCGAAGTCCAGCACGATCGAGCGGTCGCCGAAGTCCGAGTCGATGCGCCAGTGGGGGGCAACGGGGCCCAAGTAGACGATGCGCCCGTGGGCACGGGGGGGCTCGAGCGGCTCGCTGGCGACGTCAGACATGACGGCCCACGGTAGCGGGCGCCCTCCCGAGCGGTCGAGCCGTCACGTGCCGTCGCCGCGCCGTCCGAGGGTGACCGTGAGGCGCTGCTCCTCGCCGTCGCGCATCACGACGATCGTCGACCTCGTCGCCCGGCTCGTGATCGGTGACGGCGCTGCGGACGTCCGAAGACGTCTGGACCTCGGTGCCGTCGATCTCGACGATCACGTCGCCCACCTGCAGGTCGCCGTCGTCGGCAGCCGAGCCGGGCACGACCTCGGTGACGAAGGCCCCGTCGTCGCCCTCCACGCCGAAGCGGGTGCGCACGGCGTCGGTCAGGCCGTCCACATCCGTGCTCGACACGCCCAGGAAGGCCTGGTTGGGGGTCACGGTGCCCCGACCGCTCTGGAGGTCGTCGATGATGGGCCCGGCCGTGTCGATGGCGATCGAGAACCCGAGGTTCTGGGCGTCGGCCACGATGGCCGTGTTGATGCCGACCACCTGACCGGCTGCGTTCACGAGCGGGCCGCCCGAGTTGCCGGGGTTGATGGCCGCATCGGTCTGGATGAGGCCCTCGAGCTCCACGCCCTCGGCCGAGAGGCTCCGGTCCTTGGCCGAGACGATGCCCCGCGTGACGGTGGGCTCGCCGCCCAGGTTGAGGGCGTTGCCGATGGCGATGACCTCGTCACCGACGCGCAGGTCCCCCGACGAGCCCAGCTCGGCGGGTACGAGGTCGTCGACGCCGGCGACCTTGATGACCGCCATGTCGTCGTCGGGCGAAGCGCCGACCAGCGTGGCCTCGTGGCGGGTGCCGTCGGAGAGGACGACGGTGATCTCACCCAGGCTGCCGATGACGTGGGCGTTGGTGAGCACGAGTCCGTCGGCCGACAGCACGACGCCGGAACCCGCACCTTCGAACACCCCCCGAGGTGTGGTGGAGCTCGTCTCGATGGCGACCACCGAGGGCTGGACCCGGGCCAGGATCCCCTGGATGTCGAGGGCTCCCTCGGAGGTGGTCACCGGCGTCACGGGAGTGCCGGTGCGCGAGCTGGGGGCGTCGTCGTCCATGGCCACGCCGATCCCGGTCGCCACCAGAGCCGAGATGAGGGCGCCGGCCAGACCACCCGCGAGGGCGGCCCGCTTCGTCGACGACTTGGGCTTGCCCGGGTCGGCCGACGGGGTCGGGGCGGGAGGCAGGCTGGGCCAGGCCGGTGGAGTGGGGGTGACCGAGGGCGCCACCTCGGTGGTGTCAGGCGTCGACCACGACGGCCACTCGGCGGTGGGGGCGGGCTCGGATCCGGTCTCGGGGGTTCCCATGGCGCTAATCCTCTCCCGTCGGGCCGGGTTTCCCACCGCGCCCGACGGGCCCGGTCTCAGGGTTCCCTCAGACTTGTGGGAACCAAACTGCGTTTGGATCCGTAGAACAGGTGGCTGACGCTCGAAAGGCGGTTCCATGGAGCTCGACTGGATGGCACGAGGGCTGTGCGCAAACGTGCCGCCCTCCACCTTCTTCCCCAGTGACGGTGCGGGGGTGGAGGTGGCGCGCAAGATCTGTGCCTCCTGCCCCGTGCAGGCCGAGTGCCTCGAGCACGCCCTCGCGCAACGCATCGACCACGGCGTGTGGGGCGGCTGCTCCGAGCGCGAGCGGCGGCGGATCCTGAAGCGGCGCCGCGTGGCCCGGGCTTCGTCGGTCAGCTAGCCGGGCGAGGGCAGGCCCCCGGCTGGCTCAGGCCTTGGGCGGGTCGAGCTCGTCGTCGGCCGGGTCGTCGTGCACGCCCCGCTTGAACTCGTTCTGGGCCTGGCCCAGCGAGCGGGCCAGCTTCGGCAGCTTGGAGCCACCGAAGAGCACGAGGATGACGATGAGCACGATGAGCAGCTCAGGGGCGCCGAGGTTCACGAACCCGAGGGTACCAGCCATGCTCGTCGACAGCCCATCGCCCCGTGCCCCTCGTGCCAGGCTCTGGAGGTGCTGGAGTGCGTCGTCAACATCAGCGAGGGGCAGGACCTGGAGCGGGTGGCCCGGATCGCGGCGGCCGCCGGGACGGCTCTGCTCGACGTCCACAGCGATCCGCACCACCACCGTTCGGTGCTGACTCTCGTCGGCGAGGAGCCGGCCCGGGCCGTGGCCAGCGCCGCCGTCGCCGAGCTCGACCTGCGAGAGCACGTCGGCGTCCACCCGCGCCTCGGGGTGGTCGACGTGGTGCCCTTCGTTGCCCTCGATGGGTCCGCCGCGTCCGAAGCCGCTGCGGGCCCGGGACGACTTCGCCCGCTGGCTGACGGCCACCCACGGGGTGCCCATGCTTCGTCTACGGGCCGGAGCGCACGCTGCCCGCTGTGCGCCGGAACGCCTTCGAGGAGCTGTCGCCGGACCACGGCCCGGCGCAACCGCACCCCACTGCCGGAGCCACTGCCGTCGGCGTCCGACCGGTGCTCGTGGCCTACAACGTGTGGGTCGGCGGCACGGATCTGGCCGGTGCCCGCCAGATCGCAGCTGCGGTTCGCACGGCCTCGGTTCGGGCCCTCGGGCTGCAGGTGGGGGACCGGCTGCAGGTGTCGATGAACCTCATCGAGCCTGCGGTCACCGGTCCGGCCGATGCCGTCGACGCCGTTCTCGCTGCCGCCGCGCAGCTCGGCGCCTCCGTGGAGGGGGCCGAGCTGGTGGGCCTGGTCCCCGACGCTGTTCTGCGAGCCGTGCCCGAGGATCGCTGGGACGACCTCGACCTGAGCCGCCGACCGGACGATCGACGCCCGTCTCGGGCCGCGGCCCGCTAGGCCGTGGCGGTGGCCCGGCGGGCGAGCGCCCGCTGACGGCGCAGGCGACGTCGCTCGCGCTCGCTCATGCCGCCCCAGATGCCGAACTTCTCGCCGTTGACGAGGGCGTACTCGAGGCAGTCCTCACGAACGACGCAGCCTCGGCACACCTCCTTGGCCTCGCGCGTGGAAGCACCACGCTCGGGGAAGAAGAGGTCAGGGTCGACGCCGAGGCAGTTCGCGTAGTCCTGCCAGGACTGATCATCAGGCTCAATGGAGATGGGGATCTGCACGTGCCCTCCTCCCGTGGTTGGGACGGTGGGGATTGACGGTGACAAGTGGACGGGCCTCCCCGACTCGGCGGATAGCACATCCGTAATTACAATGGTGTGATCTTGGCCCGTGCAAAGAGCCTGCGCAAGGGGAAGGTGCGAGATCGCGTGAAGATCCATCCGGCTCGTTGCAGCCCTTCGCGGCGATGAGGGACACTTCTCGAGTCATGGCGGCGGCACGGCTCTCGGGCGGCAGCGCCGACGCCGCGATCCTCCTCTGCGCGGCCGCAGTCGGAGTGGCTCGCCTTCACGTTCGTGGACGGCGACTGCCCCCAGCGTCTCCCTCGACCCGCAACCCCCGCGCTCCACCACCAGCGATGTCAGCGTGCTGGGCGTCGTGATCACCCAGCCCAGCACCCCCTCGCTGCCGCCCGCGGTCGCGGCGGCGCCCGTGGAGCTGGAGCCGGCTCAGCCGGCCCGGAGGTCCCCGGCCACCACGGCCCAGCGGCCGGGCACGAGCACCACCACCCGGCCGGCCACGACCACGCCGGACCCGACGCTCATCGACCCGACGGTGATCGAGAACACGACGCACGACCACCGACGCGCCGACGCCGACGACCATCGACCTGAGCACGACGACCAGCAGCGGGCCGACCACCACCGAGGTGCCGCCGGGCTGAGGATCAGGCGGGGCGACGGTCCCGGTTCGCCCGCATGGCCCGCTTCTGCTCGATGAAGTCGACGAGCACGTAGTCGCCGAGCGTCTCGGGCGTGGTGAAGAAGGCCCGGCCCCGGTTCATCTGGGTCAGCTTCTCGACGAAGGTCTTCAGGTAGGGCGTGGCGTCCAGCATGAACGTGTTGATGCGGATGCCCTCCTTGGTGCAGCGCACGACCTCGCGCAGCGTGGCGTCGATCGTCTCCTGCACGGGCGGGTAGCTGAAGAACGGGGGCGGCCATGCCGGTCTCGAAGTGGGCGGTCGGCTCGCCGTCGGTGATCATGATGATCTGCTTCGTGCCGATCTGGCGGGCCAGCAGCTGGCGGCTGAGCAGGAACGCGTGCTGCATGTTCGTGCCGTAGACGAAGTCCCAGGACACCTCGGGCAGCTGCTCGGGCGTGATCACCCGGGCCACCTCGCTGAACCCGACGATGCCGAGGTAGTCGCGCGGGAACTGCATCGAGATGAGCGAGTGCAGCGCCATGGCCACCTTCTTGGCGGCCAGGAAGTTGTCGCGCATCGGCATCGACAGGGACAGGTCGAGCATCAGCACGGTCGAGCTGCGCACGACCTGCTCGGTCTGCTCGATCTCGAAGTCGTCCGGCGTGAGGCGGACCGGCGTGCCGCCCCCGGTGCGACGGATCGCGTTGCGCACCGTGCGCTCGATGTGGAGGTTGAACGGGTCGCCGAACTCGTAGGCCTTGGTGTCGTAGGTCCGCTCGTGGCCGATGCCGGTGCGCTCGATCTCGTGGCGGCCCAGCTTGTCCCGGGCCAGCTTCGAGAAGAGGTCCGACGAGGGCGTTGCGGCCGATCTTGCGCAGCCCCTTCGGGGTGAGCTCGAGCTTGCCCTCCTTGTTCTTGATGAGGCCGGCGTCCTCCAGCTGCTGGGCCAGCTTGGCGAGCTGCTCGAGGCTGCGGGCCGCGTCGTCGCCGAGCAGCTCGCGGGCCCGGTCGACGTCGACCTCGGCCAGCGCACCGGGCTGGTGGCCCCCCGCATCATCTGCTCGAGCTGGTCGAGGTCGCCGAGCTCGTTCAGCATCTGCGGCGGCCTCGGCGAAGCCGAGGGGGTCCTGGCCGGAGAAGTCGTAGCGCCGCTCCCAGCCCATCTGCGGGAACAGCTGCTGCAGGTGGCCGCCGAGCTGGTCCATCTGCCAGCGCAGGTCCATGTCCTCGAGGAGCTGCTCGGACAGGCCCTGGAGCTGGGCCCGCTGCTCGGGCGTCATCGAGTTGAGCATCGACTGCATGGCCGCCATGCGCTGGGCCATCAGCTCGAGCAGCTCGTCGAGGGTCTCCGGGTTCTCGGGGAAGAAGTCGCCGTAGCGCTCCATGAACTGCTCGAAGGCCGGCTGCGTGTCCTGGCCCGCCTCCTTCAGGGCGAGCAGCTCGTTGAGCTCGGCGAGCATGTCCTTCATCCGCTGCATGGTCTCGGGGCTGACGTCCTGCATGGCCCCGGCCATCTGGTTGAAGTAGCTCTGCGCGAGCTGCTGCGCGGAGCTGCTCCATGAGCTCGTCGAACCGCTCGCGCGCCTCGCTGGAGGTGAACTCGTACTGCTGCAGCTCCTTCACCATCCCGGCCAGGTCGGGCGGCAGCATGTCGAGCTGCAGGTTGCGCTCGGCGACGACCTGGTCGGTGATCTCCTGCCGGCGCTGGTCGCCCGACTCGGCGGCCTCGCGGGCCAGCTCGTCGAGCCCCTCGCGCTCCGTGTCGAGCACCTCGCGCAGCGCCTCGGCGATCTCCTCGTAGACCCCGCCGAGGTCGTGCTGCTCGAGCCGGTCGCGGCGCTGCCGGCGCAGCCGCTCCATGAGGTCGCGCATGCCCATGAGCTGCTCGCCGTTGCGGTCGCGGAAGCCCTGCTGCATCATCCGGCGCAGGGCCGCGTGCAGGTCGCCGTGGTACAGGAGGTCGTCGGTGATCTCCTCGAGGATCGCCTCGGCGTCGAGGTCGAACCCGACCTGGGTGCCGTCCCAGCGCGAGTAGCGGAAGTGGGGCCCGGCCATCGCCGCTCACCGTACCGACATCCCGGCATCTGTGCACGCTGAGCACCGCATGGCGGTGGTGAGTGCGCACAGAAGCTGTTGACTGGGGCCATGCGCGTCGAGATCTGGAGCGATGTGGCCTGCCCGTGGTGCTACGTCGGCACCCGACGGTTCGAACAGGCCGTGGAGGAGACGGGGATCGCCGTCGAGGTGGTGTACCGCTCGTTCGAGCTGGACCCCACGTGCCCACCGGCGGCGAGAGCCCGCCGCTCGTGGAGTACCTGGCGCGCAAGTTCGGCGATCCCGGCCGCGTGCAGGCCGCCCACGCCCGACTGACCGAGGCAGGCAGCGAGCTCGGCATCGACTTCCGGTGGGCAGGGATGCGTCGAGCCAACACGTTCGACTGCCACCGGCTGCTGGCCTGGGCGCTGCACACGGACGGGTCGGACAGGCAACGAGCGCTCAAGCAGGCGCTGCTGCGGGCCTACTTCACCGACGGCCAGGACGTAGCCGACCACGAGGTCCTCGCCGACCTCGCCGCCGAGGTCGGGCTCGACCGCGCGGGTGCGCTGATCCTGCTGGCCTCCGACGACGAGGCCGAGTTCGTGCGAGCCGAGCGCGACGAGGCCCACAGCAACGGCATCGCCGCCGTGCCCACCTTCGTCGTCGAGGGCGAGTGGATGCTCCAAGGCGCCCACGACTCCAAGGCCTGGGTCAAGGCCCTCACCCACCTCCAGAAGGAGCTGGCCACCCGGACCTGACTGCTTCTGTGCGCACGCAGCACCGCATGGCGGTGCTGCGTGCGCACAGAAGCCGGGAGCTCAGGCGCGAGCTCGGTAGGTCGACCGGGAGCCGGCCGCTTCCTTGTTGAGGCGCTTGCTGAGGTGCAGGCCCTCGAGGAGGAGCTCGACGGCCGACGCGACCGAGGCGGCCGACTCGTCGCCACCGGTGAGCTCGGCCACGGCCTCCCGCAGGGCGGGCTGCTGCTCGAGCAGAGCGACGTACTCCGCCGAGGTGACGTCCTCGCCGGCGTGGATGACGGCGCCCTCGTCGAAGCTGGCCACGATGAGGCCGGAAGCGCTCGGGGCTGAACCGCTCCTTGAACACGGTGAGGACGGCCGCCTTGACGAGGTTCTCGGCGATCTGGGCGTCGCGGCCCTCCTCGAGCGCCTCGATCTCGATCTTGCCCATCATCGACGCAGGCAGCGCGTCGAGGTCGCTCACCCGGGGCGACACCTCGCGCTCGCCGTGGCGAAGGGCCCGGCGGGCGGCGTTGGCCACCATGACCTCGTGGTTCGTGATCGTGAAGCGCACCGACACGCCGGAGCGCTGGTTGATGTGCGGGCTGGAGCGGGCCAGGTGCGACGAGCGTGGCCACGATCTCGGTCATGTAGTCGGGCACCGAGACGCGCACGCCCTCGGCGGCCGAGCGGCGTGGCCTCCTGGAGCGCGATCGTCGACCTCGGTCGTCGACCTCGAGCGGGTAGTGCGTGCGGATCTGGGAGCCGAAGCGGTCCTTCAGCGGCGTGATGATCCGACCGCGGTTCGTGTAGTCCTCGGGGTTGGCCGACGCGAACAGCACGAGGTCGAGCGGCAGGTTGATCTTGTAGCCGCGCACCTGGATGTCGCGCTCCTCGAGCACGTTGAGCAGGCCGACCTGGATGCGCTCGGCCAGGTCGGGCAGCTCGTTGATGGCGAAGATGCCGCGGTTCGTGCGGGGCACGAGGCCGTAGTGCAGCGTGAGCTCGTCGGACAGGTAGCGACCCTCGGCCACCTTGATCGGGTCGACCTCGCCGATCAGGTCGGCGATCGAGGTGTCGGGGGTGGCCAGCTTCTCGCCGTAGCGCCGGCTGCGGTGCACCCACTCGATCGGCGTGTCGTCCCCGTGCTCGGCGACGAGGTCGCGGGCGTGCCGGGACACCGGGGCGTACGGGTCGTCGTTGATCTCGGACCCGGCCACGATCGGCATCCACTCGTCGAGCAGCTCGGTGAGGGCGCGGATCATGCGGGTCTTCGCCTGGCCCCGCTCCCCCAGGAAGATCACGTCGTGCCCGGCGAGCAGGGCGTTCTCGAGCTGCGGGAGCACGGTGTCCTCGTAGCCGAGCACGACGGGGAACAGCGGCCTCGCCGGCCTGGATGCGGGCGATGGCGTTGCGGCGCAGCTCCTCCTTCACCGGGACCGACGTCCAGCCCGACTGCCGGAGCTGACCCAGGGTGGCAGGGGCGGGATGGGTCATGGACGCCAACCTATCGCCGGGCCCGGGTCGGCCCGCGTGGCGGCGGAGGGGGTCCGCGCCGTGCAGCCTGTGCGCTCGTGCGGCTCCGCTCTGCTTCCTTGCCATCGGTCGCCGTGCTCGCCCTCGCTGTGGGCGTCACGGTGGTGGTCTACGACCAGCTCGACGTCGGGGGCGACGGCGGCGACCAGGTCGTGTCAGGGCCCGGGTCGGCGGTGCCGGGGCAGACGACCCGGTCATGGCCGGCGGGGGTGAGGAAGGGCCCGAGCTGGAGCCCGGCCCGGGGCAGGTGCTCGTCGACGGCACGGTCACGGAGGTCCTGATCGTCGGCGCCGTCCTGCAGCCGCGCGAGGTGGCCACCCCGCTGACGATCTCCTCGGAGCGGGGCTTCGGCAACGGCGGGGAGGTGACCACCGTGGAGATCGACGGCAAGCCCAGCACGATCGTCTGGGACGGCGGGACGCCCTTCGTGCTGAGCTCGGGCGGCTCGCTCCTCCTCGATCCGGTCGACCTGGCGCTCGTGCGACGGCGGCCTGCAGGCTGTCCTCGGGCGGGGCAACCACGCCATCGCGCCCGGCACCTACCAGCTCGACACATCGGTGGCCGTCGGCAGCGAGGGCGTCGCCACACCACGCGACACCGTCACCTTCGAGGCCGTCGAGGGCTCGCTGTTCGAGGCCAGAGGCGACGCCTCCATTCTCTTCGGACCCGACGAGCCCCGCCGCTTCGTGGGCCCCGGGACCGTCCTTCTGGCCGGCACTGCTCGAGATCACCGACCCCGACGGCACCCGCACGGAGGAGACCCTCGTCGCCGAGGTGGCGGCCTTCGACCTCACGTTCACCCCCGACGGCTCCGGCGGGCTGGACCGTGGAGGGCATCGTCGACCAGCCCGCCGAGCCGTCGCTCCCCTCCTCCTAGGTAGCCTCCCTCGGACCATGGACCTGAGCGGGACCTGGCGGGCCGCCGTCGCCGACGAGGACCTGCGGCGCAGCTGGCACGACGACGGCTTCGACGACAGCGCGTGGGAGGCCGTCGAGGTGCCCGGCCACTGGCGCTCGACCCCTGCGTTCGCCGAGACCGACGGCGCCCTGCTCTACCGGCGCTCCTTCGAGGCCCCCGTGCCCCGCCGAGGGCGGGCGGACCTGGCTCACCTTCGACGGCCTCTTCTACCAAGGCGACGTCTGGCTCGACGGCGCCTACCTCGGTGACACGGAGGGCTACTTCGCCCCTCACACCTTCGAGGTCACCGCCGCCCTGGGCGAGCGCAAGGAGCACCACCTCGCCGTCGAGGTCACCTGCTCCCCGCAGATCGACAAGACGGCCAAGCGCAACATCACCGGCGTGTTCCAGCACTGGGACTGCCTCGACCCGGACTGGAACCCGGGTGGGATCTGGCGGCCCGTCCGCCTCACCGAGACGGGCCCGGTTCGCATCGCCCGCCTGCGCGTCCTGTGCCGGGAGGCCACCACCGAGCGGGCCGTGCTCGACGCTGCGAGCCACCCTGGAGAGCACCGGTGCTCGCACGATCTGCCTCCAGCAGCACGCTCGGCGACCTCGACCACGCGCTCGATCACCCTCTCGCCGACGGATCGAACGACGTCGAGTGGACCATCACCGTCGACCGGCCCGACCTCTGGTGGCCCCGCGCCCTCGGCGAGGCCACGCTGCACGATCTCACGGTGCGGGCTCGTGCTCGCCGCCGACGAGGGGGGCACGGCGTCCGACGAGCGCCATCTGCGCACGGGTCTGCGCCAGGTCCGGATGCGAAGCTGGATCGCTTCGGTCAACGGGGAGCGCCTCTTCCTCAAGGGCTCGAACCAAGGCCCGACCCGGATGGCCCTGGCCGAGGCCACACCGGAGGAGCTGGCCGGCGACGTCGCCCTCGCTCTCGACGCCGGGCTCGACCTCCTGCGGGTGCATGCCCACATCACCCGTCCGGAGCTCTACGACGCGGCCGACGAGCAGGGCCTCCTCCTCTGGCAGGACTTCCCGCTGCAGTGGGGCTACGCCCGCGGCATCCGCAAGCAGGCGGTGCGCCAGGCCGGACAGGCGATCGACCTGCTCGGACACCATCCGTCGATCGCCATCTGGTGCGGGCACAACGAGCCGATGGCCATCGAGAACGACCCCACCATGTGGGGCGATCCGAAGGCCCTGCGCAGGATGGGCGCCAAGGCGCTGGCCGCCCAGGAGCTGCCGACGTGGAACAAGACGGTGCTCGACCGCTCGGTGAAGCGTGCGTTCGAGAAGGGCGACGGCAGTCGTCCTGTCATCGCCCACTCCGGCGTGCTCCCCCACCCACCCCTGCTCGACGGGACCGACAGCCACCTCTACTTCGGTTGGTACCACGGCGACGAGCGGGACCTCCCGGGCTTCCTACGGGCCCTGCCCCGGATGGGCCGCTTCGTGACCGAGCTGGGCGCCCAGGCCGTGCCGGCCACGGCCGACTTCTGCTCGCCCGAGCGCTGGCCCGACCTCGATTGGGAGCGCCTCGGCCACACCCATGCCCTGCAGAAGGCCATCTTCGACCGGCTGGTGCCGCCGGCCGAGCACGCCACCTTCGAGAGCTGGCAGGCCGCCACCCAGGCCTACCAGGCCGTCGTGATCCGCCGGCAGATCGAGGCGCTCCGCCGCATCAAGTACCGGCCCACCGGGGGGTTCGCCCAGTTCTGCTTCGCCGACGGCCATCCCGCGGTCACCTGGTCGGTGCTCGGCCACGACCGCGCCCCCAAGCAGGGGTACGCAGCGCTCCAGGCCGCGTGCGCGCCGGTCATCGTCGTGGCCGACCGTCCGCCCGAGGTGCTCGAGCCGGGCGCGGCGCTGGCCCTCGACGTCCACGTCGTCAGCGACCGGCGCGTGCCGATCGACGATGCCGTCGTCACCGCGTCGCTGCGCTGGGACGGTGGCGAGCGCACATGGCGCTGGCAGGGCGACGTGGCGGCCGACGCCTGCCAGCGAGTGGGCACGATGCAGATCGTGGTTCCTCCCGCGCCCGGACCTCTCACGTTGGAGCTGCGCTGCGAGGGCGCTGACGTGGCGGCCGAGAACCGCTACGACTCTCAGATCCGCTCCTAGCCCGGCCGTTTTCGGGGGTCCTGCGAGCGAGGACTAGCGTCCCTGTCGAACAGATCGAACAGGCTTCTGGAGGCTGATCGAGCGATGGCGACGACGATGGAGCGACCGGGAGCCGGCCCGGTGCACCCCCGACCCAAGCGGCGGGCGCCGTGGCCGATCGAGTTCTACCGGTCGGGCGTCGGCAAGAAGTGGGTCATGGCCCTGACCGGCATCATGCTGATGGGCTTCGTGTTCTTCCACGCCGTCGGCAACCTCAAGGTGTACATGGGGGCCAACGACTTCAACCACTACGGCGAGTTCCTCCGTGAGCTGCTCGTCCCGATCCTCCCCCGCACCGTCACGCTCTGGCTCCTGCGCCTCGGCCTCATCGCGGCCTTCGCCCTGCACATCCACGCGGCCTACAGCCTCACCCGGATGAACCGGCGGGCCAACGCCGGCGGCTACCAGCAGAGCCGGGACTGGCAGGCCGCCACCGCAGCCAGCCGGTCGATGCGCTACACGGGCGTGATCTTCGGCCTGTTCCTCCTCTTCCACCTGGCCGACCTCACGTGGGGCACGGTCAACCCGGACTTCGTGCGGGGCGACGTGTACCGCAACTTCGTGGCCACGTTCAGCCGCCCGCCGGTGGCCGTCATCTACATCGTGGCCAACATCGCCCTCGGCCTCCATCTCTTCCACGGGGCGTGGTCGATGTTCCAGAGCCTGGGCGTCAACAACCCGCGGTGGAACTCGTGGCGCCGCGGCTTCGCGCTCGGCTTCGCGGCGCTCATCACCGCCATGAACGTCATGTTCCCGATCTCGGTGCTCACCGGCATCGTCGACGCCGACGACAACCCGGACTGCATCGTCGAGGGCGACGTGATCGTCAGCTGCACCGAGTACGAGGAGGCCCACCCGTGATCGGCGAGCTCAACAGCAACCTCCCTCCCGGCGACCTCGCTGACGCGTGGACGCAGCACAAGTTCGACATGAAGCTCGTGGCGCCCAACAACCGGCGGAAGTTCGAGGTCATCATCATCGGGTCGGGTCTGGCCGGCGCCTCCGCCGCCGCGACCCTGGGCGAGCAGGGCTACAACGTCAAGGTCTTCACCTACCACGACAGCCCCCGCCGGGCGCACTCCATCGCCGCCCAGGGCGGGATCAACGCGGCCAAGAACTACAAGGGCGACGGCGACTCGGTGCAGCGCCTCTTCTACGACACCATCAAGGGCGGAGACTTCCGAAGCCGGGAGGCGAACGTGCACCGCCTGGCCGAGGTGTCGGTCGACATCATCGACCAGATGGTCGCCCAGGGCGTGCCCTTCGCCCGGGAGTACGGCGGCCTGCTCGACAACCGCTCCTTCGGCGGAGCCCAGGTCTCCCGCACGTTCTATGCCCGGGGACAGACGGGCCAGCAGCTCCTGCTCGGCGCCTACCAGCAGATGATGAAGCAGGTCGGGCTGGGCACGGTCGAGCTCCAGACCCGATCGGAGATGCTCGACCTGGTCGTGAAGGACGGTCGGGCGTGCGGCGTCGTCGTGCGAGATCTCGTCACCGGTGAGGTCACCCGCCACTCGGCCCACGCCGTGCTGCTGTGCACCGGTGGCTACGGAAACGTCTTCTTCCTCTCCACGAACGCCAAGTACTCCAACGCCTCGGCCACCTGGCGGGCTCACCGCCGGGGCGCTCTGTTCGCCAACCCCTGCTACACGCAGATCCACCCCACCTGCATCCCGGCCTCCGACGAGTTCCAGTCGAAGCTCACGCTGATGTCGGAGTCGCTCCGCAACGACGGGCGCATCTGGGTGCCCAAGAACGGCGACGACCCTCGCTCCCCCGACCAGATCCCCGAAGCCGAGCGCGACTACTTCCTCGAGCGGAAGTACCCGAGCTTCGGCAACCTCGTCCCCCGTGACGTCGCGTCACGCAACGCGAAGACGATGGTCGACGAGGGCAAGGGCGTGGGCCCGCTCAAGAACGGCGTGTACCTCGACTTCGCCGAGTCGATCGGACGGGTCGGCGGCCAGCACGATCCGGGAGCGCTACGGGAACCTCTTCGACATGTACCAGCGCATCACCGACGAGGACCCGATGAAGGTCCCGATGCGCATCTACCCCGCCGTCCACTACACGATGGGCGGCCTGTGGGTGGACTACCACCTGATGTCGAACGTGCCCGGGCTGTTCGTGCTCGGCGAGGCCAACTTCTCCGACCACGGCGCCAACCGGCTCGGCGCGTCCGCCCTCATGCAGGGCCTGGCCGACGGCTACTTCGTCATCAGCTACACGCTGGCCAACTACCTGGCCGACCACCTCGGCACGAGCACGGTGCCCATCGACGACCCGGTCTTCGCCCAGGCCCAGGGGGAGGTCGACGACCGGGTCAAGCGCTTCCTCTCCATCGGCGGCACCCAGTCCGTGGACCACTACCACCGCGAGCTGGGCAAGATCATGTGGGACTACTGCGGCATGGCCCGGAACAAGACGGGCCTCGAGAAGGCGCTCTCGGAGATCCCCGCTCTCCGGGAGGAGTTCTGGAAGGACGTCCGCGTCCTCGGCGACGGGCCCATGAACCAGAGCCTCGAGAAGGCGGGCCGGGTGGCCGACTTCTTCGAGCTCGGCGAGCTCATGGTCCGCGATGCCCTGACCCGCGAGGAGTCCTGCGGTGGCCACTTCCGCGAGGAGAGCCAGACCCCCGAGGGCGAGGCCCTCCGCAACGACGAGGAGTTCACCCACGTCGCCGCGTGGGAGTGGGGCGGCGAGGGCGGCACACCCCAGCTCCACAAGGAGCCCCTGACGTTCGAGAACGTCCACCTTTCCCAGCGCTCTTACAAGTGAGGATGTCGCTCTGATGCACGTGAAGCTGCACGTCTGGCGCCAGGCCAGCCCCGACACGCCCGGCAGCATGGAGACCTACGAGGCCCATGACATCAGCGAGGAGATGAGCTTCCTCGAGATGCTCGACATCGTGAACGAGCGGCTCAACGCTGAGGGCCGCGAGCCGATCGCGTTCGAGCACGACTGCCGCGAGGGCATCTGTGGGTCCTGCGGGATGATGATCAACGGCCAGGCCCACGGGCCCCGAGCGCGGCACGGCCACCTGCCAGCTGCACATGCGCAAGTTCTCCGACGGTGACGACATCTACGTCGAGCCGTGGCGGGCCCAGGCCTTCCCCGTCCTCAAGGACCTCATCGTGGACCGGTCGCCCCTCGACCGGATCGTGGAGTCAGGCGGCTACATCACCGCCCCGACCGGTGCCGCGCCCGACGCCAACCTCACCCCGATCCCGAAGGAGGTGGCGGACGCTTCGATGGACGCCGCCGCCTGCATCGGCTGTGGGGCCTGCGTGGCCGCCTGTCCGAACAGCGCCGGCCAGCTCTTCACGGCGGCCAAGGTCAACCACCTCAACCTGCTTCCGCAGGGTCAGGCCGAGCGGTACCAGCGCACCATGGCCATGGTCGACACGATGGAGGCCTTCTTCGGCTCCTGCACGAACCACGGCGAGTGCCAGGAGGCGTGCCCGAAGGAGATCTCGATCGACTTCATCGCCTACATGAACCGCGACTACGCCAAGGCTCAGATCAAGAACCGGAAGCTGCTCAGCCAGCCCTAGCTCGACGCCTTCGGGCTCAGATCTGACCGTCGGGGTGACGGGCCTCGTCGACCATGTCGCCAGGGGTGGGTCGAGCAGGTCGTGGGTTCCGTCGGTCAGGACGCTCCGCCGGCCGTGCTTGCGGGCTCGCAACAGCTCGACGGCGATCGGCGCGCACGAGATCGCCACCACAGCGAGGATCGCCAGCTCCAGGTTCTGCTCGATGACGTCGACCTGGCCGAGGAAGTACCCGAGCAGCGTCACTCCGAAGGCCCAGATGGTGCCGCCGATGAGGTTGAACGTGACGAACGTGCGGTAGTCCATGCGGCTCACGCCGGCCGTGATCGGGGTGAAGGTGCGCACGATCGGCACGAACCGAGCGAGCACGATGGCCTTCGGTCCGTACTTCTCGAAGAAGGCCTGCGCCTTGTCCACGTTCTCCTGCTTGAACAGGCGTGAGTCCGGCCGTCGGAACAGCGCCGGCCCGACCCGCTGGCCGAACAGGTAGCCGACCTGATCGCCGGCCACCGCCGCCACCCAGGTGCCGACCAGAAGGGGCAGCAGAGGCAGGTGGAGGGACTCCGACACGCTCGACGGTCCGGAGGCCAGGAACCCGGCGGTGAAGAGCAGCGAGTCGCCGGGGAGGAAGAACCCGATCAGCAGACCCGACTCGGCGAACACGATGAGGAACAGGCCCAGGAGCCCGAACGTGTCGATCAGCTTCTCCGGGTCGAGGAACCCTCCGGCGGCGATGATGACGGCGAGCACCGGGCGAGGCTACCGACCGCACCAAGCAGCGGTCAGATCCCCGGGCTGAGGCCCTCCCGCACCGCCCAGGTGGCCACCTCGGTGCGCGAGGCCATGCCCAGCTTGGCCAGGATGTTCGACACGTGCACGGCGGCCGTGCGGGGCGAGATGAAGAGCCGCTCGGCCAGGGCGGCGTTGGTAAGCCCCTCGGCCAGGAGGGCCGCCACCTCCCGCTCGCGCCGCGTGAGCGAGTGCGGCCCGCTCGGCTCCTCTCCCATCCCGAGTCGGCGCTGCACGGCGAGGAGCTCCTCCACCCGCCAGCCTCGCCAGCGAGAGAGGAGGCCAGCGGCCGCCTCTGCGTGGGGGCGGGCGCCGTTCGGGTCGCCCAGCGCGATCAGGCTGCGGGCCGCTCCGACGTGCGCCGTGCCCCGGTGGCGGGGGAGGAAGCCTGACGCTGCGTCCGAGGACGCGGCGGACGAGACGTAGAGAGCGGCGGCGCGGTCGGTGTCACCCTCGGCCTCGGCCAGCTGCGCCTCGAGCAGGTGCACCCAGGGGTGGTCGGTCGGGAGGCGGTTGCCGGTGAACCACCCGAGACGACCCACGAAGGGCCGCAGCTCGTCGGGCGCCACCCCGATCCGCAGAGCGGCGGTGGCGATGTCGTGGACCTGGGAGGCCGAGGCGTAGCCCTCGGCGTCCATGGCCGCGGCCAGATCGACCAGGAGCCGGCGCGTCCTCTCGCGGTCCCCCCGCCGAGCGGCGAGGTGGGTCTCGAGGCCCAGGACGCCGACCAGGCTGCGGGCGGTCGGCGGCTTGGCCTCCTCCGTGTAGGCCTCGGCCCGGTCGAGATCGCCGGCCTCGAGGTTGAGGCCGGCCCGCAGGACAGCGAGCCAGCGCCGGTTTCGCGACCGGGACCGGAGGGGATCGTCCCTCTCGCCCTGGTCGAGCACCGTGATGGCGGTGTCGAGGTCGCCGTCGACGGCGGCGAGCAGGGCCAGCGCCTCGACGCGCGTGTGGTTGGCGAGGCTGTCGAAGCCGGCCGCCTCGGCGTGGCCCTGCATCCGGGCGATCAGGCGACGGGCCTCGCCCACGTCGCTCGACTGTCGGGCGTGCCAGACCAGGTTGATGAGCGCCCGGGCGGCGAGCACGTGGTCGCCGCTCCGCTCGGCCTCGTCGACGGCCTCGTGCAGCAGAGCCCGACCCTCGGCCGCGGTGTCGGGCTCGAGCACGAGCACCGCGCCCTTCTCGACCATGGCTGCCCTGCGCACGGCATCGAACCCGTTCTGCTCGGCGAGGGCGAGCGCCTTGTCCGCCCAGGTGACCGTTGGCGCCTGGAGATCGCGGAGCATGAAGGACTGGGCCACGTTGGCCATCGCCTGGGCCCGCGGTTCTCCGTCGGGCATCCGGCCGACGACGTCGATGAGCGCCTCGGTGATCTGGTCCATGCCGGCGAGGTCGCCCACGTCGTAGGCGATCCGCATGCGCAGGCTGAGCGCCTCGGCCTCGGCCGCCGCGTCGCCGGCCCGCCGGGCCAGGCCCAACCAGGTGTCCCCGTGCTCTGTCGCTTCGTCGAGCAGGCCCGTGAGCCACGCCGCGCGCGTCGCCACGGCACGAAGAGCGAGGTCGTCGTCGACCTCCGTGAGGCCGGTCTCGGCCAGCTGCAGAGCCTGGTAGGTCGAGCCCAGGGCGAGCGACGAGGCCGCCCCCTTGCGAGCCGCGTCGACCATCTTCCCGTACTGCCCGGAGCCGCGGGCGTGGTGGACGAGGGCGACATGGTCGTCGCTGCCGGTGCGAAGCAGGGCCTCGAGGGCGGCCTCGTGGAGCCGGCGTCGCTCGCGCCCGAGCAGACCACCTTCGATGGCCTCGCGGGCCAAGTCGTGGTGGAACCCGAACACGTCGGCGTCGTTCTCCACCAGCAGGCCGCTGTCCACGGCGGACCGGAGGCGGTCGATGAGCTCGGGCTCGTCGGCGCCCGTGACCTCGGCCAGGACGTCGAAGGTGACGCGGCGGCCCAGGACCGAGGCCGCCGTGACCAGGGAGCGGACCTCCGGTGCCAAGCCGTCGAGCTGGGCCCGAACGAGCTCGGCCACCGTCCAGGGCAGGGGCGCCGACCCCAGCTCGTCGTGCGCCAGATCGCCGGCGCTGGCCACCAGCTCCTCGAGGAAGAAGGGGTTCCCGCCGGTTCGACCGTGGAGGGCCTCGACGGTCCGGTAGGACGGGTCCTGCTCGTACACCGAGGCGAGGAACGTGCTCACCTCAGCGGGACTCAGACGATCGAGGCGCAGGTGGACGACTGAGTGCCGACGCTCGAGGCGGGGCAGCATCTCCGCCGCCGGGTGGCGCCGGGACAGGCCGTCCGGGCGGTAGGTGCCCACGACGAGGAGGCGGCCGCCGTCGGGCTCGACCAAGCGCTCGAGCACGGCCAGGCTCTCGGAGTCGGCCCAGTGGAGGTCCTCGAAGACCAGGAGCCCGACACCGCCGGCCGTGAGTCGATGGACGATCTCCACGCCGGCCCGAACCCTCTCGTCGGTGTGGCGGGCTGAGTCCCTGACGACCGCGCACAGATCGTCGTCGGCTCCAGCGGTGACCGTGCCCAGAGCGTCGAGGAAGAGCTCCATCGGCCGGCCCACCGTTCCTGGGTCGGCCTGGCCGGCCAGCACGGTGGTGCCCTGAACGACGGAGGCCACGAGCTCCCGCACGAGGCGGGTCTTGCCGATCCCCGCCTCGCCCGACACCAGGGCCACGGTGGGGGCCGGCGAGGCGCCGACCATGCCCACCAGGCGCTGCAGCTCGGCGTCCCGGCCGACCATCACCTGGGAGAGCCCTGCACGCGCCACGAGCATCAACGGAGCGTAGGGGCGACGAAACGCGGCCGCGAGCCGTCCCCGTCCCGCGCTCTGGTCTGGCCAGAGCGCTGAGGACGGTTCACGGAGCGGGGGGTGTGCGGCGGGCGGCGCCGCGCGCCCGGCGGGCCCGCCGGGCCAGGCGGTGCTGCTGGGCCTCTCGGCTGTAGCGCGCCTGACGGTCGGCAGCGAGGAAGCTGTTGGGGGTGAGGTGGTCGGTGAACATGACGCCATCGTGCGCCCCTACGCGCCTCGGCCACATCGGCCGTGCTGCGCATCTTCTGGTCTCAGACCTACGTAGGCGCGGCGTCGGCCCGTCTACGCATGACGCACGTCACCTCAGGTCGGCTGGTTCCACTCCGTCCAACCCACGCCGCGGCGTCCGTCAGCCGTCTCGAAGCGGCAGAGGGCACGCGGGAAGCGGGCGTGGCGGGGGCCCGAGCCGTCATCGTCGATCAGGTGGACAGGCGAGAACGACACCGGCTCCACCTCCATGTCCAGCTCGCCGCAGCGGAGGCGGGCCCGGACGGGGAAGCCGTGCTCGCCCAGCTCCTCCTCGGCGGTGCAGACGTCGATCTGCTCCACCTCCTCGCCCGGCCGCATGACGTACCCGGGGGCGAAGCCCTCCAGCCCGGGGATGCGGACCCGTGTCGTGTGGAAGCGGGTGCCGTCCTCGAGCCAGCCGGCCGTCCACACCCAGCCCACGGACCACCAGTCGCGCACGCCCCACGAGTGGTCACGCTGTCCGATCCCGTCGAGCTCGATGCGCTCGTCGCCCACGAGGATCTCGCCGTGCACGTTGCAGGACACCTCGTATCGCGTCGAGCCGATCCACGGGTACACCCCGCCGCGGTCGGTCTCCCACTCGAGGTCGAAGCCGAACGGCATCCGGTCGCCCCGGAGGTCGCCGTACACGTCAGCCGGGTCGTCGACCGCGACGGCGAAGGCCTCGCAGCCGAGGGTCATGTGCTCGAAGGGGGTTTCGACGGTGTGGTCGGCCCAGAGGCCGTCGGCGCGGATCTCCATGGAAGGCGCCTTGGGCAGCGGCCACCTCGTGGTCGATCACGGTGACGAGCGGCCGCCCCTCGCCGACCAGGCACGCCCAGTACCAGGCCACCCCGAGGTTCGGGTACAGCCCGAGGCGCACGTAGCCCCCGAGAGTGCCGTCGCGGTTCGGTGAAGTCGAAGTACCAGGACTCACCCCAGAGCCGCTCCTCGCCCGGGGCGTGGGCCAGCTCGTCGGCCGCCGTCAGGCTGAGGTCGCTCATGCCTCGGCCACCTCCGAAGCGCCATAGGGCTCGTAGTACGCCTCGTCCTCGGGCACGCCGGCGTTCTCACCCTGCATGGCAGACATGAGCTCGTAGACGGGCTCGGGGAGGTCGCGGGGGACGGTCCAGTCGAGCTCCTCAGCCACACCCGCCACCTCGGCGAAGGGCCGCAAGAACGAGAAGTACACGTAGGCGCCGGCCCGGATCTTGTCGTCCCGGCTCATCGCCGCGATGTTGCGGTAGTGCTTGGCCTGGGCCGTTCGCACCGCGGCCACGATGCCGTCGTACTCCTCGGGTGGCACGAGCTGGACCTCACCCGGCGGCAGACCGTCGGTGGTGTACAGGGCAAAGCCGACGAGGTGGTCGAGGTAGTCCTCCGGGGTGTGGTTCGACGTACCGAAGTCGGTGAACGTGCTCGACACCCCCTCCAGCACGAGGGCGGCCGTGAGGTGGTGGTAGGGCACGTCGGCAGCCACGTCGGACCACGGGAAGTCGCCCTGCGCCAGCCGGTAGAAGTCGCGCACGAGCAGCGTGCGCCCGGGCTGCCCTGGCACCTCGTAGGGCCCGGTGTCGCCGTAGCCCGCCCGGGTGTCGAAGTAGAGCAGGAAGAGGTGGTTGACGAGCGTGGCGCTGAACCGCTTGACCTGGGCTCGATGCTCGTCGCCGGTGATGGGCTCGACGCCTGCGAGCAGGGCGGCCACGAGCGCGTCGTCGTAGGGCGTGGCGGTGCCGGTGTCCCACGCCTGCCGGGTGCCGTCGCCGCGGTAGGCGAGGGCGGCCCGCTCCCAGAAGTCGAGCACGTAGGCGGTGCTCTCGGGACGATCGGCTGCGGGGTCGAGGAGGCCGAAGATCTTGCGGCCCAGCAGGTAGAAGTTGCTGATCGACCAGAGGTAGCAGGTGTCGACCTGGCAGCCCGGGCGACGAGCTCGGCGGCCGATCTCCTCGGCGGGCATGGCGTCTTCGATGCGCCGCATCATCTCGGGGTAGCGCAGGAAGGACTCGGCGCAGGCCACCACGATGTAGGCGGTCACCGGGATCAGGGCGCTCTCCAGCGAGGTCCGCTCCATCGTGAGGGCCTTCGAGATGGGGGCGTGGTAGGCGATGAGCCGGTTGGCCGTCTCGACGGCCGACTCCTCAGCCACGGACGATCGCTTCCTCGCCAGAGCAGTCGAGCTCGACCTCGGTGCCGGCGCTCGGGCTCGTCCCCGCCGAAGCTCGCAGGCCATCACGCACGGAACCTGGAACTCTCGGCTCACGATGCCGATGTGGCTGCGGACCGTGCCGCTGGTGCAGATGATGGCCGTCAGCTCGTGGTAGATCGGCGCGAGGAACGTGGCCCCGGCGTCGCGCACCAGGGCCACCACCCCCTCAGCCCCGTTGTCCATGAGGTCCAGCACGTCGTCGGGACCCTCCATGGGCGTGAACCGCCCCCGCACGGCTGCGTGGTCGAAGACCTTGGCTCCCCTACCGATCTCCTGCATCCGGCCGAACCTAGCCCTCCGCCTTCACGGGTAACGTCCGCGGGTGGCCGAGTTCCTGACCGACGCGTGGATCGCACGACCTCGATGCCGCCGCGCGGGCCGCCGCAGTGCCCGAGGGCGTCCACCTGGTCGTGCAGCAGGTGGTGGTCGACGACGGGTCCGAGGTGGCGTACGCCATCCGGATCGACTCGGGCCAGGCTCGGGTCGAGCCCGGGCGGGTGGCTGACGCCGACGTCACCTTCACCCAGGACCGGGAGACGGCGGCCGCCATCGCCCGGGGGGACCTGAGCGCCCAGGTGGCGTTCTTGTCCGGGCGTCTGCGGGTCGGCGGCGACATCCGGCAGGTGATCGACCGGACCCGTGACCTGGCTCTCCTCGACGACCTCCTGGCCCGCGGCCGCCACCACCGGTGCTCGGACGGCGGCCGCCCGGTGCCGGCGGGGGTGACCGGAGGTTTCGCCTTGCCCGAGCTCCCCGAGGTCCAGGCCCACGCCGAGCGGCTCGACGCCGCCTTCGCCGGCGCCGGTCTTGGAGCGCTTCTCGCCGATCGCCTTCACGGCCCTGAAGACAGCCGTTCCGCCGGCCGACTCGACCCACGGGCACGAGCTGGTCTTCGTCGGACGGCGGGGCAAGCACCTGCTGCTCGACTTCGGCGTGGCCACCTTCGTCGTCCACCTCATGCAGGGCGGCCGACTCAAGGTCGACGAGAAGCAGACGGCCAAGCCCCGCTTCGGCCAGGCCCGGTGGCGCTTCGCCGACGGGCGGGCCCTGCTGCTCACCGAGGCCGGCACCGAGCGCAAGGCCGGCGTGTGGGTGCTGGCCGGCGACCCCGAGGAGCAGCCGCCCCTCGATGGGCTGGGCCCCGACGCCGACACGCTGAACGCCGACGAGCTCGGCCTGCTCCTCGCCGCGCACCCCATGCGCCTCCACGGCTTCCTGCGCGACCAGCACATCGTGGCCGGCCTCGGTCGGCGGCTGGCCAACGAGATCTGCCACCGTGCCCGCCTGTCGCCGTTCGCCAACACCGCGAAGCTCGACCGGGACGACGCACAAGTCCCTCGTCGAGGCCATCCAGGTGTGCCTCAACGAGGGGCTGGCCTACGAGCGGGGGCTCGAGGAGATGAGCTCGTCGGCCGACCGACCCGGAAACGTCCACCATCGCGTCGGCGAGGTCTGCCCCGTCTGCGGCGACGACATCCGGTCCGTCGAGTACGTCCGCTACACGGTGGCCTACTGCCCGACCTGCCAGACCAACGGCAAGGTCCTCGCCGACAACACGACGTCCAAGTTCTTGAAGTAGCCCGCGCGGGTCAGATGAGGCCGAGGTCCTTCACCGCGTCGCGCTCGTCGGCCAGCTCGGAGGTGCTGGCGTCGATGCGGGCCCGGCTGAAGTCGTCGATCTCGAGGCCCTTGACGATCTCGTAGGCGCCACCGGCACAGGTGACGGGGAAGCTGGAGATGATGCCCTCGGGCACGCCGTAGCTGCCGTCGCTCGGGATGCCCATCGAGACCCAGTCGCCCTCGGGGGTGCCGAGGCTCCAGGTGCGAACGTGGTCGACCGCCGCGTTGGCGGCCGAGGCGGCCGAGGACAGGCCGCGGGCCTTGATGATCGCCGCACCCCGCTGCTGCACGGTGGGGATGAAGTCGCCCTCCAGCCAGGCCTGGTCGCGGCCCACGGCCTCGAAGGCCGGCTTCCCGCCCACCTCGGCGTGGAAGACGTCGGGGTACTGGGTGGCCGAGTGGTTGCCCCAGATCGTCATCTTGGTCACGTCGTTGCCGTGCCCGCCGGCCTTGGCCGCCAGCTGGGCGATGGCCCGGTTGTGATCGAGACGGGTCATGGCCGTGAATCGGCTCGGGTCGAGGTCCTTGGCGTTGCTCATGGCGATCAGCGCGTTCGTGTTGGCCGGGTTGCCGACGACGAGGACCTTGACGGCCTTCTTGGCGCTGCGGCTCAGCGCCTCGCCCTGAGGCTTGAAGATGCCTCCGTTGGCGCCCAGCAGGTCGGCCCGCTCCATCCCGTCCTTGCGAGGCATGGCCCCGACGAGCAGAGCGACGTCCACGTCGCCGAAGGCCACATCGGCGTCATCGGTCTGCACCAGCCCGGCGAGGAGCGGGAAGGCGCAGTCCTCGAGCTCCATGGCCACGCCCTCGAGGGCGCCCAGGGCGGGGGTGATCTCGAGCATCTGGAGGATCACGGGCTGGTCGGGTCCGAGCATCGAGCCAGAAGCGATGCGGAAGAGGAGCGAGTAGCCGATCTGCCCAGCAGCACCGGTGACAGCAACGCGAACGGGGGGGTTGGTGGCCATGGGCCGAACCTACCCCCCCGTCGCGATGCTCAGAAAAAGGACTGCTACAGCTGCATCGACTTGGTCTCGAGGAACTCCTCGAAGCCGTGCGTGCCGTACTCCCGGCCGTAGCCGGACTGCTTGTAGCCGCCGAACGGGGCACTCGGGTTGAAGGCCCCGCCGTTCACCTCGATCTGCCCGGTGCGGATCTGCCGGGCGACGCCCTTGGCCCGCTCCTGGTCTCCCGCCCACACGCCGCCCGACAGGCCGTAAGGCGAGTCGTTGGCGATGCGCACGGCCTCGGCGTCGTCCTCGAAGGGGAGGATCGACAGGACGGGGCCGAAGATCTCCTCTTGGGCGATCGTCATGTCGTTGCGAACCTCGGAGAACACGGTGGGCTTCACGTAGTAGCCCTGATCCAGGCCCTCAGGCTTGCCGGTGCCACCGGTGACGAGCTTGGCGCCTTCGTCGATGCCCTTCTGGATGTAGCTGTTCACCCGGTCGACCTGGGCCTGGCTCGAGAGCGGTCCGAGCATGGCGAAGTCGGCGAAGGGGTCCTGGGGCTGGAACTTCGTCTCGACCTCGTCGGCCGCGATGCGCTCGGCGTCGGCCAGACGACCGGCGGGCACGAGCATGCGGGTGAGGGCGGTGCAGGTCTGGCCCGAGTTCAGGTAGGCCTTGCCCACGCCGTCGCGCACGGCCTTCTCGAAGCCTTCGTCGTCGAGGTCGTCGAGGAGGATGTTGGCCGACTTGCCGCCCAGCTCGAGGGCGACGCGCTTGAGCGTGCTCGATGCCGCCGCAGCGACGGCCTTGCCGGCCCGGGTGGAGCCCGTGAAGCTGACCATGTCGATGAGCGGGTGGCTGGAGATGGCCTCGCCCACCTCGGTGCCGGTGCCGGTGACGAGGTTGAACACGCCCGGCGGCAGGCCGGCGTCGTGGATGACCTCGGCCAGGATGAAGGCGTCGAGCGGAGCGACCTCGCTCGGCTTGAGCACGACCGTGCAACCCGCAGCGATGGCGTAGGCCACCTTGGCGGCGATCTGGTGGAGCGGGTAGTTCCACGGCGTGATGGCGCCGACGACACCGACGGGCTCCTTGACCACGAGGCTGTTGCCGACCGTGGTCTCGTACTCGTAGCTCTCGGCCACCTGGGCCGCGGTGTTGAACGAGTTGATGGGCAGACCGGCCTGCACCATGAGGCTCAGCCACTTGGGCATGCCCGCCTCGCGGGTGACCACGGTGGCGATCTCGTCCATGCGGGCGCCGAGGCCCTCCGCGATGCGGGTGCAGTACTTGGCCCGCTCTTCGGGGCTCTTGGCCGACCACTCGGGGAAGGCGGCGGCGGCGGCCTTGGCGGCGGCGTCGACGTCGGCTGCCGAGCCGTTCGGGATGCGCCCGAACACCTCGCCGTTGGTGGAGTCGAGGACGTCGATGCTGCCCGTCCCGGACGACGGCACCCACGCGCCGTCGATGTAGATCTTGTCTTGCTCCTGCACTGCACTGCCCCCTGTGGTGGTGGTCCGACCGCACTCGCGGCCGCTTCAGTAACGAACGCTATCGCCCGTCCGGTACGGTCCGCACATGCCCGGAGCCCACGAAACCAGCCAACCTTCGGACTCCGCGACGGTCCGCATGGATGCGCCGGCCGACCGCGTCTACGCCATCGTCGCCGACGTGACCCAGATGGGGCGTCTCAGCCCGGAGTGCACCGGCGGCCGCTGGCTGGGTTCGCCCAAGGGCCCGGCTGTGGGCGCTCGCTTCGTCGGCTTCAACAAGCGCGGGCTGTTCCGGTGGTTCACCACGAACAAGGTCGTCGTGGCCGACCCGGGCCGGGAGTTCACGTTCGACACCCAGCAGAGCGGCACCCGATGGAGCTATCGCATGGAGCCTGACGGCGACGCCACGATCGTGACCGAGAGCCGCGCCCCGTGGCGGGACCGTCCGCTGGTGGCCCGGCTGACGACGAGGCTCTTCCTCGGCGGTGTCGACGAGCACGAGGACGAGCTGCGCGACGGCCTCCAGGCCACCCTCGAGCGCCTCAAGGCGGTCGCCGAGTCCGGGACGACCTGACCGACTGACCGAGCCCACCCCGATCGAACCGGGGTGCGAAGGAGGCCAGGAACCGACCCTTTCGAACCCCGGTTCGGGGCTGGGGTCAGGCGCAGCCCTCGGGGGCCTGGATGCCGCCCTCGTCGCCGACGTCGATGCTCGTCACGATCCGCCGCTCGTCGAGCACGTAGCGGATGCCGAAGCCCGGTGCGTCCTCGGGGTGGACGTAGAGGTACGCCCCGGCGGTGACGTAGTCGTGCGGCTGCTCGTCCACGTCGGGATGGGCGGCCCGGACCTCTGCCTCTGTGGCACCGAGCCCGATCCCGGCGGTGGTGGGTCGGGTCGACGGGCCGGCGGGATCCTGGTCGAAGATCGTGATGGCGCTGATGACGCCCTCGCTCGGGTCCGTCACCGGTTGGTCGTCGGGGCTGTGGACCCGGATGGCGAGGTCGGGCTGGCCTGCGAGCTCGACGTAGTAGCAGAAGCCTCCGAAGTCCTCGAGGGAGCCGTCAGGGGTGAGCGACAGCCCGCTCGCTGACTCCGCCTCGGCGACGGTCATGCCGGCCTCGACGGGGCCGATGCCCTTCGGTCCGAGCGGTGTAGACGCGTCGATGCCGGCCGACGGCGCCTTGGTGGTCGTCGTCGTGGGCTCGGTGGGCGTGGTGGTCGTCGCGAGAGTTGTGGTGGTGCCTTCGAGCGATGTCGTCGTGCCGCCGGCTTCGACGTCACCGTCGTCGTCGGTCAGGACGACGACGGCGAGCACGAGCGCGACGACCACCACCAGACCTATCAGGAGGTAGAGCAACACTGGGCGTTGTGGGCGCTGGGGCTCCGTCACCGGGGGGCTGCCTCCGTTCTCGCTCGGCGCCGGCAAGGTACCGCGGGACATGGTCGGTGTGAGGTCGCGCCGTGGGCCTCAAGCAGGATCACCGGGCCGGTCGGAGCGGGTGACGTCGAGGATCTCGTCGAGACGGAGCACGTCGTCCCGGGTGATGGTGCCGATGAAGGTCTCACCGTCGCAGACGGCCAGACGATCCACGTCCGCGGCGTCCATGGCGTGCACCGCCCGACTTACGGACCAGTCGGGGGCCGCTACGGGCACATCGGTGCGCATGTGCTCGGCGACAGCGGTTCGCGACCAGCTGTCCCGCTCGACCGCCGCCACCTCCCCGACGCCGATGGTGCCGAGGTAGGAGCTCCCCTCGACGACGGCCACCGCTCGCTGACGGGTGCCGATCAGGTGCTGCCAGAAGAGCTCTTCGACCGTGGCGTCAGGAGGCACCGTGAGGACGTCCGTGCTCACGGCCGACGCCACCGAGAGGGTGAGCCGATGCTCGAGGTGCCCGGCCCGGCGAGTGGCCTGGAACGGTGTCACCGACCTGCGTCCCATGACCAGCTGCGCGACGACGGCCGCGATCAACCCGGGCACGACGAACCCGGGGCGCCCGGTGAACTCCGCCACGAAGACCACCGCGGCCAGGGGCACGCCGTAGCCCGCGCCGAGGAAGGCGGCGATGCCCACCACGGGGAAGAGGGTGGCGGTGGCGGGGTCGAAGACCCCGCTGGCCACCCGGCCCACCAGCGCACCCTGGATCACGAGTGGGATGAAGAGCCCGCCCACGCCGCCCCCGGCCACCGTCGTGGCGGTGGCGAGCGCCCGCAACGTGGCCAGGGCCACCACCACCGACACGCTGCGCTCTGGCTCGAGCGCCCATCGGAGCGAGTCGTACCCTGCGCCGAGGGTCAGGTTCGTGCCGCTGATCCCCCGTCCGACGGCGAACAGGGCGGCCAGGACGATCCCGGCCCCGACGGCCCGCAGCCATGGGTCGGCCCGCACCGTGACGACCTTGGCCACGCGCAGGAGAGCGGCGAACAGGCGGGCGAACACGCCCGCCACCACGCCCACCGCGGCCGCCCCGGCCAGGTCGGCCAGGGCCAGCTCAGGATGGCCGGCGACCGGGAACAGGGGGTCCGTACCGATCAGCGCGACGAACGTGATGTAGCTCGTGGCCGAGGCGATCGCAGCGGGCAGGAGCATCCGCCGGGCCAGGTCGTCGTGGAAGGGCACCTCGAGGGCGTAGACGAGGCCTGTCACCGGCGCCTTGAAGATCGCCGCCACGCCGGCTGCGGCACCGGCGACGAGGAGCAGCTTGGCGTCCTCGGTCGAGAAGTGACGGGAGAGCCGACGTTGGAGCCACGACCCGGTCGCCGCGCCCGTGTACATGGCCGGACCCTCGTAGCCCATGGCGCCGCCCGACCCCAGGGTGGCGACCGACGCCACCAACCGAGCCGGCACCGACCCGGTGTCCATGGGTCGACCCACGTCGTGGAAGCTCTTGATGTACTCGTCGGTGGTGGCGGTCGAGCCGCCGCCGCCCAGCCACCGGAGCGAGGCCGCCGCGAGGAGCAGGCCAACCAGCGGCGCCACCGCCATGGCCCACAGGGGGAGGTCGAGCACGTGGTCGAAGAGGAGGTCGGCGGTCACCCAGTCGAAGCCGGCCACGATCAGCCCGACCGCCACGCCCGTGAGCCCGGCCAACAGGAGAACCTGCTGGGAGCGCCGACGGGCCGCCACGAACCGAGTCCGGTCCGGCACCAGGCGGGCTCCCCACCTCCGCCAGGGCACCTGCGAGATCACCTCGCCACCGTATGACCCCATGGCGCGGGGCGCGAGCCGCGCGCCGGTTCCGTCATGCCAGCTCGACGTAGCCCGGCACCTGGTGGTGCGGGGTGTCGAGGTACGCCTTGGCCTCGGGAGGCTTCCCGAAGCGGCCGTGGCTCCAACGGATCTCCACGTGACCGTCGACGGTGCGCTCCGCGCTCGTGGCGAGCTCCCGGATGCGGGCCTGCCAACGGACCTGCGGCTGGCCGGCGTCGTCGCCCCACACGTCGAACCGCCTGAGCTCGTAGGCCTGGCGCCAGTCCCACGGGGTCATGATGCGGAGTCGGAGCGTGCGGTCGCGCTGGGCACCGAGCACGAAGTACGGCGCGCTGCCGATGCGGAGCAGCCGCCACAGGACTGCCTCGGCGTCGCCTTTGCGGGTCAGCGTGCGCCGCCACCGGTCGGCCGAGGCCTGACCCGCAGCGAGGGCGAGGTCGCGGTAGGCGGCCTGAGCTTCGGCCGACCAGCCCGCGTCGAGATAGGCCCGCAGCTCGGCCCGATGGGTGGGCGTGAGGTCCGACGCGTGGGGCGGGAGCGACGCTCGCGTCCCGAGCTCGAGTCGCACCTGGGCGAACAGCGCCTGGTAGGCGTCGGACGCCACCTCGGCGTACCAGTCGCCGGCGGGCCGGCTGGGGCCGCCGGCCAGGCCCCGGTCGAACAAGCGGGCCGGCGCGGCGTTGGCCAGGACCTTCGACAGGTACTTGCAGCTGACCAGCCAGACGTGGTCGACGCGCAGGTCGGCAGGCACGACCTCGTCGCCCGGGGCCTGCGTGGGCCCCTTCCACTCCACCGCGAGCGGCGGCCGGCCCCGCAAGGCGTCAGGGGAGGTGAGGAAAGCCTGCCCGTTGGCCCATGCGGCCGCGAACTCCTGGCGGTGCTGACCACCGCGCTCGAGAACCGCTAGGCGGTCCCAGACCTCGTCGCTGACGTGGGCGACGGCCCGCTGCTCCAGGGCGACGCTGATGTCGGGGGCGCCCGACATCGCCATCCCGGTGACGATCTCGGTGATCTCTGTCTTGGCCGACGGCACCTAGCACCGACCCCGGACGGCTTCTGTGCGCACGCAGCCCCGCCCGGCGGGGCGGCGTGCGCACAGAAGATGGAAGCCTCGCCGCGCACTCGGGTGATCTACTGCGCCCCTGACGCGGTGGATCGCCCGAGAACGAACGAGCGCCACGTGGTCAGGCGCCGGGGAGCAGGTCGCCCACAGGAGTGGCGACGCCACCGGCGGCATAGGCGGCCAACCGCTCCAGGGCCCCGGGGGCGGTGAGCTCGAGCACGTCGACGAACGTGGTGCCACGGGCGTCGCGAAGGGCGGCCAGCGGAGCTGAGCGGGGGGCGGGAAGGTCGGTGGTGAGCAGCAGCACCCGGTGGCCCGCGGTGGTCAGCACGGCCGCCTCGCCGAGGGTGCGGAACAGGACGTCGGCCCGGCGGAGACCGGTGCGGGCCACTGTGCTGGCGCCGGCCACCAGGACGACCCACTCCTCACCGGCTCCGTCGAGGGCGAGAAGGTCGGCCACCAGCCCGCCGGCCAGGTGACGGCGCTTGGTCAGCTTGATGTCGGCGACCGAGAAGCCGGCCCCCTCCAGCAGCAGGGCCGCCGCGGCGCCCGCCTTGTCGGGCCGGTTCGCCGGCGGGGCGGTCGCCGCAGTGGCTGCTTCGGCGGCCACTCGCTCACGGGCAGCTCTGGCGTAGGCGTCGTCGGTGTCGTACCCGAGGTAGTGGCGACCGGTGCGCACGGCGGCCACGGCCGTGGTGCCCGAGCCCATGAACGGGTCGAGGACGACGTCGCCCCGGTAGGTGTAGAGGTCGATGAGGCGCTGGGGGAGCTCGACGGGGAACGGGGCGGGGTGGTTCACCCGGATGGCGCTCTCGGGGGCCAGCTCCCACACATCGAGGGTGGCGTCCATGAACTCGTCGGCTGTGGTGGTGGGCTCGTGCGGCAGGCCCAGGGTGGCTCGCTTCGGGCCCTTGACCGCCCGGTCGAACCGGCCCTTGCTGGCGATCACGACCCGCTCGGTGAGGTCGCGCAGCACAGGGTTGGCGGGCTGCTTGAACGAGCCCCACGCGCAGTTGCCGCCCGCGCCTCGGGCCTTGCGCCAGATGACCTCGCCCCGCAGGAGCAGGCCGAGCCGGTCCTGCAGGATCCCGATCACATCGGCCGACAGCGACCGGTACGGCTTGCGGCCCAGGTTGGCGACGTTCACGGCGATGCGCCCGCCGGGCTCGAGCTTGTCGACGCACTCGGCGAAGACGTCCTCCAGCATCGTGAGGTACTCGACGTAGGTGGCCGGGATGTGCCCCTCGCCCAGCTCCTCCTCGTAGGCCTTGCCGGCGAAGTAGGGCGGCGACGTGACGACGAGCGCCACCGACGCGGGGCGCACGCGGTCCATCGAGCGGGCATCGCCGACGTAGATCTGGTCGACCACACCGGGCGGCTCGATCACGTCGTCGTCGCTCAGCGTGGGAGCCGCGAAGCGGGCGTAGAAGCCGCTGGCGTCGTGGTTCTCGCGACGGGACACCCCGAACGACGAGGTCGACGTCGCTCGCTTGCGCGTCGCGCCTGCATCCACCGCGGCCAACCCTCTCGTCGCTCCCGTCACACCACGGACCCTACGAAGGGGGTGTGACAGCGGGGCCCACGCTACTGACCGGCGCGCGGGCCGCGAGCACTCGTCTGCCGTCGGAGGTGGTCGATAGCCTCGACCCGTGCCCTCCACCATCATCTACACCCACACCGACGAGGCTCCGGCCCTCGCCACGTACTCCTTCCTGCCGATCATCCAGGCGTTCGCGTCGGCAGCCGGCGTGCAGGTGGAGACCCGTGACATCTCGCTGGCCGGGCGCATCCTGGCCGCCTTCGGAGACCACCTGAGCGAGGACCAGCGGGTGCCGGACGCGCTGGCCGAGCTGGGTGCGCTGGCCCAGCGGCCCGAGGCCAACATCATCAAGCTGCCCAACGTCAGCGCCTCTCTTCCGCAGCTCAAGGCAGCCATCGCCGAGCTCCAGGCCAAGGGCTACGCCGTCCCGGACTACCCCGAGGAGCCCGACACCGACGCCGAGCGGGAGCTGCAGACCCGGTACGACCGCATCAAGGGCAGTGCCGTGAACCCCGTCCTGCGCGAGGGCAACTCCGACCGCCGAGCCCCCGCCTCGGTGAAGCAGTACGCCCGCAACCACCCCCACTCCATGGGGGCTTGGTCCTCGGACTCCAAGACCCACGTGGCCACCATGGGCAGCGGCGACTTCCGCGCCAACGAGCAGTCCGTCGTGGTGTCCGAGCCCACCGACGTGCGCATCGAGCTGGTGGGGGCCGACGGCACCACCACCGTGCTCAAGGAGGGGCTCTCCCTCGTGGCCGGCGAGGTCATCGACGCCACCGTCATGAGCAAGCGAGCGCTCCTCGCCTTCCTCGCCGAGCAGATCGCCGACGCCAAGGCCGGTGGCGTCCTCTTCTCGCTGCACCTGAAGGCCACGATGATGAAGGTCTCCGACCCGATCATCTTCGGCCACGCCGTGGAGGCCTTCTTCCCGGCGCTGTTCGAGGCCCACGGGGCGGCCCTCGACGAGGCCGGCATCTCCGCGAACGACGGGCTGGGCCACCTGCTCACGGCCATCGAGGGGCTCGACCCCGACACCAAGGCTGCCGTCGAGGCAGAGGTCACCCGTGGCCTGGCTGAGGGGCCGGCCCTGGCCATGGTCGACTCCGATCGGGGCATCACGAACCTGCACGTGCCCAGCGACGTCATCGTCGACGCGTCGATGCCCGCCATGATCCGCACCTCAGGCCAGATGTGGAACGCCGACGGCGAGCAGCAGGACACGAAGGCCGTCTTGCCCGACAGCAGCTACGCCGGCATCTACCAGGTCGTGATCGACGACTGCCGCGCGCACGGCGCCTACGACCCCACCACCATGGGCTCGGTGTCCAACGTCGGGCTCATGGCCCAGCAGGCCGAGGAGTACGGCTCGCACGACAAGACCTTCGAGGTCCCGACGGCGGGCGCAGTCAGGGTGGTCGACGGGGCAGGCACCACGCTCATGGAGCACCCGGTCGAGCCCGGCGACATCTGGCGCATGTGCCAGACCAAGGACGTGCCCGTGCAGGACTGGGTGAAGCTCGCCGTCACGCGGGCCCGGGCCACCGGCGCTCCGGCCGTGTTCTGGCTCGACGAGGCTCGCGCCCATGACGCCCAGATCATCGAGAAGGTGCGCCGCTACCTCGGCGACCACGACACCGATGGCCTGCAGATCGAGGTCATGGCGCCCGTGGAGGCCATCGCGCTCTCCCTCGAGCGCATCCGCCGAGGCGAGGACACGATCTCGGTCACCGGCAACGTGCTGCGCGACTACCTCACCGACCTGTTCCCGATCCTCGAGCTGGGCACCAGCGCCAAGATGCTGTCCATCGTCCCCCTCATCGCGGGCGGTGGCCTGTTCGAGACCGGGGCCGGCGGCTCGGCTCCCAAGCACGTTCAGCAGCTGGTGAAGGAGAACCACCTGCGGTGGGACTCCCTCGGTGAGTTCCTGGCCCTGGCCAGCTCCTTCGAGCACCTGGCCGTCACGCAGGGCAACGCGCCCGCTCAGGTCCTGGCCGATGCCCTCGACGCCGCCACAGCCCGCTTCCTCGAGGACAACAAGTCTCCCAGTCGCAAGGTCAACGAGATCGACAACCGGGGCAGCCACTTCTACCTGGCCCTGTACTGGGCCGAAGAGCTGGCCGCCCAGAGCGCCGACGCGGCGGTCGCCGCCACCTTCGCCCCGCTGGCCAAGCAGCTGGCCGAGAACGAGGCGTCGATCGTCGAGGAGCTCCTGGCTGTGCAGGGCCAGCCCGTCGACCTCGGCGGCTACTACAGCCCCGACCTGGCCAAGGTCACCGAGGTCATGCGACCCAGCCCCACCCTCAACGCCACCCTCGCCACACTGACCTGACAGCTTCTGTGCGCACGCACCGCCGCATGGCGGTGCTCCGTGCGCACAGAACGAGGGATCAGCCCAGACCGAGGTTGGAGTGGATCTGACGGACGCTCTGGGAGCGGTTCAGGGCGTAGAGGTGCAGCCCCGGGGCGTCCTCGGCCAGGAGGGCAGCCCCCAGCTCCGACGCCACCTCGACACCGATCTTCACGATCTCGTCGGGCTGATCGAGCACGGTCTCGAGCCGTTCGAGCAGCGGGGCCGGGATGACCGTGCCGTTCATGCCCGCCATGCGGACGAGGCCAGGCACGTTGATGAACGGCATCACGCCCGGAAGCACCGGCTTGTCGCAGCCCAGCTCGGCCAGCTCGTCGACGAGGTGCAGGTAGTCGTCGATCGAGAAGAAGAACTGCGACATGGCGAAGTCAGCCGACTCCAGCTTGGCGGCAAGGTGTCGCCGGTCCGAGTCACGGTCGACCGAGCGAGGGTGGACCTCAGGGTGCGCAGCAACACCGACCGAGAACCCGGCCGGGTGGGCTCGCACCTGCTCCACCAGCTGCCCGGCGTACTCGTAGTCGCCTCCCGCTTCCGAGCCGTCGGCCGGCGGGTCGCCTCCGAGGGCCAAGACGTTCTCGACTCCGTGCTCGGCGTAGTGGTCGAGCAGCTCGGCGATGTCAGCCCGGGTGTGACCCACGCAGGTGAGGTGGGGCATGGCCGGGAACGCCTGCTCCGAGTTGATCCGGGTGACGACGTCACGCGTGCGCTCACGGGTGCTGCCCAGGGCGCCGTAGGTCACCGACACGAAGGAGGGTCGGAGCTCGGCCAGCTCGACGACGCACTTCTCGAGCGCACGCTCGGCTTCATCTGTCTTCGGGGGGAAGAGCTCGAACGAGAGGGTGGGACCCGCGTCGAGGAGGTCGGCGATCCGCGTCATGGCCCGACCACGCTAGGCGCTCGGCCCAGCGACCGGCCAGGTTCCGGGTGTCCGATTCGTCCGTTTCAGCGAACGCGTCGAACGACGCACCAGATGCCTGCGCCAGCTCCGCTCTCCACGCCGTCCCACACGCCCGGCAGGGAAGCGACCACATCGGACGGCGGTAGGTGTATCGGCGTCTCGGTCCCGCTGCTGTTGACCCAGACGACGACGCCGTCCGGTCCGAGCACCCGGGCCACCTCCGCCGGGAAGAGGAAGCAGTTGACGAGCACGACGGCGCTGGCGACGCCGTCGGCCAGAGGGAGGCGCGCCCCGTCGGCGAGCAGGCGGTGCCCGGGCTGGCCCGGCGCCAGCCGCAGCATCTCCGCTGACACCTCGGTGGCCAGCACCCGCCGCCAGCGGGCCGCCAGCTTCGGCGTGTAGGCACCGATCCCGCTGCCCAGCTCCACGCACACGTCAGCCCGGCCCAGGTCGTCGGGCAGGCCGCGCTCGAGGGCGTCGGCCACCACCGCGTCGCGGCCGGGCGAGGTGCGGGTGTGCCAGTCGGGCGCCAGCTCGTCGAAGAACGCGCCCACCTCGGCTCGGGCCGTGTCATCCCAGGGCGGGTCGAGGAGGCCGGCCGCCCGGCGGGTCATCAGCCGCATGGGGTGATCGGCCGAGCCGAGGCCCGAAGGCAGATGGCCCTCGATGGCGATCGGCGGCAGCTCGCCCAGCGTGCCGGCCACGTCAGGTCCCCACGTGTCGTTCAGCGGCCTCGACGAGGTTCCGGAAGAGGAGCGCGATCGTCGTCGGGCCGACACCGCCGACACGCGGGGTGATCCAACCCGCGACCTCCTCGCACGACTCGTCGACGTCGGGGAGGAGCTTGCGCCCTTCGTACTGCACCCCTGCCCCGACGACCACCGCACCTGGCTTGACGTGCTCGGGCTGGATCATCCCGGGCACGCCCGCAGCTGCGATGAGGATGTCGGCCCGGCGCGTGTGCTCGGCCCAGTCCGGCACGCCGGTGTGGACGACCGTCACCGCGGCGTTGGCGGTGGGGCGCTTCTGCGACAGGAGGATGCTGAGCGGCCGACCGATGGTGACGCCCCGCCCGACCACCACGACGTCACGGCCGGCGACGGGCACCTCGTAGTGGGCCAGCAGGGCCTCGATGCCCGCCGGGGTGCACGCCACCGGTCCGGGGATGCCGAGGGCCAGGCGCCCCACGTTGGTCGGGTGCATGCCGTCGACGTCCTTGTCGGGATCGACGGCGAGGAGCACCGCGTCGAAGTCGATCTGCGGCGGCCCGGGGTACTGCACGAGCATGGCGTCGACAGCCGGGTCGTCGTTCAGGGCCTGCACGGCGGCGACGGCGTCGGCCGTGGTGGCGTCCGCAGGGAGGTGCACGTGGGGGCTGCTGCAGCCCAGCTCCTCGGCCTTGCGCATCTTCATCCCGACGTACCGAGCCGACGGCCCGTCGTCCCCGATCAGCACCGTCGCCAGCCCCGGCACGTGCCCCGCCTCGAGGAGGGCTGCGATGCGCGGCTCGAGATCGGCGAAGACGGCATCGGCGACCGGAGCACCCGGCATCAAGACTGCAGTCAATGGAGGAAGTGCCTCTCGCCGGTGAAGACCATGGCCACTCCGAGCTCGTCGGCCTTGGCGATGTTCTCGTCGTCCTTGATGCCGCCGCCGGGCTGGATGACGACGGCGACACCTGCATCCGCGGCCGCCTCGATGCCGTCGGGGAAGGGGTAGAAGGCGTCGCTGGCGCAGGCCCCGCCCGCCGCCCGACCGGCCGCCTTGGCCGCCGCGATCTGACCTGCCTCGACCCGGTTCTGCTGGCCGGCGCCGATGCCCCAGGCCACGCCGTCCTTCACGAGGACGATCGAGTTGCTCTTCACCCAGCCGACGAGCCGCCACGCCAGCTCGGCATCGGCCCACTCGGTGTCGGTGGGCACCCGCTTGGTTACGACCCGCCAGTCGGCTCGGGGGGCGGCGAAGTGGTGGGCGTCCTGCACGAGCCACGAGCCGGTGAGCTGGCGGATCTGGTGCTCGTCCGGGGTCGAGGGGGTCGCGGTGAGCAGCCGGGTGCGGCTGCGCTTCTTGGCCAGTGCCTCGAGGACACCCTCGCCGTACCCGGGGGCGATGACGACGTCGGCCTGGGCCGCCGCCACCATGCGCTCGACCGTGGCGTCGTCGACCTGGTGCGACAGCGCCACGATGCCACCGAAGGCGGAGCGCTCGTCGCACTCGAAGGCCCGCTGGTAGGCGTCGGCCAGCGAGCCGGCGACGGCGGCCCCGCAGGGGTTGGCGTGCTTGATGATGGCGACGGCGGGCTGTCCGGTGGTCTCGGCCAGGTCGTTGGCCAGGCCCCAGGCCGCGTCGGCGTCGAAGAGGTTGAGGTAGCTGAGGGCCATGCCCCCGTGCTGCTCCACTCCGTCCCACCACGAGGTGGTGCCGACCTCCCGGTAGCGGGCCCCGGTCTGGTGCGGGTTCTCGCCGTAGCGGAGGTCCTGCACCCGCTCGAGGGCCAGGTGGATGGTGGGAGGGAGCGGGTCGCCGGCCACGTCGTCGAACCAGGCCACGATCGACGCGTCGTACGCCGCGGTGTGGGCGAAGGCCTTGCGGGCGAGGGACCGCTTGGTGGCGTCGGTGAGGACCCCACCGTCCTTCAGGTCGGCGATCACCGTCGAGTAGTCCGACGGGTGGGTGACTATCCCGACGTCCTTGAAGTTCTTGGCTGCGGCTCGGATCATCGCCGGCCCGCCGATGTCGATGAGCTCCTCGGCCCGGGTGGCGCCGTGCTCGAAGCTCGAGGTGTCGGCCCCGAAGGGGTAGAGGTTCGACACGACGAGGTCGATGGGGTCGATGCCGTACTGGGCCATGTCGGCTTGGTGGTCGGGGTTGCGCCGGTCGGCGAGGATCCCGCCGTGCACCTTCGGGTGCAGGGTGACGACGCGGTGCCCGAGGATGGCGGGGAAGCCGGTGAGGTCGGCGATGTCGGTGACGGCCAGGTTGGCCTCTCGCAGGGCCTTGGCCGTGCCGCCACTGGAGATGATGTCCCAGCCCAGGCTGCGCAGGTCCCGCGCCAGCTCGACGACGCCGGTCTTGTCGTACACAGAGAGCAGTGCCCGCATCAGCGCGTCGCTTCCTTCTTCAGGATCGTGGGGTCGGCCAGGACGGCCCGGATGGTCTGGGGGTAGAGGCGCCGTTCGACGGCCTTGATGCGCTCGTGCAGCGACGCTTCGTCATCCTCGTCGAGGACGGGCACCGCCTCCTGGGCGAGGATCGGCCCTGCGTCCACCTCCACGGTGGCGACGTGGATCGTGCAGCCCGTCACCTTCACTCCGGCCTCCAGCGCGGCCCGCACCGCGTGCCAGCCCTTGAAGGCGGGCAGCAGAGCCGGATGGGTGTTCAGGATGCGGTGCTCGAAGGCGTCGTGGATCGGCTCGGCGAACACCGTGCCGAAGCCCGCCATCACGACGAGGTCGATGTCCTCAGCGTGCAGCACGTCCACCACCGCCCTCGTGTAGGCGACGCGATCGAAGTCCTCGCCGTAGCTCGACCGCTCCACCAGGGTGGCCGGCACGCCGTGGGCCTCGGCCACCTCGGTGGCGCGCGACGGACGGTCGACGACCACCAGCGACACGGGGATGCCGTCGGCGAGGATGGCCTCGAGCAGGGTGCCGCTGCCCGATGCGAGGACGGCGATGCGCACGGCTGGAACGTACCAGCCAGTCGGTGGAGGTCCGTCAGGCCGGCGACTCAGTGCGTTAGCGTTCCCGACGATCACCCCCACCCAGCTCTGGAGGCGGAACCGTGGATCTGAACAAGCTCACGACCAGCGACAAGGTAATCGCGGGATCAGGGATCCTCCTGTTCATCGCCTACTTCCTCCCGTGGTTCAAGGTGGACTTCGGGCCCCTCGGCGGCTCAGCCACCGCCTCGGGCGGCGACGTCGACTTCCTGTGGTCGACGCTCCCCATGCTCATCGGCCTCGTCATGGCCGGTGTGATCATCGCCAGCAAGCTCTTCGACGTGAAGCTGCCCGAGCTGCCTGTCCCGTGGCGCAACGTGCACCTCGGTCTCGGCGTCCTCGCGGCCATCCTCGTCGTGCTGAAGCTCATCATCGGTGAGGATCCGTCCGAGATCATCGAGCGGGCCTTCGGCCTGTTCGTCGCCGCCATCGCTGCCATCGGCCTCGCCGTGGGCGGCTACCTGATGTTCCAGGCCGGCGAGGACGCCCCCACCACCGGGGGCGGCACGGGGTCCGCACCGTTCTGACCTGACCGCACGGTTCACCGAACTGAGCCCGTGCCCCGGCTCCGGCCGGGGCACGGTCGCGTCCAGGGGTCCTCGTCCGGCCGGACCGACCGCCGTACCGTCGCAGCCATGACTGATGCCTCGGCGGACCCCACGCCTGCGTTCCTCGACTCGCTCGGCGCCCGATCTCGGCGGCGAGCCGAACCCCGTGCATCGGTCGTCCTGGCCGGAGCAGGTTGCGCGCTGGCCGTCCTCGGCGTGCTCATCGTGGCCGGCGACACCGGGGCGGGCGGCGACGACTTCAACCGCTTCCCCGGGATCCTGCTCTCGGCCCTCGTCATCGGGGCAGGCGTGTTCGCGCTGGCCCAGGCCGAGCGGGGCGCCGTCGCCACGGGCGGGGCAGTGGCCGCTGCTCTCGGCGTGCCTCCCCTGCTGTTCTTCCTCACCGTGGACACAGGCAGCCTGCCGCCGTACTCCACCGAGGCCATCCTGTTCGTGTCGACGATCGCCTGGCTCGTCTTCTACGCGGTGGGACCGGGCCGGGGCCGGCCCGTGTTCCTGGGCCTGGGCCTGCTGGGGCTGTGGTTCAGTGCCCTGCAGCTGACCGAGAAGGTCTTCGACGCGCCCTACCTGATCGTTCCCGTTCTTCTTCGGCGTTCGCTGAATCGGCGATGGTCCCCGACGACGGCTTCTCATCGGGGTTCGAGGGAGATGGTGACCGCGGCTTCGACGGCGGGTTCGATGCCTTCCACGTCCCCGACATCGGCACCATCGGCCTCATCTCGCTGCTGTTCGGCGTGGGCTACCTCGTCCTCACCCGCCGGCTCGATGGCAGGGGCCACCACGGCACGGCCCAGCCCTTCGCTCTGGCCACGATCCCGGCCCTCGTCGTCGGGACGCTCGGGATGATGGACGACCTCGAGCAGGCCGGCACCGGGCTGCTGATGCTGCTGATCGGCGCCGGCCTCGCCTACCACGGCGCCACCACGCGACGACGGGGCACGGCCTGGTTCGGCGGGGCCATGGCCGCCCTCGGCACCGCCGTCTTCCTGAGCGACATGGCCGACGACCCCACCATCGTCGGCATGCTGTTCCTCACCGCCGGCATCGGCATCGTCTTCGCCGGCCACGCCCTCAGCCGGGCCCTCGACGAGCCCGACGAGATGACCGTCACCGACCCTGCGCTGGTCGTGGCCGCGGCCCCCGCCTCCATCCCCCCACCCCCGCCCGCCCCTCAAGGCGACGAAGACGCGGCTTGGCGCCCCCCGGAGGACACCCCGCCCCCACCCCCGTTCTGACAGACCACCGCGAACGAACTGTGTCAGGCACAGTTCGTTCGCGAACGGCAGCCCAAGGGCGGCAACGATGCGGCGGCGGGTCGCGCCGTCGGGCGGTACGTAGCGGTGACACCGCCCCGGTCGAGACCCCTCGCGTACCTGCGGCAGAAACCGAGGAAGACCCGCTCGCACTGCCGCAGGTTGCGCAGCGGGCCCTTCCCTTCGCGAACTTGCGGCAGAAACCGAGGAAGACCCGCTCGTACTGCCGCAGGTATGGGATGCGCGGCCAACCGCCATGCGGCGTGGCGCTCGTCGACGACACCGCTCCGCCGCCGTCGCGCCCTTGACCTCGACCTGCGCTGTCTGGCCGAAGAGCGCGAGTGGTCAACCCAGGGGTGGGTCGACGCAGCCGCTGGCGCCTCCGCCGGAGCCGGCGGGCTGCTCTCTGGGGTAGGGCTCGACGAAGCCCGAGCCGGGGTCGCTCGTGGTGACGAATCGGATGACGGCCCGGGTGAGAGCGCCGGCTTCGACGGCCTGGAAGGCCGGGTCGGCGAGCAGGGCCTCCTCGGGCGGGTTGGAGATGAACGCCGCCTCGGACAGCACCGCGGGGATGCCGGCCGTGCGCTTGAGGATGCCGTAGTAGTCGCCGCCCGAGCTGTTGGGCCGGTACTTCGCACCGGCGTCGCGGTCGGCGGTCCAGTCGATGGCATAGGTCCGCAGGGCGGCGAACAGCTCCTCGTAGACGAGGCCGGCCGCCCGCTTCGAGTCAGGCGAGGCGATCTGGTAGTAGGTCTCGGACCCGGGCGTGGCGCGGTGCTCGTCGGGTTCGGCGTTGTGGTGGATCGAGATGAACACGGCCGGCTTCAGGGCCTGGGCGATGGCACGCCCGGCTGGCGAGCGTGACGCGATAGTCGCCGGTGCGGGTGAGGACGACGGTGGCGCCCTGGGCCTCGAGCTGCCGCTCGGCCTCGAGGGCGATGGCCAGGTTGACGTCCTTCTCCCGAGTGCCGCCCGGACCCACAGCGCCCGGCTCGTCGCCACCGTGACCCGGGTCGAGCACGACCGTCGCGCCCGACAGCGGGGCGCCGAAGACCGTCACCTCGTTGCCGCACGGGCGACTGGGCGACGAACCGCCCGTCGTCCAGCGCCGACCGCACGGCCAGCACGAGGCCGTTCGGGGTGGCGACGGCGCGGGCCACGCCGTCGCCTGGGAGGGCCGGCCACGGGATCGGCGGCGCCGTCGTGGTCGTCGTGGCCGGAGCCGTGGTGGTCGTCGGTCGGGCGCGTCGTGGTCGTCGAGGACGCCACGGTGGAGGTCGTCGCCGAGGTGTCCTCGTCGCCGGAGCGCACAGCCGACAGCGCCGCGATCGTGCCGACAAGGGCGAGGACGAGCGCGGTGATGGCGGCGACGCGCTGGACCCGGGTCATGCCGACCACCTTGGCACGGGTCGATCACCCCGCGATCGCGTCGCTCGAGCCTGGGCGACGCGGCACGCCGAGCGGGCGTTCCGCGTCTCATGCTCGAACGAGGTGGATCCCTACAGGTCCTGAACGACCTCGACCATGAGGGTGCCGGCCTCGGTCGGGTTCTGGCCCACGCGCACACCGGCGGCTTGGAGGGCCTCCTGCTTGGCGGCGGCGGTGCCCTTGCCGCCCGACACGATGGCGCCGGCGTGGCCCATCTTCTTGCCGGGAGGAGCGGTGACGCCGGCGATGTAGGAGACGACCGGCTTGCTCATCTTGTCGGCGATGAACGCGGCCGCCTCTTCCTCGGCCGAGCCGCCGATCTCACCGATCATCATGACGGCCTTGGTGTCCTGTCGGCCTCGAAGGCCTGCAGGCAGTCGATGAAGCTCGTGCCGGGCACGGGGTCGCCGCCGATGCCGACGCACGTCGTGACGCCGATGTCGTTCAGCTTCAGCTCGTAGAGCGCCTGGTAGGTGAGGGTGCCGGAGCGGCTCACGATGCCGACGTTGGGCTTGCCCTCGACGGGGGCCTTGGCGATGTGGCCGGCGGTGATGCCGATGTTGGCCTTGCCGGGGCTGATGATGCCGGGGCAGTTCGGGCCGAGCAGCTGCACGTCGGGGAAGTCGCGCTTCAGCTTGTTGAAGAACCAGGCCTCGTCCTGGGCGGGGACGCCCTCGGTGATGGCCACGATGAACTTCACGCCGCCCTCGGCCGCCTCCATCACGGCGTCTCTCACGCCCGGGGCGGGGATGAAGATGCACGAGACGGTGGCGCCGGTGGCGGCCACGGCCTCGGCCACGTCGGCGTAGACGGGGATGCCGTCCACGTCGGTGCCCGCCTTCTTGGGGTTCGTGCCGGCCACGACCTGGGTGCCGTAGTCGCGGTTGCAGCAGGCCGTAGAAGCGGCCCTGCGAGCCGGTGAGGCCCTGGTAGACGACCTTGGTGGTCTCGTCGACGAAGATGGCCATGTTCTGTTCTCCTACTTCGCGGCGAGGGCGACGGCGGTCTGGGCGGCCTCGACCATGGTCGGGGCCATCTGGAGCTTGTCGGACAGGTGGGGCTGGAGGATGGCTCGGCCCTCGTCGGCGTTGGTGCCGTCGAGGCGGATGACGATGGGCACGTCGATGTCGACGCGGCCCATGGCGGTGACGATGCCGTTGGCGACCTCGTCGCCCTTGGTGATGCCGCCGAAGATGTTGATGAAGATGGACTTCACCTCGGGGTCGTTGTTGATGACCTCGAGCGCCCCGGCCATCACGTCGGCGTTGGCGCCGCCGCCGATGTCGAGGAAGTTGGCCGGCTTGCCGCCGACCTGGTTGACGATGTCGACGGTGGACATGGCCAGCCCGGCACCGTTGGCGATCACGCCGACGAAGCCGTCGAGGCCGACGTACTGCAGGCCCTTGTCGTGGGCCGCCTGCTCGCGCTCGTCGCGCACCTGGGTCGCCTCGTACTGCTCGTACTCGGGGTGGCGGAAGGTCGAGTTGCCGTCGAGGGTGACCTTGGCGTCGAGGGCGTGCACCTCGCCCGTGGGCTTGAGGATGAGCGGGTTGATCTCGGCCAGGTCGGCGTCGCCCTCGGTGTAGGCCGTGTAGAGCTTCAGGAGGATGTCGACGGCGCCGTCGGTGGCGTCGGGGTTGAGGTTGGCCGCCAGCGACCCAGGCCCGGGCCGCCTCCGCGGTGAGCCCATCGACGGGGTCGATCCAGATCTTGGCGATGGCGTCGGGGTCGGTCTCGGCGACGGCCTCGATCTCGACGCCGCCCTGGGCCGACAGCATCCCGAGGTGCTTCTTGGCCGAGCGGTCGAGGGTGAAGCTGGCGTAGTACTCCTCGGCGATGTCGGAGGCGAGCTCGATCCAGATCGTCTCGACGATGTGGCCCTTGATGTCCATGCCGAGGATGTTGCCGGCGTGGGTGCGGGTCTCGTCGGCGTCGTTGGCCAGCTTGATGCCGCCGGCCTTGCCCCGACCGCCGACCTGCACCTGGGCCTTCACGACCACCGGGTAGCCGATGCGCTCGGCCGCGGCCACGGCGTCGTCGACGGTGGTGACCGCCTCGCCGGGCGACACCGGGATCCCGTAGGTCGCGAAGAACTGCTTGCCCTGGTACTCGTAGAGGTCCATGCGCTGCTCCCGGCCTCGGAGGGCCCTCGGTTTCCGACGGTGCGCCGGGTCGGCCGATACTAGGGGCGTGCCGCAGATGCCCCGCCAGTCGAGAGGTCAGGCGTAGTGCCCGTCGCCCCGAGCCGCGGCCACGCCGGCCGGGCCCTCGTGGTGGCGGGTGTGGGCGTCGTCGTCGTCGCTCGGGCTGGCCTTCCTCGTGGCCCAGGCCGCCAGCCGCGGCGACGTCGAGATCAACCTGGGCGACGACCGCTACAACGCCGGTCAGGTGGAGAGCATCGCCGACGCCATCGACGACGGCGACGGCCTTCCGCTCCTCTTCCAGGACCTCGTCGGCGGCGACCGGAACCTCTTCGTGCAGCACCTGGCCGACGACGCCGACGAGGGCTGGGCCGCCTTCGGCGCCTTCGACCCCGACGACCCGTCGTGCGCGGTGGAGATCGATCGCGAGGCGAAGATCCTCGTCAACTCCTGCGACGAGGACGTCACCTATCCCGCTCGACGGCACCGGCCTGCGCTACTACCCGACGTCGGTCGAGCAGAACCGGCTCTACGTCGACATCAACGAGCTCTCGACCACCGACGACCTCCGGCTCAGTCGAAGAGGCTGAGGCAGCTCGGACTTCTGGACCTTGCTCGTGCCGGTCCGCGGCAGCTCGTCGACCAGCGACGACTCGCTTCGGCACCTTGTAGTCGGCCAGGTCGCTCGCCGGCCCAGGCCAGGATGTCGTCGGTGCGCGAGCAGCGACCCCGCCGCGGAGGCGGACCGCTGCGACCGGGACCTCACCCAGCCGCTCGTCGGGGAGGCCCACGACGGCCGCCTCGGCCACGTCGGGGTGCTGCTCGAGGGCCTGCTCCACCTCGAGGGCGTACACGGAGTAGCCCGCCGTGCTTGATGACGTGCTTGGCCCGACCCTCGAACACGAGCAGGCCCAGGGGACCCTTGCGGGCCAGGTCGCCGGTGCGCAGCCAGCCGTCGTCGGTGAGCACGGCGTCGGTGGCGTCCTCGTCACCCCAGTAGGCCTTGAGCACGCCGGGGCCCTTCACCTGGAGCTCCCCCACCTGGCCCGCAGGCAGGGTCTTGCCGTCCTCGTCGACGACGCGCATCTCGTAGCCGGGCAGAGCGAAGCCGAGGGCCTCACCGAGCGGGTCGGCCGCACCGCCGAGGAACGGCGGGGACACCTTGGCCGCCACGCCGCCGCCCACCTCGACCATGCCGTAGCCCTCGGCGAACATCGCCTGCCCGACGCCACCGAGCAGGGGCACCGTGATCGTGGCGCCCATCTTCTTGAAGCGGTCGGCCAGCTCCGGCGGCATGACGTCGGCCCCCGAGGCCCACACCCGCACGGAGGTGAGATCGCGGTCCTCGGCGCCGGCCTCGTCGAGCATCCGGTACATGGCCGGTACGCCGACGAACATCGTGGCCCGGCGGGTCTCGATGGCGTCGAGGACCTTGACGGGGTTGAACTTCGGGAGCAGATAGGTCGGGATGCCGGCGAAGCCCAGGCCGACGAGCACGGCGAAGCCCATGATGTGGGCCACCGGCAGGGCGATGACGGCCTCGTCGCGGTGCAGGCGGGTCGGCCACATGGCCGCGCTGGCGGCCTGGCCGACGAGAGCCCGGTGGGTCAGCGCGGCACCCTTGGGCTTGCCGGTGGTGCCCGAGGTGTAGAAGAGCGCTGCCACATCGCCAGGGTCAGCCGGATGAGCTTCGAGGAGAGGATCGGCGCCGTCGACCTCGTTGGCGCTGCGCAGGACGAGGGTGGCTCCCGAGTCCTTCACGACGTGGGCGATCTCCTCCTTGCGCATCTGGTCGTTCACCGGCGCCGGGAGGGTGCCCGCACGGGCCGCGGCGAAGCACAGGAGGAGCTGCTCGTAGCCGTTGGGGCTGGCGATGACGACGACGTCGCCGGGTGCTGTGCGGGCCGCGATGCCGCCGGCCCAGCGCCGGACCCGCTTGGCCGCCTGCGCGTAGGTGAGCGAGAGGCCGCCCTCCTCCGCCACCAGGGGACGGTCGCCGTGCACCTTCTCCAGCCGGTCCATCAACGTGCCCAGCGTGTGATCCCGTCGCAACAGGAGAGCCGCCCGCTCGATCGTCCTCACCATGATGGGATGGTCTACCCGCCCACCCTCTCCTGAGCCATCTGAGGGCTCAGAGCTTCTTGAGGGGCGCCCACGACAGCAGCAGGCGCTTCTCGCCTTGACCGGGGAACCGGATGACGACCTCGGCCTTGTCGCCTGAGCCGTCGATGAGGAGCACGACGCCCTCGCCGAAGCTGGCGTGGACGACGTCGTCGCCCACCTTGAGCCCGAGCGCCTCGGCGCCGTGCTTGGCGGGGCCGGCGCCTCTGGAGCCGGCCGCCAGAGCCTGGTCGACGATGCGGTCGCGCCCGGCCTGCATTCGTTCCCGTCCGGTGCGGCTGTCGCCCCCGCCGTAGGTCCGACCGCCGCCGTAGGTGCTCCCGCCCCGGCTGGCCCGACGCTGCTCGATGGCCTTCACGAGCCGCTCGGGGATCTCGTCGAGGAACCGGCTGGGCGGGTTGTACTGCGTGCTCCCGTAGAGCGTCCGGCTCCACGCATGGGTGAGGTAGAGGCGCTCCTGGGCCCGGGTGAGCGCCACGTAGGCGAGGCGGCGCTCCTCCTCCAGCTCGTCGGGCTCGCCGATGGCGCGCAGGTGGGGGAACACGCCGTCCTCCAGGCCGATGATGAACACGGCCGGGAACTCGAGGCCCTTGGCCGCGTGGATGCGTCATCAGGACGACCTGGCTGTCGTCGCCGTCGATCTCGTCGGCGTCGGACACGAGGCTGACCTGCTCGAGGAACTGCGTCGACCGACTCGGCGTCCTGGGCCGATCCCACCAGCTCGGCCAGGTTCTCCAGCCGACCCTCGCTCTCGATGGTGCGCTCGGCTCTGGAGCTCGTCGAGGTAGCCGGAGCGCTCGAGGAGGGCTTCGAGGAGCGGCGCGGGCCTGTCGTCCGCGGCCAGCTGGTCGACGCTGTCGAGCAGGAACAGGAACTGCGTGATGCCCGTGGCGGCCTTGCCGCTCACGCCCGCGTCGGCGGCCCGGCGCAGCACCTCCATGAACGACAGGCCGTGGGCCGACGCGTAGGCGTCGAGCTTGCCGACGCTGCCGTCGCCCACCCCCCGCTTCGGGTTGTTGAGCACCCGCTTCACCGACACCTCGTCGGCCGGGTTGACGACCGCCTTCAGGTAGGCGAGCGCGTCCTTGACCTCGCGGCGGTCGTAGAAGCGGGTGCCGCCGATGACCTTGTACGGCACGCCGTGGCGGGCCAGGTGCTCCTCGAGCACGCGGCTCTGCGCGTTGGTGCGGTAGAAGACGGCGACGTCGCCCCAGCGGTGCTCGCCGCCGTCGTGCAGTCGGCGATCTCGCGGGTGACCCACTGGGCCTCGTCGACCTCGTCGTCGCCGTGGTAGCGCACGATCGGCTGCCCGTCGCCGCGGTCGGTCCACAGCTCCTTCGGCTTGCGGCCGAGGTTGTTGGCGATGACCGCGTTGGCCGCGTCGAGGATCGTCTGCGTGGACCGGTAGTTCTGCTCCAGCACGACCACGGTGACATCCGGGAAGGCGTTCTCGAACTCGAGGATGTTCCTCATGTCCGCTCCCCGGAACTTGTAGATCGACTGGTCGCCGTCGCCCACGACGCAGACGTTGCGGTGCTCCTTGGTGAGGAGCAGGACGAGCTCGTTCTGGACCGATGTTGGTGTCCTGGTACTCGTCGACGAGGACGTGCTTGAAGCGACGCTGGTAGTGCTCGAGCAGGTCGGGGCAGCGCTGGAGGAGCGCGACGGCGTTGCCGAGGAGGTCGTCGAAGTCCATGGCTCCGGCCCGCAGGAGCCGGTCCTGGTACTCGCGGTAGATGTCGGCGATCTTGCGCTCGTAGATGACCTGGGCCCGCTCTGCGTACGCCTCGGACGCGAGAGGTTGTCGTTCTTGGCCGCGCTGATCGTGGCGTGGACGCTGCGGGGCGGGAAGCGCTTCGGGTCGAGCCCGAGGTCGCGGATGACGTAGCCGGTGAGGCGGTTGGCGTCGGCCTGGTCGTAGATCGTGAACTGCTTCGGGTAGCCGAGCCGGTCGGCGTCGCGGCGCAGGATCCGCACGCACGCGGCGTGGAACGTCGACACCCACATCTTCTCGGCCACCGGGCCCGACGAGCGCCCCGACGCGGTGCTTCATCTCGTCGGCGGCCTTGTTCGTGAACGTGATGGCGAGGATCTCGAACGGGCTGATGCCGTGCTCGCGGATCAGGTGGGCGATGCGGTGGGTGAGGACGCGCGTCTTGCCCGAACCGGCGCCGGCCACGATGAGCAGCGGCCCATCCGTGTGGCTGACCGCCTCCCACTGGACCGGGTTGAGGCCCTCCAGGAGGGAGTCGGCGGCGTCGGTCATGGGCACCCCAGGCTACTGGCCTCCTCTGACGGACCCGGCCCTGGTGAGCGCCTCAGCCGGAGGGAGACGAGAAGTCCACCGCCGCGGCGGGAACCGCCGCCGCGGTGCGCCCGGGCGCCGCTTGCCACGACCAGTACAGGTTCGTGTGGGCGATCACCTGCTCGACCGGCGGGGCGCCCCACTCTGTGAGGTCCTCGGTGGTGTGGGCGTCACTCACGAGGGTGGTGTCGTACCCCCTCGTGAAGGCGCCGTGGAGCGTGGAGCGAACGCAGGCGTCGGTCTGGGCTCCGGCGACGATGAGCCGCCCGACGCCTCTCGTCGCCAGCTCCTGCTCCAACGTGGTGTCCTCGAAGGAGTCGCCATAGCGCTTGTGGACCACCGGCTCGCCCTCGCCCATCTGGAGCTCGGGCACGAACTTCCACTGGTCGCTCCCCTCGGGCAGCTCCTCGCTCTGGTGCTGGACCCACACCACAGGCACGGCTGCGGCGCGAGCGCGGCTGACGAGATCGTTGATGTTGGCGATGACCTCGTCGCGCCGGGGTGCGCCCTCGACGACCCCGTTCTGGACGTCGACCAAGATCACGGCGGTGTTCGGGCGGTCGGGCAAGCTCGTCATCGGGGATCCTCCGGATCTCGGGTGCCCGCTCAGCCTACGAAGGGACCGTGACAGCCGCGGGTGGTGACCACGGTCGACCGCTACGGTCCGGACGTGACGGAGCCCCGGGACGTCGTGGTGGTGCTGCTCGACAGCCTCAACCGGCACCTGCTCGGGTGCCTACGGCGGGACCGAGTTCGACACCCCGAACCTCGACCGGCTGGCCGCCCGCTCGGTGCGCTTCACCAACCACCACACCGGCTCGCTGCCGTGCATGCCGGCCCGCCACGACCTGCTCGTGGGGGCCCTCGACTTCCCGTGGCGGCCGTGGGGCTCGATCGAGGTGTGGGAGGACGCCGTCACGCACCTGCTCCGCCGGGACGCCGGGATCTCGACGATGCTCGTCTCGGACCACCCCCACCTCTTCGAGTCGGGCGGCGAGAACTACCACACCGACTTCGGCGCGTGGGACTACCTGCGGGGCCACGAGGACGACCCGTGGCGCACCCGGCCCGACCCGTCGTGGGTCGGCGCTCCGGCGCTCGCGGCTCGTTCCGCGCCGTGGGTCCGGGCCTACGACAGGGCCCGCACCTGGTTCCGCGACGAAGCCGACTTCCCCGGGCCCCGCACGATGGCGGCCGCCGCCGGGTGGCTCGACCGCGAGCTCTCAGCGCCGAGGGAGCCCCACGAGCGGGCCCTGCTCGTGGTGGACGAGTTCGACCCGCACGAGCCCTTCGACGTCCCCGAGCCGTGGGCGTCCCGCTACGACCCGACCTGGGAGGGCGAGCGGATCATCTGGCCGCCGTACGCCAAGGACGCGGCCGCCGCTGGCCTGTCGGAACGGGAGGGCCAGCACCTCCGGGCGCAGTACGGCGCCAAGCTCTCGATGATCGACCACTGGCTCGGTCGTCTGCTCGAGATCATCGACCGCCACGACGCCTGGGGCACCACGGCCGTCGTCCTCTGCACCGACCACGGCCACTACCTCGGCGAGCGGGGCACGTGGGGCAAGCCGGCGGTGCCCATCCACCCTGAGATGGGCCACATCCCGCTTCTGGTGGCCTGGCCCGGCATCGCCCCGACGACCTGCGACGCGCTCGACGACCACCGTCGACCTGCACGCCACGCTCTGCGACGCGTTCGGCGTCACCCCCGAGCACCGCACCCACGGCGTCTCGCTCCTCCCCCTGCTCACAGGCCAGACCACCTCGATCCGTGAGTGGGCCCTGAGCGGCGTGTGGGGCCGGGAGGTGCACGTCGCCGACGCCACACGGACCTACGCCCGCACGCCCGTCGAGGGCAACCGGCCGCTGTCGATGTGGTCGAACCGGTGGTCGACCATGCCGGTCCACGCCTTCCCGGACCTGCGCCTGCCTCGCCCGGACCACCGGGCCACCCTCGACCACGTCCCGGGCAGCGACGTGCCGGTCATCCGCCAGCCGTTCGACCCGAGCGACGCCGTGCCGTTCTGGGCCGCGAGCCGCTTCTCGGGCGACCTGCTCTACGACCGGCGCGAGTGCGAGGACACAGGCGAGGTGCGCGACCGATCCGACGGAGTGGAGCGGGCCGAGATGGCGGAGCTCCTCCATGAGGCGCTCCGCTCGGTGGAGGCTCCCCCGGAGCAGCTGGCCCGGTTGGGCTTGGGCTAGACCCTTCCGGATGCAGCTCCACAAGCTCACCTCCATCGACGGGTTCATCGCCTTCGACCTCGACGACGCCCCGGCGCTCGGTGTGGTGAGGATGGCCCCGAAGGTGCTCCGCGACGGAGCCGAGCTGCTGGCCCGTTCGACCACTTATGGTGCGGCCAGCTTCGGCCTGCGGATCCGGGGCGGCTCGGGCGGCATCAACGCCAAGCCCGAGGACAGGACCACCGCGCTGTCCGCCTTCGTCGAGGAGGTCCGTGACATGGTGGACGACGAGCGGTGGCTTCCCGGTGCCGGGGTGGGCATGACGGAGGCCGATCTGGCCGGGCTCCCCCGAACCGAGCTGCGGGCAGCCGCGTTCGACCCGACAGCGGCCGGCGAGAGCGCGGTGGCCGCCGCCCTCGGCGCGCTCGGCTCCTTGGACGGTCGGCGCATCGCCGTGGTCGGCACAGGGCCCGTCGCCGAGGCGGCCGCCGCTTCGGCGACCGCCAACGGCGCCACCTCCGAGCCACAGGCCTCCTTCGACGCCGACTGCGACGTGCTGCTCGTGGCCGGAAAGGCGGGGGTGCTCGAGCACGACCTCGCGGCCACGGTCAAGGCCAAGGTCGTGGTCCCCCTCACCCCCGTGCCGGTGACGGCAAGGGCGCTGGCCGTGCTCGGCCGGGCCGGGGCCATCGTCGTGCCCGACTACCTGGCCGGCGCAGCGCCGATGCTCGCCGCCCTCGACCCCGACGGCGGCGATCCCATGGAGCGGGTTCACGCCAGCGTCGCGGCCCTGGCCGAGGAGGGCACGAACCTCTGGATGGCCGCCGCCCTGCGGGCCGAGGAACACCTGCGCACCTGGCAGCCCGACCTCCCG
>CAWJWI010000002.1:0-457344 GCA_963846555.1 uncultured Microthrixaceae bacterium
TTCGGCCGCCCGCTGGCCTGATCCGGCCCGTCTGCCGCCGACGCCTCTCGGGTAGGTGGAGGCCAGCCCGAGGTCCTGACCCTCAGGATCGGCGTGGGCGCGACGTCGAAAGGTTCAGACGCAATGGAGCTCATCCTCTTCCTGTTGCTCGTCTTCGTGGTCTTCCTGGTGGCCGGCTGGGGCTGGCGCAGGGGTCGTAACGGCTAGACGAGCAGGCGCGACCGGAACAGCTCGAGCACCTGATCGAGCGCATCGCGCGTCGGGTGACCGGGCTCGTCCACCAGGTGCTCGGTGAGCACCGAGTGGGCGATTCGAGGGTTGTCATGGGGGTTCCCCGGCGACGAGTCGATCTCCACGGCCACGAAGCGATCACCGAGCGCCTCGCGGAGGTGCTCGAAGCGCGCCTTCGGGCACGAGCTTGTCGTGGCTGAAGCGCAGGCCGAGGACGCACAGGTCGGGCTCGTCGACCATCCGGGCCTGCACCTTGTCCAGGTCCTCGTCGCTCAGGTAGAGCCCTCGGCGGGCCTTCTTGGTGATGCCGAGCGGGAGGGAGGGCTGGCTCATGACCGGAGCGATGACCGATGCGTCGGGCAGCATGGCCAAGGCGAAGTTGCCGGTGAAGCACATCCCGACGACGCCCACGCCCGGGCCGCCGCACCTCTCGTGCTCATGGCGGGCCAGGGCCTTGCACCACTCGACGATGGCGCTGGTCTTGCCCGTCGCCCAGGCCGAGAACTCCTTCGAGACGCAGGCGGGCGCGATGGCCTTGACCGTGGTGACGAATCCCGCCTCCGCACCCGGGACGCCGAAGAGGTGGGGTAGGACCGCAGTGCAGCCGAGGGCCACCACGCGGTCAGCGAACTCGATGACCTTGGGGGTGATGCCCGGCATCTCGGCCAGGACGATCACGGCGGGCCCGCGGCCCCGGCGGTACACGGCTCGCGGCTTGCCGCAGAAGGTGAGCTCGTCCTGCTCGTAGGCGTCCAAGGTGTTCATGGCCGGGCACCGTAACCCCTGCCGCCACCGGGCAGACTCAGCCACCGTGCACCCCTTCCGCTTCGGCATCCAATGCAAGGGCCCGGCCGATCCGGCCGGTTGGCCCGCCCTGGCCCGCAAGGTCGAGGACCTCGGCTGGTCGACCCTCACAGTCGCCGACCACCTCGACGACCCGCTGGCCCCGGTGCCGGCGGTCATGGCCGCGGCCAGCGCCACGACGACCTTGCGAGTGGGCACGATGGTGCTGGCGAACGACTACCGCCACCCGGTGATGGTGGCCAAGGAGGCGGCCAGCCTCGACGTCCTGACGGGCGGGCGCTTCGAGCTCGGGATCGGTGCGGGCTGGATGACCGCTGACTACGCGGCAGGCTGGCATCCCGTTCGAGCGGCCAGGCGTGCGAATCGAGCGACTGGCCGAGGCCCTCACCATCCTCCGCGGCTGCTGGGGTGACGGGCCGTTCGACTTCGACGGCCAGCACTACAGCATCGCTGGCCTGGACGGGCAGCCGCTGCCGGTCACGCCCGGCGGGCCCCCGATCGTCATCGGGGGCGGCGGCGAGCGCGTCCTGCGCCTGGCCGCCACGCAGGCCGACGTCGTGGCCATCAACGTGAACCTCAAGGCAGGCGTCATCGACGAGCGGGCCTTCCCCGACGGCACCCCGACCGCGACGGACCGCAAGCTGGAGTGGATCAGAGGCTCTGCGGGCGACCGGTTCGAGGAGCTGCAGCTGCAGGTGCGAGTCCACCTCGCCATGGTCACCGACGACCGTTCCGCGGTCGATCGAGGAGCTGGCCCCCGCCTTCGGCCTCACGCCCGAGGAGGCCCGGTCCACGCCGCACGCCCTCATCGGGTCGGTCGAGGAGATCTGCGACCAGCTCGTCGAGCGACGCGAGCGCTGGGGCATCTCCTACCTGGGGCTGTCGCACGACCAGCTCGACGCCTTCGCGCCCGTGGTCGCCCGTCTCGCCGGCACCTGACGAGGGCCGACCTCCTCGGACCTCCGGAGGTCAGCAGCTGGCGTTGAGGGCCAGACCGATGATGCCGTCGTCGGCCCCGACGTCGCCCGGTCCACCGGCCAGGCCAGCCGCGACCACCCCATCCGCACGCGGCCGAACGAGGGCCGTGGTGGCGTCAGGATCGCGGAGATCCGTGACCTGGCCCGCCACCTCGACCCGCTGGGCCTGGAGGATCCGGGCCGCGTCGCTGTAGGTCAGGGTGTCGGTGTAGGTGACCACGTCGGTACCCGTCGCGAAGCGCTGCAGCTCGATCGTGAACGGGACACCCGAGCCGGTCGTGCCCGCGCCCTCCAGCTCGACCAGGGCCCGGGCCCCGCTCGGGGCCGCGGGATCCGGCTCGAGCCGGCAGGCCGTGACCGCGAACGAGCTGGTCGTGCCCCCGACCACGACGAGACCCAGCCCCACCCCGCTCGCCGGCGGCACCTCGGGCACCGAGGCCGACGGCACTCGAGCCGGGCCGGGGCCTCCCCCTGTCTCCTCAGTGGACTCGTCGGAGCTCGCCCCTCCGTCGCCACCGTCGCTACAGCCGCCCGCAGCCAGCACCACTGCGACGGCGCAGGCACCCACCGCAGCGCGGGGTCTGAGCGAGACCATCTCAGCCGTGGCGGCGGCGGCGCTCAGCTTGCGCGGCCGCCCACCGCTCGGCCCGGGCGTCGTACTGCCGGCGGAGGATGCGCCCGTGCTGCCACAGGTACCAGCGCAGCGTGGCGTAGGCCACTGCGTAGGCGACACCGAACAGGATCGGAACCTCGAAGGCCAGGACAACGACGAGAGCGACGACCACCCCCACGACCAGGTTGTACGGAAGAGGGTGGGCGGCTTGCAGGTCGTCGAGCTTCTCGAGGTTGCTGCGGTCGTCCTGCGGTTCAGCGGTCACGCCTACTCCCACTCGATCGTGCCGGGCGGCTTCGACGTGACGTCGAGAACGACCCGGTTGACCTCCCGCACCTCGTTGGTGATCCGGGTGGAGATGGCGGCCAGCACGTCGTAGGGCACGCGAGTCCAGTCCGCGGTCATGGCGTCCTCGCTCGACACGGGGCGCAGCACGACGGGGTGGCCGTAGGTGCGGCCGTCTCCCTGCACACCGACGGATCGGACGTCGGCGAGCAGCACGACCGGGCACTGCCAGATCTCACGGTCGAGACCAGCAGCCGACAGCTCCTCGCGTGCGATGGCATCCGCGGCCCGCAGCACCTCCAGCCGTTCGGCCGTCACATCGCCCACGATCCGGATGCCGAGGCCGGGCCCCGGGAAGGGCTGGCGCCACACGATGGCCTCAGGAAGCCCGAGCTCGAGACCGACCTGGCGCACCTCGTCCTTGAACAGGGTGCGCAGCGGCTCGACGAGCGAGAACTCGAGGTCGTCAGGCAGCCCACCGACGTTGTGGTGGCTCTTGATGTTCGCCGTGCCGGTGCCGCCACCGGACTCGACGACGTCGGGGTAGAGGGTGCCCTGCACGAGGAAGTCGACCGTCTCCCCGTGGGTGCCCGCCTCCTCGATCACCTCTCGGGCCGCCGACTCGAAGACCCGGATGAACTCGCGCCCGATGATCTTGCGCTTCTCCTCGGGGTCCGAGACGCCAGCCAGAGCGGTCAGGAAGCGCTCCTGAGCGTTCACCACCTTGAGGTCGACGCCGGTGGCGGCCACGAAGTCGCGCTCCACCTGCTCGGGCTCTCCAGCGCGGAGCAGGCCGTGGTCGACGAACACGCAGGTGAGCCGTTCGCCGACGGCCCGCTGCACGAGCGCGGCGGCCACGGCGCTGTCGACGCCCCCCGAGAGGCCGCACAGCACCCGCTTGTCGCCGACGGTGGCCTGGATGGCCGCCACCTGCTCCTCGATCACGTTGCTCATCGTCCACGTCGGTGCGATGCCGGCGATCTCGTAGAGGAAGTGCTCGAGCACCGCCTGCCCGTTCTCGGTGTGGAGCACCTCGGGGTGGAACTGCACGCCGGCGTGACGCAGGCCGCGGTGCTCGAAGGCCGCCACCTCGGCGCCGGCTGAGCGGGCCGTGACGACGAAGCCTTCGGGGGCCGACGACACGGAGTCGCCGTGGCTCATCCACACGGACTGCTCGGCGGGCAGCCCGGAGAAGAGCGTGGAGTCCGGGGCTGTGATGCTCAGCGGCGTGCGACCGAACTCGGCCTTGCCGGTCCGCTCCACGGTGCCCCCCAGCGCGAGGGCTTGAGCCTGGAACCCGTAGCAGATGCCGAACGTGGGAACGCCGGCGGCGAACAGCTCGGGCGACACGGTCGGCGCGCCCTCTGCGTATACCGATGACGGCCCACCCGACAGGATGATCGCCTGCGGGCGGCGAGCCAGCATCTCCTCCACGGGCATCGTGTGGGGGACGATCTCGCTGTACACGCGCGCCTCTCGAACCCGGCGTGCGATGAGCTGGGCGTACTGCGCTCCGAAGTCGACGACCAGCACTGGGGCGTCGAGGGGCAGGCTCATCGGAGCGCCACCACCTCAGCCTTCTGGAAGTCCTTGAGCGACTCGTACCCGCACAGCGCCATCGACCGGCGCAGGGCGCCGAGCAGGTTGCGGTGACCGTCGGCCTCGTGGGCCGGGCCGACGAGGATCTCCTCGAGCGTGCCGCGAGCCTCGACGGCGACGCGGTTTCCGCGGGGCAGCGTGGCGTGGACCGCGGTCGTGCCCCAGTGGAAGCCGCGCCCGGGTGCTTCGTTGGCCGCCGCCAGCGGAGTGCCGACCATGACCGCATCGGCACCGCACACCACGGCCTTGGCGATGTCGCCGCCTGTGCTCATGCCCCCGTCGGCGATGACGTGCACGTACACGCCCGTCTCGTCGAGGTGTCGCATGCGAGCGGCCCGGGCGTCGGCGATGGCGGTGGCCATCGGGATGCCGACGCCGAGCACCTTGCGCGTCGTGCCCGCCGCACCGGAGCCGGCCCCCACGAGCACGCCAGCGGCACCGGTGCGCATGAGGTGAAGGGCGGCCTGGTACGAGGTGCAGCCGCCGACCACGACGGGGATCTCGTAGTGGCGGATGAAGTCCTTGAGGTTCAACGGCTCGGCCTGGCGGGACACGTGCTCGGCGGACACGACCGTGCCCTGGATCACGAGGAGGTCCGGTTCGGCCCTGAGGATGTGCTCTGCCATCCCGAGGGTGCGCTGCGGGGTGCAGGCCACGGCGGCGGTGACCCCAGCCGCCTTCAGGTCGCGGATGCGCTGCTCGACGAGGTCGGGCTGGACCGGCTCGGCGTACACCTCCTGCATCCGGCTGGTCGCCTTCTCCGGGCTGAGGCCGGCGATCTCCTCGAGGATCGGCTCGGGGTCGGCGTAGCGGGTCCACAGCCCCTCGAGGTGCAGGACGGCGAGGGCGCCCAACCGGCCCAGCTCGACGGCAGTGGCGGGCGAGACGACGCTGTCCGCGGGCGACGCCATGATCGGCAGCTCGAAGCGGAAGGCGTCGATCTCCCAGGCGATGTCGACGTCCTCAGGGTCCCTCGTCCGGCGGCTCGGGACGATGGCGATGTCTTCGAAGCCATAGGCGCGGCGCCCGGACTTGCCGATGCCGATCTCCACGTCAGCCATGGCTGAGGACCCTCCATCTGGGATGAGGAAGGCGCCATCGTAGCCCGCTGCGGTCTCGGCTCTTCACCTCCGGAAGGGCGTGGGACCCTCCGTCAAGGGGCGCCGGTGCCTCGGCACCGTGGCCTCCTCAGCGTCTGAGCAGGGCCTCGATCTGCTCCCACAGGGCATCGACGTGCCGCTCCTCGGTGGTCTGAGCACCGATGCAGACCCGGATCGTGAACCGGTCGTCGAGACGGGTGTGGGTGAGGAAGACCCGGCCGACGCGTTGAGCCCGACGAGCAGCGCCTCGGTGGCGGCATCGCCTTCGACGTGCCGGAAGCACACGAGGTTGAGCGGGTGCGGGGCCACGACCTCGAGCTGAGGGTGGGCGGCGGCCTTCTCCGCGAAGCGCTGGGCCAGCGCGACGTGCTCGCGCACGTGGTGGCGCAAGCCCTCCGCGCCGTAGCTCCGGAGGACGAACCACAGCTTGAGCGACCGGAAGCGGCGGCCCAGCGGCACCTGCCAGTCTCGGTAGTCGATGACGGCGCCGGACTCGGACGCCGCGTTGCGCAGGTACTCCGGCAGCGACGCTCAGCGCCCCGATGAGGGCAGCTCGGTCCCGGCCACCCAGAAGCAGTCGCAGTCGAAGTTCGTGAGCAGCCACTTGTGCGGGTTCATGCAGAAGCTGTCCGCCCGGTCCAGCCCGTCGACCATCCAGCGCAGCTCCGGGCAGACAAGAGCGGAGCCGGCGTGGGCGGCGTCGACGTGCAGCCAGGCGCCCTCGCGGCTCGCGCGGTCGCGATGGCCGCCACGGGATCGATGGCGGTGGACGAAGTCGTGCCGACGTTGGCGACGACGAAGAACGGCGTGAGCCCGGCCGCTCCGGTCCTCGGCCATGGCCTCGGCCAGCGCTTCGGGCCGCATGGCGAAGTCGTCGTCGACGTCGACGACCCGGAGCTGCTCCGGACCCAGGCCCGCGATGCGCACGGCCTTCTCGATCGAGCTGTGGGCCTGGCTCGAGGTGTAGGCCCGGAGGTGGGCGAAGGGGCCGTCGCCAGCAGCGCGCCATCGGGCGGCCAGCAGAGCGCAGAGGGTGGCACCGGAGGCCGAGTCCTGGATGACCCCGCCGCCCGTCGCCGTCCGAGCGGAACCCATCGGGCAGCCCGAGGAGCTCGACCATCCAGTCGAGGACGTGGCGTCTCGATCTCGGTGCACGCCGGCGACGTCGACCAGAGCATCCCCTGGGCGCCGAGGCCCGACGACACGAGGTCGGCCAGCACGGACGGGCCCGAAGCGCCGGTCGGGAAGTAGGCGTGGAACCCGGGGTGCTGCCAGTGGGTGATGCCAGGCAGGACGATCCGGTCGAGGTCGGCCAGCAGCGCTCCGAAGTCCTCGGGGACCTCGGGCGGGGACGGCGGGCAGCTGGGCTCGCACCCAGCCGGGCTCGACCGGGCTCTGCACCGGACGCTCCTCGAGCGTCTCGAGGTAGCGGGCCACCCACTCCACCACCTCGTGCCCGTGACGGCGGAACTCGTCCGGGCGTCCAGTGGTAGCTCGGGCGTTGGTCGGCCACCGGAGCACCCTAGGAGCCTCTGCTGTTCGAGGGTGCCGCTACTACACTCTCTCACATGGAGACCCCTCGCAGCCCCTTCCCCGGCGATGGCGACGGCGCAGGTCCGAGCGCAGGCACTCCCGATGGCACCGGCTTCCCGCTGAAGTTCGCCAAGGAGGGCCTCACCTTCGACGACGTCCTGCTCCTCCCGGCCGAGTCGAACGTCCTCCCCCACGAGGTCAGCACCGCCGCGCCAGCTCACCCCGAAGATCCAGCTGTCGCATCCCGATCGCGTCCGCGGCGATGGACACCGTCACCGAGGCACCCCTCGCCATCGCCATGGCGCGCCAGGGCGGCATCGGCATCATCCACCGCAACCTCTCCGTCGGCCGACCAGGTCACCGAGGTCGACCGGGTGAAGCGCAGCCAGAGCGGGATGATCACCGATCCGGTCACGCTCCCGCCCGACGCCCCGGTCAGCGCGGCGCTCGACCTGATGGCTCGGTACAAGATCTCCGGCATCCCGATCACAGACGGCGCCGGCAAGCTCGTCGGCATCCTCACCAACCGCGACCTCCGCTTCGTCGAGGACCACGACCAGCAGATCGAGCGGGTGATGAAGCCAGCCCCGCTCGTCACCGCCCCGCTCGGCACCACGCTCGAGCAGGCCAAGGAGATCCTCTGGCAGCACCGCATCGAGAAGCTGCCGATCGTCGATGACGCCGGGATGCTCCGGGGCCTCATCACGGTCAAGGACATCAAGAAGCAGACCGAGTACCCGCACGCCACCCAGGACGACAAGGGCCGCCTCCGCGTGGGCGCCGCCGTCGGCGTCGGGCCCCGATGCCGTCGAGCGGGCCGAGGCCCTCGTCGCCGTCGGTGTCGACCTCCTCGTGGTCGACACCTCCCACGGTCACTCCCAGGGCGTCCTCGACGTCGTCAAGCAGATCAAGGGCGCTTCGACATCGAGGTGGTCGGGCGGCAACATCGTCACCGCCGACGCCGTCGACGCGATGGCTGCAGCAGGCGTCGACGGCGTGAAGGTAGGTGTAGGCCCTGGATGCTTCGCGGCCGGGACGCGGGTGCTCATGGCCGATGCGACCTACAAGCCGATCGAGCAGGTCGTCGCCGGGGATCGTGTGATCAACATGAACGGCGAACCGGTCAACGTGCGCAAGGCCTGGTGCACGGGCGTCCGAGAGGTGATGGCGGTCCGGCACAACGCATCAGCACACGAGATGGTGATGACGCCAGACCACCGGTTCTTCGTCGGCGACCTGTCGACCACCTCGCCCACGACGGTGACGAGTCGTGGCTACGTCAACGTGCTCGAACGGCCGACCAAGCGCTCGACGAGCAAGCTCGTCTGGAAGCACATCGGTGAGGCCGAACGAGCCACGCTCCTCGCACCGCGGTCGATCGCCTTCGAGCTCCCGGACCGCCTCGACATCGACCTCCATGAGTTCTCGGTCCGCGAGGGCAAGCTCGACCGTTACCGAACGGAGATCTTCGAGTCTTACGACCTCGGACTGCTGTTCGGCACCTTCCTCGGTGATGGCCACGCCTTCATCAACACGAACGGCCGATCCGAGATCGGCCGAGTCTCGTGGTACTTCGGTCCTACCGAGGACGGGCTGGCGCTCAAGCTCGCCAACGCGGTCGAGCGGGTCACCGGCGTGCGACCGAGCACCGTGCGTTCGGCGAAGACGGTCACGCTGCACCTGTACTCACTGCAGTGGGCTCGATTGCTCGCCCAGCTCGGCAAGCGCACCGAGAAGCACCTCCCGACGAAGTACATGTGCTCGCATCCCGGATACCTGCAGGGCCTCTACGACGGCCTGATGATCAGCGACGGTCACGTGGGTGCCGACGGGCGGCACGGCTTCCGGAACACCTCCCCGAAGCTGTCTGAGCTCTACAGCATTCTGTGCTTCTGGCTCTACGGGAGCTTCCCCGAGGTCTGCCTCGAACCCGGGAGTGCGGGCGGACTCGTCGGGACCGACGACTCGCGCTGCAAGCCCAGCTATCGATCACGCCTCAACACCGGCCATGCCCGGCGCCACCTCGCTGACCACCAGGTCGTGAAGCAGCTGGATCGACGCGATCTCGGCATCGCTGTTCCCGTGTACGACATCGAGGTCGAGTGCCCGACGCACTCCTTCATCGCTGAGAACGTCATCGTTCACAACTCGATCTGCACCACCCGGGTCGTCGCCGGAGTCGGGGTGCCGCAGCTGACGGCCATCTACGACTGTGCCGTAGCGGCCCGTCGGCACGGCATCACGCTCATCGCCGACGGCGGGATCCAGCTCTCGGGCGACATCCCGAAGGCCGTGGCCGCCGGTGCCGACGTCGTGATGTTGGGCTCGCTGCTCGCGGGCGTAGACGAGTCCCCGGGCGAGGTGGTTCTCCACCAGGGGGAGCGCTACAAGGAGTACCGCGGCATGGGCTCGATGGGCGCCATGAAGGCCCGGTCCTTCTCCAAGGACCGCTACTTCCAGGGCGACGTCGTCGACACCGACAAGCTCATCGCCGAGGGCATCGAGGGGCGGGTCGCCTACAAGGGTCCGCTCGGCAACGTGCTCTACCAGCTCGTAGGCGGTCTTCGGCAGGCCATGGGCTACTGCGGCACAGGCACGATCGCCGAGCTGCAGGATCGCGGCCGCTTCGTCCGCATCACCGGCGCCGGGCTCCGCGAGAGCCACCCCCATGACATCACGATCACCAAGGAAGCCCCGAACTACTGGTGATCGCCGCCCCTCCTCTGGAGGTGCAGCGGGCGTTCGGCCTCGCCCATGAGCCCACGCTGCTGTCGTCGTCGAGTGGGGGCGTGTGGCTTGCGGACGGCGTCGTGCTCAAGCGGGCTCCCGACCCGACTGAGGCATCCTTCGTCGCCGAGCTGACGACGCGGCTTCCGGCAGTGGCAACCGCAGTCGCGACAAGCGATGGTGAGTGGACGCACTCAGGTTGGTCAGGGACCACATATGTGGCTGCTGCACCTGATCCCGGTCGCTGGGACGAGATCTTGGACCTCGGAGACGAGCTCCACCATGCCTTGGCGGACCTCGACCCTGCCTGGCCGCCGGCCCTCGACTCGAGGCGGACGCCGTGGGCCATCGCCGACAGAGTCACCTGGCAGGAGCAGCCGTTGCCGGACGACCTCGTCACGTCACAGCGCGAACTGGTGGAGGGGCTGCTCAGCTACCTCCAGCAGCAAGGGCCTTCGTCCCGCCCACGCCAGGTCGTGCACGGGGATCTCGCCGGGAACGTGCTCTTCCGCGCGACGGGGCGCCCAGTCGTGATCGACCTCTCGCCGTACCGGCGCCCGCCTGCGTACGCCCGCAGTGTCGTCGTCGTCGACCAGGTCTGCTGGCACGGCGCTCCGGCCGGCAGGGCGGCCTCCGTGGACAGATGTGACCTGGCGCGCGCGATCGTGTTCCGAGTGGTGGCAGCTGCGCTGCACTCACCGGCGCACGGTGCGGAGGAGGTGGCGCGAGCCAAACCTCTCCTGAGGGGCTGGCCGGGGCTCAGCGACGCCTGGACCTGACAGAGAGGTCAGGTGCCGTCGAAGGCGGGGAGGGTCAGACTTCCGTCGGCTTCGAGGGTGAAGCCGGGATTGTGGGCGATCTCCCAGACGTGGCCGTCGAGATCGGTGAAGCAACCGGCGTACCCGCCGTAGAACGTCTCAGCTGGGGCCCGGGTCACCGTCGCGCCAGCGTGGCGGGCGGCGGAGATGACGTCGTCGACGTCCTCTCTCGCTCGCACGTTCTGGGCCAGGGCCACCCCGCCGAACCCGGCCGATGGCTGATCCTCGATCCCTGAGTCGGCCGCCAGCTTCGCCCGGTCCCACAGGACCAGAGCCATCCCGCCGGCCTGGAAGAACACCGTCTCCTCCACCTCCTGCCCGCTCCACCCCAGCATCTCGTAGAAGCGGCGGGCCCGACCGAGGTCTGCGACACCCAGCGTCACGAGGCTCAGGCGCTGCTCCATCAGCCCGGGTAGCGCTTGGCCAGGTCGGCGATCGTGCGCAGGCAGTCGGCTGCGCACTCGCTGATGATGTCGGCCACGGGGCGCACTTCGTCGATGCGCCCTGCCACCTGTCCGCTGAGGGCGACCGCTGCTTCCATGTCGCCGCCGAAGTAGAGGTCCATGGCGCTGCCGAAGAGGGCCATGGCGTTCGTCTCGGTGTCGAACTCCAGAGCGTTGGTGCGCTCGGTGCGCAGCGCTCGCAGGGCCGGGCTCGTGTGCTGGTTGAGGAAGACGGTGTCGGTCTCAGCCGCGTCGAGAACCGCCTGCTTCCAGTTGTCGTGGATGGGCGACTCGGCCGACGAGACCATCCGGGTGCCGAGCTGCACGCCCTCCGCGCCCAGGGCCAAGGCCGCCGCCATCGTCGGCCCATCGACGAAGCCGCCCGCTGCGATCACCGGCACATCCACCTTGGACACCACGAGGGGCAGCAGCACCATCGTGGCGACCGGACGAGGGCTCTTGAAGCCACCGCCCTCGCCCCCCTCCACGATCAGCCCGTCGACGCCTGCGTCGACCGCCTTGAGAGCGCCGGCCAGGTTGGGCACCACGTGGAACACCGTGAGACCGGCCTCCTTCAGCGCGCCCGTGTACTTGGTGGGGCTGCCGGCCGACGTCGTGACGAACCGCACACCCTGATCGGCCACGAACTCGACGATCGACGGATCACGGACGAAGGCCTGGGCGATGTTGACACCGAAGGGCTTGTCCGTGAGGTCCCGCATCTTGCGGATCTCCTCGCGGATGATGTCGAGCTCGCCCGAAGACGTCTCGATGATGCCCATGGCGCCGGCGTTGCTCACCGCGCTGGCCAGCTGGGCCCGGGCGATCCAGCCCATGGGCGCCTGGACGATGGGGATCTCGACACCGAGCAGCTCGGTGACGCGGTTCGAGAACGAGGTGGTGGTGGTCACGCCTGACATCCTGCCTCGCGCCTCTACGCTTCGCTGGTGCCTGCCGCTCCTCACATCGTGCTGCTCGGGCTGATGGGTGCGGGCAAGACCTCGGTGGGGCGTCGGGTGGCCAGGCGGCTGGGCCGGCCGCTCGTGGACGGCGACGAGCGGCTGGAAGCCGGCAGTGGCGGGCGAACCGCAGCCCAGATCGCGACGGCCGAGGGCATCGAGAAGCTGCACGACCTGGAGGCGGAGATCGCCCTGGAGGCACTCGCGGGGTCGACGCCGGCGGTGATCGGGCCGGCCGCCTCGGTCATCGAGGTCGACGCCGTGCGCGACGCGCTGGCCGGTCATCTCGTGGTGTGGCTCACCGCCTCAGCCGAGCACCTGGCCGAGAAGGCCGTGCAGAAGGATCACCGGCCCCTGATCCACGACGGTGATCCGGTCGAGCTGGTCCGTCACCAGCTGGCCGTGCGGGAGCCGCTGGTGCTGCCGCTGGCCGACCTCGTCCTCGACGTGACCACGATGTCCAAGGATGCCCAGGCCGACGCGGTGGTCGCCCTTCTCTGACCCCTCAGACGTGGTCGAGCTGGCCGCGGTCGACGGTGCCGGTCACGAGACCGAGCAGCTGGCGGAGCATCGCGCCGGTGGCCCCCCAGACGGTGTCGCCCACCAGCTCGAAGAAGAACGAGGGTCGGTCTTCGGCCCACGGGAGAGCCCACCGCTCCTCGCGGAAGATGCCCGGGTCGAGCAGCTCGGCCACCGGCACGTGCAGGACGGCGGACACCTCGCCCGGGTTGGCAACGGTGTCGGGCCGGGCAGGGAGGGCGCCGACGTAGGGGACGATGAAGGAGTGGCTGGTGACGGTGGCCAGGTGGTCGAGCTCGCCGATGCGCTCAACCTGGGCCGGGTCGAGCGCTATCTCCTCCTGCGACTCCCGCAGGGCGGTCTGCCACAGGTCAGCGTCGTCGTCGTCCTGGCGCCCTCCGGGGAAGCTCACCTCCCCGGAGTGGGATCGCATGGCCCACGTCCGGCGGGTGAGGACGACGTACAGCTCGCCCTCGTGCTCGTAGAGCGGGGCCAGGACGGCCGCCGCCCGGTCGATGCTCGGGAGCGTCTCGCGCTCGGACACGTGCGCCGGTCCGGCCGCCGCCAGCGCAGCCCGGACGTCGGCCAGCGTGGGCCGCCGGCGCTCCGGTGACAGGTCAGCCCAAGGGGCGGGGCGGCCGAGGCGCACGGCCAGCGGCCGCGGGATGATCTGATCGCCACCCCGGCCCTCGGGCACGGGAACTGGCGGGGGCGGGAAGTCCTCGCCTGGTCCAGGCCAGCCCGGCATGCCCCGGCGAGCCGCCTCCCGGGCCGAGATGACGGGCGGGTCGAACCCGTCGATCGGGTCGGCGACCGCCTCCTCGAGCGGATCCTCGGGGACGGGGTCAGACAGAGGCGTCGGCGGTCTGCGCTGAGACGAGCGTCTCGAGCAGATCCCGCATGCCGTGCGTCTTCAGGTTGCTGATGACCTTCCCGGGCGGGGTCTCGCCCTTCTCCCACTCCATCCAGTCGGCGAGGAGCTTGCTGGGGTCGGGAGGCGGTCGATCCATGCCCGCAGGCTACCGGCGGGGCGAGGGTTCGACCCCTGCCCAGTCCGTCGGCCACCCTGGTGGGGTGACCCGACGGTTCGTGCTCGCCTCCGCTTCACCCGCGCGCCTCCGAGTGCTGCGGGAGGGCGGCTTCGCGCCTGAGGTCATCGTGAGCGGCGTGGACGAGGACGACGTGACCGGGGCCACCGACGAGGTGGCGCTCGTGCTGGCCGAGCGGAAGGCGGCGGCCGTGGCCGATCAGCTCGACGGGAGCGCGCTCGTGCTCGGCGCGGACACGGTCCTCGACGTCGACGGCGAGACCCGAGGGAAGCCGCGCTCGGCCGAGCAGGCCCAGGCCTGGTGGGAATCGGTAGCCGGCCGTTCGGCAACGCTCCACTCGGGCCTGTGCGTCATCGACACGACCCTCGGCAAGCAGGCCAGCGGCGTGGCCACGACCATCGTGCACTACGGCACCCCCACCGAGGCCGAGATCGACGCCTACCTGGCCACCGACGAGCCTCTCGCCGTGGCCGGCGCGTTCACGATCGACGGGTACGCAGCCCCGTTCGTAGATCGCATCGAAGGCGACCACGGCAACGTCCTGGGCCTCTCGCTCCCGCTCCTGCGCCGCTTGCTCCAGGACCTCGACATCGCGATCACCGAGCTGTGGGCCCGATGACGGACACGACCGCGATTCCGCGTGCGCAAAGCGGCGCTGGAGCCCGACTTCCGCACACAGAACGCAGCGGGCAGCCGGCCGTCGCATCGCTGCACATCGGGCCGCTCGCCGTCGATCCCCCGGTGGTGCTGGCTCCGATGGCCGGTGTGACCGACGCTCCGTTCCGGGGGGTCTGCTCGCGGTTCGGGGCCGGGCTCTACGTGTCCGAGATGATCACGGCCCGCGCCCTCGTGGAGCGCAACGAGCGCACTCTGTCCATGCTCCGCTTCGACGGCTCCGAAGCCACCCGGTCGGTGCAGCTCTACGGCACTGATCCGCGCACGCTCGGCGCGGCCGTGCGCTACCTCGTCGATGAGGTGGGCGTGGACCACGTCGACATGAACTTCGGTTGCCCCGTCCCGAAGGTGACCCGCAAGGGGGGTGGCTCGGCCCTTCCCGTTCGCACCGCCCTGCTCCGCGACATCATCCGAGCTGCGGTGGCGGCAGCGGGAGCCATCCCCGTCACGATCAAGTTCCGCATGGGCGTGGACGACTCGCTGCTCACCTACCTGGACACCGGCCGCATCGCCGAGGAGGAGGGCGTGGCTGCGGTGGCCCTCCACGCCCGCACGGCCGAGCAGCTGTACAGCGGGTCGGCCCGGTGGGACGCCATCGCCGCGCTCGAAGGCCCACGTCACCACGATCCCAGTGCTCGGCAACGGCGACATCTGGGAGGCATCCGACGCGCTGGCCATGCTCGCCGAGACGGGGTGCGACGGCGTCGTGGTAGGTCGCGGCTGCCTCGGCCGCCCATGGCTGTTCCGGGACCTGGTCGACGCCTTCGCCGGCCGCCCCGTCCAGCCGCCGCCGCTCCTCGGCGAGGTGGCCACGGTCATGCGCGACCACGCCGGCCCGCCTCGTGGAGTGGGCCGGCGAGGAGACCGGCATGAAGTCCTTCCGCAAGCACGCCAGCTGGTACCTGACCGGCTACCCGGCCGGAAGCCACCTGCGCCAAGAGGCCGCCCTCGTCGGCACCTTGGCCGACCTCGACTCGGTGCTCGCTCGTCTCGACCCCTGGCCGAGATCCGGGAGAACGCGCTGCGGGCGGCGCGCGGCCACACGAACGGGCCCCGCCCCGTCCACCTCCCCGAGGGCTGGCTCGATCTCGTCGACGACCCCACCCCACCGCTGGGCGCCGAGATCGCCGGCAGCGGCGGCTGAGTCACGCGGGACGGCCACCCCGGAGGGTGGCCGTCCACAGGTTCTTCAGGCGGAAGGCCTGGGCTACATCATGCCGCCCATGCCACCCATGCCGCCCATGCCGCCGGGCATGCCGCCTCCGCCGCCGGCGCCCGCGGCTCGGGCTTGTCGGCGACGAGGACCTCGGTGGTGAGGAGCAGGCCGGCGATCGACGCTGCGTTCTGCAGCGCCGCCCGGGTCACCTTGGCCGGGTCGATGACGCCGGCCTTGAGCAGGTCCTCGAACTCGCCGGTGGCGGCGTTGAAGCCGGTCGAGCCGGTCTCCCGCTCGATCTGCTGCACGACGACCGCACCCTCGAGGCCGGCGTTGTCGGCGATCAGCCGGGCCGGCGCCTCGAGCGCGTGACCAGACAGAGCGGGCGCCGGTGGCCTCGTCACCCTCGAGCTTCTTGACGACCTTGGCACGGCGGCCCGGGCCCGGAGGAGGGCGGTGCCGCCACCGGCGACGACGCCTTCCTCGATGGCGGCGCGGGTGGCCGAGAGGGCGTCCTCGATGCGGTGCTTCTTCTCCTTGAGCTCCACCTCGGTGGCCGCGCCGACCTTGACGACGGCGACGCCGCCGGCCAGCTTGGCGAGGCGCTCCTGGAGCTTCTCGCGGTCCCAGTCGGAGTCGGTGTCGTCGATCTCGCGCTTGATCTGCGCGATGCGGCCCTTCGACGTCGTCCTGCGTTGCCGCCACCCTCGACGATGGTGGTGTTGTCCTTGGTGATGACGACCTTGCGGGCCGTGCCGAGCAGGTCGAGCGTGGTGTTGTCGAGCTTGAGGCCCGACCTCCTCGGCGATGACCTGGCCACCGGTGAGGATGGCCATGTCCTGCAGCATCGCCTTGCGGCGCTCGCCGAAGCCGGGGGCCTTGACGGCGACCGAGTTGAACGTGCCACGGATCTTGTTGACCACGAGGGTGGCGAGGGCCTCGCCCTCGACGTCCTCGGCGACGATCAGCAGCGGCTTGCCCGACTGCATGACCTTCTCGAGCACCGGGAGCAGGTCCTGGACCGAGGTGATCTTGCCGTTCACGAACAGGATGTACGGGTCCTCGAGGATCGCTTCCTGGCGCTCGGGGTCGGTCACGAAGTACGGGCGACAGGTAGCCCTTGTCGAACTGCATGCCCTCGGTGAACTCGAGCTCCATGCCGAAGGTGTTCGACTCCTCGACGGTGACGACGCCGTCCTTGCCGACCTTGTCGATGGCGTCGGCGAGGACCTCGCCGATCGGTGGCGTCGGCGGCGGAGATGGAGGCGACCTGGGCGATCTCGGACTTGTCGTCGATCTCCTTGGCCTGGTCCTCGATGGCCTCGACGGCGGCGGCGACGGCCTTCTCGATGCCCTTCTTGAGGCCCATCGGGTTGGCGCCGGCGGCCACGTTGCGGAGGCCTTCGCGGACCAGCGCCTGGGCCAGCACGGTGGCGGTGGTGGTGCCGTCACCAGCGATGTCGTTGGTCTTGGTGGCCACCTCCTTCACGAGCTGGGCACCCATGTTCTCGAACGGGTCGTCGAGCTCGATCTCGCGAGCGATCGACACGCCGTCGTTGGTGATCGTGGGGGCGCCGAACTTCTTCTCGAGCACCACGTTGCGGCCCTTCGGGCCGAGCGTGACCTTGACGGCGTCGGCGAGCTTGTTGACGCCGGCCTCGAGGGCGCGGCGCGCCTCGTCGTCGAACTTCAGGATCTTTGCCATGAGCGCTCCCTACTTGACGATCGCGAGGACGTCGCGGCCGTTGAGGATCAGGAGGTCCTCGCCGTCGTCGGTGATCTCGGTGCCGCCGTACTTGCTGTAGACGACGGTGTCGCCGACCTTGACGTCGAGCGGGATGATCTCGCCGGTCTGCTCGGAGCGACGGCCGGGGCCGACGGCCAGGACCTCGCCCTGCTGGGGCTTCTCCTTGGCGGTGTCGGGGATGACCAGGCCGCTGGCGGTGGTCTCCTCGGCCTCGCCCGGCCTGACGACGATGCGGTCTCGAGGGGCTGCAGGGTCATGTCTTGGCGCCTCCGTGACGCTTGCGATGCGGTGTTAGCACTCGGTGCGTGCGAGTGCTAACTCGTACGCCTCGCCAGATCAGCACTCGCAACCGGCGAGTGCTAAGCCGATCGCCGAGCCAGGTTCGGGTCGGCGCCCGGTGTCGAGGGGGCTCGGGCCGTCGCTCTGCCAGCGGTACCACGCCGCGCTGGCCACCATGGCGGCGTTGTCGGTGCACATGGCCCGGCTCGGCAGGAAGCCCCGGACCCCGTCCTCGGCGCACACGTCGAGCGAAGCGCTCGCGCAGCCGGGAGTTGGCGGCCACCCCGCCGCCCAGGCACAGCCCCTTGGCGCCGACCTGCCGGGCCGCGGCCCGCGCCTTGGCGACGAGCACGTCGACGACCGCCTCCTGGAAGCGACGCCGCCACGTCGGCGGTGGCGACGTCGGGGTGCTTGCGGACGTGGTTGACGACCGCCGTCTTGAGCCCGCTGAAGGAGAAGTCGAGCGCCGTCGCCGAGCATCGCCCGCGGGAAGCGGATCGCCTCGCGGATCGCCGTCGTGGTCGACAGCCGGTCGATGGCCGGGCCGCCCGGGTAGCCGAGGCCGAGGAAGCGGGCCACCTTGTCGAAGGCCTCGCCGGCGGCGTCGTCGATGGTCGACCCGAGCACGGTAGCGGCCGTGGTCCTCCATGTGGACGAGCAGCGTGTGGCCGCCCGACACCAGCAGCACCACGAGCGGCAGCTCGAGGTCGGGGTCCTCGAGGAGGGCGGCGTAGAGGTGGGCCTCGAGGTGGTTGACGGCGACGAAGGGCACGTCCCACACCAGGGCCAGGGCCTTGGCCGCCGACACGCCGACGAGGAGCGAGCCGACGAGACCGGGGCCGACGGTGGCGGCGACAGCGTCGACCTCGCAGGGCGCCGTGCTGACGGGCCGGTCGGACAGGCCGGCCTCGACGAAGGCCTGGGCGACCACGGGGACGATGAGGTCGACGTGGGCCCGGCTGGCGATCTCGGGCACCACGCCGCCGTAGCGGGCGTGCAGGTCGACCTGGCTGCACACGACCGACGAGAGGATCGAGGTGCCGCCCTCGACGACGGCCGCGGCCGTCTCGTCGCAGGAGGTCTCGATGCCGAGGATGCGGCCTCGGCCGACATCGGTGGCGCTCATCGGTCGAGGTCCTCCACGACGGTGGCGCCGGGCACAGCGGCGGCCAGCGCGTCGAGCCGGGCCTCGTAGTCCGGCGTGTCGACGTCGTTGGCCCACATGATCAGCGCGTCCTCGTTCGTCTCGGCGTAGTAGCCCTTGCGGACGCCGGCCGGGCGCGAAGCCGAAGCGCCGGTACAGCCCCTGGGCGGCGTCGTTCGTCGACCCGCACCTCGAGGGTGAGGTTCTTGGCCCCGCGGTCGACGCGCGCCCGAGCCAGCGTGTCGAGCAGCCGGGTGCCGATGCGCTGACGGTGCCAGCGCGGGGTCGACGGCCAGGGTGGTGATGTGGCCGTCGTCAGCGACGAGCATCAGGCCGCCGTAGCCGACGACGCTGGCCGCCGATCCGCGCCGCCACGTAGACGCGGCTCGGCCCGAAGCCGAGCTCGCTCATGAACAGGCCGAGCGACCACGGCCGGGGGTACACCTGCTGCTCGATGCGCAGCACGCCGCGGAGGTGGCGGCGGCGCATCGGCCCGATGACGACCTCGGCGCCCGCCGGGTCGGTGCGCTCGGTGGTGTCCGGGTGGGCCATCACGCGCACCGTGTCCCGGGTCTGCCAGTTGATCTCGGCGTCGGGCTTGCGGAGGTAGAGCGGCGCGGCCTCGCCCGGCGCCGACGAAGTCCTCGCGCAGGGCCCGGGCGTGGGCCAGCTGCACGAGCGACCCGGCCTGCGGGATACGCCATGCCCTGATCGGCCAGCTCGACCCGGGTGATGCCGTCGAAGGTCTCGCGGTAGCGGAGGGCGCCGTCGCCCACCAGCAGCACCTCGTCGCTCGTGGCCATGAGGTCCGAGGCCAGGTCGTCGGGCGTGCCCACCGGACGGCTCGCTCACCCGCTGCACCCCGCCGGGCACCTGGCGGTAGCTGGCGCGAGAACAGCTCGCCCCGGCCCGCGTCGATGGCGGAGACGATGAGCCGGTTCGAGTGGCGCAGCGGGAAGGCGAGCAGGTCGAGGCTGGTCACGCCGATCATCGGGAGGCGCCGAGCGTGGGCGATGGCCTTGGCCGCGGCGACCCCCACCCGCAGGCCGGTGAACAGCCCCGGGCCGACGTCGACGGCGATGCACGCCGATCTCGGCCAGCTCGACCCGGGTCTGGCGACACAGGAACTCGATGGCCGGGCGTGAGCGTCTCGGCGTGGCGCCGGCCCCGCGTGGACTGGATCGAGCCGAGGACGCCCTCGTGGCCGCCGATGGCGCAGCCCGACCTGGGCGGTCGAGGTGTCGATGCCGAGGATCAGCACCTAGGCCGCCGTCCAGCGCTGGAGCACGGCCGCCAACGGGTCGCACGCGGGCGGCCCAGGCCGGGCCGACGGCGCGGAGGTCGAGGATCCGGTCGTCGTCGCCGGCGCCGAAGGTGAGGCGCACCTCGAGGTAGTCGCGCGGCAGCACCGGCGTGATGGCGTCGCCCCACTCGATGAGCACGACGCCGCCCTCGTCGAGCATCTCGGGCAGGCCGAGGTCGAGCGCCTCGCTCAGCTGGTCGAGCCGGTACACGTCGAGGTGGTGGACCGGGAGGCGTCCCTCGTCGTACACGTGGACGAGCGTGAAGGTGGGGCTCGTGATCCGGCCGTCGACGCCGAGACCCCGCGCCGAAGCCCTGGACGAACGCCGTCTTGCCCGGCCCCGAGGTCGCCGGCCAGCACGACCACGTCGCCGGGGCGGGCCAGCGCCGCCATCGACTCGGCCAGCTCCCTCGTCTCCTCGACGGAGGCGGTCGTGGCGATCAGGTGCACCCGCTGAGCCTAGGAGGGCGGGTAGCGCCGTTCGACCCGAGCACCGATGGCGCAGACCACCTCGTAGGCGATCGTGCCCATGCGGGCCGCCCACTCGTCCGGCGACGATCTGCTCGTCGCCCTGGCTGCCCGAGCAGGACGGCCTCGTCGCCGGGCCGGACGTCGCTCCCAGGGCCCACGTCGACGGTCACCTGGTCCATCGTGACGACACCGACCATCGGGTGCCGCTGCCCGCCGATGAGGACGTCCTGGTGCTCGAGACCGAGGCGGCGGGGCACCCCGTCGGCGTAGCCGATGGGCAGGGTGGCGAGGACGGTGTCGCGCTCGACCGGTGGCAGCAGGCCGTAGGACACCCGCTCCCCCGCCGCCACCTCCTTCACGAAGCCCACCTCGGTGGCCAGCCGCACCACCGGCGTGAGGTCGGCCCGGCCAGCGAGGGCGGGCGCCGGTGGGATGCCGTAGACCGCGATGCCGCACCGGACGAGGTCGTAGCGCGCCGCCGGGTGGGCGATGGCGCCAGCCGAGTTGGCGGCGTGGCGGAGCGGGACCGTGATCCCGGCTCCCTCCACGTCGGCGAGGACGGCTTCGTAGCGGCGGAGCTGGAGGGCGGTGAACGGGTCGTCCACCTCGTCGGCGATGGCGCAGTGAGTCCACACCGAGCGCAGCTCGAGCGCGGGGTGGTCGGTGATGGCCTTCGCCATGGCGAGGGCGTCGGCCGGCTCGGCGCCGACCCGGCGCATGCCGGTGTCGACCTTCAGGTGGACGGCGACGGTGGCGCCGACGTCGGCGGCGGCTGCTCCGAGCCGTCCGATCATGCGCGGCCGTGTAGACGGTGATGTCGAGTCCGAGGGCGATGGCATCCGCCGAGCTCGTCGGGGCGGGGCTGGGACAGCAGCAGGATCGGCGCCTCGATGCCGTGGTCGCGCAGCGGCGCCGCCTCGGGCACCTGGGCCACGGCCAGCCAGGTCGCACCCGCCTCCACCGCCGCCCGCGCCACCGGCACGGCTCCGTGTCCGTACCCGTCCGCCTTCACGACCGCGCAGACCTCCGCCGGAGCGGCGATCCGCCGCAGCTCGGCCACGTTGGCCCGCACGGCGTCCAACGACACGTCCGCCCACGAACGAGCCTTCACCCGTGCCCCCCTTCGCCGGCGTTCAGGCCCGGAGAGGTGGGTGCAGGCTCGATGCCCCCGGGCCAGGGCGCCAGCGGAGGGCGGCTAGCACGTCGGGAAGGAGGTCGGGGAGGTCGCCGGCGACCAGCCCCTCGGCCGGGAGCTGGGCGGCGGCGCGAGCCGTGGAGCCATGCCGCGGACGCCGCTGCGTCGAGCGGGGCCACGCCCTGGGCCAGGAGGGCGCCGAGGATGCCGCTGAGGACGTCGCCGGTGCCGGCCGTCGCCAGCCGAGCGTCGCCAGCGGTCACGATGCGCATGGCGCCGCTGGGGTCGGCGATGACGGTGGTTGGCCCTTTCAGCAGCACGACCGCGCCCGTCACCGCGGCCAGGGAGCGGGCCGCCGCAAGGCGGTCCATGCCGGGACGGGCGCCGGTGAGCTGCTCGTACTCCCCGTCGTGCGGCGTCAGCACGGTTGGCGCCGTCGCAGCGTCGGCCCGGGCCGCGGAGCTGGGCCCACCCGACGAGGAGGCACCGCTCGATCGGGCGCAGCGGGCCGTGAGGAGCGCAGGTGCGTCGAGGCCGAGGGCGGCCAGCCCGTCGCCGTCCACCACCATGGGAAGCCCGACCTCGGCGACGCACGCGTCGCACGCCGTCCCGGGCCGCTTCGGAGCGGCCGAGCCCGGGGCCGACCACGATCGCGCCGAACCGCTCGGCCGCGGCGAGCACCAAGTCCACCCAGCCGTCGGCGGGCAGCTCGAGGCCGGTGGCCTCTAGCGGGGCGGCTGCGGTCGTCGGCGATGCCCGGTGAGCCGACGCGCACCATGCCGGCTCCGGCCCGTTGGGCAGCCCGGGCGGCCAGGCGGGCCGCACCGGCCATGCCGCTCGATCCTGCGATCACGAGGACGGCGGCCTTCCACTTGTGGCTCGTCGTCGCCCGGACGGGCACCCAGCCCGCCACGTCGGCGGCCTCGACCACGCCGATCGTGGTGTGGGAGACGTCCAGACCGATGTCGGCCAGCACCACCTGCCCGGCCAACGAGCGGCCCGGCTCGAGAAGGAGGCCCGGCTTCAGCGCCGCGAACGTGACCGTGCGGGCCGCGGCCAGCACCCGGCCCGCCGGCTGACCCGTCACCCCATCCACCCCGCTCGGGATGTCGACGGCCAGCACCGGGGCGCCGCCCGCGTCCGGGGCGTCGTAGCAGCCGGAGAACCCCGTGCCGTAGGCAGCGTCGATGACCAGGTCGCACGGCGGCAGGGTGGCGGGCGCATCGAGGGCGTCGATCTCCTGGACGCGCACCCCGCGCCGGCGGAGCCGGACCGCCGCGGCCCGACCGTCGGCCCCGTTGTTGCCCTTGCCGGCCAGCACCACCACTCGGCGGCCGTAGGCGCCGCCGAGCAGGCGCAGCGCCTCGCGCGCCACCGCGGCTCCGGCCCGGTCGATCAGCACGCTGACGGGCGCCGGCGCCGACGCGTCGACGGCCGCCATCTCCGAGGGGGTGAGCACCGGCAGCATGCGCCGCGCAGCGTACGGCGACCGCCGCAGCCTTCCCAGACCGACCGGCGAGCGGAGCCAGCGCAGGGAGGTTGGGGGCACCACGGTCCCCGCCAGGGACCCCGATGCCCCGAAGCTCTCCCCGGATCGAGGTTGGGGGCATGACGGTCCCCACCGGGCACCCCGATGCCCCGAACCTCCAAAGCGGAGGCCGCTAGAGCGCCACTGCGATGGCCTCGGCGACTCGGTGCGTGTGGGTCATGGTCAGAAGCCAGGAGGTGATGCCTCGGTCAGCCGCCAGGTCGACGGCGGCGCGGTGCAGGAGCACGGACGGCACCCCGGTGTCGGCCCGGGCCACCTCGATGTCGTGCCAGCGGCAGGCGCCCAGACGCCAGACCCATCGCCTTCAGGACCGCCTCCTTGGCCGCGAAGCGGGCCGCGTAGCGCTCGACCGGATCGTTGCGGAGCTCGCAGTACGCCCGCTCGTCCGCCGTGAACAGCCGATCCCGCAGCGACGGCGTCCGCTCGAGCGAGGCCCGGAGCCGATCCACGTCGCAGAGGTCGACGCCGATCCCGATCACGTGCGCCAGCGGTCGGCCAGCTCCCGGATGGGCTCGACGAGCAGGTCGGCGGCCGGGACCTCGGCCAGCAGGTCCTCCCGGAAGGTGGGCTCGGTCTCCAGCACGGCGTCGCGCAGCGCCGACCACCGGTTGCGGTAGCCCTGCAGCGCGCCCCGGGCCACGGGGACCGTCAGCTGGTCGGCGAAGCGAACGTGGAGCAGCGTGATGCCCGAGGCTCGGTCGTCCTTGGTCTCGGGCACGATCACGACCGTGCGCCCGTCCTCGCGACCGCGGGTGACGAACACCTGCCGCTCTACGGCGACGGTGTGCTTCGTGCCTCGCAGCACACCGTTGCGCTCCGCGCGCGACGGGATGTCGAGAGCGATGCCACCGCGGTCGACCACCGAGACGGGCACCTCGCCCTCTTCGGGGTCGCCGTCGAGCTCGTAGCGGATCCAGCCCGTGACCTCGGCGACGGCCGGGTCGAGGTCGGCCAGCGTGCGCAGGGTCTTGTAGGACAGTCGGTCGCGGGCCGCCCCGGCGGCCAGGACGGCCTGCACGAGGTCAGGCTGCAGCAGCGTCTCGTCGCTGCGGGAGATGCCGACCGTGACCGTCTTGGCCTGGTGCTTGATGGCGTCGACGGGACGGGTCAGCTCCTCGATGCCAGCGGTGAGGGCGGCCGTGAGGTCGTCGACGACGACCGCTGGGGTGCCGTTGCGGCCCATCTCAGCTTGGTAGGCGTCGAGCGGTGCGACGCCGAGCGCGTACCGGAACGACGACGCCAGGCGCACCGCGGTGCTGGCCTCGAGGTTGCCGTCGTAGGCGCCGCTGCGGAGCCCGTCGAAGAAGCGGGTGGCCGACGCCGCCATGGCCGGACGGAGGGTGCGCAGCAGGTCGTCGCCATCGGTGGCGACCGAGTCACCCACCGCCTCCTCGATGGCGGCCCGGGCCTCTCGCAGTGGCAGGGCCTGGGCGTCGATGGCGAGGGCGGCCTCGTACCCGAAGAGGTGCCCGGCGACGGCCGTCAGCACGAAGCCCAGGTCGGGATGGGTGGAGGGTACGGAGATGACGTGGAGGGCCGCGGCGAAGCGGGCCTGGTCGTCGCTGGCGATGACGATGGGCGACGCCTTGTGGGCCCGGTAGATCGCCACCTCCTTGGCCACGTCGTCGGCCGTCGAACCGACGAGACCGGCCGCGCAGACGAGGATGAGCGGCTCGCAGGAGAGGTCGATGTGCTTCTTGTCCTCGGTGGCGTCGCAGGCGATCGACCGGTAGCAGAGCTCGCTCAGCTTGATGCGGAGCTCCTCGGCGGCGACCCGGTTCGGGCCGTTGCCGACGATGGCCCAGTACCGCTTCGAGGGTGCGAGCTGCTGGGCCGCGGCAGCGATGCCAGCCCGACGACCGACCGTGGCCTCCATGAGTGCCGGCAGCTCGCGCAGAGCACGGATGAGCGACTGGTCGACGGTGCCGCCGACCTCCTGGGCGATGGCCCAGGCGAGCAGGAACCCCGCCGCGATCTGGGCGTAGAAGGCCTTGGTGGAGGCGACGCTCATCTCCACGTCGCGCCCGTCGGAGGTGTACAGCACGCCGTCGGCCTTGTCGGTCAGGTCCGAGCCTGCGGCGGTTGACGATGGCGATGACGTGGGCCCCCCGGGAACGGGCCAGGTCGACGGTGCGGTTCGTGTCGGTGGTCGTGCCCGACTGGCTGATGGCGATGACGAGCGTGTCGGACATGTCGGACCGCAGTCCGAAGCCGGAGAGCTCGGTGGCCGGGAGGGCCTCGACGCGCAGGCGACCCGTCGGGCGCGGCGGCTGTGAGCGCGGTGGCCAGGCTCTGACCGGCGACGTGTGCTGTGCCCTGGCCGATCACCTGGACCCGACCGATGCGCCCCGACCGCAAGCCCTCGCCCACGCTCGGGCTCAGGACGTCCTCGCCCAGCGCAACCCGCAGTGCGCCCGTCGCCCTCGACGATCTTGCCCCGCAGCGTCTTGCGGAAGCTGTTCGGCGCCTCGGTGATCTCCTTGAGGAGGAAGTGCGGGTAGTCGCCCCGGTCGATGTCCCGAGTCGTGACCTGAGCCCTGTGCAGGTCGCCGTCGGTGACGGGGAGGGGCGTGCCGTCGTAGGCCTGCCGCACGATGCCCTCGAGCGTGCCTGCCTTGGTGCCGTCGAGGACGATGATCTGGCCCCGGCTGGCAGTGGGGTTCTCGGCGTTGGCCGGCGTCTCGCCGTCCATGCGCAGGTAGGTGTCGGTGAGCTCGACGAGCCCGTAGGGCTCCGACGCCACGACGTAGCACCCGTCGGCCAGCCCCACGTAGAGGGCCTGCCCGCTCCCTCGCAGGGCGAGCAGCAGATGGTCCGGAGCCGTGGCCGAGCTGGCCCCGATCGCGACCGAGCCCTCGAAGGCGGCGACGGTGTCGCGGAAGGCATCGACGAGGGATCGCCCCCGCGGCCAGCCGGCGCGAGACGAGGGTGGGGATGACCTTGGCGTCGGTGGTGATCTCGGCCGCCACCCGCAGGCCGTCGCTCGACTTCAGGTCGGCGAAGTTGTCGACGTCGCCGTTCAGCGCCGCCGTCACGTAGGGCCCGTCGGCGCGATCGAGCTCGAGGCTGTCGACGGGATGGGCGTTGGGCTGGGAGATGATGCCGATGCTCGCCCAACGGGTGTGGCCCAGGACGACGGCCGCGGCCCGTTCGCCGCCGAGGGCCAGGCGGAGCAGGTCGTCAGCGACGACGTCGGCGCGCATGGCGGCGGTGTTGTCGCCCAGCTCCCCGATCTCAGCCGCCGCCTTGTAGACGAAGCTCAGGTGTCCCTCGGGCGTGCGGACAGCGTTGGTGCGGAACAGCGCATCGGCGGACCGCTCGCTGATGAGGCGGGCGATCGACGGGTCGTCGAGGTCGAGGCCGTGGTCCTGCACGAGGACGGTGAGGCCGGCCGAGTCGCGGCCGCGCACCTCGAGCCGGTCGAGGGCGGAGAGGGCCTGCTGGATCGATGTCCCGATCTCGATGGCGGACCAGCCTGCGCCGGCCCCGACGAGGTCGCGCACGGCCAGCGCGGTCGGCACCCGGTCGCGCACCACCGCCCAGACGAGCGTCCTTGAGACGGAGGACGGCGGCGTTGGCCTCTTCGAGGGGGTGCCCACTGGCCACCCCCTCGGCGTCGAGAGCTGCTTCGGTGGCCCGGATCCAGTCTCCGGTGGTCTCTCCCAGGGCCGAGACTCGGGTGGCGAGGGCTGGCTGGCGGACGAGCAGGGCGACGCCGTCGGGGTTGCGGAGGAGCCGATCGAGCTCCTCCAGACCAGCGGCCGCGGCCTCCGCGGCGGCGACGCGGTCAGCGGTGCCGAGCAGGCCGCGCTGGATGGCGTCGAGGCGATCGAGGACGTCGGAGGCGGGTAGATCCCGCCGCTGACCGGGCCCCCGCAGGAGGGCGATTATGCCGCACACGAGAGGGCTTCCTTCCGGATCGGGGATCGGACCAGCGTACCGGGGGGTGCTCTACGAGAGAGCCGCGACGGCTTCGGCCAGCCGCTCAGCGGCCGCCTCGGCCTGGTCGGCTGTGGGGGCCTCCACCATGACCCGCACGAGCGGCTCGGTGCCGCTGGCCCGGATCAGCACACGCCCGTGGTCGCCGAGCTCGGCCTCCACCGCCGCCACCTCCGCGGCTACCCGCTCGGCCGCGTGGGCCGCACCCGTCGCCACCCGCACGTTGCGGAGCACCTGGGGCAGCCGGGTCATGGCTGCGGCGGCCAGCTCTCCGAGGGGCCGGCCGACTCCGGGCCATCACGTCGAGCAGCTGCACGGCCGTGAGCAGCCCGTCTCCGGTGGTGGCCAGGTCAGTGAAGATGACGTGCCCGCTCTGCTCACCGCCGAGCGTCAGGCCGTGCTCGGCGAGGGCCTCGAGCACGAAGCGGTCGCCGACCGGGACCTCGAGCACCTTGATCCCGTGGTCGGCCATGCCCAGCCGGAAGCCGAGGTTGGTCATGACCGTGACGACGACGGTGTCGTGCGGCGAGGCGGCCCCGGTCGCGGCGGTCGATGGCGGTCACAGCGATGATCTGGTCGCCGTCGACGAGCGCGACCCGTCGGCGTCCACGGCGAGAGCTCGGTCGGCATCGCCGTCGAGCGCGATCCCGACATGAGCACCGGCTGCGACGACGGCGCGCTGCAGCTCCTGGGGGTAGGTCGAACCGCACCCGCTGTTGATGTTCGTGCCGTCGGGCGAGGCGTGGAGGAGGGTCACATCCGCGCCGAGGGAGCGCAGCACGTCGGGGGCCACCCGGCTGCCCGCGCCGTGGGCGCAGTCGACGACCACGCGTAGGCCGTCCAGGCGACGGCCGCCGATCGAACCGGCCACGGTCGCGGCCCAGGCGTCCACCTCGGCGGCGCCGTCCACCAGCGTCCCGACGGCGCCACCAGTGCGGGCCTCCGCGGCCACCGCCACCTCATGGGAGAGGAGGCGGTGCAGCTCGGCCTCGAGGGCATCCTCGAGCTCGTCGGTCAGCTTCCTGCCCCCGGGCCCGAAGAGCTTCACGCCGTTGTCCTCGAAGGGGTTGTGCGACGCGGAGATGCACCGCGCCCGCGATGCCATCACGCGCCGGCGACCCAGGCGACGGCTGGCGTGGGGGCAACACCAAGGGTGACGACCTCGACGCCCTCGGCCATCAGCCCCGCGACGAGGGCGCGCCTCCAGAAGAGGCCCGGACCGTCGGGTGTCGCGGCCCACCACGAACCGTCGTGATGGCAGGACGCGCGCGGCGGCCCGGCCGAGGGCGAGCACGAGCTCAGGGGTGAGCTCGAGGTTGGCTACCCCGCGCACGCCATCGGTCCCGAACTTCAGCATCCGGGAAGGATGCCAGACCGCTGCCGGGAGGATGGTTGCGGATGTGTCAGGCCGCGACGCGCTGAGGGGCCAGGCGTCCGTGGAGGTCCTCGTCCTGGGCCATGGACCGGAAGGTCCGGACGTCGAACACGAGCACGGACACCGGCGACGCCGTCACGACGGTGGCGTTGCGGGTCCGGCTCGGGTCGAGCGTGGCGAGCTCACCGATCACGGCGCCGGCCCCAACGGGGATCACAGCGTCGGCGGTGAGCACGTGAGCCTCACCCTCCAACAGGAGGAAGGCCTGTGTGCCGCGCTCGCCTTCCTCGCACAGCGTGGTGCCGGCGGGGAGGTCGATGAGGGTCCCGCTTCGCGAGAGGCGGGAGGCTGCGCCGCGGGGGATGCCGAGGCCGGCAAGCTGGGCGGCGATGGGATCGGGGCGGCGGAGGATGGCCATGTAGTCAGGATGCCATCTATTGACCAGAAGGCAACCGTCTGAGCCATGCCAAATGCAGATGGGAGCCATCGCTCCTCGGGACGGGCCCGGCTAGCGCTTGCTGTACTGCGGAGCCTTGCGGGCCTTCTTGAGGCCGTACTTCTTGGATTCCTTCTCCCGGGCGATCGCGGGTGAGGAAGCCGAGCTTCTTGAGCGCCGGGCGCAGCTCGGGGTCGAGCTCGATGAGGGCCCGGGCGATGCCGAGGCGCAGGGCGCCGGCCTGGCCGGTGGGCCCGCCGCCGTCGAGCGTGGCATCGATGTCGTAGGCCTCGGTGAGCTCGGTGGCCCGGAGGGGCTCGGTGAGGATCATCTGGTGCGTCTTCGACGGGAAGTAGTCGTCGAGCGTGCGCTTGTTGACGGTGATGACACCGTCGCCCTCACCCTCGCTGGGACGCACCCGAACACGGGCGACGGCCTGCTTGCGGCGACCGGTGGACTGCACGAGGGGCTTGCTGGGCACGGAATCTCCTACGCGGTGCGCCGGGCGGCGGCGAGTTCGAGGGTCTCGGGCATCTGCGCCGAGTGGGGGTGGTTCGGGCCGGCGTACACCTTGAGCTTCGTGAGCATCTGGGCGCCGAGGCGGTTCTTCGGGATCATGCCCCGGATGGCCCGGCGGACGGCTTCCTCGGGCTTGCGGGCCTGAGCCTCGGCGAAGGTGCGGGACTTGAGACCACCCGGGTAGCCGGAGTGGCGGTAGACCATCTTCTGGTCGGCCTTGTTGGCCGTGAGCACGACCTTCTCGGCGTTGATGACGATGACGTGGTCGCCCATGTCCATGTGGGGGGCGAAGATCGGCTTGTGCTTGCCCCGCAGGATGCGGGCCGCCTCGGTGGAGAGGCGACCGAGGACGAGGTCTTCGGCGTCGATCACGTACCACTTGCGGGTGATCTCGCTGGCCTTGGGGCTGTACGTGCGCACGCGGAGCGTCCTTGGGGTGCTCGAGGATCTTGTCCGGGCGCGCGGGCGCCCGAGGCGAAGTGCAAAACTACGGCCCGACCGCAGGATCCCGCAACTTGGGCCTGGGATGGGCTAGAGCATGACCTCCGGGCCGTCGTCCGCCTCGCCATCGGGGTTGGCGGCCGCCCGCTCGGCCATCGTGGTCAGGATGGCGGCCGCGTCGTCCACGATCGTGTCCTTCGCCCGGCGCAGGATGAGCGACCCGACGATGACCGGCGGGGTCACGATGTAGAACGCAGCCACGAGCGACCCGGTGAGGTCGGACAGCAGCCCCACGAACGGCGGGGCCAGCGCCGTGCCGAACAACGTGGAGGTGAGAGCGAAGGCGGAGGAGCTGACGCCACGGGCCTGCACCGGCGTCACATCCATCATCGAGGCCCGCAGACCGGGGAAGGCGCTGGCGATGGAGAGGACGCCAGCGAACTGCAGCAGGAGCCGCAGGGGGATGATCGGAACGGCGAACGACACGGCGAAGGTCGCCGCGCAGATCAGGATGGCGTTCGACACGAGGGTGATCCGCCCGGCGGGGCTGACGCCGTAGACCCGGTCGGTCACCCGGCCTCCGTAGAGCGTGCCGATGATGCCGGCCGTCGCGAGCACGAGAGCAGCCACCCCGGCCGCCTCCTTCTCGGTCAGCCCCGAGTACCGGTCGTGGTAGACGGCCAGCCAGTAGCCGACCCCGGCGACGGTGAAGAGCAGGGTCGACACGCCGACGAGGATGAACCGCATCGTGCGGATGCCGAAGATCATCGTGAGGTCGGCTCGAAGACCGGTCCACGCCGACCGGGCGAGCTCCCGGACCGGCACGCTCGGCGGCTCAGGGGGTGCCTCCACGCCGTCTGCCTCACCGCGGTGCGGTTCCCGCAGCCGCAGCACGAGCAGGCCGACCAGCGAGCCCGGCATGCCGACGACGATGAAGGCCCACCGCCACCCCCACTCCTCGCCGACGAACGCCCCGAGCGCCAAGCCGATGCCCGCCGCCGACGAAGTTCATCACCTGCTGGATGGAGAACACGCGACCGCGCACCTCGGCCGGGTAGTAGTCGGCGAGCAGCGAGGTGGACGCAGGGTCGTCGATGGCCTGACCGAAGCCGAGGGACGCGCGGGCGCCGAACAGCTGGATGTAGCTGCCCGCCGCCGCTGACAGCGCCGACAGCCCGCTCCAGGAGAACAGGGTGAAGCCGATCAGCCGGGTGCGGCGCACCCGATCGGCCAGCCAGCCTGCGGGGATGGTGGCCAGGGCGTTGATGAACACGAAGGCGAAGCCCAGTGCGCCGAGCTGGAAGTCGGAGGTGTGGAACTCGTCCTCGATGAACGGGAGCACACCTCGCAGGATGTTCGTGTCGGTCTGGTCGACGAGGTTGACCAGCGACAGCACCGCCAGCGGAGTCGCCGAGCGACCGGCCAGCCGTCCTGCTTTTCCGACACCGGCGGACCTCGTCCGCCGTCGTCCTGTCCCACTGTCGCCATCCCGTGTCTCCCCAGACTTGACCCGCGGGTCAACTCTAGGACGATCGGGCTCGCCCGTAGTCGACGTGCCAGAGGCAGAGGCCCTCCGGCGGAGCGAGCGGTGCCGCCTTGCGCCCGGTCGCCGGCCGCGGAGGATGCCCCGGATGTCGCCCGCCCGCACCTGGCCGTGGCCGGCGCTGACGACCGTGCCCACGATGCTGCGCACCATCTGGTGGCAGAAGGCTCGCGCCGTGATCTCGAAGCGCAGCACGCCGTCGCCGAGGTCGGTCCAGCCCGCGTGCATGCACCCTGCGCACGAGCGAGACGCGGCTCGCCCGTCGGGCCCCGGCTTGGGTCGACGGCAGAAGGCGGCGAAGTCGTGCTCGCCCAAGAAACGGGTCGCAGGCCAGGTCGAGCAGCTCGGGCTCGAGCGGGGTCGGGACGTGCCAGGAGGTGTGGCGCAGGAAGGGGTCGGGCAGCGGGCCGGTTGAGCACCGTGTAGCGGTACGTGCGGGACCGGGCCGAGAAGCGGGCGTCGAAGTCGGGCAGAGCCCGCGCCACCTCTCGAACGACGATCGTCTGGCCCGCACAGCTTGAGCAGCGAGCGGTGGAGGGCCTCGAGGTCGAGGTCGATGCCCAGGTCGAGGCTGACGACCTGGCCCCAGGCGTGCACGCCCTTGTCGGTGCGGCCGGCGCAGGTCAGCTCGACCGGGTGGCGGACGACGCGCTCGATTGCGGCCCGCAGGTCCGCCGGCCACCGTGCGCCCACTGGGCTGCTCGGCGAACCCGTGGAACCCCGATCCCGTCGTAGGCGACGAGCATCCGAACGCGCACCAGCGGCCCGCTCAGAGTCGCTGAGGCATCGGGCGGGTCGAACAAGCTCACAGGAGGACCGTAGCGATGCGCGCCGGCGGGGGTGTGGGGGCAGAGGCTCCGCCGGAGCCCCCACTCGCGGCGGTGCGGCTTGCCGTGCCGCCGCACGAGCCCTCAGCGCGCCGCAGGCGCACGTTCAGCTCGGCGACGAAGCTCGCTTCGGCGCCGACTACACCAGCTCGATGCGCGCCATGGGGGCGTTGTCGCCCTGGCGCGGGCCGAGCTTCAGGATCCGGGTGTAGCCGCCGTTGCGGTCGGCGTAGCGCGGGCCGATCTCGGTGAACAGCTTGTGGGCCATCTCCTTGTCACCGAGGTACGAGACGACCTGACGGTGGTTGTGGAGGCCGCCCTTCTTGGCCTTGGTGATCACCTTCTCGGCCACGGGGCGCAGGGCCTTGGCCTTGGCCTCGGTGGTGGTGATGCCCTCGGCGGCGACGAGCGACGCCACGAGGTTGGCCATCATCAGCCGCTGGTGCTGGGAGCTGCCGCCGAAGCGACGGCCCTTCTTCGGGGTTGCAGGCATGTAGCTCTCAGTCCTTCGTGCGCAGCGCCAGGCCACGCTCGTTCAGCTTCTCGATGACCTCGTCGAGCGACTTCTGGCCGAAGTTGGTGATGGCGAGGAGGTCGTCCTCGGTCTTGGCAGGAGCTCGCCGATGGAGTTGACCTGGGCCCGCTTGAGGCAGTTGCGGGGGCGCTCGGAGAGGTCGAGGTCCTCGATCGGGAGGTCGAGGTCAGGCGAGCCGGCGGTGGCCGTGGCCACCTCGCCGAGCTCGAGGCCCTGCGGCTCGTCGCTCATCTCGGCCACGAGGCCCACGAGCGAGCGGAGCGTGTCGCCGGCCGAGGCCAGCGCCTCGCGGGGCGTGATGGAGCCGTCGGTCTCGATGTCGAGGACGAGGCGGTCGTAGGCTCGGTCGACTGCTCGACCCGGGTGGGCTCGATCTGGAAGGCCACCCGGCGGACCGGCGAGAAGATCGAGTCGACCGGGATGACACCGATGGTCTGGCTCGACTTGTTGCGGTCGGCCGACACGTAGCCCCGGCCCTTGGCGACGGTGATGTCGATGGCCAGGCGGCCCGACTTGTTCAGCGTGGCGATCGGCATGTCGGGGTTGAGGATCTCGACGTCGGAGTTGGCCTCGATGTCGGCTGCCGTGACCTCGGCCGGCGCCCTTCACGTCGAGGCGGAGGGTGACCGGCTCGTCGCTGTGGCAGATGAGGACGAGGTCCTTCAGGTTGAGGATGACGTCGGTGACGTCCTCGGTGACGCCGGCGATGGTGTCGAACTCGTGGAGGGCGTCATCGAAGCGGAGCTGCGTGATGGCGGCGCCGGGGATCGACGACAGGAGGGTGCGGCGGAGCGAGTTGCCGAGGGTGTGGCCGAAGCCGGGCTCCAGCGGGCTGATGGCGAACGTCTGGCGGTTGCCTTCGGCCTCGCCGATCGCCTCGACTGTGGGGCGCTGGATGACGAGCATGTTCTGCTACCTCGGGACTCGGTGGCGACGGGGGGAACGGACTACTTGGAGTACAGCTCGACGATGAGCTGCTCACGCACGGGCACATCGATCTGCTCGCGCAGCGGAAGCTCGCGCACGGTGATCGACTTGCCACCCTCGCCAGCGTCGAACCATGCGGGGAGGCGCACGTCGAGCGTGTCGAGGTTGTGCTGGATGACGATCATCTGCTGGCTCTTGGCCCGCAGGGAGACGACGTCACCCTTCTTGACGCGGTAGCTGGGGATGTCGACCCGGCGCCCGTTGACGTCGAGGAGCCCGTGGTTCACGAACTGCCGCGCCTGGGGGCGGGTGCGGGCCCAGCCGGCCCGGAAGACGATGTTGTCGAGACGCTGCTCGAGCATGCGGAGCAGGTTCTCGCCGGTGACGCCCTTCTGGCGGGTCGCCTCCTTGTAGAGGTTCTCGAACTGCCGCTCGAGCAGGCCGTAGATGTGCTTGGCCTTCTGCTTCTCCTGCAGCTGCATCGAGTACTCCGAGGGCTGGCGCCGACGGGAGCGGCCGTGCTCACCCGGCGGGTACGGGCGCTTCTCGAGGGCCTTGCGGCCCTTCTCGTTCTCGAAGATGTTGACGCCGAGGCGCCGGGAGATCTTGACCTTGGGGCCGGTGTAGCGAGCCATCGTTCCTACCTCAGACTCGGCGCCGCTTGGGAGGGCGGCAGCCGTTGTGGGGGACGGGGGTGACGTCCTTGATGCCGGTGACCTCGATGCCGGTGTTCTGCAGCGAGCGGATGGCGGTCTCGCGACCGGAGCCGGGGCCCTTGACCTGCACGTCGACCTTGCGGACGCCGTGCTCCATCGCGCCCCGAGCAGCCTTCTCGGCGGCCATCTGAGCGGCGAACGGGGTGGACTTGCGGGAGCCCTTGAAGCCGACGTTGCCGGCCGACGCCCACGAGAGCACGTTGCCCTCGAGGTCGGTGATCGTGATGATCGTGTTGTTGAACGAGCTCTTGATGTGGGCACACGCCGTGGGAGACGTTGCGACGCTCGCGCTTGCGGGGGCGACGGCCACCCGGCTTCGGCTTGGCCATCTAGCTTCGCCCCCGACAGGGAGCGTCGGCGGCGAGGGAAGCGGCGCCTGCGGCACTGATTTGCATGATCACTTGCGCACCTTCTTCTTGCCGGCGACGGTCTTCTTGGGGCCCTTGCGGGTGCGGGCGTTGGTCTGGGTGCGCTGACCGCGGACCGGCAGGCCCTTGCGGTGGCGCAGACCCTGCCAGCAGCCGATCTCCATCTTGCGACGGATGTCCTGCTGGACCTCGCGGCGCAGGTCGCCCTCGACCTCGAGGTTCTGGTCGACGTAGGCCCGGATCTTGTTGACCTCTTCGTCGGTCAGGTCGCGGACTCGGGTGTTGCGATCGAGGCTGAGCTCGTCGCAGATCTTCTGCGCGGTCGTGCGACCGACCCCGAAGATGTAGGTGAGCGAGATCTCCAACCGCTTCTCGCGGGGGATGTCGACGCCGGCGATACGTGCCATGGGTGCGGGTGCCTGTTCCTCTCTAGCCCTGGCGCTGCTTGTGCCGGGGGTTGGTGCAGATGACCTGGACGCGCCCGTGGCGGCGGATCACCTTGCACTTCTCACACATCTTCTTGACGCTCGGACGGACCTTCATCGCGCGCTCTCGTTCACTTGTAGCGGTAGGTGATCCGACCTCGGGTGAGGTCGTACGGGGTGAGCTCCACCTGGACGCGGTCCCCGGGCAGGATGCGGATGTAGTGCATCCGCATCTTCCCGGAGATGTGGGCCAAGACCTTGTGGCCGTTCTCGAGCTCGACCCGGAACATCGCGTTCGGGAGGGGCTCGGTAACCGTCCCTTCCAGGACGATCGCGTCTTCCTTGGGCTTGGCCAGAGTGGTGCTCCTGCAGTGCGTGGAAGGGCCAACCCGCTGACGCAGCTGCGCGTGCAGACAGCGAAGTGGACCCAGGGCCGAAGGAAGATGCTAGCGCGGGCACGCCAGCGGGCCAACTCGACGCTGCAGGGCCGCAGCGGAGCTGAGCGCACACCGTAGTCGCCCGATCACGGGCGAGTGAGGATCTCCGGTCCGTCCTCGGTGATGGCGATCGTGTGCTCGGTGTGGGCGGCCCAGCTGCCGTCGGCGGTCACGACCGTCCACTGGTCCTCGAGCAGCGCCGTGTCGGCCCGGCCCGCGCAGACCATCGGCTCCACTGCGTAGGTCTGTCCGGGGGCGAGGCGCCGACCCTTGCCCGGTCGACCCCAGTTCGGCACGTCGGGTGCCTCGTGCATGGCCATTCCGATTCCGTGTCCCGTGTACTCCTTGACCACCGAGAAGCCCGCCCCCTCGGCGACTGGCTTGCACGGCCGCCCCGATGTCGGAGAGCCGGCCGCCGGGTTGCATGGCGGCGATCCCGGCGGCAAGGGAGGCGTCGGTGACCTCGATGAGCCGCGCTGCGTCGGCCGAGATGGCGCCCACGCCCATGGTGAAGGCGGCGTCACCGTGCCAGCCCTCGACGATGGCCCCGCAGTCGATGGAGACGATGTCGCCTTCGTGGAGCACGTAGGGGCCCGGCACGCCATGGACGATCACGTCGTTCGGCGAGGCGCAGATGACTCCGCTGAACGGGGGGTGCCCGTAGCCGAGGAAGTTGGAGCGGGCGCCTCGACGCTCGAGCACCTCGCGGCCGATCCGGTCCAGGGCGGCGGTCGTGACGCCGGGGCGCACCGCGTCCCGGATGCTGGCGTGCATCTCCGCCACCACCCGCCCGGCCCGGCGCATCTTGGCCAGGTCCGAAGCCGACCGCTTCACGCCCGGCGTTCGTCGATGGCCGCGACGAGCCGGGCCGTGACCTCGTCGGCGGTGCCGAGCCCGTCCACGGCGGCGAGGAGGTCGCGGTCGGCGTACCACTCGATGAGGGGCGCCGTCTCCCGCTCGTAGAGGTCGAGCCGCTTCTGGATGGCCTCGGGGGTGTCGTCGGCCCGTTGCACGACGTCGCCACCGCAGTTGTCGCACACCCAGCCGTACTTGGGCGGGGCGTCGAGGGAGAAGTTGGTGGCGCAGTCGGTGCAGACTCGACGGCTGGCCAGACGCTCGAGCACGACCTCGGTGGGGACCACCAGATCGATGACGAGGTCGAGGGGCTCGTCGGCCGTGATCTTGGCCAGCAGCTCGGCCTGTCCGACGGTGCGGGGGAAGCCGTCGAGGATGTAGCCGCGGTTGCGGGTGTCGTCCCGGTCGAGGCGTTCGTCGACGATCGCCGCCCATGATCTCGTCGGACACGAGCTCGCCCCTGTCCATGATCTCCTTGGCCTTCCGGCCGAACTCCGTGCCCTCGCGCACGGCGGCGCGGAGCATGTCGCCGGTGGAGATGTGGGGCACCACGTAGTGGCGGGAGAGGCGCACGCACTGCGTGCCCTTGCCCGCGCCCTGGCGGCCCAGCAGCACCAGCCGGGCTCCGGGGATCACGCCGGAGCCGCCGTCACTTGAGGAAGCCCTCGTAGTTGCGCATCATCAGCTGGCTGTCGATCTGCTTCATCGTCTCGAGGGCGACGCCCACGGCGATGAGGATCGAGATACCCGCGAAGGGGAAGTTCTGGACGTCGGCGAAGGCGAGGAGCAGCGACGGCAGCAGAGCGATGCACGGCGATGAACAGGGCGCCCGGCAGGGTGATCCGGGAGAGGATCTTGCCCAGGTAGCGCTCGGTCTGGGGCCCGGGTCGGATGCCGGGGATGAAGCCGCCCTGCTTGCGGATGTTCTCGGCCTGCTGGGCCGGGTCGAAGGCGATGGCCGTGTAGAAGTACGCGAAGCCGATGATCAGCAGGCCGTAGATCACGATGTAGAAGATCGAGTCGGGCTGCACGAGGTTGCCGTTCGACCCAGCTCTGCACCGACGCCCCCCAGCCCTTCGACGGGCAGCACGTTGGTCAGCAGGATCGGCAGGTAGAGGACCGAGCTGGCGAAGATGATCGGGATCACGCCGGACTGGTTGACCTTGAGCGGGATGTAGGTGCTCTGTCCGCCGTACATGCGTCGGCCCACGACACGCTTGGCGAACTGCACCGGGATGCGACGCTGGCCCTGCTCGATGAACACGATGGCCACCAGCAGCACCAGGGCCAGCACCATGAGCGCAGACGAGGAAGAAGGTGCCCTTCTCGGCGTTGAGCTGGGCACCGGAGGCCGGGAACACGCTGACGACCGACACGAAGATGAGGATCGACATGCCGTTGCCGATGCCGCGCTGGCTGATGAGCTCACCCATCCACATGAGCAGAGCAGTGTCCTGCGGTCAGGGTCAGCACGACGATGATCACCCGGAACGGGGTGAAGTTCGGGAGCACGTCGAGGCCGGTGCTGTTGCCGCCGCCGCCGAGGAGGCCGCCGCCGCCGTTGTGGAAGAGGAAGGCCAGACCGGTGGACTGCAGCATCGCGATGGCCACGGCCAGGTAGCGCGTCCACTGGGTGATCTTGCGCTGCCCGACCGCCCCCATCTTCTGCCACTCCTCGAGCTTGGGGATCACCACGGTGAGGATCTGCATGATGATCGAGCTCGTGATGTACGGCATGATCCCGAGCGCGAACAGGGCGAACTGGGTGAGCGCGCCGCCGGAGAAGAGCTGGAGGAAGCCCGACGACGCCGCCGCCCTGTCTCGGCCTGGCGCTTCAGCTCCTGCACGGCGTCGAGGTCGATCCCGGGCGCGGGGATGAACGACCCGACCCGGTAGAGGCCGATCATCAGCAGGGTGAAGAGGATCTTCCCCCGCAGGTCGGCGATCCTGAAGATGTTCCGAACGCTGGACAGCACGGGCTGGGCTCCTGGTCAGCGGCGCTGCCAGCGGCAGCGGACGACGTCGATCAGCGGTTGGCGAACTGGTTGCCCTGGACCGGGGGACGGCGATCGCCCCACGGCTTGGGCAGGATCTCAACGGTACCGCCGGCAGCGGTGATGGCTGCCTCGGCGCGTCTTCGAGAAGGCATGGGCCTTCACGGTGACGGCTCGGGTGAGCTCGCCTCGGCCGAGCACCTTCACGAGGGCGCCCTTGTGGGCCAGGCCTCGTGCGTGCAGGGTCGTCGGGCTGATCTCGCTCAGGTCGGTGCCCTCGATCACGTCGAGGTTGATGCCCTGGTACTCGACGCGGAACGGGTTGTTGAACCCCTTCAGCTTCGGGATCCGCATGTGCAGGGGCATCTGGCCGCCCTCGAAGGAGGCCGGAACCTTGCTACGGGCCTTCTGACCCTTGGTGCCACGGCCGGCGGTCTTGCCGCCCTTGCCTGCGATGCCTCGAGCCATCCGCTTCTTGCGGCGGTTCGAGCCGGGCACCGGTGCCAGGTCGTGGATCTTGATGGGATCGCTCATGCTTGCTCCTGCACCGAGATGAGGTGCGGCACGCGGGCCAGCATCCCTCGGATCTCGGGTCGATCGGGGAGGGTGTTCGACTTGCCGATGCGGCCCAGGCCGAGGGCCCGCAGCGTGCCCCGCTGCTTCGGCTTCGTGCCGATGGCGGAGCGGATCTGGGTGACGGTGATGGTGCCCTCGTCAGCCATCACGCCACCTCTTCAGGCACGTGCGACTGCGGGCCGCGCTCGCTGAGGTTGTAGGCGGCGAGCAGGCCCTTGGGCACGAACGTGTCGGCGTCGAGGCCACGCAGGCGGGCGATCTCGTCGGGCCGCTTCAGGTACTTCAGGCCCGAGATGGTGGCCCGGGCGACGTTGATGTGGTTGGACGAGCCGAGGGACTTGCAGAGCACGTCGTGCACGCCGGCCTCCTCGAGGATGGCTCGGGCTGCGCCGCCGGCGATGACTCCGGTACCGGGTGCGGCGGGCTTGAGCAGCACGCGCCCGGCCCCTTCACGGCCGATGATCTCGTGGGTGACGGTCGTGCCGGCGAGCGGAACCTGGAAGAGGTTCTTGCGCGCCTCCTCGGTGCCCTTCTGGATGGCGAGGGGCACCTCCTTGGCCTTGCCGTAGCCGAGACCGACGCGGCCGTTGCCGTCGCCGATGACGACGAGCGCGGTGAAGCTGAAGCGACGACCGCCCTTCACGACCTTGGCGACGCGGTTGATGTTGATGACGCGCGACTCGCGCAGCGAGGCGTCGCTCGACGCTCGCGGGTTCTCGCGCGGCTCGCGCTCGCGGTCGCGGCGGGGGCCGCCCTGTCCGGGTCCGTTGGCCATGCTTAGAGCTCCAGTCCAGCTTCTCGGGCGGCGCTCGGCGACTGCGGCGACACGCCCGTGGTACAGGTTGCCGCCTCGATCGAAGACGACCTTGGTGACCCCGGCGGCCTTGGCCCGCTCGGCGACGAGGCGGCCGATCTGGGTGGCGGCCTCCTTGTTGCCGGTGGCGCCGCTGCGGAGGTCGGTCTCGATGGTGGACGCGGCGGCGAGCGTGCGCCCGACTGCGGTCGTCGATCACCTGAGCGGAGATGTGCTTGTTCGAGCGGAAGACGGCGAGGCGCGGCCGCTCGGCCGTGCCCTCCACCTTCTTGCGGACCCGGCGGTGACGCCGGAGGCGGGCTTCCCGCTTGTACTGCGCGCTGACGGTCATGATGAGTCCTCTACTTGCCCGTCTTCCCGGCCTTCTTGGCGACGAACTCGCCGAGGTACCGGACGCCCTTGCCCTTGTAGGGCTCGGGCTTGCGGATCTTGCGGATGTTGGCGGCCACCTGGCCGACGATCTCCTTGTCGACGCCCCGGACCACGATGCGGTTCGGCGTCGGCACCTCGAAGGTGATGCCGTCGGGAGCGTCGACGGAGACGGGGTGGCTGAAGCCGAGTGCGAGGTCGAGCTTGCTGGGACCGGCGGCCGCGGCGCGGTAGCCGACGCCGATGATCTCGAGCTCCTTGGTGAACTCCTGGTGCACGCCCACGACCATGTTGTTGACGAGCGAGCGCACGAGCCCGTGAAGGGCTCGGTTCTGGCGCTCGTCGTTCGGTCGCTCGACGAGCAGCGTGTCGCCGTCCTGGCGGACGGTGATCTCGCCCGGGATGTCGCGCTCGAGGGTGCCCTTGGGCCCCTTGACCGAGATGTGCCGGCCCGCGAGCGTCACGTCGACGCCGCCGGGGACGCGTGATGGGTGCCTTGCCGATTCGACTCATGTCAGGTCACCACACGAAGCAGAGGATCTCGCCGCCGACGTTGCGCTTGCGCGCTTCGCGGTCGGTCATGAGCCCCTGGCTGGTCGAGAGGACGGCCACGCCGAGCCCACCGAGGACCCGAGGGACCTTGGTGGACTGGCTGTAGACGCGCAGGCCCGGCTTGGACACCCGGCGCAGGCCGGAGATCACTCGGGCTCGCTCGGGCGAGTACTTCATCTCGGATGGAGAGGGTCCGGCCGGGTCGCTCGACGTTGTCGGCGACGTCGTAGCCCTCGATGTAGCCCTCCTTGTGGAGGATCTCGGCGAGGGCTTCCTTCACCTTGGAGCTGGGCATGCGCACGTCGTCGTGCATCGCGATGTTCGCGTTGCGGATGCGAGTGAGCATGTCGGAGATCGGGTCGGTCATCGTCATCGTCGGCCTCCTCTTCACCAGCTCGCCTTGGTCACGCCGGGGATCTCCCCGGCGTGGACCATCTCGCGGAGGCAGACACGGCACAGGCCGAACTTGCGGTACACGGAGTGCGGTCGCCCGCAGCGCTTGCAGCGGGTGTAGCCGCGCACCTTGAACTTCGGGGTGCGCTGCTGCTTCTCGATGAGTGCCTTCTTGGCCATCAGCTCTGTCCCTCACGCTTGAAGGGGAAGCCGAAGGCATCGAGGAGGGCCTTGCCTTCGGCATTGGTCTTGGCGGTCGTCACGATGGTGATGTCCATCCCTCGGGGGGCGTCGATCGAGTCGTAGTCGACCTCGGGGAAGATCAGCTGCTCGGTCACGCCGAACGTGTAGTTGCCGTGTCCGTCGAACGCGTTGGGGTTGAGGCCCCGGAAGTCGCGGATGCGGGGGATGGCGAGGCTGATGAGCCGGTCGAGGAACTCCCACATGCGGGCGCCTCGGAGCGTCACCTTGGTGCCGATCGCGTTGCCCTCACGGAGCTTGAAGTTGGCGATCGACTTCCGGGCCTTGGTGATGATCGGCTTCTGGCCGGCGATCCGGGTCAGGTCCTTGACGGCACCCTCGAGGAGGGACGGCTGGCCGACGGCGTCACCGACGCCCATGTTGATCACGATCTTGTCGAGGCGGGGCACCTGCATGATGTTCCCGAGCCCGAGCTGCTCCTGAGAGCAGACGCGGATCTCGTCGTCGTACTTCGCCCTCAGGCGCGGCACGTCGGTGCGCGGTCGCGGTGTCGCTCACGGGTTCTCACCTCCGCACTTCTTGCAGACGCGGACCTTGGTGCCGTCGGCGTCGATCTTGTAGCCGACCCGGGTGGGCTTGCCGCAGGTCGCGCAGAGCAGCGCCACGTTGGCCACGGGCAGCGGCATGTCCTTGTCGATGATGCCGCCCTGCATCGTGGCCCGAGTGGCCTTCTGGTGCTTCTTGGCGACGTTGACGCCGTCCACGATCACCTTGCCGGCGGTCGGGCAGCACGCGGGTGACGTTGCCGGTCTTGCCGCGGTCCTTGCCCGTGAGGACACGGACCTGGTCACCCTTCTTGATCTTGAGGCCTGCCATGGTCACAGCACCTCCGGGGCCAGCGACACGATCTTCATGAACTTCTTGTCTCGCAGCTCACGGCCCACCGGGCCGAAGATGCGGGTGCCTCGCGGGTTCATCTGGTCGTTGATGAGCACGGCGGCGTTCTCGTCGAAGCGGATGTAGCTGCCGTCGGGACGGCGCTTCTCCTTCTTCACCCGGACGACGACGCACTTGACGACCTCGCCCTTCTTGACCGCAGCGCCCGGGATGGCGTCCTTCACCGTGGCGACGAAGATGTCGCCGATGGAGGCGTAGCGGCGCTTGGTGCCGCCGAGGACGCGGATGCAGAGGACCTCTTTGGCCCCGCTGTTGTCCGCGACGCGAAGACGGCTCTCCTGCTGGATCATCGTGCCCGCTCCAGCACTTCGACGAGGCGCCAGCGCTTCAGCTTGGACAGCGGGCGGGTCTCCTGGACCCGGACCTTGTCGCCGACCTTGGCGTCGTTGGCTCTCGTCGTGGACGTAGAGCTTCTTGGTCCGCACCATCGTCTTCTTGTAGAGCGGGTGCGGCTTGCGGGTCGTGACGGTGACGACCGCGGTCTTGTCCATGCCCGCGGAGGTGACGATGCCCTCGCGCAGCTTGCGGGCGTTGGGCCGAGTGGTGGTCTCGTCGGCCATCAGGCGTTCTCCCTCTGGGTCTCGAGCGCCTCGGCGGCCGCGATCTCGCGGCGTCCGGAGCTCGGTGTTGATGCGGGCCACGTCGCGGCGGGTCTCGCCGGATGGCGGCGTGGTTGTCGAGCTGCCCGGTGGCGTTCTGGAAGCGCAGGTTGAACAGCGCCTCCTTGGCGTCGGCGAGCGCCTGGACCAGGTCGTCGTCGTCGAGGTCGTGGAACGTCTCGGACTGCGGCCATCAGAAGCCCTCCTCGCGGGCGACGAAGCGAGCCTTGATCGGCAGCTTCTGGATGGCCCGGTCGATGGCCTCACGGGCCAGGACCGGGTCGGGGTAGGACAGCTCGAACAGGATGCGGCCGGGCTTCACGACGGCGACCCAGCGCTCCGGGTTGCCCTTGCCCGAGCCCATGCGGGTCTCGGCCGGCTTCTCGGTGACGGGCTTGTCGGGGAAGACGGTGATCCACACCTTGCCGCCACGACGGGTGCTTGCGGGTCATGGCGATACGGGCGGCCTCGATCTGGCGAGCGGTGATCCACCCGGGCTCGAGGGCCTGGATGCCGTACTCGCCGAAGGTGACCTCGGTGCCACCCTTGGACTGGCCGCGCATGCGACCGCGCTGCTGCTTGCGGTGCTTGACCTTCTTGGGCATCAACATGTCAGTCACCGTCCCCGGGGTGGAACTTGGGGGTCTCGTGGTGATCGTGCACGCGGCGCTCGATCTCCTCTTCCTCGGCGAGGAGGCGCTCCAGCTCGGGATCGGCCTCCTTGACGAGAGGCTCGGCCTCGACGGGAGCGTCTGTCTCGGGACCGGCGGCGGCGTCGGGTCGACGGCGAGCGGCAGCCGAGCTGGACACGACTCGGCGGGGCTCGCCTGCACCGGAGGTCTCCCCGACGGCCATGGCGGCCTCGCGGGTGATCTTGTCGTCGCTTGCGGCCTTGTAGGGGAGGATGTCGCCCTTGTAGAGCCACACCTTCACGCCGATGCGACCGGCGGGGGTGCGGGCCTCGCGGAAGCCGTAGTCGATGTCGGCGCGGAGCGTGTGCAGCGGCACCCGACCCTCGCGGTACCACTCGGTGCGGGACATCTCGGCGCCGCCGAGGCGACCCGAGCACTGGACCCGGATGCCGAGGGCGCCGGCCTTCTGGGCGCTCTGCACGGCTCGCTTCATGGCCCGTCGGAAGGCCACGCGGCCAGCGAGCTGGTCGGCGACACCCTGAGCGATGAGGGCAGCGTCGAGCTCGGGCTGCTTGATCTCCTGGATGTTGAGCTGGACCTTGTTGTTGCCGGAGATCGCGGTGAGCCCGGTGCGCAGCTCGTCGGCCTGGGCGCCGCGACGACCGATCACGATGCCCGGACGGGCGGTGTGGACGTCGACGCGGAGGCGCTCACGGGTGCGCTCGATCTCGACTCGGCTGATCGCGGCGTGCGGCAGCTGCGTCATGAGGTAGTTCCGGATCTTCCAGTCCTCGATGACGAAGTCGCCGTACTCCTTGCGGTCGGCGAACCAGCGCGACTTCCACTCGGTGGTGACACCGAGGCGGAAGCCGTAGGGGTTGACCTTCTGACCCACTCAGCTCTTCTCCTCGTCGGCCTCGGCGGCCGCCTCTTCGACGGCGGCCTCGACGGCCTCCTCGGGCTCGGCGGGGTTCTCGTTCTCCGCCGCGTCGATGACCTCGTCGGTCAGGTCGGCGTCGTCAGCTGCTTCGTGGGCCATCTCGATGGTCGCCTCGGTGGGCTCGCCGGGGACGACGTTGCCGTCCTCGTCGTGCTCGTGGTCGTGACCCTCGTGGTCGTGGTCGTGGTCGGCTCTCGCGGCCGCCGCGGGCCGCCTGGCTCTTGGCCACGCGGGCCCGACGGGCCTCGGCGGCGTCGCGACGCACGCCGCCGCGGCCGACGGCGGCCTCGGTGCGGGCCCGACGCTGCTCGAGCTTCTTCGGCGTCCATGCGGCTCACGATGACCGTGACGTGGCAGGTGCGCTTGCGGATGCGGGTGGCGCGGCCCCGGGCACGGGGACGCCAGCGCTTGAGCGTGGGGCCCTCGTCGGCGTAGCAGGCCGAGACGAAGAGCTCGTTGGGATCGATCTCGTCGTTGTGCTCGGCGTTGGCGACGGCCGCCGAGAGGACCTTGCGGATCTCGGTGGCCACGGCGCGCTCGGTGAACTCGAGGACGCCATCGGCGTCGTCGACGTGCAGGCCGCGGATGAGGTCGAGGACCTCACGGGCCTTGTAGGCCGAGACCCGGAGGTGACGGACCTGGGCTCGTGTGCCGGGGCGCTCGTTGGTCTTGGTTCCGAAGGCCATCGCTATCGCCGCCCTCGCGCTTGCTTCTCCATGCCGGCGTGGAACTTGAAGGTGCGGGTCGGGGAGAACTCGCCGAGCTTGTGGCCGACCATCGCCTCGGTGACGTACACGGGCACGTGCTTGCGCCCGTCGTGCACGGCGATGGTGTGGCCGACCATCTCGGGGATGATCGTGGAGCGACGGCTCCAGGTCTTGATGACCTTCTTCTCGCCCTTCTCGTTGAGGACGTCCACCTTCTTGAGGAGGTGGTCGTCGACGAAGGGGCCCTTCTTGAGGCTGCGGGGCATGGGTCCTACCTCCGGCTGCCGCGCGTACGGCGCCGGCGAACGATGAGCTTCTGGGACGGCTTGGTCTTGTCTCGGGTACGGCCTTCGGGCTTGCCCCACGGCGACACCGGGTGTCGACCACCGGAGGTCTTGCCCTCGCCACCACCGAGCGGGTGGTCGACGGGGTTCATGGCTACGCCACGGGTCTGGGGCTTGACGCCCTTCCAGCGGTTGCGGCCGGCCTTGCCGATCTTGATCAGCTCGGCCTCGGAGTTGCCGACCTCGCCGATGGTGGCCCGGCAGTCGATGGCCACGCGGCGCATCTCGGTGCTGGGCAGGCGGAGGGTGGCGAAGTCGCCCTCCTTGGCGACGAGCTGCACCGACGCTCCGGCCGAGCGGGCCATCTTGCCGCCGCCGCCAGGCTGCAGCTCGATGTTGTGCACGGTGGTGCCGACGGGGATGTAGCGCAGCGGCAGGGAGTTGCCGGGACGGATCTCCGAGCCCTGGCCCGACTGGAGCAGGTCGCCGACCTTCACGTCCTTCGGGGCGAGGATGTAGCGCTTCTCACCGTCGAGGTAGTGGAGGAGGAGGATGCGGCAGTTGCGGTTCGGGTCGTACTCGACCGCGGCGACCTTGGCCGGCACGCCGTCCTTGGTCCGCTTGAAGTCGATGACGCGATACCGCTGCTTGTGGCCGCCACCCTTGTGGCGTGCGGTCTTGCGGCCGTAGTTGTTGCGGCCACCGGTGTTGTGCTTGGGCGCGAGGAGCGACCGCTCGGGCGTGTCCTTCGTGATCTCCTTGAAGTCGGAGACCGTCTGGAACCGCCGACCGGGGCTGGTGGGCTTGCGCTTGCGAAGTGCCATGTCGTTGCTGACCTATGCCTGGAAGAGGTCGATCGTCTGACCCTCGACGAGGGTGACGATGGCCCGCTTGGTGTCGGGACGGCTGCCGAAGGTGCCGGTCTTGCGGTTGCGCTTGCGCTTCCCCTTGCGGTTCAGCGTGTTCACCTTGAGGACCTTGACGTTGAAGATCGACTCGACGGCGTCGTGGATCTCGGGCTTCGAAGCGCCGGTGGCCACCTTGAAGGTGTAGGCCGCGTTGGCCTGGTCGGCCAAGGCGTAGGACTTCTCGCTCACCACAGGAGCGATGATGATGTCGCGGGGATCCTTGCTCACGAGGCCTCCTCGGCGGCGTGGGTGCCACGGGTGACCGGGCGATCGACCGGGAGCGTGTCCGAGGTGAAGATCACCCAGTCGCTCACGAGGACGTCGTAGGCGTTGAGCTCGGTCACGCCACAGATGTGGACGTTGTCGAGGTTGCGGAGGCTCTTCCACACCGCGGTGTCCTCGGGGCGGAGGACGGCGAGGACGCGGCCCTCGACGCCGTTGGCGGCCAGAGCGGCCAGAGCGCCCTTGGTGCTGGGCGCCTCGAGGCCCCAGTCGAGGACGAGGACCCGCTCGGAGCTGGCCCGGTCCGACAGTGCAGACTTGAGGGCCAGTCGGATCATCTTCTTGGGGGTGCGCTGGGAGTAGTCACGGGGCTTGGGAGCGTGGCTGACGCCACCGCCGACCCAGTGGGGTGACCGGCTCGAGCCGGCGCGGGCCCGGCCGGTGCCCTTCTGCTTCCACGGCTTGGCGCCACCGCCCCGCACCTCGGCGCGGGTCTTGGTGGACTGGGTGCCGCTGCGCTTGGCCGCCAGCTGGGCGGTGACGACCTGGTGCATGACCGGGACGTTGGGCTGCACGCCGAACATGGCCTCATCGAGCTCGACCGAGCCGGCCTTGGCGCCCTTGGCGTCCTTGGTGTCGACGGTGGGCATCAGGCACCTGCCTTGACTGCGTCGCGGATGAGGACGAGGCCGCCCTTGGGCCCGGGAACCGAGCCCCGGACGAGGACGAGGTCGCGCTCGGCGTCGGCCTGCACGACGAGGAGGTTCTGCGTGGTGACCTTCTCGGCACCCATGCGGCCCGCCATCTTCTTGCCGCGGAACACCCTCGAGGGGGTGGCGCAGGCGCCGATCGAGCCAGGAGCGCGGTGGGTGCGGTGGGCGCCGTGGGAGGCGGGCATGCCGCCGAAGCCGTGGCGCTTCATGGTGCCGGCGAAGCCCTTGCCCTTGCTCACGGCCGTGACGTCGACCTTGTCGCCGTCGGCCAGCACATCGGCCTTTAGCTCTTGGCCGACGACGTAGTCAGAGACGTCGTCGAGGCGCAGCTCGACGAGGCGGGGGCCCGGGTCGACGCCTGCCTTCTCGAAGTGCCCGAGCTTGGGCTTGGTGATCTTGGAGGCCTTCTTCGTTCCGAAGGTGACCTGCAGGGCGGTGTAGCCGTCGTGCTCGTCTGTCTTGACCTGCACGACGCGGCAGGGCTTGACCCGGAGGACGGTCACGGGGACGACACGGTTGTCGTCGTCCCAGACCTGGGTCATGCCTACCTTTTCGCCCACGATTGCCTTTGTCGCCATGACGACTGTGTCTCTCTCTTCGCTGCGGCGGCGGGCCATACGGCCCCGGTTCACGCGAGCGCTCCGCACGGGGGACCCGGCGGAGCGCAATTTCGGTTGTGCCAGGCGGTTCCTGCGAGTGCGGGCCTGCCCGGACTTCGGTTCGATCTGCGGCCACGCGACCCGCAGGGGCCCGTAGCACGGATAGAGCAGGTTAGCGGGGGATGCCCCCGCCGTCCAAAGCGGTCCTCAGACCTGCTGGATCTTGATCTCGATGTCGACGCCCGCCGGCAGCTCGATGCGCTGCAGCGAGTCGACCGTCTTGGGAGACGGCTCGAGGATGTCGAGCAGGCGCTTGTGGATGCGCATCTCGAAGTGCTCCCGGCTGTCCTTGTCCTTGTGAGGGGAGCGGATGACCGTGTAGCGGTGCTTCTCGGTGGGAAGCGGGATGGGACCCCGCACGGTCGCCTGGGTGCGCAGGACCGTCTCGACGATCTTCTTCGTCGACTGGTCGATGACCTCGTGGTCGTACGCCTTCAGGCGGATGCGGATCTTCTGCTTCTCAGCCATGTCGTCCTCTACTTGATGATCTTGGTGACGCGGCCGGCGCCCACGGTACGGCCACCCTCGCGGATAGCGAAGCGCAAGCCCTCGTCCATGGCGATCGGATGGATCAGCTCCACCTTCATCACCGTGTTGTCACCAGGCATGCACATCTCCGTACCCTCCGGAAGCTCCACATGCCCCGTGATATCAGTCGTCCGGAAGAAGAACTGCGGCCGGTAGTTGCTGAAGAACGGCTTGTGCCGACCACCCTCAGACTGGGTCAACACATACACCTGACCCTCGAACTCACTGTGCGGCGTGATGCTCCCCGGCTTGCACAGCACCTGACCCCGCTCAACCTCTTCCTTCTTCGTGCCCCGCAACAACGCACCGATGTTGTCCCCCGCCTGCCCCTGATCAAGCAGCTTGCGGAACATCTCCACACCCGTGCACGTCGTCTTCTGCGTCGGCCGGATCCCCACGATCTCGATCTCATCACCCGTGTGGATCACACCCTGCTCGACCTTGCCAGTCACAACCGTCCCCCGACCCGTGATCGAGAACACATCCTCGATCGGCATCAAGAACGGCTTGTCCAGATCACGCTCAGGCTCAGGCACAAAGCTGTCCACCGCATCCATCAACGCAGCAACACCCTCACCCGCCGCCTCATCACCCTCCAGAGCCTTCAACGCCGAAACACGCACGATCGGGGTGTCATCACCCGGGAACTCGTACTCGTTCAACAGCTCACGCACCTCGAGCTCCACCAGCTCGAGCAGCTCCTCATCATCAACCTGATCGACCTTGTTCAACGCCACCACGATCGCCGGCACACCCACCTGCCGAGCCAACAGCACATGCTCACGAGTCTGCGGCATCGGACCATCAGTAGCCGCCACCACCAGAATCGCCCCATCGACCTGAGCCGCACCAGTGATCATGTTCTTGATGTAATCAGCATGACCCGGCATGTCCACATGCGCGTAATGCCGACTCTCAGTCTCGTACTCGATGTGCGAGATGTTGATCGTGATCCCCCGCTGCTTCTCCTCAGGCGCCTTATCGATCTGATCAAACGCCATCACCTGCACGTTCGGGTTCTTCGCCGCCAACACCCGACTGATCGCAGCCGTCAACGTCGTCTTGCCATGATCGATGTGACCCATCGTGCCCACATTCAGGTGGGGCTTGTTCCGCTCGAACTTCTCCTTGGCCATGACAGGAACCCTTCAGATCTCGTGTGTGGTGGGGGGAACTACTACTCGCCGCGGACTCGGGCGACGATCTCTTCCTGGACCGATGCGGGCGTCTGCTGGTAGCTGTCGAACTGCATCGAGTACGTGGCGCGCCCCTGGGTGCGCGAACGGAGGTCGGTAGAGTAACCGAACATCTCCGAGAGCGGCACGTGGGCCCGGACGATCTGGCTGTTGCCGCGCTGGTCCATGCCGCCGACCCGGCCCCGTCGTGAGTTGAGGTCACCGATGACGTCGCCCATGTACTCGTCGGGTGTGGTCACCTCGACGGACATGATCGGCTCGAGGAGTGCGGGCTTGGCCTTGCGCAGGGCCTCCTTGAAGGCCATGGCGCCGGCGATCTTGAACGCCATCTCCGAGGAGTCGACGTCGTGGTACTTGCCGTCGGTGAGGACAGCCCGCACGTCGACGGTCGGGTAGCCGGCCAGCACGCCGGCGTCGAGCGACTGCTGGATGCCAGCGTCGACTGACGGGATGTACTCCTTGGGGATGCGACCACCGGAGATCTTGTCGACGAACTCGTAGCCGCCACCGGGGCCGGTGGGCTCGAGGTCGATCGTGACCTCGGCGTACTGGCCCGAGCCACCTGTCTGCTTCTTGTGCGTGTAGGTGTGCTTGATGACCGACTGGGTGATCGTCTCGCGGTACGCCACCTGCGGCTTGCCGACGGTGGCGTCCACCTTGAACTCGCGGAGCATCCGGTCGACGATCACCTCGAGGTGGAGCTCGCCCATGCCCGAGATCACGGTCTGGCCGGTGTCTTCGTCGGTGCGGACCTGGAAGGTCGGGTCCTCCTCCGAGAGGGCGAAGAGGGCCTTGCCCATCTTGTCCTGGTCGACCTTGGTCTTGGGCTCCACGGCGACGTGGATCACGGGCTCCGGGAACTCGAGGTTCTCCAGCACGATCTCACTGCCCGGTGCCGAGAGGCTGTCGCCGGTGCGGGTGTTCTTGAAGCCGATGCCGGCGGCGATGTCACCGGTGAACACGGCATCGATGTCCTCCCGGGCGTTGGCGTGCATCTGGAGGATGCGCCCGATGCGCTCCTTCTGGGAGTTCGTCGTGTTGACGACCGTCCCGCCCTTCTCGAGCACCCCGGAGTACACCCGGAAGTAGGTGAGCTTGCCGACGTGGGGGTCGGTCATGATCTTGAAGGCGAGAGCGGCGAAGGGCTCGTCGTCGGACGCCTTGCGCTCCAGCTCCTCGTCGCCCTTCGTGTTCATGCCCTTGGTGGGGGGCAGGTCGAGGGGGCTCGGGAGGAAGTCGACGATGGCGTCGAGGAGAGGCTGCACGCCCTTGTTCTTGAACGCGGTGCCGTTCAGGATCGGGACGATCTCGCCGTCGATGGTGCCGCGACGGATGGCGGACCGGAGGTCGTCAGCGGTGATCTCCTCTTCGCCGACGTACTTCTCGAGGATGTTCTCGTCGAAGCTGCGAGAGGACGTCGATGAGCTCGTGGCGGTACTCGTCGGCCTGCTCCCGCAGTCCGCCGGGGATCTCGTTGATGTCCCACTTGGCGCCGAGCTCCTCGTCGAGCCAGACGAGGGCCTTCATGTTGATGAGGTCGATGACGCCCTTGTAGTTGCCCTCGGCGCCGATGGGCAGCTGGAGGACAGCCGTGTTGGCTCCAAGGCGATCCTTGATGGAGTCGAGGGCGACGAAGAAGTCGGCACCGAGACGGTCCATCTTGTTGATGAAGCACATCCGCGGGACGCCGTACTTGTTGGCCTGCCGCCAGACGGTCTCGGTCTGCGGCTCCACACCGGCCACGCCGTCGAACACGGCGACCGCGCCGTCGAGGACGCGCAGCGAGCGCTCCACCTCGACGGTGAAGTCGACGTGGCCGGGCGTGTCGATGATGTTGATGTTGTGGTCGTTCCACTGGCAGGTGGTGGCCGCGGAGGTGATCGTGATCCCCCGCTCCTGCTCCTGGGCCATCCAGTCCATCGTGGCGGCGCCCTCGTGGACCTCGCCGATCTTGTAGCTCTTGCCCGTGTAGTAGAGGATCCGCTCGGTAGTCGTCGTCTTGCCCGCGTCGATGTGGGCCATGATGCCGATGTTGCGGACTCTCTCAAGGGGGTGGGTGCGCTTGGCTGCCATCAGTTTCTCTCGTGACAAGGGAACGACCGGGCCCTTCGGCCCGGTCGTCGAGGTTTCGGGGGGACCGGTCCGCTCTACCAGCGGTAGTGGGCGAAGGCCTTGTTGGACTCGGCCATCTTGTGGGTGTCTTCGCGGCGCTTCACCGAGGCGCCGATGCCGTTGCTGGCGTCGAGCAGCTCGTTGGCGAGGCGCTCGGCCATCGACTTCTCCCGCCGCTGCCGCGAGTAGCCCACGACCCAACGGATGGCGAGGGTGTTCGCCTGGCGGGGCTTGACCTCGATCGGCACCTGGTAGGTGGCACCGCCGACGCGTCGGCTCTTGACCTGCGAGCTGGGGCTTGACGTTCTCGATGGCCCGCTTGAGGGTCGGCGATCGGCTCGGTGCCGGTCTTCTCCTCGATCGTGCTCGAGGGCGCTGTAGACGATGTTCTCGGCCGTGGAGCGCTTGCCGTGCAGCGAGGACCTTGTTGACGATCTGGGTGACGAGGACCGACCGGTAGATCGGATCCGGCATCAGCTCACGCCGCGGCGCGGGACCCTTGCGAGGCATTAGGACTCCTTCTTGGCGCCGTAGCGGCTGCGGGCCTGCTTGCGGTCCTTCACACCGGAGGTGTCGAGGGTGCCGCGGATGATCTTGTAGCGAACGCCGGGCAGGTCCTTCACGCGACCGCCGCGGACGAGCACGATCGAGTGCTCCTGGAGGTTGTGACCCTCGCCGGGGATGTAGGCCGTGACCTCCTGGCCGCTGGAGAGGCGCACACGGGCGACCTTGCGCAGGGCGGAGTTCGGCTTCTTGGGGGTGTGGGTGAACACACGGGTGCACACACCGCGCCGCTGGGGCGCGCCCTTCAAGAGCGGGCGTCTTGGCCTTGGCGGGCTTGGACTGCCGGCCCTTGCGGACCAGCTGCTGGATGGTGGGCACTCAAACCTCGCGTGCGATGAAGGATCTTCGGGTTGCAAAGGCACGGCGGGCCCGCAGGGCGCGCCAGTGCCGAGGGACAACTCTACGGGTCCACCAGGAAGAACGGCAAACCGTGTAGTGGGCCGAGATCTCAGCGGCGGAGGTCAGCCACGATCTGCTCCCAGACGTCAGGGTCAGCAGCCCTAGGAGCGTTGAGTGCAAGACGGGTGAGGACAGGGCCGAAGCACCGCTTGTTCTCGGTCGCCACCTGGTCGGGTGGGGCCACCACCGCCACGGCTTCGTTCGCGGTCGAGCCCAGGGCGTTGTCGCTACAACGCTGGCAGATCGACGTTGATCCGATTCGGGTCCGGAGCCGGCCCGACCGCTGGCAGACGAGCACTCCGAGCGCGAACGTGCCCGGGCCGAAGCCCGGGCACGTTCGGTGCTCGTCTAGCTGCAGACGATCTTGATCAGCCGGCCTGCTCGCCGTCCGCGGCAGGGGAGAGCGACGACCTCAGCCGCCTCCTGCCCGACCGCAGTCTGGTCGTAGCCCTGGGCCAGCCAGCCGGCGATGTCCTCGTCGTCGGCTTCGGAGGACCAGTAGTCCATCGGCTGGTAGTCGGGCGCGCTGGTCTCGATGTCCTTGTACGCCAGCTCGTCCCGTGACCGGCGGGCGCACCCGTGCCGGCCGGGATCAGCTTGCCGATGATGATGTTCTCCTTCAGGCCCAGGAGGTTGTCGCTCTTGGACTCGATGGCCGCCTCGGTGAGCACCCGGGTGGTCTCCTGGAAGGAGGCCGCCGAGAGCCAGGAGTCGGTGGCCAGCGACGCCTTGGTGATGCCCATCATCTCGGGCCGGCCCTCGGCCGGCACCTTGCCGTCCTGGACGAGCAGCCGGTTGGTGTCGGCGTAGACCTTCTGGTCGACGCGCTCGCCGGGCAGGAACGGGCTGTCGCCCGGCTCCTGGACACCGACTCGCTTGGTCATCTGCCGCACGATCAGCTCGATGTGCTTGTCGTGGATCGACACGCCCTGGTCGCGGTACACCTTCTGCACCTCGCCCACGAGGTACTGCTGGGTCTCGCGGACGCCCTTGATCTCGATGAGCTCCTTGGGATCACGGGGACCGTCGACGATGGCGTCGCCGGCTGTGATCTCCTGGCCCTCGGTGACCTCGAGGCGGGACAGGCTCGGCACCGTGTAGGCGTCCTCGCTGCCGTCGTCGCCGACGATCGTGATGACGCGACCCTTGCCTTCGTCGTCCGAGATGCGCACGACACCCGAGGTGCGGGCCAGGGTGGCCTTGCCCTTCGGGCTGCGGGCCTCGAACAGCTCCACGACGCGGGGCAGACCACCGGCGATGTCCGCACCGCCAGCGACGCCGCCGGTGTGGAACGTGCGCATGGTGAGCTGCGTGCCCGGCTCGCCGATGGACTGGGCTGCGATGACGCCTACTGCCTCGCCCATCTCGATGAGCTTGCCCGTGGCGAGCGAGCGGCCGTAGCAGGCTGCGCACACGCCGAGATCGGACTGGCAGGTGAGCACGGAGCGCACCCGGACCCGGTTGACCTCTGCGTCCTCGCGGAGGGCGTCGAGGTCGTCCTCGTCGATGCGCTCCCCCGCCTTGAGGGTCTTCCCGGCGCGGGTCTCGATGGGGTTGTCCTTCGAGAGCTTCACGTCCACGGCCAGGGTGCGGCCGAAGATGCGGGTCTCGAGGTAGCTGCGCTTGCCGGCTTCGTCGGGGACGACCTCTTCGACCCAAAGGCCGCGGACGGGGTCGCCCTCGCGCTGGCAGTCGGGCTCACGGATGATGAGCTCCTGGGCCACGTCGACGAGGCGACGGGTCAGGTAGCCGGAGTCGGCGGTCCGCAGAGCCGTGTCGACCAGGCCCTTTCGGGCACCCGGCGTGGCGATGAAGTACTCGAGCATCGAGAGCCCCTCGCGGAAGTTGCTCTTGATGGGTCGAGGGATCATGTCGCCTCGAGGGTTGGCCACCAGGCCGCGCATGCCGGCGATCTGGCGGACCTGCATCATGTTTCCTCGAGCGCCCGAGCCCACCATCATGTCGATGGGGTTGAACTGCTTGGAGGAGAGCGCTGCCTCCATCGCCTCCCGCACCTTGTCGGTGGCGTTGGTCCAGATCTCCACCTCCTTCTGGCGCCGCTCGCCGTCGGTGATGATGCCCCGACGGAACTGCTGCTCGACCTTGTCGGCTTCCTTCTCGTGATCGTCGAGGATGCCGCGCTTCTCGGGCGGCGTCGTGACGTCGTCGATGGAGATGGTGAGACCCGACCGGGCCGCGTAGCCGAAGCAGAGGTCCTTGATGGCGTCGAGGCTCCTGGCCACGACGGCCTTCGGGTACTCGTTGGCGAGCCGGTCGACGATCTCGCCCATCTGCTTCTTCTTCACGGTCTCGGTGATGCCACCGAAGTCGTCGGGCAGGCACTCGTTGAAGAGGAACCGGCCCATGGTGGCGTCCACCCGCTCGCCGGAGGCGTTGCGGATCGTGATGCGGGCGTGAAGCGTGATGTCGCCGTTCTCGTAGGCCTGGAAGGCCTCCGCGATCGAGCCGAACACGCGACCCTCGCCCGGGTCGCCGTCGACGGCCTCGGTCAGGTAGTAGGCGCCGATGATCATGTCCTGGGTCGGCGTGACGAGCGGGCGCCCGTGGGCCGGCGACAGGATGTTGTTGGCGCTGAGCATGAGCACCCGGGCCTCGGCCTGCGCCTCCGAGGAGAGGGGCAGGTGCACGGCCATCTGGTCGCCGTCGAAGTCGGCGTTGAAGGCGGTGCAGACGAGCGGGTGGATCTGGATGGCCTTGCCCTCGACGAGCACGGGCTCGAAGGCCTGGATGCCGAGGCGGTGAAGCGTCGGGGCCCGGTTGAGGAGCACCGGGTGCTCCTTGATGACGTCCTCGAGGACGTCCCAGACCTGCGGGCGGCGCCGCTCCACCATGCGCTTGGCCGACTTGATGTTCTGGGCCAGCTCGCGGTCGACGAGCGCCTTCATCACGAAGGGCTTGAACAGCTCGAGGGCCATGAGCTTGGGCAGGCCGCACTGGTGCAGCTTGAGCGTCGGGCCGACCACGATGACCGAACGGCCGGAGTAGTCGACGCGCTTGCCGAGGAGGTTCTGACGGAACCGGCCCTGCTTGCCCTTGAGCATGTCGGAGAGCGACTTCAGCGGTCGGTTGCCCGGGCCCGTGACGGGCCGGCCGCGGCGACCGTTGTCGAACAGGGCGTCCACGGCCTCCTGCAGCATGCGCTTCTCGTTGTTGACGATGATCTCCGGCGCACCGAGGTCGAGCAGACGCTTGAGGCGGTTGTTCCGGTTGATGACGCGGCGGTAGAGGTCGTTCAGGTCGGAGGTGGCGAAGCGGCCACCGTCGAGCTGAACCATCGGGCGCAGCTCGGGCGGTATCACCGGCACGACGTCGAGGATCATGGCGCCCGGGTCGTTGACCCGCTTGCCCTGGTCGTTCCGCTTGTTGAAGGCGGTGACGATCTTGAGCCGCTTGATGGCCTTCTGCTTGCGCTGGGCCGACAGCGGACGCTGCCCGTCCTGCGGGTCGATCGCCACCTTGAGCTTCTCTTCCTCGATGTCGAGGTCGAGGCGGTTGATGAGGGACTTCAGGGCGTCGGCGCCCATGCCCCCCTCGAAGTACTCGCCGTAGCGGTCCTTCAGCTCGCGCCAGAGCATCTCGTCCTCGAGGATCTTGCGGGCGAAGAGGTCGAGGAACTCGTCCCAGACCCGCCCGAGCATGTCGAGCTCGGCTTCGTAGGTCTCGCGGAGGGCGGCCACCTCCTTCTCAGCGGCCTTCTGGCGCGCCCTGATGTCGGCGTCCTTCGCGCCCTCCTTCTCGAGGGCCTCGATCTCGGCCTCGAGCTCGGTGAAGCGCTCGTTGATCTTGAGATCGCGCTCCTTCTCGATGGCCTCGCGCTCGTCGAGCATCTCCTTCTCGAGGTTGGGGCGATCCACGTCGCGCCGCTCCTCGTCGACCCATGTCACGAGGTTGGCCGCGAAGTAGATGACCTTCTCGAGCTGCTTGGCCTTCAGCTCCTCACGGGCCTCGGTGCCCATGAGCAGGTAGGCCAGCCACGAGCGGGTGCCGCGGAGGTACCAGATGTGGACGACGGGCGCGGCGAGCTCGATGTGGCCCATGCGCTCGCGCCGGACCTTCGAGCGGGTGACCTCGACGCCGCAGCGCTCGCAGATGATGCCCTTGAAGCGCACCCGCTTGTACTTGCCGCAGTAGCACTCCCAGTCCTTCGTGGGACCGAAGATCTTCTCGCAGAAGAGCCCGTCCTTCTCCGGCTTGAGCGTGCGGTAGTTGATGGTCTCGGGCTTCTTGACCTCGCCGTTCGACCACGTGCGGATCGAGTCCGCCGTGGCCAGACCGATGCGCAGCTGGCTGAAGTTGTTGACGTCAAGCATTAGCGGGCTCCTTCACGGCGGCGCTCGTCTTCTTCGTCGGTGCCACGCTCGGGGCGAGACAGGTCGATGCCGAGCTCCTCGGCGGTGCGGAAGATGTCTTCGTCGAGCTCTCGCATCTCGATCTCCTCGCCCGTCTGGGCCAGGACCTCGACGTTCAGGCACAGGGCCTGCATCTCCTTGATGAGAACCTTGAAGCTCTCGGGGATGCCGGGCTCGGGGATGTTCTCGCCCTTCACGATCGCCTCGTAGACCTTCACGCGGCCGAGGACGTCGTCGGACTTGATGGTGAGGAGCTCCTGCAGGCAGTAGGCGGAGCCGTAGGCCTCGAGAGCCCACACCTCCATCTCGCCGAAGCGCTGGCCACCGAACTGGGCCTTACCGCCCAGGGGCTGCTGGGTGATCATCGAGTACGGGCCAGTGGACCGGGCGTGGATCTTGTCGTCCACGAGGTGGGCCAGCTTCAGGATGTAGACGTAGCCGACGGTGATCGGGTTGTCGTAGGCCTCGCCGGTGCGACCGTTGTAGAGAGTGGTCTTGCCGTCGTCCTGGATCAGTCGCCCGTTGTCGCCGTACTCGGTGTACTCCGACTCGGGCGTGAGGTTCTGGAAGATCCGCTGGATGGTCGGGTGCTTGCCAGCCTGCTCCTCCTCGTCCCAGTGAGCGCCATCGAAGACGGGGGTGGCCACCAGGGTGGCCGAGGGGGTGCGGGTGCGGGTCTTGGCCTCGGTGCCTCGGTAGGCCTCGCCACCGACCTTCTCGCCGTCGACGTCCCAGCCCCACCGAGCTGCGTAGCCGAGGTGGGCCTCGAGGACCTGGCCCACGTTCATGCGGGAGGGGACGCCGAGGGGGTTGAGGATGATGTCGACCGGTGTTCCGTCGGCGAGGAAGGGAAGGTCCTCCACCGGGAGGATCTTGGAGATGACGCCCTTGTTGCCGTGACGGCCGGCCAGCTTGTCGCCCACGCTGATCTTGCGCTTCTGGCCGACGTAGACCCGGACGAGCTGGTTCACGCCGGGCGGCAGCTCGTGGCCGTCCTCCCGGGTGAAGACCTTGACGTCGATGACCTTGCCCTCTTCACCGTGGGGCACCTTGAGGCTGGTGTCGCGCACCTCGCGGGCCTTCTCACCGAAGATGGCCCGCAGGAGGCGCTCCTCGGGGGTGAGCTCGGTCTCGCCCTTGGGCGTGACCTTGCCGACGAGGACGTCGCCCGGGCCGACCTCGGCACCGACGCGGATGATGCCGCGCTCGTCGAGGTCCTTCAGGATCTCCTCGGACAGGTTGGGGATGTCCCGGGTGATCTCCTCCGGGCCCAGCTTGGTGTCGCGGGCATCGATCTCGTGCTCGTGGATGTGGATCGAGGTGAGCACGTCATCGCGCACGAGGCGCTCCGACAGGATGATGGCGTCCTCGAAGTTGTAGCCCTCCCACGGCATGAAGGCGACGAGCAGGTTCTTGCCCAGCGCCAGCTCGCCGTTGTCGGTGGAGGGGCCCTCAGCGAGGATGTGACCCTTCTTGAAGGTCTCGCCCTCCGCGACGCGCGGCTTCTGGTTGATGCACGTGTCCTGGTTCGAGCGCTCGAACTTCAGGAGCTTGAAGACCTTCTTGCCCTCGGTCTTGTAGTCGACCGTGATCAGGTCGCCGGTGCACTCGGTGACGACGCCGTCGTCGGTGGCGATGATCATGTCGGCCGCGTCGCGCGCGGCGCGAGCCTCCACGCCGGTGCCGATGTACGGCGCTTCCGCCTTGACCAGCGGGACGGCCTGCTTCTGCATGTTGGCGCCCATGAGGGCCCGGTTGGCGTCGTCGTGCTCGAGGAACGGGATCAGGGACGTGGCGACCGAGACGATCTGCTTCGGCGACACGTCCATGAGCTGGACCTCCGCCGGGGGCACGGCGGAGATCTCCGTCGTGGCCGCGAAGTAGGTGTCGCGCTCGAGCTGGAGCCGCAGGTTCTCGAGGGTCGCCGCCTGGGGCGAGCGCCGCACGAGGATCCGGTCGTTCTTGAACTTGTGATCCGGCGTCAGAGGCTCGTTGGCCTGGGCGACGACGTAGTCCTCCTCCTCATCTGCGGTCAGCCAGATGATGTCGTCGGTGACGTGGCCTTCGCGCACGTGGCGGTACGGGGACTCGATGAAGCCGAAGGCGTTCACCCGGGCGTAGGTGCTGAGGGCGCCGATCAGGCCGATGTTCGGGCCCTCCGGCGTCTCGATCGGGCACATCCGGCCGTAGTGGGAGAAGTGGACGTCGCGGACCTCGAAGCCCGCTCGCTCACGAGACAGACCACCAGGGCCGAGCGCTGAGAGGCGACGGCGGTGGGTGAGGCCCGACAGCGGGTTCACCTGGTCCATGAACTGGGAGAGCTGGCTGGTGCCGAAGAACTCCTTGATGGCGGCGACCACGGGCCGGATGTTGATGAGCGTCTGAGGCGTGATGGCCTCGACGTCCTGGGTGGTCATGCGCTCGCGCACGACCCGCTCCATCCGGGACAGGCCGATGCGGACCTGGTTCTGGATGAGCTCTCCGACCGAGCGGATGCGGCGGTTGGCGAAGTGGTCCTGGTCGTCGAGGCGGTAGCCCGGCTCGGCGTTGACGAGGTGGAGCAGGTACGAGCACGCAGCGAGGACCTCGCAGCGGCTGAGCACGGGCTGGCCCTCCTGGGGCCGGTCGAGGAACGGCATGCCGTCCTCGTCCGCGCCGTTGAGCATCGGGAAGAGCTCGGAGAGGTGCTCGACCTCGTTGCGCAGCTTCTTGTCCAGCTTGTAGCGACCGACCCGGGAGAGGTCGTAGCGCCGGTTCTGGAAGAAGGCGTTGTCGAAGTAGGCGCGAGCCGACTCGACCGAGGGCGGCTCACCCGGGCGGGCCCGCTTGTAGATCTCGACGAGCGCCTCCTCTCGGGTCGGCGCGACCTCGCGGTCCTTCTCCCACTGCCCCTCGAGGAAGTCGAAGTGCCGGACGAAGGCCTCCATGAAGCCGGGGCAGCGGTCTTCGCCGTAGCCCAGGGCCCGCATGAGGATGAAGATCGACAGGCGGCGCTTGCGGGCCACGCGGGTGCCGGCGGTGACGTCCTTGCCGGGCTTCTGCTCGACGTCGAACTCGATCCACTCACCGCGGTAGGGGTGGACGGTGCCCTTGACCAGCTGGTGCTTGGTCAGGTTTCGGAGGCGGTACCGCTCGCCGGGCTCGAAGATCACGCCGGGCGACCGCACGAGCTGCGACACCACGACGCGCTCGGTGCCGTTGATCACGAAGGTGCCCTTGTCGGTCATCATCGGGAAGTCCCCCATGAAGACCGTCTGCTCCTTGATCTCGCCGGTGGCCGCGTTGATGAAGCGGGCCCGCACGAAGATCGGAGCGGAGTAGGTCATGTCCTTCTCCTTGCACTCCTCCACCGAGAACTTCGGCGGCGGGCGCAGGTCCTCGTCGTCAGGATCGAACTCGAGCTCCAGCTGGAGGGTCTCGGTGAAGTCCTTGATCGGCGAGATGTCCCGGAAGGTCTCCTTGAGACCCTCCTGGAGGAACCATTCGAAGCTGTCCCGCTGGACCGATATCAGGTCCGGCAAAGAGAGGGCTTCGTCGATGTTCGCGAACGAGTAGCGGTCGCGGATGGGCGTGCGAGCGGGCAACGCGTCTCCCTAGCTCAGGTGGTCGGCCGGCCGGGCGAGGGGCGCGCGAGGTCGCCACGAAGGGACGACAAAGCAAGACACCAGGGCCACGGCTCGATCGATCCTAGGACGGAGGCCGGTCAAAGGCAACCCAGCGCACAGCGGTGCTGCCGAGGAGGCCCTTGGTTGGGTGGCACCGTACGACAGGCCGCGAACCCGGTCAAGGATTTGTTGAGCGTCGGTAGATGATCGCTAGAGTCGATCTACCTTCGGCAAGCAAAGTGGTAGATCACCCATGGCCATCAAGAAGACGGCGCTCCTCGTCGACCACGACCTCGTGGACCAGGTGAAGACCCTGCTCGGCACCACGACCACGAGCGAGACGATCGCCGAGGCCATGCGCGAGGTGATCCGGGTGCAGGGTCGGGCTCGGCACTTCGAGCGCATGCGCCGCCGGGAGCAGAGCGAGTGATCGCGACGCACCTCGCCGACGCCAGCGCCTGGGCCCAGCTCCACCGCAACGACGTCGCAGCACGTCTCGTGCCGCTGCTCGTCGGGGGCGGCGCCGCAACCTGCGGCATCGTGGACCTCGAGGTGCTGGCGACCTTCGACGACCCGGCGGAACGGGCCAAGGCCCGGGAGGAGCGGCGCATGTTCCCCCGGGTCGAGATCGACGCGCCACCATCGACCGAGCGCTGGAGGTGCAGGGCCTCGTGGCACTCCGTCCCGGTGACCGCCCTCATCGTGGCCGCGGCCGCCGAGCGGGCCGGTCTCATCCTCCTCCACCAGGACGACGCCTACGACCGCATCGCCAAGGTCACAGGGCAGCCGACCGAGCAGGTGGGCTGAGCGCGACGGAGCCCGGCCTCGCGGCCGGGCTCCGGTCAGTGCTGTGGGGCTGGTCTGCTACTTGAGCTCGACCTTGCCACCGGCCTCTTCGAGGGAAGCCTTCGCCTTCTCGGCGTCTTCCTTCGAGACCTTCTCCAGGACGGGGCTGGGGGCACCGTCGACGAGGTCCTTGGCCTCCTTGAGGCCGAGGTTCGTCAGCGCGCGCACCTCCTTGATGACCTGGATCTTCTTGTCGCCGGCCGCAGTGAGGATGACGTCGAACTCGTCCTGCTCCTCTTCGGCCTCGGCGGCGGCGCCACCACCGGCTGCGGCGGGCGCCGCAGCGGCGACGGGAGCCGCGGCGGTCACGCCGAACTTCTCCTCGAAGTCCTTGAGGAGCTCGGAGAGCTCCAGGACCGTCATGCTGGCGATGGAATCGAGAATGTCTTCCTTGGTGGGCATGGTGCTCACTCCTCCGTGGTGGTCTCGTCGGCTGCCGGCTCCTCGGAGGGAGCCTCCTCGGCGGCCGGCGTGTCGTCAGTGGTGTCGGTCTCGGCCGCAGGCTCCTCGGGAGGAGCCTCCTCGGCCGGGGCCTCGGTGTCAGCAGGCGTGTCCTCGGCCGCGGGGGCCTCGGTCTCGGCTGCCGGTTCGGGTGCGTCAGCAGGCTCGTCGGCCGGGGTCTCCGGCACACCGCCCTGCTGGTCGATGAGGGCCTGAAGTCCGTAGGCGAAGTTGCGGGGCAGTGCTTCGAGCAGGCCGGCGAACTGCACCATGGGTGCAGCCAGCGCTCCGGCGAGCTTGGCGAGCAGGACCTCGCGGGGTTCGACCTCGGCAAGCGCCTTGGCCTCATCAGCGGTGAGGGGCTTCGTGCCCAGCACGCCGCCCTTCACGATGAGGTTGGGGTTGGTCTTGGCGAAGTCGCGCAGAGCCTTGGCCACGTCGACTGCATCACCGGGCGTCCCGTCGGGGCGCTCAGTGATGAAGGCGATCGCAGTCGGGCCGGTGAGCAGCTCCTCCAGCTCCAAGCCGAGGTCGCGGGCGGCAAAGCGGACGAGCGTGTTCTTGTAGATCTTGTACTCGCCGCCGACCTGCCGCAGCGCCCGACGCAGATCGCTGATCGCGGTCACGTCGAGCCCTCGGTACTCGGTGAGCAGGGCTGCGCTGGTGGCTTCGAAGCGCTCACGCACATCGTCCACCACTGCGACCTTCTCCGGTCTCGGGTTCTCCATCGACACCTCCTCTCGTTGTCTCGTGGCTCGCGCCAGGCGCGGGCACGACGAGTGAGTCCTCGAGGTGTCCGCCTCGTCAGGCGGGACCGGGGTCCCTTTGAGCCCGTAGTCGCCTCGCCTGATGGCTTGGCTTCATGGGGCACCGGATGTCTTCGGCGAGCGTTCTTGTGCTTTCTGGGTGTTGCAGGGATCGAGCCTAGGGCCCTCTCCCGTTACGCCACCACTCTGCCCTGGGCGTCGAGCTCGACGACCTTCAGGCGGTTGGTGTCGATCCGAACGCTCGGGCCCATGGTGGGCGAGAGCGAGATCTTGCGGATGTAGCGGCCCTTGGCCGAAGCCGGCTTGGCCCGCTGCACCTCGTCGAGCACGGCGCGGAAGTTGCTCTGCAGGGCGTCGACCTCGAAGCTGACCTTGCCGATGGGCACGTGAACGTTGCCGTACCGATCGGTGCGGTACTCGACCTTGCCGCCCTTGAACTCCTCGACGGCCTTGCCCACATCGGTGGTGACGGTGCCGGTCTTCGGGTTCGGCATCAGACCTCGGGGACCGAGCACCCGACCGAGCTTGCCCACGAGTGGCATGAGGTCGGGCGTCGAGATGGCCACGTCGAAGTCGAGCATGCCCCCCTCGACCAGGGCCGCGAGGTCCTCGCCGCCCACATGGTCAGCCCCGGCGGCCCGGGCCTCGGCGGCCGCCTCGCCGTTGGCGAACACGGCCACCCGGACGTCCTTGCCCGTTCCAGCAGGCAGGGCGACGGTGCCCCGGACGATCTGGTCCGCCTTGCGAGGGTCGACGCCGAGCCGCATCACGAGCTCGATCGACTCGTCGAAGCTGGCGGTGCCGAGCCCCTTGACGAGCTCCACGGCCTCGGCCGGGGTGAACATCTGGTCGCGATCGAAGCGCTTCGCCGCGTCGGTGTACTTCTTGCCCTTCGCCATCACTGGCTCCCTCTTGTTGAGCGGCCGCTGGATGAGGTGGTCTCAGTCGAGCCGGTTGTTGTTGATCGGGTGACTATGCGCCGTGCTGCTCGGACCATCGGGGCCGAGCTGGGCGCCCTTGTGGGCTACTTGACGTCGATGCCCATCGAGCGGGCGGTGCCCGCGACCTGGAGCTTGGCGGCCGCGAGGTCGTTGGCGTTGAGGTCGGGCAGCTTGATCTGCGCGATCTCGGTGACCTGGGCATCGGTGATCTTGCCCACCGCGCCTCGACCGGGGTTCTCGGCGCCCTTCTCGATCCCGGCGGCCTGGCGGATCAGCACGGGCGTGGGCGGGGTCTTCAGGACGAACGTGAAGGAGCGGTCCTCGAAGACGGTGATGTCGACGGGGACGATGGTGCCCCGCTGGGCCTCCGTGGCTGCGTTGTAGGCCTTGCAGAAGTCCATGATCGCCACGCCGTGGGGCCCGAGAGCGGTACCGACGGGCGGGGCAGGGGTGGCCTGCCCTGCGGGGATCTGGATCTTGACGAGGGCCAGGACCTTCTTCTTGGCCATGAGGCCGACTCCTTGAGAGAAACGTGAACGGGGGGTTGGACAGTCTGCTACAGCTTGGCGACCTTGGAGAACTCCAGCTCCACCGGAGTCTCCCGACCGAAGATGTTCACGAGGACCTTGAGCTTGAGCTGGTCCTCGTTGATCTCGATGATCTCGCCCGAGAAGTCGGCGAAGGGGCCTTCCTTGACCCGGACGGTCTCGCCCATCTCGTACTCGAGGCGGGGCTTGGCCCGGTGGGCGACCTCTTCGGGGGTCTCCGTGGACACCGAGAGGAAGGACTCGACGTCTTTGCGGGGCAGCGGCGACGGCTTGGCGCCCTGGCCGACGAACCCGGTGACGCCTGGCGTGTTGCGGATGACGTACCAGCTGTCGTCGTCGAGCTCGCAGCGCACGAGGAGGTAGCCGGGGAACATCTTCTTCTGGACGACGACCTTCTTGCCGCCCTTGAAGTCGACGACGTCCTCCATCGGGATGACGACCTCGTGGATGCGCTCCTCCATGTTCATGGAGGAGGTGCGGGCCTCGAGGTTCTGCTTGACCTTCTTCTCGTAGCCCGACTGGGTGTGCACGACGTACCAGCGACCAGGCGCGGTCGAAGGGGCGACTCGACGGGCGGCGCCGGCCTCCTCCTCGAGGAGGTCCTCGGCGTCGGTCGACGTCGGCGTCGGGCGCCTCGGCGGCGACCTCGTCGGGCCGCGGCGTCGTCAGCGTCGGTCTCGGAACGTCGGTCGGGGTGGGTCGGTCTGGTAGGCGCTCATCGGTCGAACAACCTCAGGAAGAGGTCGCCGAACCCGTAGTCGAGGGCAGCGACGTAGGCGGTCACGATGATCAGGGCGAACAGCACGATGATCGAGTAGTTGACGACCTCGGCCCGGGTGGGCCAGGCGACCTTGCGGAGCTCGCCGCGCACCTCACGGATGAACTGCGGCGGAGTGGTGCGCTCCTCCTTGGGCCGGGGCGCGGGCGGGGCGGTGCGCTTGCGGGCGACGGGCTCGCCGTCGGTGCCCAGCTGCCCTTGGCGCTGGAGCATGCGCTTCTGCTGTCGGTTCATCGCCATGGACGTGGAGGTTCCTGGGGGTGAGAAGTGCAGGGCAGGAGGGACTCGAACCCCCAACCTGCGGTTTTGGAGACCGCTGCTCTGCCAGTTGAGCTACTGCCCTTGGGGGTTAGGGGGGCCAGCGTAGCAGCAGTCTCGCCGGCGACCCGCCAGGTCAGGAGGCGGTGCGGAGCTTGCGGGCCCGGCTGGCGAAGACGATCGCCCCGGCCGCGCCAGCGGCCGTCGCAGCCGCCAGACCGCCCAGGTAGGCGGCCTTGTGGCCCGCGATCAGGGAGCGGATGGCCCGACGCTCGCCGGCCGCCTCGAGGTTGGCCAGGATGTCCGCCAGCAGCCCCGGAGCGGGCTCGAGGACCTCGGTGCGCATCGAGCGCATGGCCCGGAGCACCTTGCGGTACTGCACGAGCTCGGCCTGGCAGCGCAGGCAGCGCTCGACGTGCCGGCGTTCGTTGCGACCGAGCAGCATCGAGCCGTCGGCCGCGGCGGAAAGGTCGTCGGTGAGGTCCTCACACCGCATCTGCGGCCTCCTCTGCTCGGCGAGGGAACAGGTCCTCGCGCAGCTTCTTGCGGGCCCGGTGCAGACGCACCTTCGCGGCCGTCTCGGATATCCCGAGCTCGGCTGCGATGGCCTCGTGGGGCAGGTCGTAGATGTCGCGCAGCACCACCACCTGGCGGAGCTTGGGCGGAAGAGCCTCCAGCGCTGTGGTCAGCCGGTCGCGCAGGGCCCCGGCGTCGACCTGCTGCTGCGGGTCGCTGGCCGGACGCTCGTCGGCGATCGGGTCGCTGTCCTCGAGCACCTCATGGCGGTGCTTGGTGCGACGGCCGAGGTGGGTCGCTGCGCAGTTGGCCGTGATGCGGTACATCCACGTGGAGAACTGCGCGTCGCCGCGGAAGCGCTTGATGCCACGGAAGGCTCGAAGGTAGGCCTCCTGCACCACGTCCCTCGCGTCCTCCTCGTTGCCCGTCAAGCGCAGCGCGAGGGTGTACGACTCTGCGTAGGTGACGCTGCACCAGCTCGTCGAATGCCTCGCGGTCGCCCTCCTGTGCTCGAGCGACCAGCTCAGCCACATCGTGTGGCATCAGCGCTTCGACCCCTTTCCGGGCAAACGCGTTACGTGGGGCTAGCGCGTCTCCTTGTGCACCGTGTGGGATCGCTCCCACCGGCAGTACTTCTTCATCTCGATGCGCTCGCGATCGTTCACCTTGTTCTTGGTGGTGATGTAGTTGCGGCGCTTGCACGTCGTGCACTCGAGGGTGACGGCGATTCGCTTGTCTCCGGCCTTGGCCATGGTTGTCCTTCGTCCTCTACTTGATGATCTTGGTGACGCGGCCGGCGCCCACGGTACGGCCACCCTCGCGGATAGCGAAGCGCAAGCCCTCGTCCATGGCGATCGGATGGATCAGCTCCACCTTCATCACCGTGTTGTCACCAGGCATGCACATCTCCGTACCCTCCGGAAGCTCCACATGCCCCGTGATATCAGTCGTCCGGAAGAAGAACTGCGGCCGGTAGTTGCTGAAGAACGGCTTGTGCCGACCACCCTCAGACTGGGTCAACACATACACCTGACCCTCGAACTCACTGTGCGGCGTGATGCTCCCCGGCTTGCACAGCACCTGACCCCGCTCAACCTCTTCCTTCTTCGTACCCCGCAACAACGCACCGATGTTGTCCCCCGCCTGCCCCTGATCAAGCAGCTTGCGGAACATCTCCACACCCGTGCACGTCGTCTTCTGCGTCGGCCGGATCCCCACGATCTCGATCTCATCACCCGTGTGGATCACACCCTGCTCGACCTTGCCAGTCACAACCGTCCCCCGACCCGTGATCGAGAACACATCCTCGATCGGCATCAAGAACGGCTTGTCCAGATCACGCTCAGGCTCAGGCACAAAGCTGTCCACCGCATCCATCAACGCAGCAACACCCTCACCCGCCGCCTCATCACCCTCCAGAGCCTTCAACGCCGAAACACGCACGATCGGGGTGTCATCACCCGGGAACTCGTACTCGTTCAACAGCTCACGCACCTCGAGCTCCACCAGCTCGAGCAGCTCCTCATCATCAACCTGATCGACCTTGTTCAACGCCACCACGATCGCCGGCACACCCACCTGCCGAGCCAACAGCACATGCTCACGAGTCTGCGGCATCGGACCATCAGTCGCCGCCACCACCAGAATCGCCCCATCGACCTGAGCCGCACCAGTGATCATGTTCTTGATGTAATCAGCATGACCCGGCATGTCCACATGCGCGTAATGCCGACTCTCAGTCTCGTACTCGATGTGCGAGATGTTGATCGTGATCCCCCGCTGCTTCTCCTCAGGCGCCTTATCGATCTGATCAAACGCCATCACCTGCACGTTCGGGTTCTTCGCCGCCAACACCCGACTGATCGCAGCCGTCAACGTCGTCTTGCCATGATCGATGTGACCCATCGTGCCCACATTCAGGTGGGGCTTGTTCCGCTCGAACTTCTCCTTGGCCATGATGGCTCCTGTGCTCTCTGGTTTCTCGATCGTTGGTGCTGGCGGTGCGCTGGGTGGCGGCGCCCGGACTCGAACCGGGGACAACTCGATTATGAGCCGAGTGCTCTAACCAACTGAGCTACGCCGCCTCGGTGCACGTGGTGTGGTCTCGGGGTCCACCGCGACCACTCCGAGCCCTCTGTGGGGATTGAACCCACGACCCCTTCCTTACCATGGAAGTGCTCTACCACTGAGCTAAGAGGGCGACTGCAGGCGCCCCACCGGGTGGCGGAGCGACCCGCGAGCATACGCGGGCCCGGCCGCGATCTGCGAACCGCAGGGCCGGTTCGCTACCGGGGCCCGGTGACCCTCGCCACGACCAGGGCGATGTCGTCGCGGACCTCCCTCGGACCGAGGTCCACGACGGTGTCGAGGATGAGCTGCGCCACGACCTCGGCGTGTCTCTCCGACAGCATGTTCCGCACGAGGCGGCCGAGCTGCGTCTCGTCGAAGAGCTCCGGCTGCTCCCGCTGCTCGACGACGCCGTCGGTGTACAGCACCAGGACGTCGGCCAGTCCGAGCAGGACGGTTCGCTCCAGGAACGAGGGGTCCCCGAACACGCCCAGGAGGGGACCATCCGTGCTGATCTGCTCGACCCCGCCTTCCGGCGTTATGACGAGAGGCGGAGGGTGCCCGCCGCTCGCCACGGTCGCCTCGAACCCGGTGGCGGTGGGCGTCAGCGCCACCACCGAAACCGTGACGAAGCGCACGCTCGGCCGCGGGTGCGCCAGGGCTCGCTCAGCCTGCTGGTAGAGGAGAGCCTCGTTGAGGCGGCCCAGCATCTGTGCCGGCCGGTCGCCCTGCAGGGCGCAGGTGCGCAGGGTGTGGCGGGCTGCGCTGGTGAGGGCCGCCGCCTCGACCCCCTTGCCCTGCACGTCACCGACGACGAGGACGGCGCCACCACCCGGCGCCTGGATGACGTCGTAGAAGTCGCCACCGACCGCCTGGCCCTCGGTGGCGGCGAGGTAGCGGGTCGCCACCTCGAGGTGGGCTACCGGGAGAACGGCCTCGGGCAGGAGGCTGTGCTGCAGCGTGTCGGAGGTGCGCACCTGCTCGGTGAAGCGCAGACCGTGGGCGATGGCCCGGGCGGCTGGCTCGGCCAGCATGCGGACCGACGTCCGCTCGGCCCCGGTGAGCGCCCTGGCGTGCCGGTAGACCGTGACCTCGCCGACCAGCTCCCCGTGGGCGCGCAGCGGGAAGACACAGGAGTGCCCGTCCTCGCTCAGGTCCTCGTGAGCAGCCACCGGCCGGTCCTGACGGGCGGCTCGACTCCGGATGACCCGCAAGGAGCAGGTGTCGGCCATGAGGGGCACGACGAGGTCCTCGAGGGTGGACGCCACCCGCTGCACGTCGAGGCTGGCGGCCAGGGCGGGTGAGGCGCGGGCCAGCAGCTCGAGGTCGGCCCCCGCCTGGCGGCGGGACTCCTGGAGCTCGAGCCGCTCGAGCGCCTGGGCGCACTGATCGGCCACGGAGCGGGTGAAGGCGGCCCGCTCGGGGCCCATGGCCCGCGGGCCGTCGTCGCCCTCCAGGGCCTGCTCCGCTGCCGCTCCAACGAGGTCGAACGGGTCGGAGGCGTCGGTGACCCCGGCCAGCTCGAGGGTGAGCCGGTTGAGGCGCTCGAGCCAGGAGGCGCGGAGCCGGTCGCGCGCCCGCTGCTCGAGGTAGCCGGCCAGCCCCAGAGCCACGAGCAGCCCGCCCGAGGCGATGCCGAGCACGACGGTCAGGTGCTGATCGAGGAGCGCCGCAGCCGCGGCGCCGGCCAGGGCCGCCCCGCCGGCCGCCCATCCCAACACCCTCGCCACCGTGCTGCGGGCTGCCTCGGCAACGGTCTCACCCTGCTCGGCGCTGGTCACGGCCGGATCGTAGGGCCGGCGCTCGAACGACAGGCGTGTAGTCCGTTCGGCCTAGTTTTCCCTCAAGCGGGAGGACCCCAGTGCCGATCCTCCCGGATGCGCGTGGAGCGGTTCGTGATCGAGGCCGGCGACACCACCTTCACCCTCGACCTGCATCCCCGGCTCACGATCGTGGCTGGCATGGGCCAGGTCGAGCGGGAGAGCCTCATCGGTGAGCTCATCGGTGCTCTCGGCGGGAGCCGCCCCGGCGTGCACGTCGAGCTGGAGGAGCGAAGCGGCCGTCACCTGGCCGTCTTCCGACCCACGGGGGGCCGCCACCGCGTCGTGGACGTCGACCTGGCGCGCGATGTGACCTCCGAGATGGCTGACGAGGGCGGGAGCTGCGACCTGCTGGAGCACCTCGGCCTCGACCATGCGGCGGCCCGGCGCACGATGTGCTTCGACAGCGGCGACCTGGTTACGAGCAGCGACCGGGGCCGGTCCATCGAGGTCCTGGCCGGGCTCGACCAACGCCGACTGTGGGCCGCCGCTGACGCGCTACACCAGGCGGACGATGACCTGTCCGTCGAAGCCAAGGCCCTCGGCACCTCGCCCGAGGACGCCCTCATCATCGACACCGTCGAGGCCCGCCACTTCGCCGTCGAGCGGGCGGCAGACGCCTTCGAGGACACCCGCCGTCGCACCTTCTACATCGGCGGGTTCTCGAGCGTGGCGACCATCCCCGGAGTCCTCCTGGCCGACGGGGCGGGCCTCGGCTTCCTTGGAATCGCCTTGGTCGCGGTGCTCGCATCGCTGCTCGCCCGGGCCCGCCTGATCCGGGCCAACAAGGCCGAGGACGCCGCCCTGCGAGAGGCCGGCGCCAGCAGCTACCTCGGCTTCCAGCTCGAACGGGTCAACGCCCTGCTGGGTGACGACACCAGCCGCCTCGCGCTCATGGGCCGGGCCGGCACGCGGCGAGATGCTCTGGCGGAGTGGCAGCAGCTGGCCGGCGACATCCCGGTGGCCTGGGCCCTCGAGCACCGCGAAGAGGTCCAGGCCGCATCCCGCCTGCGCCGGGAGGTGGACGCCCTCGGCACCCTCTCCTCCAACGCCCCCGCTCTCGCCGACGACACGACCGACGAGCTGGCCCACGCACTCGTGACCCGGTTGGCCGAAGCCCGTTCCGTCGGCGGTGAAGGCCTGCCTCTCGTGCTCGATGATCCCTTCGCCCGCCTCGACGCGAGCATGAAGCCCCTGCTGCTCGAGCTGCTCGGCCGCTCCTCGGGCGAGCCGCAGATCGTGTTCCTCACCGCCGACGAGGACGTGGCGTCGTGGGCCCGGCTCGAGGCCCTGACCGGGGAGATGTCCCTCATCGAGCCACGACCCGCAGCCGACCGCTACAGCGCCCCGGCTGCCAGCTCGCGCACCTAGCCCGCCGCGCCCTCTACCTTCGCGGCATGAAGCTGCGGGTGGCCACCCTCGAGGATGCCGAGGCGATCCGCGCCATCTACAACCTCGAGGTCGTGACCTCCACGGTCACCTTCGACCTGGTGCCTCGGTCGCTCGAGGAGCAGCGCGCCTGGCTCAGCGCCCGCTCCGGTGCCCACGCGGCTCTCGTCGCTGACCTCGACGGCACGGTGTGCGGGTTCGGCTCGCTGTCCCCCTGGCGGGACCGGCCCGCCTACTCGACCACGGTCGAAGACTCGATCTACATCCACCGCGAGCACCAGGGGACCGGGCTCGGCAAGGCCTTGCTCGAGGAGCTGGTCGCCACGGCCACGGCCCACGGGTTCCACGCCTGCATGGCCCGCATCGTCGGCGGCCACGAGGCGTCGATCCGCCTGCACCGAAGCTGCGGGTTCGACATCGTGGGCACCGAGCGGGAGGTGGGCCGCAAGTTCAACCGATGGCTCGACGTCGTCCTCATGGAACGGATGCTCACCTGATGGCCGTGCCCGACTCCTTCCCCCGCCAGAGCGCTCGCACCCAGCGGTTCACGCTCGGCGCTCCCCGCAACGTGAGCGTCTCCGCCGACGGCCGGCTCCTCGCCTTCCTCCGCTCAGGTGGTCCCGAGGATCCGGTCACCGCGCTGTGGACCCTGTCGCTCCCCGGCGGCGAAGAGCGCTGCGTCGCCGACCCCCGGGTGCTCCTTGCGGACGGCGACGGGACCCTGCCCCCCGAGGAGCGAGCCCGCCGAGAGCGAGCGCGGGAGAGCGCCGGCGGCATCACCTCCTTCGCCACTGACGCCGAGCACCGCATCGCCGTCGGCGCGCTGGCGGGCCGCTTGGTGGTGGCCGACCTGCGGGCCGGCACCTCCGCCGTCGTGGACGTCCCCGGCCCGGTGGTCGACCCGCGCCCCGACCCCACGGGCACCCGGGTGGCGTGGGCGCGCGGGCGGGCCCTCTGGGTGGCCGAGCTGGCTGACCCGGCATCCGCCCGAGCGATCGCCGAGGAGGACGACCCGGAGGTGCGCTGGGGCGTGGCCGAGTTCGCCGCGGCCGAGGAGATGGACCGCTACCGGGGCTACTGGTGGGCGCCCGACGGAACGGCCCTCCTAGCGGCGCGGGTCGACGACACGCCGGTGCAGCGCTGGTGGATCGCCGACCCGGCCCGCCCCGCCGACCCCCCCACCCAGGTCGCCTACCCGGCCGCCGGCACGCCGAACTCCGACGTGTCGCTCTGGATCGTCGGCCTCCACGGCGACCGCACCGAGGTGCTGTGGGACCGAGACGGCTGGCCCTACCTAGTGGAGGCGACCTGGGATGAGCACGGGCCTCTCCTGGCGGTCATGCCCCGAGACCAGCGCTCGATCGAGGTGCGGACCGTCGACCCGGCGGGTGGGCCGACCGTCGCCCTGTGGTCCGACACCGACCCGACCTGGGTCGAGCGCACCCCGGGCACGCCCGCTCGCCTGGCGGACGGCCGGCTGGTGATGGGCGCGGACCGAGGCGCGACACGGCGGCTGCTCGTCGACGGCGACCCCGTCACGCCCGACGACCTGCACGTGCGCGAGGTGGCCTTCACGGGCGACGACCAGGTGATCTTCACCGCCAACCCCCTCGACGACGCCACGATCCTCGATGCATGGCGCTGGTCGGGCGGCGAGCTCGAGAAGCTGACCGCCAGTGACGGCGTGCACAGCGTCACCGCGGGCGGCGACGTCATCGTCGTGCGCCGGTCCACCCTCGAGTCGGTCGGAGCGGCGACGACCGTCCGAGGCGGGCCGACGCTGGTCAACTACGCGGCCGAGCCGCTCGTCCACCCGAACGTTTCGATGCGCCACGTCGGTGAGCGTCGGGTGGCCACCGCGCTCCTGCTCCCCCACGACGCGCCGCCCGACGCCCGCCTGCCCGTGCTCCTCGATCCCTACGGCGGGCCCCACGCCCAGCGCGTCCTCGCTGCCCGCGCCGCCTACCTCTCCTCGCAGTGGTTCGCCGACCAGGGCTTCGCGGTCGTCGTCGTCGACGGCCGCGGCACACCGGGACGGGGCTCGGACTGGGAGCGGGCCATCGCCGGCGACCTGGCCGGCCCGGTGCTCGAGGACCAGCTCGACGCTCTCTTCGCTCTCGCGGCCGACGAGCCCCGGCTGGACCTGTCCCGCGTCGCCATCCGCGGGTGGAGCTTCGGCGGCTACCTGGCCGCTCTTGCCGTCCTGCGCCACCCTGAGGTGATCCACGCCGCCATCGCGGGGGCACCCGTCACGGACTGGCGCCTCTACGACACCTTCTACACGGAGCGCTACCTCGGCCAACCCGACTCAGATGGGGCCGTCTACGAGGGCTGCTCGGTGCTGGCCGAGGCAGCCAAGCTCGAACGGCCGCTGATGCTCGTCCACGGGCTGGCCGACGACAACGTGGTCAGCGCCCACACCCTTCAGCTGTCGTCGGCGCTGCTGTCGGCCGGCCGCCCGCACCAGGTGCTGCCCCTCACCGGCGTGACCCACATGGCGTCACAGGAGGACGTGGCCGAGAACCTCCTCGTCCTGCAGCTCGACTTCCTCCGCCGCGCCCTCTCCTGAGGGCCGCGGACAGACGACGACGCCCCGCCGAGGCGGGGCGTCGTGGTGGGCCCGGAAGGATTTGAACCTCCGTAGGCAATGCCGACTGGTTTACAGCCAGTTCCCTTTGGCCACTCGGGCACGGACCCTAGGGGGACCGACGATAGCGGCCTGCCGTGGCCCCCCGGCAATCGTTCTGGGTAGCCTCCGCGGCATGCCGAGCTTCGACGTGGTGTCCGAGATCGACCAGCAGGAGATCCGCAACGCCGTGGACCAGGCGGCCCGCGAGGTCACCACCCGCTACGACTTCAAGGGCACCGACACCACCATCGAGCTGTCTCCGACCGAGATCAAGCTGCACTCCTCCAGCGAGGACCGACTCACCGCCCTGCGCCAGCTCCTCGAGGAGAAGCTCGTCAAGCGCAAGGTCTCCCTCAAGGCGCTCGACTACCAAAAGGTCGAGGAGGCGTCTGGCGCCACCGCCCGACAGGTCGTGAAGCTCGTCGCCGGGATCTCCAAGGAGAAGGCCACCGAGCTGAACAAGCACATCAAGACCCTGAACCTGAAGGGGATCCAGTCTCAGGTGCAGGGCGAGCAGCTCCGGGTGACAGGCAAGAAGCGCGACGACCTCCAGGGCGTGATCGCGGCGCTGAAGGACCACGACTTCGGCATCCCGCTCCAGTTCAGCAACTTCCGCGACTAGACCGGAGCTCCTATCGACCCGAGCGCGAGCCCCAGTCGATCCCGGCGACCAGCTCGTCGAGAGCCAGCTGCACGAGGGCGCGGGGCCCGCTCTGGGGGTTGGCTCCCGCTGCGTAGAGCACTTCCTGCGGGATGGCCGATGCCCCACCGCTGAGCGGGCGGAGCACCTCGGTGGCGAGCATCGGGCGCAAGATGCGCTGCTCCTGGGAGATCGGGATCTGCTGGTCGCCGGTGGGGGTGGCGGCTGACGGGTGGAGCGAGGCGGCCTGCACCGCGGCGACGACGTCGGGCAGACGGGCCTCGGCCTCGGCGATGAACTGGTCGAGCACCGGCTTCGGATCGACGGGTGCGCCGCCGTGCGGGTAGACCCCGATGTGAAGGTGGGGCGCGCCGCCGCGAGCGTTTCCTGAGTCGCCCACGAAGCCGACTACGTCGCCGGTGGCCACGGGCATCCCGTCGACGAAGCCGTCCACCAGGCCCGAGAGGTGGGCCAGGTAGAAGTAGGTGCCGTCCGCCATGATCACCTTCACCGTGAGGCCGCCCAGGCCGCTGCTGGCGCTGCGGGCGATGCCCTCGACCGGGGCTCGCACCGGTGTGCCGTGCGCCGCGAACACGTCCGTGCCCAGGTGGAAGCGGAAGCCGGGTCCGTAGCGGGGGTAGAGCCAGTCGTGGGTGTAGCGGGCTGCGCCCGCGATCGGGAACCGCCCGAGCCCTATGCGACGGGCCTCGTCCTGGGAGAGGCCGAGAGCCTCGAGCTGGGTCACGGCGGCAAGGAGGCGGCTGTTGTCGCTGGGCCCCGTGCGGCGCACCGAGCTGATTATGCGCTGAGCCTCGGGCGGAACCCGGATCCCCCCGGCCGGCGCGGCTGCGCCGTCGCCGCCTGCGTCCTGGGCGCCCGCGGGAGCCTTGTCGGCGCCGCTGGACAGGTCCGATCCTGACGGTTGGGGGGTCGTGGTCGTGGGGGCTGATGGCGCGTCGGAGGGGGCCGTCGTGGTGGTCGGGTCGAGGACGGGAGGAACCTGCGCCTGTGACGACGGGACCGCCACGGCAACGGCCACGGCGCCCGCGAGGGCACAGGCGAGAAGGCGCAGCGAGCGTCGCTCGGGGTGATCCACATCCTCTCCTTCGGGTCGCACGCGGCGGTCTCCTGCCTCGGTCGGGCAGACTGGCGCGGCATGCCCGCCCCGCACAAGCCGACCGTCGTCTACGTAGAGGACGAACCGGCCGTTCAGCGGTTGGTCGAGTACTGGCTCGAGGACGCCGGGTACCGCGTCCTCGTGGCTGCAGACGGCGCCGCGGGCCTGGAGCTGATCCGGTCCGTGCGCCCAGACCTGGTGGTCACCGACGCCCTCATGCCAGTGATGACCGGCGACGAGCTCGTCGAGGTGCTGCAGGACGACCCCGAGCTCCGGAGCATCCCGATCATCATGGCGACTGCCGCCGCCAGTCCCCTTCGCGTTCGGCGCATGCTGTCGCTCGGCTGCTCGGCCGTGGTCGGCAAGCCGATGGAAGAGGAGTCCTTCCTGCAGGTCGTGCGGGCCGCCCTGGAAGGCCGGCCGGACTGAGAGGACCCGGGGCTAGTCCTCGGTGGGGGCCTCCTCGGCCCGACGTCGGATCTCGTCGACGACGGTGGGGTCGGCGAGGGTGGTCGTGTCGCCCATGGCCCGGCCCTCGGCTACGTCACGGAGCAGGCGACGCATGATCTTCCCGGAGCGGGTCTTGGGGAGCTCGTCGGTGAAGATGAGGATCTTGGGTCGGGCGATGGGGCCGAGCTTGGTGGCCACGTGCTGGCGGACCTCCTCGCCCAGCTCGGGGCTCGGAGTGTGGCTGGCGCGCGCGATCACGTAGGCCATGATCGCTTGACCGGTGAGAGGGTCGTTGGCGCCGACGACGGCGGCTTCAGCGACGGCGGGGTGGTCGACCAGCGCGCTCTCGACCTCGGTGGTGGAGATGCGGTGACCGGACACGTTCATCACATCGTCGACCCGCCCGAGGAGCCAGAAGTAGCCCTCGTCGTCGATCTTGCAGCCGTCGCCCGCAAAGTAGCGACCGTCGAAGCGGCTCCAGTAGGTGTCCCGGTAGCGCTCGGGATCGCCGTAGATCCCGCGCAGCATGGCGGGCCAGGGGCGGGTCAGGGTGAGGTAGCCGCCGCCCTTGGTCACGGGCTGGCCGACGTCGTCGACGACCTCAGCGCTGATGCCGGGAAGCGGGAACGTGGCCGAGCCGGGCTTCGTGATCGTTGCGCCGGGGAGAGGGCTGATCATGATGGCGCCCGTCTCGGTCTGCCACCACGTGTCCACGATCGGGCAGCGACCCCCGCCGATGTGCTCGGAGTACCACATCCAGGCTTCAGGGTTGATCGGCTCACCGACGCTCCCCAACAGGCGCAGCTTGGAGAGGTCGTGGCGCTCGGGTTCCTGCGTGCCCCACTTCATGAACGTCCGGATGGCAGTGGGCGCGGTGTAGAGGATCGTCACGCCGTAGCGCTCGGCGATGTCCCACAGCCGGTCCTTGGCCGGCGTGTCGGGCGTGCCCTCGTAGATGACCGAGGTGGCGCCGTTCGTGAGCGGCCCGTAGACGATGTAGCTGTGCCCGGTGACCCAGCCGATGTCGGCCGCGCACCAGTACACGTCGGTGTCGGGGTGCAGGTCGAAGACGTACTTGTGGGTGAAGGCCACCTGGGTCAGGTAGCCCCCCGTCGTGTGCATGATCCCCTTCGGCTTGGCCGTCGTGCCCGACGTGTACAGCAGGTAGAGCAGGTCCTCGCTGTCCATCGGCTCGCATGGGCAGCTCGGGTCGGCGGCGGCCATGAGGTCGTGCCACCACTGGTCCCGGCCCTCGACCATCTCGACGGCCTCGTCGACCCGGCGTACGACCACGACGTGCTCGACGCTCGGCGTCGACGCCACCGCCGTGTCCACGTTGGGCTTGAGCATCGACGGGGCGCCGCGACGGAAGCCGCCGTCGGCCGTGATCACCACCTTGCACTCGGCGTCGTTGATGCGGTCGATCAAAGAGTCCGGGCTGAACCCGCCGAACACCACGGAGTGCGGGGCGCCTATCCGGGCGCAGGCCAGCATGGCAACGGGCAGCTCCGGGATCATCGGCATGTAGATGCAGACCCGATCGCCCTTCGCCACCCCGAGGCTCTTCAGCACGTTGGCGAAGCGCTGCACGTCCGCGTGGAGGTCTGCGTAGGTGATCGTGCGCTTGTCCCCGGGCTCGCCCTCCCAGTGGTAGGCCACGGTGCCGCCCCGCCCCGCCGCGACGTGCCGGTCGACGGCGTTGTGGCAGACGTTCAGCTTCCCGCCCACGAACCACTTCGCGAAGGGGAGGTCCCACTCCAGGATCGTGTGCCAGTCCTCGTCCCAGTCGAGGAGGTCCGCCGCCTGACGGGCCCAGAACCCCTCGAAGTCCTCGTTCGCCTCGTCGTAGAGGAACGGCGACGCCACCAGCGTGTCCTTCTTGAACGCATCCGACGGCGGGAAGGTGCGGTCCTCGATGAGGTAGTCCTCGATCGCCGCGCCGGGCTGCTTGTCTTCGGCCATTCCGTGGTCCCCCTGGTGTCGGAGCGGAGGAGGCCACCCTACGCGGGTCGCATCGACCTCTCCGGCGAGCGGCTCAGCGCTCCCACTCGAGGACGCGAAAGGAGCCCAGCCCCTCCTCGTCGAGGAGGGCGTCCGACTCGGCGACGCGACTGCGGGCCCGCACGGCGTCGAGGTCGCCGATGTGCGCCCGCTCCCGCCAGGTCCGACGGCCGTCCTCCACCAGGGCCTCGATGCCGTGAGCTCGCAGCCAGCTGGCTTGGGACCGATCCGAGGTGGGTGGGACCGCCAGCTGGTCGATCGCGACCTCGCAGGTGATGTCCTGGGTGCCGAGGGCCTCGAGCGGAGAGCCGCCGCGCTCGTGCCGCCGGTACGTGCGAACCCAGTCGGTCCAGGGCCGGTTGACGAGCGCGTCCGTGTGGGACCAGTAGTCGATGGCCACGACCCGCCCGCCATCGCCAGCCAGGTCGAGGGCCTCACCCAGCCACCGGGAGACCAGGGGCTGGACCGGGATGCGGGCCCCGACGGGAGCGACGATCCCTGGCTCGGCCTGGGTGGGCACGAGCACCTCCACGAGCCGGTCGTCCTCCACGCCCACGAGAACGTCGGCCCATCCCTCCGCAGTGCGCTCGACAAGATCGAACGGGAGGTTGTCGAGCAGCTCGTTGGCCAGCACGATGCAAGGCCCGGGGAGCCGGGGCAGGTCGGACAGGCTCACGACGATCGGTCCCTGCGGTGGGGGCGGAGCCAGGCCCCCTGCCTCGCCGGGGGGCCGGGCGCCGGATGCGAAGGCAGCCGTCGGGTCCTCCACTCGGAGGTGCCGAGAGTGGGCGGAGCGCTGGGCTGCCGACTGCTCGACGAGCACGTACCGGAGGGCGGCCGCGCAGGAGGGCTGGGCCGAGAGCACTGCTCGAGCCAGCGTCCCGGGGCCGGCCCCGGCCTCGACGACCACGTACGCCGCCGGCTGGCCGGCGGCCCGCCACCACTCGTCCAGGGCCCGCGCCACGACCGCACCGAACAGCGGACCCACCTCGGGGCTGGTGAGGAAGTCACCGCTTCTCCCGGCTTGCCCCCCGGTGACGTAGAAGCCGTGCTCAGGGTCGTAGAGAGCCGCCTGCACCACCTCGCCGAAGGGGATCGGGCCCCGCCTGGAGATCGTCGCCCGGACGTCCAGGTCCAACGGCGTCACGCGTGCACCTCGCCGGATCTGTGCGCACGCACCACCGCCGAGCGGGGGAGGTTGCGCACAGAAGGCGGTGGGTCAGGCGGGCAGGAACGTGGCCAGGTCGCCGAAGCGGGTGGCCAGGTTGCTGACTCCGAAGAGGATCGTGAAGCCCACAGAGAGGACCAGCGCAGCGCGGAGGGAGAACGGTATGCGGATGGCCGTCCGGTCACCGTCGGGGACCGGGCGCATCCACATCTCCTTCGCGATGTTGGCGTAGTAGTAGAGGGCGATCACGGAGTTCACGGCCACGACGACGGCGAGGGAAACCCCGCCGACGGTGAGATCCGGCTCGACGAGCGACTTGAAGATCACGAACTTGGCCAGCCAGCCACCCATGGGCGGGATGCCGGCCAAGCTGAACAGGAAGACGGTCATGAGCACGGTCAGGCCCGGGGCGTACTCGAAGAGCCCGCCCCAGGTGCTGATCTCGGCGCTGCGGGTCTTGCGGGCCACAGCCAGGACCACGGCGAAGGCACCCAGGTTCATGGCTGCGTAGATGAGCAGATAGGTGACGACCGCGCGCAGGGCGCCATCGGGGTTCGTGCCCACGACGGCGAGGGGCGCCAGCATGAACCCGGCCTGGGCCACCCCGGAGTAGGCGAGCAGGCGGACGATGTTCGTCTGACGCAGCGCGATCAGGTTGCCGACGGTCATCGTCAGCGCCGCCAGCACCCACATGAACGGACCGACGACGTCGTCGCGGCCGAGGAAGCCGACGAGGACGAGCTGGAGGAGGGCCACGAAGCCGGCCGCCTTGGAGCTGACGGCCAGGAAGGCTGTGATCGGGGTGGGCGCGCCCTCATAGGTGTCCGGAGCCCAGGTGTGGAACGGGACGGCCGACACCTTGAACGCGAACCCGATCAGCACGAAGATCACGCCGAGGGTCACGAAGGGGCGGCTGCTGTCGGTGCTGAGAGCGGCTCCGATGTCGGCGAGCAGCGTGCTGCCTGTCAGCCCGAACAGCAGCGACATGCCGTAGAGCATCACGGCCGACGCGAACACGCCCATCAGGTAGTACTTCACCCCCGCCTCGTTGCCCTTCAGGTCGCGCTTGCGCCAGCCGGCGAGCATGTAGGCGGGTATGGAGAGCAGCTCGAGGGCCACGAAGATCGACACGAGGTCGCGGGACGACGCCATCACCGTCATGCCCAGGATGGAGCAGAGGAGCAGGAAGTAGTACTCGCCCTCCGCGTAGTCGCCCTCGGCGATGTAGTTCGTCGACAGCAGGACGACGACGTAGCCGGCCAAGAGGAACAGCGCCTTCATGACGAGCGAGAAGTCGTCGACCACGTAGGCCCCGCCGAACATGGCCCGATCGGCGCCGTCGACGGCCAGGGTGAGCATGGGGACTATGGCGGCCAGGAGCCCCAGCCCCGCCACCTGCGGCACGATGCCCCTGGCGCTCTCCGGTGTGAAGAGGTCGACCAGCAGCACGGCCACGATCGCCCCCACGAGGACCATCTCGGGTGCGAGCGCGTGGAAGTCGACTTCGGGTCGGAGGAAAGGGGTCCCCTGCTGCAGGAGGGTTGCGAGCACGGTGCGCTACTTGCCCAGCGCCGCGAAGGTCTCGCCCATGGCCGCCAGGGCCGGGTCGGTGACCTGGAAGATGATGTGGGGGTAGATGCCGAGCCCGAGGATCAGGAGCAGCATCGGCAGCCAGGCGATCCACTCCGTGACGTTCACGTCCGGGATGTGCTCCTCGACGAACTCCTCCTGGGTCGTGCCGAACGTCGTGCGCTGGTAGAGCCAGAGGAGGTACCCAGCGGCGAGGACGGTGCCGATGGCCGCCACCACCATGTAGACGCGGAAGATCTCCTCGGGCAGGCCCGGGGCCGGGTTGTAGGCGGCCAGGATGGCCGGGAACTCGCCCCAGAAGCCGGCCAGGCCGGGCAGGCCGAGCGACGCCATGACGCAGAACCCGAGGATCCAGCCCAGCTTCGGGGCCTTCAGGAGCAGGCCGCCGAGCCGCTTGATCTCGAGGGTGTGGTACCGATCCTTCACGGACCCGGCGATGAAGAAGAGCATGCCGGTGATGAGGCCGTGGGCGACCATCCCGAAGAGGGCGGCGTTGAGGCCGAAGTCGGTGAGGGTGGCGATGCCGAGCATCACGAAGCCCATGTGGGCCACCGACGAGAACGCGATCAGCCGCTTCATGTCGGTCTGGGCCAGGCAGCCAAGGGCGCCGTAGATGATCCCGATGACGGCGAGGAGGCCGATCCAGGGTGCCCACTCGACGGCCGCCTCGGGCAGGATGAACAGGGCCACCCGGATGAAGCCGTAGGTGCCCAGCTTGAGGAGCACGGCGGCCAGGATCACCGACCCCTGCGTGGGGGCCTGGGTGTGGGCGTCGGGCAGCCACGTGTGGAACGGGAAGATCGGCACCTTGATGCCGAAGCCCATGAACATGCCGCCGAAGATCAGGACCTGGGTGCTGAGGGCCAGGTCGCCCGAGGCGTTGCGCTCGGCCACACCCTTGGCCAGCTCGACCATCGAGAAGCTCTCGCCGCCCGTCACGAAGAACACGGCGAGGAAGCTGACGATCATCAGAGCCGAGCCGAACAGCGTGAAGAGGAAGAACTTGATGGCTGCGTACTGCCGGTTCTCGCCGCCCCACACGCCGATCATGAAGTACATCGGCAGGAGCACGAGCTCGAAGAAGACGAAGAAGAGGATCAGGTCCTGAGCCACGAACGAGCCGAGCATGCCGGTGTGCAGCACGAGCACCAGGATGAGGAAGGCCTTGGGGTTCCTGGGCTCGGGGAAGTGGTTCCAGCTGTAGATGATGACGAGCGGCGTGATCAGCAGCGTCATGGCGAGCAGGGGTAGGGAGATCCCGTCGAGCCCGAGCAGGTACCGGGAGCTGATCACCTCGATCCAGGTCTTGTCGACGACGTACTGGAGCTTGTCGGCGTGGTCGTAGTCGAAGTCGGCGAAGACCGCGATGCCCACGCCCGCTGACGCCAGCGAGGCGACCAGGGCCACGACCTTGTGCATCTGCTCGTCGGCCTTGGGGAGGAGCATCATCACGAGCGCTCCCACCAGCGGCAGGAACACGATGAGGCTCAGGCCCCAGTCGGTGAGGAATTGGTTGTTGTCCATGGTCCGTTCTCGGTCCTGCGGCTAGATGAAGGCGATGAAGACGCCGGCGAGGAGCGCCGCGCCGGCGAAGAGGAGGGCGGCGTACTGCTGAACGCGCCCGGTCTGGATCCGGCGTAGCCCCTGGCCGCTGCCCCCTGCAGCAGCCCCGGAGCCGTTGACCACGTTGTCGACCAACCCCTGGTCGATCTTGTCGTAGACGAAGCGTCCGCCGACCACAGCCCCCGCGCCGACGCCGTTGGCGACACCGTCGAGGACGTGCTGGTTGAACCAGTTGACCGCCCGGGCGATCGGGCCCTTGACGCTCCCGGCGATGACGTCGGTGTAGAGCTTGTCGAGGTAGTACTTCTCGACGAGGAACGTGTGCCCGGCCCGAGCCAGCCGGCTCCTGCTCGTGATCCCCTGAGGGCCGAGCCGCTTCCAGTACCAGGCGTAGGCCAGGCCGATGCCAGCCAGGCCGATCGCGGTCGACACCAGAGCGATGCCCAGGTCGAACTCGGGGTGGTGGAAGGTGCCGAGCACCGAGGGGAAGTAGTCGCCCTTGGGCTCGTAGAAGTGCTCGAAGCGCAGGGCGAGGGAATCGGGGATGAACGACAGCGCGCCCGTGTTCGGGAGGTTGACCAGGCCGGCCAGGACGGCCAGCCCGCTGAGGATGTAGAGGGGTACGACGATCCGGGGGCCCGACTCGTGCGGTGGGTGGTGCGGGTCAGCCGCCTTGCCCCGTGGTTCGCCGTGGAAGGTGAGGTACACGCACCGGGTCATGTAGGCCGCTGTCATCAGCGCGCCGAGGATGCCGACGACCATGAACGCGGTGTACGACCCGTCGCCCCCAAGCTGGGATGCTCCGGCCAGGATCTCGTCCTTCGACCAGAAGCCGGCCAGAGGGAACAGGCCGATGAGCGCGCCCGTGCAGATCAGGAAGGTCGCGTAGGTCTTGGGCATGAACCGGCGCATGCCACCCATGTCCTGCTTCATGTCGAAGGAGTGCACCGAGTGGGCCACCGAGCCCGACCCGAGGAACAGCCCCGCCTTGAACATGGCGTGGGTGAAGAGGTGGAAGAAGGCCGCCGTCCATGCGCCCACGCCGAGGGCCATGGCCATGTAGCCGAGCTGGCTGACGGTGGAGTAGGCGAGCACCTTCTTGATGTCGTTCTGCACGAAGGCCAGGCCGGCACCGCCCAGCACCGTGACGCCGCCGACGACCGCCAGCAGGTTGATGCTCGAGGTCCCGATCGACAGGCCCTGGAAGAACACGCCGTACAGCCGCCCGACCATGAAGATGCCGGCGACGACCATGGTGGCCGCGTGGATCAGCGCCGACACGGGCGTCGGTCCGGCCATCGCGTCGGGGAGCCAGGTGTGGAGGATGAACTGACCCGACTTCGACATCACTGCGGCGAGCAGCGAGCACGAGGCGACGAGCAGCGCTAGATGGCTGATGTCACCGGAGATGGCCATCTCGTTGATCGTGCGGATGTCGAAGCTCTGGTCGGCTGCGAAGAAGAGGATCACCACACCGCAGATGAGGCCCACGTCGCCGACGCGGTTCGTGATGAAGGCCTTGAGGGCCGCGTCGGAGTTCGGCTTCTCCTCCCACCAGTGGCCGATCAGAGCGAACGAGCACAGGCCCACGAGCTCCCAGCAGGTCAACAGCTGGAGCGTGTTCTCGCTCATGATCAGGCCGAGCATCGAGGCCGTGAAGAGCGACAGGAACGCGAAGTAGTGGGTGTAGCGGCGGTCGCCGTTGACGTAGTCCGTGCTGTACACGTGGACGAGCAGAGAGATCAGCGTGACCACGAACAGCATCATCACGGCCGGGCCGTCGAGCAGCATGCCGACGGTGAAGTCGACGCCGCCGCTCGACCACCAGGTCCAGGACTCCTGGATGGGCTCGACGGAGGCGTGGGCCGCGCTCTCCTCGGCGTGGTCGCCCTCCTCGGCCGCGTGGTCGCCCTCCTCGGCCGCGTGGTCGCCCTCCTCGGCCGCGTGGTCGCCCTCTTCGGCCGCGTGGGCCGCACCAGCCTCGGAGTGCTCGGCCTCCTCGACGACGTGCTCCTCCGCTGCGTGCTCGGCGGCGTCGACGTGGTCGTACCACTGGAAGTTCGTCACGAGGGCGAGTGCGAAGCAGATGCCGAGGGCAGTGATGCCGATCTCGGCGCCCTTCTTCGGCATGCGCTTCCCGAACAGCAGGATCAGGAAGAACGACGCCGTCGGGATGAGGGGGATGACCCAGGCGGATTCGAGCATCGTCAACCCTTCATCTGCGCGACGTCGTCGAGGTCGACGCTCTTGCTGTTGCGGTAGATGAGCAGGACGATGGCCAGGCCGACGCCGACCTCGGCGGCGGCGATGGCGATGACGAACAAGGCGAACACGGCTCCGGAGGCCGAGCCGTGCATGGCCCCGAAGGCCACGAAGTTGATGTTCACCGAGTTCAAGATGAGCTCGATCGACATCAGCACCAGAACCGCGTTGCGGCGGGCGATGACGCCGTACACGCCGATGCAGAAGAGCACGGCGCCGAGCATGAGGAACTGGTTGAGGAGCAGGTCGTCCACGTCAGTCCTTCCGGGCCAGCACGATGGCGCCCACGAGGGCGGCGAGGAGCAGCACGGAGATGACCTCGAACGGGAGGAGGTACTGGCCGAACACGGCGTCGCTCACCGTGGCGGTGTTCGACCCGTCGACGGTTGCGATGCGGGTCTCCGCAGGCAGCGGCGTGCGGCTCCAGCCGTACTCGTCGACGAGGGCGTAGGCCAGCACCGCGAAGAGGATCACCGAGGTGGCCAGCCCGCCGTACCAGCTCCGGTGGGTGAGCTCTTGGTCGCGGCCGATCTTCGTGCGGGTCAGCATGATGCCGAACAGGAAGAGCACGACGATGGCGCCGATGTAGACGAGCACCTGGGTGGCGGCCACGAACTCGGCCGTCAGCAAGACGTACTGGGCGCCGACGCCGGCCAGGACGGCGACGAGGTAGAGAGCGGCGTGGACGACGTTCCGGGAGGTCACCACGCGGACCGCGCTGAACACGATCCCGGCCGCGATCACGTAGAAGAAGACGTTCTGGGCGACCATCAGCGCGGGACCTTCTTGACCTTGGCGTCGGAGCCGGTCTCGTACGCCTCGAAGTCGGGGACGGTCTCCATCCACTCGTTGAGTCGGGCTTCGTCGTGGAGCATGTCAGCGAGGCGGGGCTCTGAGTACTCGAACTCGGGGCTCCAGAAGAGGGCGTCGAAGGGGCACACCTCGACGCAGATCCCGCAGTACATGCACAGCGAGTAGTCGATGTCGAAGCGGTCGAGGGCGCTGACGGTGCGCTCCTTGCCCCCGGGGCGGCGGGGCGGCGCCTTGGTCTTGTGGCCCTCGATGTAGATGCACCAGTCGGGGCAGCTGCGCGAGCACAACATGCACACCGTGCAGTTCTCGGACTTGAGGGCGATGACGCCCCGGGCCCGGGGAGCCGGGATCTCCGGTCCGCTCTTGTGGGGGTACTGCACCGTGACGGCACCGATCGTGGGCGCCGGCATCAGCGTCTTGATGCCCCGCTTCGGGAACATCGTCTTCAGGAAGATCCCCATGGTGATCTTCAGGCCGGCGAACAGGCCCTTGAGCGGAATCTGCGGGCGGGCCATCAGAACGCCACCTTCAGGACCATGGTGGCCAGGATGTTGGCCAGCGAGATGGGGATGAGGGCCTTCCAGGCGAAGGCCTGCAGCTGGTCCTCACGGAACCGCGGGAACGTGAAGCGGGCCCAGAAGATGAGCGTGCCCACGATCATCATCTTCACGAGGAGCACGATCGGCCCGACGACGTTCATCACGTTCTCGTCGAGGTCGACGAAGGGCACGGCCCAGCCGCCCAGGAAGAGCGTCGAGGCCAGCGCCGCGAACACGGCCGCCGTGGCGAACTCTCCGATGAAGAACAGGAGGAATCGCATGCCGGAGTACTCGGTCATGTAGCCGGTCACGATCTCGGACTCGGCCACTGGCATGTCGAAGGGCGTCTGGGCCAGCTCTGCCTGGGTGGCGATCAGGAAGACCACGAAGCCGACGAGCTGGGTGATGATGAACGGGTTGCCGATGCCGCCCCAGCCGAAGATCTCGCCCTCGTGCTGGGCGGCGACGATGCCCTGGAGGTTCAGCGTGCCGGCCTGCATCACGACGCCGACGACGGCGAGCACCATCGGCAGCTCGTAGGCGATCAGCTGGCCGGCGGCGCGCAGGCCGCCGATGAGCGAGTACTTGTTCGACGAGGCCCAGCCGGCCACGAGGATCCCGATCACCGAGATCGACGAGAGGCCGAGGGCCAGGAAGATGCCCGTGTCGAGGTTCGTGAAGTAGGCGTCGGGGCCGAACGGCATGACCACGGCGAGCAGGAACGTCGAGGCCAGGACGATGTACGGCGCCATCTTGAACAGGACGGGATCGGCCCGGTCTGGCACCAGGTCTTCCTTCTGCAGCCACTTGCCCACCTCGGCGACGAGCTGGAGGGTGCCGTGCGGGCCGGCCTCCATGGGCCCGAGGCGGCTCTGCATGTAGCTCATCATCTTGAAGAGGAAGGCGATGACGAACGTGCCTGCGCCGAGGATCACGAACACCGCCGCGCCGACGACGCGGAAGATCGACTGCTGCCAGTAGTTTCCCCAGTCGAGAGCCAGGATCCCTGTCGTCACCGGTCGATGTCCCCGAGGATGAAGTAGAGGCTGGCGAGTATGGCGATGATGTCGGGCACGTAGACGCCCTGGAGCAGCCACGGGACGATCGAGATGTTGTTGAAGCTCGGGGTGCGGATCTTGACTCGGAACGGGCCCGTGTCCCCCTTGGAGACGACGTAGAAGCCCATCTGGCCCAGCGGGTTCTCCGTCGCGACGTACGCCTCGCCCTCGGGCACCTTGATGATGCGGGGGACCTTGGCCATGATCGGCCCGGCGGGGAGGCCGTCGCAGAGCTGGTCGACGATCTTCGTCGCCTCGCGCACCTCCTGCAGGCGCACCCAGGAGCGGGAGAAGCAGTCCCCGTCGGGGTGGGTCCAGACCTTCCAGTCGAGCTGGTCGTACGCCAGGCCGTTGTTGGCATCGCGCCGGAGGTCCCAGTCGACGCCTGAGCCACGCAGGTTGGCGCCGGACAGGCCGTATGACTGGGCCACGTGGGCCGGGATGACGCCGATGCCACGCGTGCGGGTCTCGAAGATCTCGTTCTTGTAGACGAGGCCCTCCATGATGTCGCAGAACTCGCGGAGCCTGACCATGGCGGCCTTGGTGTCGGCGATCCAGCCCTTCGGGAGGTCGTCCTTCAGGCCGCCGATGCGATCGAAGTTCGGGTGGAAGCGGCCTCCTGTGACGGACTCGATCTGGTTGAGCACGAACTCCCGGTCGCGGAAGGCGAGGAAGGCGGGTGTCTGAGCCCCCAGCTGAAGGGCGAGATCGCCGATGAAGAGGCTGATGTTGGCGATGCGGGAGAGCTCGAAGAAGAGCGTGCGGATCCACATGGCCCGCGGCGGCGCCTCGATCTCCATCAGCTGCTCGGCGGCCAGGATGAACGGCACCTCGTTGGCGAAGCTGCCCAGCCAGTCGATGCGGTTCACCAGCGTGTTGACCTGCGGGTAGGACCGGACCTCGCAGAGCTTCTCGTAGCCCCGGTGCATGTAGCCGCAGAGCACATCCGCGGAGGTGACCTGCTCGCCGTCGAGGCGGGCGACGAGGCGCAGCGTGCCGTGCGTGGCCGGGTGCTGCGGCCCCATGTTCAGCGTCATGCCGTCGTCGGTCTCGAGCTCGACGTTGAGCCGTCCGTCGGCGGCCTGCGTGTTGGCATACGCCAGCTGCTGAGCGTCCGTGAGCACGGTCATGCCTCACCTGCTTCGGGGTCGGTGGCTTCCTCTTCGTCGCCGCCGGGCATGGGCTCTACGTCGACGATGCCCGGCCACGGCTTCACGACCCGGGCGAGGAGCGGGAACTCCTTGCGCAGGGGGTGGCCCTCGAACCCGGTCGGGAGGTAGATGTTGCGCAGATCGGGGTTGCCCTCGAAGGAGATGCCGAACATCTCGTGCGTCTCTCGCTCGTGCCACGCGGCGCCGGCGTAGGTGCGGACCCAGGTGCCGATGCGAAGGTCGTCGTCAGGCACGTCGGCCTTCAGGAGGATGCGCAGGTCGGTTCCGACCTGAGCGACCGAGGCCAGGACCTGGAAGCGACTGTCGCCTCCGGTGTACCCGGGAACCGCGGAGGACCGGTCCGGCATCGGCGGCGGGAAGGGCACGTCGACCGTGGCGTCCTCGTATCGCCCGTAGGGCGAGGGCAGCCAGTCGATGGCGGAGATGAAGTCGAACCACTTGAAGCCGGCCTTGTCCCGAGCCACCTCGGCCGCGGTCGGCCAGGCGTCGGTGGCGACCCGGATCCAGAGGCCCTGGCCCGGCTTCACGTGGGAGGCCACGACGGCGTCACCGAGGTGCTCGGCGAAGGTGGCCACGATGGCGTCGAGCCGCTCGTCGCCGGTTGCCTCGGGGGCGACCTCCTCGGCGGGCGCGTCAGCGGTGGTCTGGTCAGTCAACGACGATCGGCTCCCCGTGCTTCTCGCCCTTCCAGCGCGCGGCCATGTCCTCGTTCTGGATGCGCTCCTGCAGCAGGACGATGCCCTCGATGAGAGCCTCGGGGCGAGGCGGGCAGCCCGGGACGAACACGTCGACGGGGATCACCTGATCGACACCCTTCGTGACGGAGTAGCTGTCCCAGTACGGCCCGCCGGTGTTGGCGCAGCTGCCCATGGAGATGACGTACTTCGGGTCCGGCATCTGCTCGTAGAGGCGACGGATCGCGGGCACGATCTTGTCGGTGACCGTGCCCGAGATGATGACGAGGTCGGCTTGACGAGGGCTGGCCGGGAACGGGATCACGCCGAGGCGCATCACGTCGTAGCGGGGGGACGCGAAGGCCGCCCCCATCTCGATGGCACAGCACGCGAGGCCCCACTGGTAGGCCCACACCGAGTACTTGCGGCTGAGGTTCAGGAGCTTGGTGAGCGGCTTCGGCATCTTGCCGCTCTCGACGAGGCCCATCAGGCTCCTGCCATCGGGTTCAGGCCCATCGGAGCACCTTCTTCTTCCACGCGTAGAGGAGCCCCAAGGCCAGGATCACGATGAATATGGCCATCTCGATGAGACCGAACCACTCGTAGGCGTCTACTCGGGTGGCGAAGGGAAAGATGAACACGGCCTCGACGTCGAACATCACGAAGAGCAGGGCGAAGATGTAGTAGCGGACCTGGCTCTGGCCCCACCCGGCGCCCACCGGGTCCACGCCCGACTCGTAGTTGATGTACTTCCCGGCTTCCGGACGGGTGGGTCGGATCAGCGAACCGACTCCGAGCAGGAGCCCGACCAACCCCGCTCCGACCAATCCAAAGATGGCCACCGTGAGGTAGTCGCGCAGGAGATCGGACACGTCGGGGGAGCCTAGTGAAGGCTTGAACGAGGGTCCAAGATGGCCGCCAGGCCCTGAGAAACGGGCTCTTGGGGGCGGTTCAGGCCGCTTCGAACAGCACCGACTGGGCCGAGATCCCGGTTCCGTCGGCCGAGAGGAAGGCCACGGTGAGCACCCGGTCGCCGGGGTCGATGCCGCCCTCGGGGCGGTACTCGCAGCGCTGTCCGGGGGAGTCCTCGAGCTCGGTCAGCTCGGTGCCCTCGGCCTCGCCGCAGGTCAGCACAGGACCATCGTCGAGCCGGATCACGGGATCCTCGACGCCTCGAGGCACGATCACGACAAGCGCTTCGTCGCTCCCCACGACCGGGCGCTCCCCGCCGTTCGGCACGCCTTCGGGCACCACGATCTCGAGCTCTCCGGCGAAGGCGAAGGGCTCGATGTGAGCTTCGCCTGCGACCACCCGCACCGGGAAGGCGTCGGCCCGGTGGTTCAACGTGCCCTCCTGCTCGACCGAACCGACGAGGGTCACGACGACCACCTCGCCGTCTCCGCTCGCGGTGAGCGACGTGACGTGCACCGCGTCGGGCTCCGCCGACGACCAGGCCCCGTATCCCTCGGCTAGGCCGCTGCCCTCGGCCTCGAAGGCCGACTGCGAGCCCCAGTGCGCCTGGCTGGCCGGACCCATGGCTTCCCAAGCCGCATCCAGGTCGCCAGAGCTCAGGGCCCCGACCCAGGTCAGGACGGCCTCGGTGGGCAGGTCGCCACCCCGTGGGCCGGTGAGGGCCGTGACCGAGGTGGGCGTCGGGGCGGGGTCGGCCAGGGTCTCGGACGACGCGGCGGCCTGGTCGGTGGGGGCAGGGCTGCCCGCCCGCTCGCGGACGAGGCTGGTCCCGGCGACGACGACCACCACCGCCGCAGCCACGGCGACCGCGGAGAGCACGGCGTTGGAGCGCCTGCGGACGCCCGGCGGCATCAGTCCCAACGGACGGGTGGGCTCCAGCTCGACGACCCGCATCGGCGCGTCGGCCTCGACGGGCGCGACCGCGCCGGCCGGCTCGGTTGTGGTCGAGGACCCAGCCACGGCGCGAAGCGTCGGGCGCGCTCGGGCCGGTTCGGCGTCGAGGGTCGAGCCGAGGCGGGTCCAGAAGTCGTCTTCGTGGGCGGGGACGGGCAGCAGCTGGAGGGCGGTGCGGACGAAGGGATCGTCCTCTACGGGTCTGCCGGTCATCCGACGTCCTCCCCCAGGGTGCGCCGCAGCGCGGCCCGGGCCCGATGTAGGCGGGAGGCCACCGTGCCGGGCTGCACGCCGAGGATCTCTGCTGCCTCCCGGTGGTCGAAGCCCTCGCCGTCGACGAGCACGACGGTGACCCTTTGGTCCACGGGCAGCTCGGCCAGAGCGGCGCGCACCGTCTCGGACGCAGTGACGACGCGCTCGGGCCCGGGCTTTGCCGACACCGGGTCGGTGGGGTCCTCGGTGGTGACCGGCGAGCGCTTGCGCTTGCGCAGCTCGTCGATGCAGGTGTTGTAGGTGATGCGGTAGAGCCACGTGCCGAAGTCGCTTCCGGCCCGGAAGCGGTCGAGCCCCCGGTACGCCTTGAGGTAGGCCTCCTGGAGGGCGTCGTCCATGCTGTGGCGGTCGGTGAGGAGCCGGTAGGCGAGGCCGCGCATCCGGTCGTCGTGCCGGCGGATCAGCGCGTCGAACGCGGGCCGCTCGCCCTGCCGGGCCAGCTCGACGAGCTGGACATCGGGGAGGTTGGTGACAGGCGGTGACGGCATCGGTTGCTGGTCCCCGGGGAGCGGTCGGCCGGTGCGAACGACGGCCGGTCGGGGGCGGGCGTCGCTCGATCGTAAGGCGGGCCGAGCCAGCACCGCACCTCGCGGTGACGGCGGCCACACGACCGCCGGGGTGCCGCGAGCAGGCGTGAGCACACCCATCAGTACACCACCACGGGGTTCCCGATCGCCGTGACCCCGGATGACCAGAGCAGGTCCATGGCCGAGTTCGTGACCCGGGCGCAGCCGTGCGACGCGGGCCGGGCCGGGACCGAGCCAGCCCCGTGGATGGCGATCCCGCCATGGAAGTACTTCGGGCGATAGAGCGTTCCCAGCGGGGCGTGGCGAAGGCCGTCGATCTCGCGCTGGACGGTGAAGCTGCCCTTGGGCGTGGACGCGACCGCCGTGCCTCCACCCGGCGCGGCGTAGGCCTCACCGTTGCCGGTGGAGGTGTTGAGGATCCAGCTGGTCTGCCCGTCCTGGACGACGAGCAGGATCTGGCGATCGAGGTCGATCTCCACGTGGGTTCCGCTCGGGTCGAGCGGTGCCGGTCGGGTGGCGGTCTCGAGGGCGGCGAGGGTGGCCGGGCCGGCTACCCCGTCACGGCTGAGACCGTTGGCCTTCTGGAAGGCCATGACGGCTTGGCGCGTCAGCTGGCCGTAGCCGCCGTCGGGCTGGCCCAGCCAGAAGCCGAGCTCGGTGAGCCGGGCCTGGAGGAGGTTGACCTCAGGGCCGTCCTCGCCCTCCTCCAGGGTGCCGTCGGCCGCGGCCGGCGGCACCGTGGTGGTGGTCGTCGAAGGTGAGGTAGTGGTGGTGGGAGCGGTCGTGGTGGGCGCGAGCGTCGTGGAGGTGCTCGAGGTCGTCACGCCGGTCAGATCGGCGTCGAGGTCGGCCGCGTCACGCGCGGCTAGGGCGCCGCCCACGAAGAGGGCGCCACCCGCAGTCAGGCCACCGAGGACAGCCGTGATCGCCAGCGCCTTCCTGCGCCCCCGTCGTGCCCGCTTGGCCATCCTCGTCCTGCCTCTGGTCGGTGCCCGCGTCGGGGCTCGTGCCAGTACAACGCCCGCCGGACCCGATCCCTTGCATCATTTCGCGCTCTGGGCAGAACGCGGGGCGGGCTAGGGAGCGGGGGCGGGCTCGGGGGCGGGGGCGATCTCGGCCACCAGGACAGGGGTGGCGTCGCCGGCGGGACCCGAGAGGATGCCGGGGAAGAGGCCCACAGCCAGGGTGACGAGCACGCTGGCAGCCAGGGCCAGGCCGGCGCTGAACGGGATGGGGATGCGGCGGGCCTCGCGCTCCTCCTCCGCCTCCATGTACATCGACACCACGATGCGCAGGTAGAGGAAGGCGGCGACGACCGACGAGACCATGGCGATGGCGGCCAGCCAGGTCGAGCCGGCGTCGACGGCCGCGGTGATCACGTAGAACTTGGCGAAGAACCCAGAGGTCAGGGGCACCCCGGCCTGGGCGAACAGGAACAGGGCGAAGGCCAGGGCGAGCACGGGGCGGTCCTTGGCCAGTCCCTTGTAGTCGTCGAGGCTGTGCCCGATGTCGCCCTTGCGACCGACCACGGTGACGATCCCGAAGCTGCCGCCGACCATGAAGGCGTAGGCGGCCAGGTAGAAGAGGGCCGCCTCCACTCCGCCCTCGGTGCCGGCCTGCACGGCGACGAGCACGAAGCCGGCGTGGGCGATCGAGGAGTAGGCGAGCATGCGCTTGACGTCGGTCTGCACGACAGCCAGAAAGGAGCCCACCACGAGGGTCACCGCGGCCATGGCGAACACGATCGGCTGCCAGTCGAGGCGGTACGTGGGGAAGCCGAGGTACAGCACCCGGAGGAGCCCGGCGAACCCGGCGATCTTCACGCCCGACGCCATCCAGGCCACGCTCGGACTGGGCGACCCCTGGTACACGTCCGGCGTCCAGAAGTGGAACGGCACGGCGGCCACCTTGAAGCCGAAGCCGACCAGAAGGAGCGCGATGCCGGCGAGAACGAGGCCGTTGTCGGCCACGACCGTCGTGGTGAGGAACGTGGAGATGTCGACCAGGTTGGTCGATCCGGTGCCGCCGTAGACGAGGGCTATGCCGTACAAGAAGAAGGCCGAGGAGAAGGCACCGAGCACGAAGTACTTGATGCCGGCCTCCTGCGAGGTCGTCTTGCGCAGGTGCATGGCGGCCAGCACGTAGACGGCGAGGGACAGGATCTCGAGACCGAGGAACAGCACGATGAGGTCGTTGGCCGAGGCCATGATCACGCCGCCTGAAGCCGAGAGCAGCATGAGGACGTAGGGCTCGGCGCCGTCCATCCCCTCGCGGCGCAGGAAGCCGTCGAGGAGCAGCGCCCCGAGGATCACCGACGCGCACAGGATGACCGTCGCGAAGACGGAGAACCCGTCCACCCCCACGGCCTGGCTCAACGTGGAGAACGGGCCCCTGTCGCTGTCCTGCACCCTCTGCCAGAGCGGGATGGCGAAGGCGATGGCCCCGCCGGCGGTCACGGTGGTGACGAGGGCGTAGCTGCCGTTCAAGGGACGGCGGCTCTTCAGCGCATCAGCGGCCAGGAGCAGCAGGGCGCCGCCCACGAGCACGAGCACCGGCGCCACTGCCGACCAGGCGACGGACACCCGCTCGATCGGGTCCGGTGTGTCCTCGAGGGGCTGGGCGATCGAGGCGAGCAGGGACAGCATCACTCCCCCTCCTCCGCGTGCTCGGTGCCCTCGGACCCGCTACCCACAGTGGCCACCTCCGGCTGCACGTAGTCGGAGTGATCTTCGATGTGGGCCACCAAGCGGTCGACCGCGGGCTCGATGCGCTCGAGGACGGGCTTGGGATACACGCCGAGGAACACGATGAGTCCGAGCAGCGGAGCCATGACGAGGCCCTCGCGCCAGGTCATCTCGGGGAAGGTGGCGTTCTCTTCGTCCGGTTCGCCGTGGAAAACCCGCTGGTAGGCCCACAGGAGGTAGATGGCGGCAAGGATGACGCCGGCGGCCGCGGCCACGGCCCACCAGCGCCGGGTGAGGAAGGACCCGACGAGGATGAGGAACTCGCCCGCGAACCCGTTGAGGCCGGGCAGGCCGATCGAGCTGAGCATGACGAGCATGAACACGCCGGCGAAGATCGGGGCCGACTTCTGGAGGCCCCTGAGGGCTGCGATCTCCCGGGTGTGGCGGCGCTCGTAGATCATGCCGACGAGAAGGAAGAGGGCGCCGGTGGAGATGCCGTGGTTCACCATCTGGAGGACTCCGCCCTGGATGCTCTGGGTGGTGAGGGCGAACGTGCCGAGCACGATGAAGCCGAGGTGAGCCACCGAGGAGTAGGCCACCAGCCGCTTCAGGTCCTTCTGCATCGCGGCGACCACGGCGCCGTAGAGGATCCCCACCACGCCGAGGGTCACGAGGCCCGGAGCGAAGAAGACGGTGGCCTCAGGGAACAGGTAGAGGCCGAAGCGCACGAAGCCGTACGTGCCCAGCTTCAGCAGGACGCCGGCCAGGATCACCGACCCCGCGGTCGGGGCCTGCGTGTGAGCGTCGGGCAGCCAGGTGTGGAGCGGGAAGAGCGGGACCTTCACCGCGAAGGCGAGTGCGAAGGCGAGGAACAGCCAGCGTGCGGCGCCCCAGTCGAAGGGGCTGGCCCCTGTGGAGGTGTCCTCGACGTGCTGGGACTCGGCGATCGTGACGAGGTCGAAGTCGAGCGACGGCTCGCTGAGCTCAGCTGACGCCGCCGCCGCCTCGGAGTTGATGGCGTCGATCTGGGCCGACAGGTCCTCGAACACGGCCTGGCTGGCGGGGTCGTTCGGGTCGAGGCCCTGGGCCTCGGCCGCCACCTCGGCGATCTGAGCCTCGGCCTCGGCCTGGACCACGGCGACGGCGGCCTGGTTGTCGTCGCGGAGGCCGTCGCGGTGCAGGAAGGCGAGGGCCACGATCCCGACGAGCATCAGGGCCGAGCCGAACATCGTGAACAGGAAGAACTTCAGCGCTGCGTAGATGCGCTCCGCGTAGCCCCAGCCACCGATGAGGAAGTACATCGGCACGAGGACGATCTCGAACATGACGAAGAAGAGGAACAGGTCCAGGGCGCAGAACACGCCGATGCACCCGCCCTGCAGGACGAGGAGCCAGGCGTAGTACTGCTTCGGGTCGTGATGGGGCGTCACGGCCAGGATCGACAGGGGGAAGAGCAGGCCCGACAGGACGACGAGGAACAACGAGATCCCGTCCACCCCGACATGCCAGGAGATCCCGAAGTCGGAGATCCAGGAGCGCTCGACCTCGAACTGGAAACCGGCGTCGTGCACGTCGAAGGCGACCATCAGCCACACGGCGATGGCGCCGCTCGCAGCCGCGAACAGCAGGGCTACCAGGCGGTGCAGCTCGGTGCGTCCCTTGGGTGTGAGGGCCACGGCGACGGCGCCCAGGAAGGGCACGACGATGGCCGCCGTCAAGGGGGAGGAGGCGACGGCGTGCGCGCCTTCGCTGGCGAGGGTGGACGTCAGCATGGTCAGAAGGTGACTCGAGTCAGGAAGTAGCCGAGGAGGGCGACCACGCCCACAGCCACGCCGAGGGCGTAGGTGCGGACGTAGCCGGTCTGGGCGGTGCGCAGCTCACGGCCGCCGCTCTGCACGAGCGAGGCCACGCCGTTCACGGCGCCGTCCACCACGGTGCTGTCGAAGTCGGCCACGGCCTGGAAGGCCGCTCGGCCAGGGCCGTCGACGACGGCCGAGATGGTGCTGTCGTAGCGCCAGCCGTCGGCCAGGATCTGCGGCTCGACAGGCCGGATGCGCTGCTGGAGGTAGACGCGGGCGGCGAGGGCGATGCCTACGAGGCCGGCCAGCACAGCGATCACGGCCAGCCCGACCTTCGTGCCGGTGGCCACGTCGATGTGGGCCTCGTTGCCCTCGAGAACGGGCTCGAGCCAGTGGCCGAGGAAGTGCAGGTCGGGGGTGAAGGGCAGGTTGAGCCCGCCGCCCACCATGGCCAGGCCGGCCAGCACGACGAGCGGCACGGTCATGAGCCAAGGCGACTCATGCGGCTGAGGGTGGTCCGTCGCTGCGACCGCGGCGGAGGCATCGTCGTCGCTGTCGTGGACAGGGTGCTCGTCCTTGTCGTTCCAACGAGGCTCCCCGAAGAAGACCATGAAGACCTGACGGCTCATGTAGAAGGCCGTGAGGAGCGCCGTGACGAGACCTATGGCCCAGAGGGCCGGGTTGGCGTCGTAGGCGTAGATCAGGATCTCGTCCTTCGACCAGAACCCGGCGAAGGGTGGCACACCGGCGATGGCCAGCCAGCCCACGATGAACGTGGCTGCGGTGACGGGCATGAACCGGCGGAGCCCTCCCATGCGGCGCATGTCCTGCTCGTCGTGCATGCCGTGGATGACCGAGCCCGACCCCAGGAACATCAGGGCCTTGAAGAAGGCGTGGGTGATCATGTGGAAGATGGCGGCCACGTAGGCGCCGGTGCCGACGGCGAGGAACATGTAGCCGAGCTGGCTGACGGTCGAGTAGGCGAGCACCTTCTTGATGTCGGTCTGGGCGACGGCGATCGTGGCTGCGAAGAGGGCGGTGAGCACGCCGACCCAAGCGATGACGTCCGGGGCCCAGTCGTAGCCGGCGGCGAGGATCGGGTTGACCCGGGTCATGAGGTAGACGCCTGACGTCACCATGGTGGCCGCGTGGATCAGGGCCGAGACCGGTGTGGGGCCCGCCATCGCATCGGGAAGCCACACGAAGAGCGGAAGCTGGGCCGACTTGCCGCAGGCCCCGACGAAGAGGAGCAGGGCGATGGCGGTGGCGGTGACGGGTGCCATCTCCGGCGCCCGCTCGGCGAGGGTGGAGTAGCTGAGCGAGCCCACCGTGGCGAAGGTGAGGAACATGGCGACCATGAAGCCCCAGTCCCCGATGCGGTTCGTGATGAACGCCTTCTTGCCGGCCGCCGCGTTCTCGTCCTTGCCGAACCAGAAGGAGATGAGGAAGTACGAGCAAGCCCCGACGCCCTCCCACCCGAGGAAGGTGATGAGGAGGTTGTCCCCCAGCACGAGCATCAGCATCGAGAACACGAAGAGGTTCAGGTAGAGGAAGAACTTCGAGAACGCAGGGTCCCCGTGCATGTAGCCGATCGAGTACAGGTGGATCAGCGTGCCGATCCCTGTCACGAACAGGGCCATCGTTATCGAGAGAGGGTCGGCCAGGAACCCGACGTCGACGCTGAACCCGCCAGCCGGAAGCCACTCGAACAGGGTCAGGACGTGGTGGCGGTCGTGGTGGTCCTCGGCGACGAGGCCGGCGAAGACGATGCAGGTGGCCACGAAGGCACCGCCGGAGGCGAGCGTGGCCACCCAGCCGGCGAGGGGCTCACCGAGACGGCGACCGGCGACGAGGAGCAGCAGGAAGCCGGCGAGCGGCAGCGCGGGGATGAGCCAGACGAGATCGAGCATCGGAGTGCCTAGCCCTTGAGGACGTTCAGGTCGTCGGCCGTGGCCGTGGGGTGCTTGCGGAGGAGAGCCACGATGATCCCGAGGCCGATGACGACCTCGGCCGCGGCCACGACGAGGACGAACACGACGACCGTTCGCCCGTGGACGTCGTCGAGCATGCGGGAGAACGTCACGAACGTGAGCGTGACGGCATTGAGCATGAGCTCGACGCACATGAACATCACGAGCGGGTTGCGGCGGACGAGAAGGCCGACGGCGCCCACCGTGAACAGCAGCGCTCCCAGCACGAGGTACCAGGCGGGCGTGACCTCAGCGACGGCGAGCATCAGGCGTCGGCTCCAGTGGTCTCGGGGGCTGGCTCGCCATCGGTCTGCTCGGCCGGGACGAGGGGGTCGTCGACGTACTCGGCCCGCTTGACCTTCCTCGACAGGACGACGGCGCCGATCACGGCGATGACGAGCAGCACCGAGGTGATCTCGAAGGCGAAGAGGTAGTCGGTGAAGAGCGACCTCCCGAGCTGGTCGATGTCGACCACGCCGGCCTCGACCCGGTTCGTGGCGTCCGCCGCAGGTCGGGCGCCGGTGGCCTCGCCGTCGGTGGAGGCGATGGCGAGGAGGGGCAGGGCGAGGATCCCCAGCCCAACCACGAGCGCAGCGATCCGGTGGCCCCGTAGGGGCTCGATCGAGAGGTCCTCGGCCTGGTCGACGCCGAGCAGCATGAGCACGAAGAGGAAGAGGATCACGATGGCGCCGGCGTAGACGATGATCTGCACGGCGGCGAGGAAGTGCGCCTCCTGGGCGACGAACAGCACCGCGATGCCGAAGAGAGTGGCCACGAGCGACAAGGCGGCATGCACGGGGTTGCTGTTGAGCACCACGCCGACGGCGCCGCCGAGGCAGACGGCCCCGGCCACGGCGAACACGAGCAGCTCCACCATCAGTGGTGCCCTCCATCGTCATGCGAGTGGTCGTGCTCGTCGGGCTCGGCGTCGGCCGGTGCGGTCTCCTCGGCTCGCTGGCCCTGCTCGGGGGCCTTCACCCCGAAGCCGAGCTCGCCCGACCAGGCGACGACGCCTTCGTAGGCGGCCGATCCTGAGGGGGCGGTGGCCCGGACCCATGCGGAGGAGTCTCCGGCCACCTTCTCGAGGTCGGACCAGTCCTCCCATGGGTGCTGCTGCGGCAGCCCGTCGTCACCGACGAGGAGGTCGTCCTTCGTGTAGATGGCGTCCTGGCGGTTCGTGAAGGAGAACTCGAACAGCTTCGTCTCGGTGATGGCCTCGGTGGGGCACGCCTCGACGCACAGGTCGCAGTGGATGCAGCGGAGGTAGTTGATCTCGTAGACGAAGCCGTAGCGCTCGCCCGGCGACACCGGGTCGTCGGGCGGGTTGTCGGCACCGCGCACGTAGATGCAGCGGGCCGGGCAGACGCCCGCGCACAGCTCGCAGCCGATGCACTTCTCCATGCCGTCCTCGTACCGGTTGAGCACGTGGCGACCGTGCAGGCGCATGGCCTTCTCGCGCTTGGGGCCGGAGTCCTTGACGTACGGGACGGTGACGGTCCGGCCCGAGCGCGTGCCCTTGAACATCTTGCCGAAGGTGACGCGGAAGCCCTCGAGGTAGCCCACTACTGCTCCACCCCCTCGGTGGTGAGGGCTCGCTGTCGCTGGGCGGCCCGTATGGCAGCCATGAGCCCGGCGTAGGCGGCGAGCATGGCGACGAACCCGACTCCAACCACGAGAGGCAGGTTCCAGTCTTCGTCGCGCGCCACGTTGATGGCTGCGAGCAGGAGGAGCCAGCCGAGGGCGAGCGGGATGAGCACCTTCCACCCGAGATCCATGAGCTGGTCGTAGCGGAACCGCGGGAGCGTGGCCCGGAACCACACGAACATGAAGAGGAAGATGACGAGCTTGCCGAGGAACCAGATCGGCCCCCAGATCCAGTCGGGCCCGAAGAAGGTCGGACCGGCTGGGCCGCCCAGGAAGAGCGTGACGATGATCGCCGACATGGTGACGGTGTTCATGAACTCGGCCAGGTAGAAGAGGGCGAAGCGGATGGAGGAGTACTCGGTGTGGAACCCGCCGACCAGCTCCTGCTCGGCCTCCACGAGGTCGAACGGCGGTCGGTTCAGCTCGGCCGTGCCGGCGATCACGAAGATGACGAACGGCACGAGGCCGGTCACGACGATGTTCCAGCGCGGTATGAGGCCGCCGAAGCCCTCCCCGGCCTGGCTCATCACGATCTCATGGGTGGACAGCGAGCCAGCCAGGAGGACGACGGTGACGACCGACAGCCCGAGGGCAGCCTCGTAGGACACCATCTGGGCCGTGGCCCGCACCGAGCCGAGCAGCGGGTACTTCGAGCCCGAGGACCAGCCCGCGAGCATCACGCCGTAAACGGCGATGGCCGAGGAGGCGAGGATGAGGAGCACGCCAATGGGCGGATCGGCCAGCTGGAGGAAGGTGTGGTGACCGAAGATCTTGACCGCGCCCTGCTTCTCCTCCGAGAAGACCCCGCCGATGGGGATGACGGAGAACACGAGGAAGGCCGGGACCATCGAGAGGAACGGAGCCAGGATGAACATCCTGCGGTCGGCCCGGTCGGGGATCAGGTCCTCCTTGAAGAAGAACTTGATGCCGTCTCCGAGCGTCTGGAGGATGCCGAAGGGACCGGCCCGGTTGGGACCGATGCGGTTGCTCATGTCGGCGTGGACCTTGCGCTCGAACCAGATCATGAGCATGACGGCGACGAGCAGCAGCACGAAGGCGAGCACCACCTTCAGCAGCACGATGGCCACGATGCCGAAGTCGATGTCGCCTACCAGAAGCGGATCGAGGGCGAGCACGTTCATGCCCGCTCCAGCTTCACGTCGGTGACCACCGCGCTGGCGTCGATCAGGGTGCCCACCACGGGCCCTTCCTGGTTGACGAGCACGGCCGCGGAGCCCTTGGGCACACCCGCGTCAGGCACGGCGGGGAGCTTGATGGCACCCGAAGCCGATGTGATCGTCACCGAGGAGCCAGCGTCGATCCCGACGCGGTCGAAGTCGTGCGGATGGAGTCGCACGCTGCTCTCGCTGCCCAGCACGGCGAGGGCGGGAGAGTGCTGCGTGGCCGTGCCCTGGTCATAGAGCTTCCGGGTCGCCACGAGGCGCAGAGAGTAGGCGTCGGGCGCCGGCGGGCCGGAGGTCGCTGGAGCCTGGAACGAGAGCACGGCCGGGGGGAGCGGTCCCTTGGGCTCGACGGTCTCGGTGTCCTCGGCCACCGCCTGCTCGGCCTCCGACTGGGCCGCTTGGGCCTCGGCCTCCGCGGTCTCGGCCTCGGCGTCGGAGTCGGCCGCCTCGATGTCGACCGCACCCTCGCCCGCCTCGGGTGCGACGCCCGACGCAGCGACAGCACCACCCTCGAGGGCCCCGTCGCTCGGCGCTGCCCCCTCCGTGGAGGAGATCTCGTCGGGCGCGGGCGTCGGGATGCCGTCCTGCAACGGAACGACGACGCCGTCGCGGGCGGCCTGGCTGTGGAGGTCGTCCCACGTCAGGCCGGCGTGGCTCGGGGCAAGAGCCTCGATCTCGGTCCAGATCTCCTCGACCGAGGTCACGCCCAGGTCTGTCCCGAGGAGGCGGGCCAGCTCAGCGGCGATCATCCAGTCGGAGCGGGCGGTGCCTGGTGGAGTGATCTTGCGGGCGACGGTGCTGATCCGTCCTTCGATGTTCGTCGTGGTGCCGTCCACCTCGGTCCAGCCCGCGGCCGCGAAGACGACATCGGCCTGGGAGGCGGCGGCGGTCAGGAACTGCTCGACGGCGATGACGGTGCGAGCCCCGGCGACGGCCTTGGTGGCCAGCGCTGTGTCGGGGAAGCTCGACAAGGGGTCGGAGCCGAGCAGGACGAGCACGTCGATCTTGCCCGCTGCGGCGGCCTGCAGGATCCCGGTGGCGTCGAGGCCCCGCTCGCTGGGCACGTTGGTCCAACCGGCGTCCCGGTACCAGCTCCCGGCGGAGGCCAGGTCGGTGCGCCCGGGCAGGATCCCCGGGGCCAGGCCCATGTCGAGGGCGCCGTGCACGTTCGCCCGGCGCAGCGCGGAGAGGAAGCCGACCTCGGGGTGGGCAGCGTGAATGGCGGCCGCGGCAGCGACCGCGCCGGCGCCGGAGTCCGCGATGCTGGCCCGACCGAGGATGACCGTGACCGGACCCTTCTGGAGGAGGGCGGCCGCCGCCGCGATGGCCTCGGGCTCGATCCCTGCGACCTCGCGCTCGCTGCTGCCGGCTAGGAGGGCCTCCAAGAGCTCGCCCTCGGCACCGGGTCGATGCAGGAGCGTGGCCGCGGCCAGGTCGGACACCGAGGAGCGGCGCGGGGCGACCTCGACCACGGTGACGCCGTCCTTCAGCACAGCGTGGCGGAGGCGCAGGAAGAGGACCGGCAGCTCCTCCTTCAGGTCCGGACCGATGAGAAGCACGGTGCCACCGGCCGAGCAGGCCTGGTCGATCGTGGCCCGAGGCAGACCGAGCAGGACCTCGGCGGGAAGCCCGTCGCCCAGCTGGGCGTCGACGTTGTCGGTGCCGATGACGCCCTTGGCCAGCTTGGCCCAGGCGAAGGCGTCCTCGTTCGTGAGGTGGGCCCCGCCGAGGATGGCCACCCGGCTCGGGTCGGCGTCACGGATGGCAGCCACGGCCTTCGACAGGGCCGGACCCCAGGCCACCGGCACCAACGAGTCTCCCTCGCGGACGAGGGGCGTACCCAGGCGCTCGCTGCTGTTGATGGACTGGAAGCCGAAGCGGCCCTTGTCACAGAGCCAGCCCCAGTTCACGGGGTCGATGTCGACGCCCTGGTAGCGGAGGATCTCGTTGCGACTGGACTGCACGAGGGTTCGGCACCCAACGGCGCAGGTGGTGCAGGTGCTCTCCACCTGGTCGAGGTCCCATGGCCGGGCCTTGAAGCGGTAAGGCGTCGCGGTGAGCGCCCCGACCGGGCAGATCTGCACGGTGTTGCCGCTGAAGTAGCTGGCGAAGGGGTGGTCGGGGAACGTGTTGACCTGGGTCTGGTTGCCGCGGTCCTGGAAGTGGATCAGCGTGTCGCCAGCCACGTCGCTGGCGAAGCGCGTGCAGCGATCGCAGAGGATGCAGCGCTCCCGGTCGAGGGCAACGAGGTCGCTGATCGGGATCGGCTTCTCGAAGTGCCGCTTCTCCTCGATGAAGCGGCTCTCGCCGGGACCGTAGGAGAGGGTCTGGTCCTGGAGGGGGCACTCGCCGCCCTTGTCGCAGACCGGGCAGTCGAGAGGGTGGTTGATGAGCAGGAACTCGAGGACGCCGTCCTGGGCCTTTCTCGTCACCTCGCCCTCGGTGTCGACGACCATGTCGGGAGCAACCGGGATCATGCAGGACGGCTGGAGGGCGGGGCCCCGCCCGGTGTCGATCTCGACGATGCACATACGGCACATGCCGACCGGCTCGAGGCGCGGGTGGTAGCAGAAGCGCGGGATGTAGGTGCCGGTGCGCTCGGCTGCCTCGATGACGAGCTCGCCCGGGCGGGCCTCGATCTGCTTGCCGTTGATGGTGAGGACGACGGCCTCGGCCGGCGTCTGCGGATCAGACACCGGCGGCCTCGCTCGGCTTGCGGGTGGGCATCGGAAGGTAGGCCTTGCCGTTGATGGGCACCGGCGAGTCGGCCGTGCCGCCGCAGTAGGCGATGAACTCGTCCTTGAAGCGGACGACGGCCGAGGCGATGGGCGACACGGCGGACGGGCCGAGCGGACAGATGGTGGTCTGCTTGGGCGGCCAGGCGATGCCTGGGCTGATGTTGTCGCACACGTCGAGCAGGACGCCGACGTCCTCGGGCCGGCCCTCGCCGTCGAGGATGCGGCGCAGCACCTTCTCCAGCCACGAGGTGCCCTCGCGGCAAGGCGTGCACTTGCCGCAGGACTCCCGGGCGAAGAAGCGGACGACCCGCCAGGCGGCCTTCACCGCGTCAGTGGTGCTGTCCATGACGACGATGGCGCCCGAGCCGAGCATCGAGCCTGCGGCCCCGACCGCACCGGCCTCGAGGGGCAGATCGAGGTGCTCCTCGTAGAACCAGGGGGCGGATGCGCCGCCCGGGATGAAGGCCTTCAGGTCGTTGCCGTCCCGGATGCCACCGCCGTACACGGGGGCGTAGATGAGGTCGCGGAAGGTCGTGACCCCGAACTCCACCTCGTACACCCCGGGGTTCCTCACGTGGCCCGACACGGCGAACATGCGAGTGCCGCGGCTCGCCTCGGCACCCAGCTCGGCGAAGCGAGCACCGCCGTTCGTGAGGATCCACGGCAGGTTGGCGAGGGTCTCCACGTTGTTCACGACGGTGGGCTGCAGGTAGAGGCCCTTGGCGGCCGGGAAGAAGGGCGGCTTGAGGCGCGGCATGCCCCGGTTGCCCTCTAGGGACTCGATGAGGGCCGTCTCCTCACCGACGATGTAGGCGCCCGCTCCCCAGTGCAGGACGATGTCGACCGAGAAGTCCGAGCCCAGGATGTTCCGGCCCACGTAGCCCGCCGCGTATGCGTCGTTGAGCGCCGCCGCGATCCGCTCCTGGGCCAGGGCCATCTCACCCCGGACGTAGAGGAAGGCCTGGGCTGCGCCGATGGCGTAGCACGCGATGAGGACGCCCTCGATGAGCTGGTGGGGGTCGCGCTCCATGAGGAGGCGGTCCTTGTAGGTGCCGGGCTCGGACTCATCGCCGTTGACGACGAGGTACCGGGGCCACACACCGGCCGGGCAGAAGCCCCACTTCGTGCCGGCTGGGAACCCGGCACCGCCTCGCCCGAGGAGGCTGGCTGCCTTCACCTCGTCGCCCACCTCGGTGGGCGCCTTGGCGAGTGCAGCCTTCAGCCCGTCGTAACCGCCCGTGGCCAGGTAGCGCTCGAGGGTGTGGCTGTCGTCGTGGCCGAAGCGACTGGTGATGATCGGCTTGGCGTCGGTGACGGCCATCAGCCCGCCCCTCCGTCGGCCGGGGCCGCGGTGCGGTGCCAGGCGGGTTCGGTGGCCTGACCGGGCACGGCGTTGCCGGCTCGTCGGTCGGCTGGGATCTGCTGGCGGATGCGGGCGAGCACGCCGTGCTTGGGCACCTCGGTGGCCCGCCGGCCCTGGCGGAGATCGTCGAGCAGGGCGTCGGCGTCGGCCGGGGTGACCTTGGAGAAGTACCGGTAGTTCACCTGCAGGCAGGGAGCCTCGGTGCAGGCGGCGATGCACTCGACGTCCTCGAGGGTGAAGGTGCCGTCAGAGGTGGTGCTCCCGGGCTTGATCCCGAGCCGCTCTTCGATGTGATGGAGGAGCTCTTCGCCGCCCACGAGCATGCAGGCGATGTTGGTGCACACGTTGACGAGGTAGTCGCCTACGGGCTCGCGCTTGAACATCTCGTAGAACGAGCAGGTGCCGACGACCTCGGCCGGGGTCACCCCGAGGAGCTCGGCGATGTGCTCCATGGCGTCCTCGGCGACGTAGCCGTCCTGCTCCTGAGCCAGGTGCAGCAGCGGGATGAGCGCCGACTTGGGGCGTGGATAGCGCCCGATGACCTCGTGCGCGGTGCGCAGGTTGGGCTCGCTCAGCCGGGCCATCAGCGGTCGACCTCGCCCATGATCGGATCGACCGAGGAGATCACTGCGACAGCGTCGGCGATCAGCCCGCCTCGCATCATGTGGGGAAGCGTCTGCAGGTTCACGAAGCTCGGACCCCGTATGTGCATGCGGTACGGCTTCGCAGTGCCATCGCTGACGATGTAGCAGCCGAGCTCGCCGCGGGGCGATTCCACTGCGCAGTACGCCTCCCCCTCGGGCACCTTGAAGCCCTCGGTGAAGATCTTGAAGTGGTGGATCAGGGCCTCCATCGACTCGTCGATGCGAGCCCGCGGCGGCGGTGTGACCTTCTTGTCCTGGATCCGGTAGTCGCCCGGGGGCATCTGATCCAGGATCTGGTACACGATGCTTATCGACTCGCGGATCTCGTTGAGGCGGATCGAGTAGCGGTCGAAGCAGTCGCCGTAGCTGCCGACGATCACGTCGAACTCGACCTTGTCGTACTGCAGGTAGGGAAGGTCGCGCCGGAGGTCCCACGGGACGCCGGTGGATCGGAGGATGGGCCCGGTGGCCCCGAGGCAGATGGCCTCCTGGGCTGTGATGACGCCGACGCCCTGAAGCCGCTCGCGGTAGATGGGTTGGCCCGTCAGCAGCACGTCGTACTCGTCGAGGCTCTCGGGGATGTTGTCGACGAAGTGGAGCACGGAGTCCCGCCAGCCGTCGGGCAGGTCGGCTGCGACGCCGCCCGGGCGGATGTAGTTGTGGTTCATCCGGAGGCCGGTGATCTTCTCGAGCAGGCGCAGGCCCTCTTCCCGGTCCCGCCAGCCGTACAGCATCATCGAGACGGCCCCGAGGTCCATGCCGTTGGTGGCGAGGAAGAGGAGGTGGCTCGTCATCCGGTTGACCTCGGTGAGGAGCATCCGGATCCACTGGGCTCGCAACGGGATGTCGTCAGCGATGCCCAGCAGCTTCTCGGTGGTGAGCGAGAAGGCCAGCTCGTTGAAGAGGGGCGACGCGTAGTCCATTCGCGTCACGTTCGTGGCGCCCTGGAGGAAGGTGAGGTCCTCGCCCGTCTTCTCCATGCCCGTGTGCAGGTAGCCCACGATGGGCTTGGTGCGCAGGACCGTCTCGCCCTCGAGCTCGAGCATGAGGCGCAGCACACCGTGGGTGCTCGGGTGCTGGGGCCCCATGTTGATGATCATCGTCTGGTCCTCGGACGGGCCCTCGCCCACGAGGTCGGACGCTTCGGCCTCCGACAGGCGCAGCGTGGCGCCCAGCTCGCGGAGGAGCTCGTCGGCGCCAGCCGAGGACCGGGACGCCATCTCCTGGGAGCCCTCTGACGTGGCGATGCCCGACGGGCGCACGGGTGCGGCCTCAGCGGGCATCGGACGGCCCCTTGAACTGGACCGGGATGTGCCCGATCGTCTCGTCCTTGCGGAGCGGGTACCCCTCCCAGTCCTCCGGCATGAGGATGCGGGTCAGGTCGGGGTGGCCGCTGAAGGCGACGCCGAACATGTCGTAGACCTCGCGCTCCATCGCCTCCGTGCCCGGGTGGACGTCGAAGAGCGACGGGCATGTCGGGTCGGACTCGGGCACCTGGACGCGGATCCGGACGCGCTTGCGCTCGGCGTGGGACATGAGGATCACGACGACCTCGAAGCGCTCCGGCCCGATGCCGCCGGGGAGACCGCGATCACCTTCGTAGGTGAGGTAGTCCACCCCGGTGACGTCGAGGCACATGAGGTAGCCAGCGTCGTCGCGCAACGTGCGCACGAGCTGCGGCAGATCGTCTCGTTCCGGGTGCAGCACGGTGTCGCCGTGCGGGAAGGTGACAGGCACGCCGTGCAGGAGCTCAGGGCCGGCGTCGGCCTCGGGCGCGGCGGCCTCCTCGACGGCCGTTTCCTCGCCCATCAGCGGGACCCAGCGCTCGGAAGGGCGACCGGCTGGTTGCTGCGCTGGCCGTCGACCTGGTCGACGTGCAGGCCCAGCCCGGTGCCCGGCTTGCGTCGCGTCAGCTCGCCGTCACGGATCTTCTCGTGCAGCGTGTTGATGGCGTGGAGGAGGGTCTCGGGGCCGGGCGGGCAGCCGGGTGCGTACACGTCGACGGGGACGATCTGGTCGACGCCCTGGACGATGGCGTAGTTGTTGAACATCCCACCGCTGCTCGCGCACACGCCCATGCTGATGACCCACTTGGGCTCCATCATCTGGTCGTAGATCTGCCGCAGCACCGGGGCCATCTTCTGGCTGACCCGACCGGCGACGATCATGAGGTCGGCCTGCCGGGGGGAGGCTCGGAAGGTCTCCATGCCGAACCGGGCCAGGTCGTAGTGGGGTCCGCCGGCGCCCATCATCTCGATGGCGCAGCAGGCCAGGCCGAACGTGGCCGGCATGACCGACATGCGCCGGGCCCACTTCACCAGGTCCTCGAGCTTGCCGGTGAGGAAGTTGTGGTCGAGGCCCTCGAGGCCCTCGCTGACGTCCCAGCCCACTACGCGGCCACCTCCGGCTCGCCCGGGTCGAGGCGGCCCTCGAGCCCGACGCGCCGCACGGTGGTGCTGGAGGTGCGCTCGGCCGTCACCATCGGCGAGAGGCGACGGGCCTGGTTGACCGGGCCCCAGTCCAGGGCTCCGTTGGCCAAGAGGTAGAGGAAGGACACGAAGACGGCCACTGCGAAGAGGAGCACCTCGACGAGGCCGAACGCCCCGAGGTCGCGGTAGATGACGGCCCAGGGGTAGAGGAAGATGATCTCGATGTCGAAGACGATGAAGATCATCGCGATCAGGTAGAAGCGCACCGGGAAGCGCTCGAGGGTCTCGCGACCGGGCACGATGCCGCACTCGTAGGGCGAGCGCTTGGCCACCGTCGAGGCCTTGGGTGCGAGCAGCTTCGAGGCCAGGATGCTGAGGGACGCGAAGAGTACGGCCAGCACGGCCAGGGCCACGACGGGGAGGTACTGGCCCACCGCTGTCAGCTCCTCGTGGTCGCGGGGAGCAGACCTCGGACCTCGGCGACGCGCTGGTCACGGCGGTGGAGCTGCACGCAGAGGACACCGAACATGATCCCGGAGAAGATCGTGAGCATGGCGCCCGGGAACCGGACGTCACCGAGGTCTCGCTGCATGATCACCGAGACGGTCGGCTTGTCCAGGTCGGGCTCGGGGGTGGGCGGCGGCTGACCCGGCTCCGGCTCCTGCTCGACCACGGGCTGCACCTGGATGATGGCGTTCCGCGTGGGGTGCGTCAGCTCGATGAAGGTCGTCTTGAACTTGGTGACGAGGCGGTCGATCCGGCTCGGCTCGGCCGGCAGCTTCTCCTTGCCGCCCCGCTCGAAGGAGTAGGTCGCGATGTAGTCGTCCGCGCCCTCGAGCCCGAGCGCCTCGTCGGGGTGCTCTGCGAAGTGCTCGTCGACGGCAGCCTTGGCCTCGCCGAAGCTTGGGTTGGACTCGGGGAGCAGCCGCCAGCCCCCGGTGCCCCTCTCGAGCTCGGGCCGGATCTCGGCCAGCTCCTCCGGGGGCAGGTCGTTCAGCTCCTCGGCCGGCGGAAGCCCGGACGTGTCGAGCGAGTGGGCGGCCTTGGTGGCCGCTTGTTGAGTGCCCGGGTAGACGGTCTCGACGACCTCCCAGTGCGGGGCTTCACCGAGCATGCCGATGGTGCCGTACACCCACCAGACGCCGCCCATGATCGTCAGCCACCCGAAGAACGCGGCCGACGCGATGAGAAAGCCGAGGCGGGCGCCGACGTTGGTGAGCAGGAGCAGGTAGACGGAGCCCATGAGGACGACCACGCCGACGGCCGTGGCGAGGAAGCCCCTGATCTGCGGGTCCCATGCGATCCCGGCGAGGGTGTTCAGCGACATCGCTCAGGGCTCCTGCGTGGTGGTCGTGGCGCCGGTGGTGGAGGTGGTGGCGCCCGGGGCAGTGGTCGAGGTGGAGGTGGTTGCCCCGGTGTCCTCGCCGGACTCGGCGTCCTCGTCGGAGAGGCTCGCTTCGTACTCGGCAACGGCCCTGAGCATGCCCGCGGTGAACATGCCGTCGTCGTCGGCGGTCTCGGTGTTCGGGTTGTCGCCGAAGCCGGGCATGCGTCCGCTGCCCTGGCCGCGCTGCCCGTAGAGCAGCCCGTACTCGGAGCCCTTGCGGAGGAACTCGATGAGGTCGTCGACGGTCAGGAACTGCCGCGGCACGATGCCACCCCGGAGCGAGAAGCCGAAGGCGCCTGAGCCCGGAGCGAAGCCCTTGTGCTCGTCGAGGTCGGCACCGGCAGGTTCCTCGGAGCCCTCGACGATCGAAGCGCCCTTCGTGTGGCAGCGGGCGCAGGAGTAGGCGCCGCCGGCTACGCCGCGCTCGAGCCCGAGGTTGAAGATGGCTTCACCGACGGCCGGGTCGGTGTAGTCGATGAACGCGCCCTCTTCGAGGCCGAGGTCCTCTCGGAGGATGCCCTCGGCTTCGGCCTTGGCCTGGTCGGAGGAGATCTGGATCGACGCGAGGTAGGCCACGAGCTCGTCGATCTGCTGGGTGGTCAGCGGGCCGCCGCCCGCCTCACCCCAGGCCGGCATCGGCGTGCCGGGCCGGCCGTACACGAGGATCTCCTCCACCTCGGCCTCGCTGTAGCGGAGGAGCACGGTGTTGAGTGCCGGGGCCTGCCAGTTCACCGTGGCGACGAACTTGTCGTCGGCGTCGGTGAGGGTGAAGTCCTTGACGCCGCCGACGCCCTCGGCACCGTGGCAGCCGGCGCAGTCGTACCCGCCCTCAGCGGTGGGCGCGAACAGTGCTGCGCCCCGGTTGACGAAGGTCGTGTCGAACATCTCGACGGCGCCGTCCTGCCGGCCCGGCTCGTTGAGCCAGTAGAGAGGCAGGCCGACGGCGACGACGCCGAGGAGCACGAGGCCGGTCGACAGCGCCCGGGTCGAGGCGCGGGCCCTCGAGACCCTCGTCGTCGAAGTAGGGCTTGCGGTTGGGAGCCAGCTCGATCTCGGAGGCGACCTCGTCCCGGCCGGCCCGAATGTTGGACGCGACGTACCAGACGAAGCCGATCCCGGTGATCACGGCGATGACCGCGCCGATGGACTTCACCGTGCTGGCGGCCAGCACGGTCGACATGAGCAGCGCCATGTATCAGTGACCCCCGCTGACGCAGTGGGGCCCTTCGGCTTCCTGACCGGTCGTGTTGGTGCCGATGGGCGGACCCGTGAGGATCGTCCCGGTGTCGACGCTGATGTTGCTGCCATCGACGGTGATGGGGAAGCGGTCGAGGCCGCGAGGCGCGGGGCCCCCCTTCTTCTCACCGTTGCGGTTGTACTGCGAGCCGTGGCACTGGCACTCGAACCACTGCGACGTCTTGCACTCCGGGACGCGGCAGCCGAGGTGCACGCACTTCTGGTAGAGCGCTGTGTAGCCAGCCTCCATGCCGGGCAGCTCCGCTCCGTAGACGTTGCGAGCCGCTCCCAGGGCGGCGGAGGGGTACTTCGTGACCCACATCCGCCCCTCTGGGTAGTAGGCGAAGCCGGACCCTTCGGCGATCTTGGCGTCGATGCTCGATGTGTTGCCGAGTCGGATCACCGAGCCGAAGCCCCCGCCGAGCTTGGGCCACAGGAAGGCCAGGCAGGCGGCGCCGAAGCCCGACAGGCCGAGGCCGAAGAACGTGACGATGCCTCGGTTGAAGAACTGACGCCGGGTGACGGCGAGCACCTCGGGGTCGGGCGGCACCCACGCGACGGGTGGCTTGGCGTCGATCGTGGCCAGGGCCGAGGAGGCCTCGAGGCGCTCCAGGCTCGCGGCAGCCTCGACCTCGCGGCCGGTCACGGCCGGCTCGGAGGCGACGCTGGCCGGCACCGCACCCCGGTCGCGCTTGCGCGTCTCCCGGGCGAGCGCGCCGATCACCTCACCGGTGTCACGGCGGCGGGCGGCCGCGAAGAGCATCACGCCGGCCAGCACCACGAGGGCGGGGATGGCGAGAAGCAGGGCGGTGGTGGTCTCCATGGCGGCTACCTCACAGCTCGACGAACAACCCGTTGTTCCACGGGAAGATGAAGTTGAAGCCCGGGCCCCGGAAGAACGTGCCGATCATGACGAGCACGGCCCAGTACATGAGGAACATCGTGAACAGGGACACGGCGAACTTGCGGTCCTCAGGCTTGTTGCTCGGGTTGCGATCCGTGTACGGAGCCAGGATCAGCCCGACGAGGGCCATGCCGGGCAGGAGCACGCCGGCCACCATCGGGTGGAACCACTTGAGCAGCTCCTGCAGGCCGAGGAAGTACCAGGGCGCCTTGGAGGGGTTCGGGGTCTGGTTGAAGTTGGCCAGCTCGAGCAGCGGAGCGTTCACGAAGACGGAGAAGACGAGCAGGAAGGCCGTGCAGGCGAGGGCGGCCACGAACTCGACGACCAGGAGGTGGGGCCATACGTGGACCTTGTCCTGGGGCGTGGCCTTGACGTCCTGGATGGATCCGGACTTCACGACCGTCAGCAGGCGCTGGGTGTGGCCGCCGGGGCCGGTGGCCAGCGGTGCCGCGGGCTGGGGAGCCGTGGCGGTGGCCACTCCTCCACCGCTGGCGGCCACCTCGGTGGACGGCTCGGCTCCGCCGCCTGAGGCCTTGGCCTTGGCGGCCTTGGACCGTTCGAGGAGGTGAGCGGGGATCTTGCTCTCGGCCGCGCTGGCCGGAGCGTCGGCCGCGGCGGCATCGTCGGCGGGTGCGGAGGCGGCCGCCTTCTTGCGGGCCTCTTCGGCTCGCTTGCGCAGGTGCTCCGGGATCTCGGTCATGTCCTGTTACCCCTCGATCACAGCGGTCCGGAGATGCCGCCGTCCTTGCGCACCCGCCAGAAGTGAATCGCCATGAAGATGACGATCACGAACGGGAGCATCAGGACATGCAGCACGTACCAGCGCAGGAGTGTGTCGGATCCGATCTCCACACCGCCGAGGAGGACGAAGCGCACTTCGTTCCCGAACACCGGGGTGTAGCCCATCATGTTGGTGCCCACCGTCACGGCCCAGAGGGCGAGCTGGTCCCACGGCAGCAGGTAGCCCGTGAAGGACAGCAGGAGGGTGAGCAGCAGCAGAACCACGCCGATCACCCAGTTGAACTCTCGGGGCGGCTTGTAGGCCCCGTGGTAGAAGACTCGCGCCATGTGCAAGAAGACGGACAGCACCATGAGGTGGGCCGCCCATCTGTGCATGTTCCGGACGAGCAGCCCGAAGGTCACCGAGGTCTGCAGGGTGTAGATGTCGTCCCAGGCCTGAGCCGCGGTGGGCCGGTAGAAGAACATCAGGAAGATGCCCGTCACGGTCAGCAGGATGAAGAGGAAGAACGACAGCCCGCCGAGGCAGAGCGTGTAGCTCACCTTCACGGCGTGGCGCTTCACCTTGACGGGGTGCAGGTGGTACAGCACCGAGTTCATGATCACGTAGGACCGGTTGCGCGGGGAGTCCGTGTAGCCGTTCCGGAAGATCGATCCGGGGCGGAAGATCGAGTTCCACGCCTGGCTGCTCTGGACGTTGTCCGGCAGCTTCTTCAGCGTGTCCCCGATCCGCTGACCGGCGCTCTTGCCATCCATGGTGTCTGCCACTGGGTCTCCTACCCGAGCCTCATGCCGTAGCCGTAGCCGTGGGTGTTCGTGCGCTGATGGAAGTCGCCAGCCGGATCAGGGTCGCTGACCTTGCCCATGATGATGACGCCCGTGGGGCAGCGGTCGACGCAGAGGGCGCACCGGGTGCACACGTCATCGTCGATCACGAAGATCACGTGGTCGCTCGGGTCGGTGCCCGGCTGATCGACGTCGACGACCTCGTCGACGGCGTCCGGCGTGACCATGTGGATGCACTTCCACGGGCAGATGTCCACGCAGCCCTCGCACAGGATGCACTCGGACTGGTCGATGTGGATGAACTGCTTGGGCTTGACGGCCTTGCCGAGCCAGGCCGCGTCGACCTCCTGGAGGACGTAGTCGTCCCGGAACTCGGGCATCGGGGGGTTGGCGTCGGTGCGTGCCATGCGGAGCTAGCTCTTCCGGGCCAGCGGGCGGCCGTAGGTGGTGGTGGGGACGACCTCGGCCTTGGGCTTGGCCCGATCCTGCCACTGGGCCCAGTGGAAGACGTGCAGGCCGAGGGCGGCGCCGTAGATGACGGTGACGATGATGTCGCGCAGCACCTGGTAGTGGATCGTCATCGGGAGGAAGCGGTTGGGCCGCAGGATGTCCCAGGGGCCGTAGACGAGGCGGTCGGAGCGCCAGTTCCACTCGCTGTCAGCGAGGGTGATCCACTGGTGGGGCACGACGCCGTACCAGAGGTTGAAGAGGACGAACGCGAAGGCGGAGGCCGCGATGGCCTCGCCCCAGCTCAGGGGGGCGCCGACGGGGCGACGCTTGCTGTAGAGCAGCACCGCGACGTTGCCGGCGAGCGCCAACAGCAGCGAGATGGCGAAGGCGATCACTTCGCGGCGGCTCCCTCGTGAAATCTCTCACAATGACCCGGGGGCACCTGTGGCGCACCCGGCGGACGCGTCTGGTCTAGCACGGCGCTCCGCGCGCCTTCACATCGGCCCAGGGCCGCTGTGGTGGGCCCCCGAGCGCCCCGCGGCCGGCCCCGCCCTTGGCTTGGAGGGTGCGCCTCGGCGCGCCTAGGTTCACCGGCACCACGCCCTGCTTGCGGAGGACCTGACCGCGTGACCGAGATCCCCGAGCACCTGCTCAAGCGCTCCAAGGAGCGGCGCGCCGCCATAGGTGGCGAGGAGGCCCCGACTGGCGATGCGGCCCCCACTGGCGAGGCCGTCGAGGCCGCGCCCGCAGCTCCGGCTGCTCCCGCGGTCCCCGCCGCGGCCGCCGTCGAAGTCGCTCCGCCTCCCCCGGCTCCGGTCCGCCCCGAGGTCGCGGCGGCCCTGCGCCGCCGCAAGATCCCGTACTGGGCCATGCCGGTCCTGGCCGGCCTGCCCCTGTGGGCGTACGTGTACCAGGCCACCCTGGAGCCCCCTCCGGCCAGCGAAGCCGGCCCCCTCGCCCTGGGCGAGGAGATCTACGGCGGCTGCGCCAGCTGTCACGGCGCCTCGGGCGGAGGTGGCGTGGGCCCGGCCCTCACCGATGTGCTGGCCACGTTCCCCGACTACCGAGATCACATGATGTGGGTGAAGCTCGGCTCGGCCGGCTGGCCCGCCGACACCTACGGCGCCACCGACCAGCCCAAGGCCGGTGGCATGCCGCCGCACGAATCGCTCACCGACGCCGAGCTGGCGCAGGTCACGCTCTACGAGCGAGCCACCTTCGGCGGTCTCGAGGAGGGCAGCGAGGAGTACGTCGCCCTCGAGGAGATCTCGCACGGCGACACGACCTTCGCGGAGGCCGGGATCGGGCCTGAGTCCGAGGCCGACGGCGTCGACCCCACCGAGGCCGAGTCCGGCTGACCCCGCAGCTCCCCGCTCTTCCAGCCCAAACCTCATCGTTCTGGGGGCAGCAGCTGGTCGTGGGCGCCAGCTGCTGCCCCCAGAAGGTGCGGTTTGTCGGTCTCAGGCGGCGCGACGCCGACGGAGGAGCGGGTCGGCTGCGGCCAGCGCCCGGTCGGCCATCCTCAGCACCCGCCCGGCGGCGCCGGGGGTCTCGCTGTCGACCAGGTTCCCCATCACGGCGAGGGTGATGTCCGCGACGGCCTGAGTGCCGATCGCCACCCGCAGGCCGTTCCGGAGGATCCACGGGTGTCCGATGAGCAGCGAGAAGCGCCGGCCCGTCCGGAGGAACTGGTCGAAGCGCTCGCCTACCTCCACGTCATACCGCGCCGGCGCGGTGGCCGGATCGTCGAGGAAGCGGTCGGCGGCCAGCATCCCGGACTCGAGGGCGTAGTCGATGCCCTCACCGTTCATCGGGTTGATCAGCCCGGCGGCGTCGCCGACCGCCACCCAGCCCGGACCGTGACGGCGCCGCGAGCTCATCGGCAGGCGCCACGCACGGGGTCGGGTCTCGATCGCCCCGAGGCTCCACTCATCCCGGACCATGGCGTGGTAGTCGTCGAGGAGCCGGTTCAGGTTCAGGTCCGAGAACCGGCGCATCGTGGACAGCGCGCCCACGCCGATGTTCACCGTCCCGTCGCCACAGGGGAACATCCATCCGTATCCGGGCACCGGCGTGCCGTGGCGGTCGTGGAGCGTGAGCGTCGCCTCGAGATGGCGGTCCAGGTGGCGAGGCGACTCGATGTAGGTCCGGATGGCCAGGCCGAAGGGCTCGTCGGGGTCGCGCCCCGCACCTACCAGCGCGGCCGCCGCGCCCTGGGGCCCAGCCGCGAGCACCGTGAGACCCGCCTCGATGCGCCTGCCGTTTGCCTCGAGGCCGACCACCCGACCGGCCTCGACCACCGGCATGGCCTCGGAATCGAAGTGCAGCTCGGCCCCGGCCTTGGCCGCGGCGTCGATGAGATAGGCGTCGAGAGAGCGCCTTGGCCAGACCGCTCCGTGGGCAGGAAACCGGCCGTTCGTGGGCCACGGCAGCTCCCGGCGCTGGCGACCGGCGATCATCCGCAGGCCGTCGATGCGGTGTGCTTCGTCGACGGAGAGGTCGAGCTCCAGCATGGCGTTCACCGCTCTCGGTGTGAGCCCGTCGCCGCACACCTTGTCTCGACCGTGCGGACCCTTCTCGAAGAGGATGACGCGGGCCCCGCCTCGGGCGGCGCGGATCGCCGTGGCCGCGCCAGCAGGCCCGCCACCGATCACCGCTAGGTCGTATCGCTCCGTCGATGTCATGCGCGTGACATCAGCGCTTCCGGCGGGTCGCTCGGACCCCCGAGCGGCTCGCCTCCACCGCGCCGCGCGCCTGCTTGAACATGCGGTCAGACGGTAGCGGTCGGTCCGGTCGCCTCCTCCTCGCTCACCTGGCGTCGGGGCGACGTCGCCCGTCGGCTAGGGCGAAGGGGCCACGGCGGAGAACGCGAGCGGCACGTTGGCCTCCAGCGCCACGAGGTCGACGACGACGCTCTCGTCGTCGTCAGCCGGGGCTCCACCTCCGAACCCGGGCCGGTGCCGGCCGACCAGGTGCTTGGCGTCGTGCGGGGTGGTGAGCGCGGCCCAGAGCCCGAACCCAGCAGCCAGGGCGAGGCTCCCCGAGATGGCACGCGGGGAGCCGATGCGGCTGGCCACGGCACCACCTACCGCAGCGCCCAGCGCCTGGCTGCCCATGAGCACGCCGACCGCGATGCCCATGGCCGAGGCGCGCGACTCCCGCACGAGCCTCGTGCCGATGACGACGTTGGTCGGGATCGAGACGGCGAACATGCCGCCCGAGATCACGAAGGCTGCAAACGCGGCCGGGCCGCCCACCTCGAACCAGAACAGCGGGGCGGCGGCCGCGGCAGTGACCGCCGTGCAGATGGCGGCCGTGCGCAGGAGGCTGGCGTGGTCGTCCGAGCGGTTGATGAGAGCTGTCCCGATGAGCGTGCCCGTCGGTACGGCGGCGGCGAGGAGGCCGAGGAACCCGTCGGGCAGGCCCACGTGCGCGGCGTAGGGCACGACGAGGGCCTCGTCGACGGTTCCCAGCCCGCCCGAGATGACGATGATCACCAGCGCCCGGCGCACCATGCGGTCACCGAAGAGGTTGGCCGCGCCCGCCCGAAGCGAGCCGCTCATGGTGGAGGTCGCGTCGCTGGGCGCGGCGGCGAGGGTGCGCCGGAGGCCGAGGAGCAGTGCGGCCGAGAGCAGGAAGGTCAAAGCGTTCACAGCCAGCGCGCCCTGGGCGCCGAGGAGCACGAGGAGCACGCCGCCGAGGCCGCCGCCCAGGACCATGGCCGCCTGCACCGAGATGCCGGAGAGGGCCAGGGCGTCGCCGTAGCGGTGCTCGGGGACGAGGTCGGGCAGAGCAGCCGAGCGGGCCGCCTCGAACGGCGGGGTGGCCAGCCCGGCGAAGAAGGCGAGCACGAGGAGGGTGGCGACGGGGAGGTGGAACAGCATCAGCCCGAAGAGCGCGGCCCGAGCCACGTCGGCCACCAGCATCACCGCGATGCGCCCGAACCGGTCGCCGAGCGTGGCCAGCACCTGGCCGAAGCCCACGAAGCCGGCGAGCGAGACGGCTGTCACGGCTGCAGCCCAACCCGGTGAGCCCGTTCGGTCCAGCACGAGCTTGGTGAGGGCCAGGCGGCCGGCCCAGTCGCCGAGCAGCGAGACCATGTCGGCCGACCACAGCAGGCGGAACTCGCGTATGGACAGGGGAGACAGCAGCGTGCGGGCGCGCTGTCCCGACCTCCCGCCAGACTCCCTCTCCATCGGCGGAACGGTACGGCTACGCGACCCTCCGCACAAGGTCGACCACGCTCCGTGGTCGAGCCTGGAGCTACCCCGCGTCGACCTCGCCGGGGCGGGCCTCAACGCCGTCGTCTGCGCGCCCCGCGTCGCCAGCCGTGGGCACTCCGACGGGCATGCCGGCGGCAGCATCGGCGGCCAGGAGACGCCTCACCCGGGTGAGCACCCAGATGCCGGTGGGCAGGAGGGCGAGGCAGAGGTACTGAGCCCCGGTGAGGCCCAGCACTCGCTCGTCGTTGGCCCGCAGCGAGTCCGACGCGAACCGGGAGACCCCGTACCAGAGGCAGAAGATGCCCATGGCGGTGCCCGGCCCTGGCCGCACCTTGCGGAGGTGGAGCAGCCAGGTGAGCACGGCGAAGAGGACGAGCAGGTAGAGCAGCTCGTAGAGCGCGGTCTGGTGGAACACCATCCCTTCCCGCAGGGGGAGATCGCCGATGCTGCTCTCGCGCACGCTGCCTCCGTCGTAGCGGACGCCTAGGGCGAAGGACGTCAGGCGGCCGAAGTGCTCGCCCACCGAGTAGCAGCCGATGCGGCCGATGGCGAGACCGATGGTGAGGCCATAGGCGTAGCCGTCGAGGCTGTGCCAGCGGGTCAGCCGGTTCCAGTGCCGGTACACGGGGTAGCCCGCGATGACTGCGAACACGAACCCGCCCGAGAACTGCAGGCCGCCCTCCCAGATGGCGAATGCGTCGAGCGGCGAGTCGAGGTCGTCGAGGTGGGACATCACCCACGTGATCCGAGAGCCGACGACGCCGATCAGCACCATGCGCATGGCGAGGCTGTAGGTGGTGTCACGCGGGACGCCGTGCTCCTCGCCGTACCGGGCGGCCAGCCACGCACCGACGAGCACGCCGAGGGCGACGACGAACCCGAAGGTCCGCAGGTCGAGCGGTCCCAGTGAGATCGAGGGGAACGTCGTGTAGGGGATGGCAGCGACGAGGCTCAGCACGCCGTCATGGTCGCACGGCCCCCAGGCCCGGCAACAGTCGGGGCCGGCTCAGAGCGGCTCGTGCCAACCACCCACGCCCGCAGCCAGCGTCTCTGCTGCACTGGGGCCCCACGTGCCGCGGTGGTAGAGGCTGATGGGGTGCGGGTTGGCGATGGCGTCCTCGAAGATGCGCCACTGCTCCTCGAGGGCATCGGCCCGGCCGAAGCGACGAGCGTCGCCGACCATGGCGTCCTCGAGGAGGCGCTGGTAGGCGTCCTGGCGCTCGCCGAAGACCTCGTCGAAGGAGACCTCCAGATCGACGGGGCGGGCGGTGAGGTCGTCGCCCGGCTTCTTCGTCTGCAGGTGGAGCATGACGCCGTCGTCCTTGCCCAACCGAAAGCGGAGGTGGTTCGGGTGGGGCGCCGGCGCACCAGGCGGGGTGAAGAGGAGGCGGGGCGGGGCGTTGAACTCGACGACCGCTTCGGTGGCGGTGACGGGCAGGTTCTTGCCGGTGCGGATGAGCCAGGGCACACCCGCCCAGCGCCAGGAGTCGATCTCGAGGAAGAGGGCGGTGAAGGTCTCGACGTCGGAGCCGGCGTCCACGCCGTCCTCGTCGGTGTAGCCCCGGTACTGGCCCCGCACGACGTGGACGGGATCGACGGTGCGGATCTGCCGGAACAGCTTCGTGCGCTCGTCGCGCAGGGCGCCGGCGTCGGCGCCGACCGGCGGCTCCATGGCAAGGAGGGCCACGACTTGGAGCAGGTGGTTCTGCACGACGTCGCGCAGGGCGCCGACCGACTCGTAGAACCGGCCCCGGCCCTCGACGCCGAAGTCCTCCGCCATCGTGATCTGCACGTTGGAGATGAAGTTGCGGTTCCAGACGGGCTCGAGCATCGAGTTGGCGAATCGGAACACGAGGAGGTTCTCCACCGACTCCTTGCCGAGGTAGTGGTCGATCCGGAACACGTCCTCCTCCGGGAAGGCCTTGTGGAGGACGGCGTTCAGCTCGCGCGACGAGGTGAGGTCGCGGCCGAAGGGCTTCTCCACGACGACGCGACCGCCCTCGTTGAGCTGCTGGCCGGCCAGGCCGACGATCACGTCGTCGAAGAGCTCCGGGGGCACGGCCAGGTAGAAGATCGGCCGCTCGACGCCGAGCTCGCGGAGCTTGTCGGCCAGGATCGTGAACGACTCGGCGTCGCGGTAGTCGCCGCGGACGTAGCAGAGGCGGCCGGCCAGGTCCTCCCACACGGCTTCGTCGACCTCGCCCTTGGCCTCCACCGCGGCGCGGGCGTGGGCCCGCAGCTCGTCGTCGCCCCACTCGGAGGAGGCGAAGCCGATGATCGGGACCCGCTTCTCGCCCGCCTCTGTCATCTCGTACACGGCGGGGAAGATCTTCTTCTTGGCCAGGTCACCGGTGGCCCCGAACAGGACCAGGGCGTCTGACGGAGCGTCGCTCACGACGGGGCCTGCTGGTCGGCCCGCTGCACCTCGGGCTCGCCCTCGCCGGGCGCCACCTCCGGGAGGACGGCGTGGCCCCCGAACTGCTCCCTCAGGGCGGCGATGGCCTTCATGGCCATGCTGTCGTCGTCCTGGCTCGTGAACCGGGCGAAGAGCGCGGCGCTGATGACCGGCACGGGCACCCCGCGCTCGACCGCCTCCTGCACGGTCCACCGGCCCTCACCCGAGTCCTTGGCCACCGGAGCCAGGCCCTCCAGGTTCGGGCGGGCCTCCAGGGCGCGCACGAAGAGGTCCAGGAGCCAGGACCGCACGACGCTCCCCTCCCGCCACGCCGACATGGCACCGGCGGCATCGATCTCCAAGCCCGAGCGGGCGAGGAGCTCATATCCCTCTGCGTAGGCCTGCATGAGGCCGTACTCGATGCCGTTGTGGACCATCTTCGTGAAGTGCCCGGTGCCCGCGCCCCCGGTGTGCACGAAGCCGCCGGGCGGGGCGAGGGCGTCGAAGACGGGCTGCACGGCCTCGATGTGCTGGGCCTCACCTCCGACCATCAGGCAATAGCCCTCCGTCAGCCCCCACACGCCACCGCTGGTGCCGGCGTCGACGAAGCCGATGCCGGACTCGGCGAGAGCCTCCGACCGGCGTCGACTGTCGCGCCAGTTGGAGTTGCCGCCCTCGATGACGATGTCGCCCTCTGAGAGCAGGAGACCGAGCGCGACCACCGTGTCCTCGGTGGGACCGCCGGCGGGCACCATCACCCACACGACGCGGGGCGGCGGGAGCTCGGCCACGAGGTCCTCGAGCGACCCGACCTGGGTGGCGTCGCTGAAGACGTCGTAGCCCACCACCTCGTGGCCCTTGCCGCGGAGGCGGTCGGCCATGTTCCCGCCCATCTTGCCCAGCCCGACCATGCCGATCTTCATGCCGTCGCCCCTGTCGCGACCAGCTCGTCGATGGGGACCCGACCGGCCCGGATGCCGCGGTCCTGCAGGGTCCGCAGGTCGCCGGCCGCCTGGGCCTGCTTCAGGTGGCCGAACCCGAAGCCCCGCCCGGGGATGGTGATCTCGTCGGGGTCGGGCGTGGCCACCTGCAGGCACACGATCGCCTTGGGCCCGCCCTTGTGCAGCTGCCCCGTGGAGTGCAGGAACCGAGGCCCGAAGCCCAGCGACGTGGCGACGCGGTAGCGGTCCCGGAGCGCGCCCCGGGCGGCGCGCAGCGGACCGGCGTACGGGACCATCAGGGTCGACGAAGGCCTGGAGGGCGAGGTGGTCGCCGGGCTGCAGCTGGTCCAGCAGGTCGGCCAGCGGCATCTCGTCGACGCCGACATCGCCCGACTCGAGCACGGCGTTGGTGGCCGCCTTGGCTGCCGCGACGTCGGGCTGGTCGAAGGGCTGAGCGCCGATCGCCGCACCGGTGAGCGCCGTGGCCAGCTCGGCCAGCACGACGAGCCGCCCGATGGCCCGGGCCGTGGGGGCCGACCTGGTGGGCAGGATGGGCTGACCCGCCGCAACCAGGCGGTCGAGCGGAAGCTGGCTCAGGAACAGCCGGTCGTCGCCGTAGACCTCCGGCGGGCCGATCCGCTCCCCGACGATGGGCACGACGCCGGTGCCGTTCTTGCCGAGCGACTCGGCCACGAGCTGCTCGAGCCACAAGCCGATGGCCGCCACCTCGGGGTCGGGTACGAAGGTGGCCTTGTCGCGACCGAGGCGCACGCCGGCGGCCAGCGCGGCCGCCGCGGCCAGGGCCGGGTTCGAGTCCGCAGGTGCACCCGGGCCGCTCCAGGTGAGCGCCTCCCCCGCGCCGACGAGCAGCATGCGCACGTCGACTCCCATGAGAAGGGCGGGCACGACGCCGAACAGCGACAGGGCGGAGTAGCGACCCCCGATGTCGGGCCGGTTCTCGAACACCTCGGCGAAGTGGCGCTCACGAGCCAGCGCGCCAAGCTGCGAGCCCGGATCGGTGATGACCGCGAACCGGCTCGCGCCCTGGGCCCGCTTCCACGCCCACTCGAGGTGGCTGCGGGTCTCGACGGTCGAGCCCGACTTCGACGAGGCGAGGTGCAGGGTGCGCTCGGGAGGGCACTCGGCGGCCACCCGGGCGATCGCCGCGGGGTCGGTGGTGTCCAGGACGTGCAGCCGGGGCCGGCGGGGACCAGGCGAGAACGTGCGGGCCAGCACCTCTGGGAACAGGCTCGAACCGCCCATGCCCATGAGGAGCACGTGGTCGATGCCCTCGACGAGTCGGTCGCAGCGAGCCTGGAGGGCGTCGAGACTGGCCTCCACCTCGCCGATGACCGGGATCCACCCGAGCCGGTCGGCGACCTCGGTGGGGTCAGGACCCCAGAGGCGGTGGTCGCCGTGGAAGAGGTGGCGGACTGCATCCCGCTCCACGAGGGCGGCGGCCTCCGCGTCGGCCGCTTCGCCGAGCGGGCCCAGACGGGCGAGGACATCAGCAGCGAGGGTCATGGGAACCTTCCTACCCGCTTGGTCCCCATCACTCGACCAGGCCGGCTGCGGCGTCGTGGAGGGCCACCCCGACCTCGTCGATCACAGCGTCGGTGTGGGCCAGGCCCGGGAACATCGCCTCATAGGCGCCCGGAGCCAGGGCTACGCCCCGATCGAGCAGGGCGTGGAAGAAGGCGCCGTACCGCACCGTGTCGGTGGTCAGCGCTGAGGCGTAGTCCACCGGCCGCTCGGCTCCGAGGTGGAGACCGACGAGGCTGGCCTCCTGAGCCACGATGGCCGGGATCCCCACGGACGCGAAGGCGTCCCGGAGGTGGCCGGCCAGCCGCTCGGCCCCAGCCGTGAGGGTGACGTACGCCGCCCGATCGAGGAGCGACAGAGCGGCGAGGCCGGCGGCAGTGGCGAGAGGGTTCCCCGACAGCGTGCCGGCCTGGTACACGGGACCGAGGGGAGCGACCTGGGCCATGACGTCTTCCCGCCCGCCGTAGGCGCCGATGTTGAGCCCTCCGCCGATCACCTTGCCGAACGTGGTCAGGTCCGGCGCTATCCCCGTGCGCTCCTGCTCACCGCCGTAGGCGACGCGGAAGCCGGTGATGACCTCGTCGAACACGAGGAGGGCTCCGACGCGGTCGCACTCGGTGCGCAGACCCTTCAGGAAGCCATCGACGGGAGCGACGACGCCCATGTTGGCGGCGATGGGCTCCACGATCACGCACGCCGTCTGCTCGTCGAGCTCGGGGACGACGTTGTACGGGGCCACCACCGTGTCGGCGACGGCGGCCTCGGTCACACCCGCCGAACCGGGGAGGCCGAGCGCGGCCAGGCCGCTGCCAGCCTCGGCGAGCAAGAGGTCGCCGTGACCGTGGTAGTTGCCGGCGAACTTCAGGACCTTGTCGCGCCCGGTGAACCCGCGGGCGACGCGCACGGCCGACATCGTGGCCTCGGTGCCCGACGACACGAGGCGCAGCATCTCGACCGACGGCACCCGCTCGCAGATGGCCTCGGCGAGGAGGACCTCGCGCTCGGTCGGGGCGCCGTAGGACGTGCCGTCGACGGCCGCCCGCTGCACGGCCTCGACGATGGCGGGATGGGCGTGGCCCGCGATGATGGCGCCGTAGGACTGGACGAGGTCGATGCGGCGCACGCCCTCCACGTCCCAGATGTGGGCCCCCTCGGCCCGGGCCACGAAGTAAGGGGTGCCACCCACGCTGCCGAAGGCCCGGACCGGGCTGTTCACCCCGCCGGGGATGACGCGCTGGGCTCGGGCGAAGAGCTCGTCGTTCGTCGGCGTCATCGGCCGATCACGCTGGCGAGCTCCTTGGCGAGGTAGGTGAGGATGATGTCGGCGCCCGCTCGTTTGATGGCCGTGATGTGCTCGAGCGCCACGGCGTCCCCGTCGATCCAGCCTCGCTCGGCAGCGGCCTTGATCATCGAGTACTCGCCCGACACGTGGTACGCCGCGATCGGCAGGTCGACCTCGGCCCGGGCCGCCGCGATCACGTCGAGGTAGGCGAGGGCGGGCTTGACCATGACCAGGTCTGCGCCCTCGGCCACGTCGGCTCGGATCTCCTCCAGCGCTTCGCGGGCGTTGGCCGGGTCCTGCTGGTAGCCCTTGCGGTCGCCGCCGTCGGCGATCGTCACGTCGACGGCGTCGCGGAAGGGCCCGTAGAGGCTGGACGCGTACTTGGCTGCGTAGGCGAGGATCGCCACGTCGGTGCGGCCGGCACCGTCCAGGGCCGACCGGATGGCGCCCACCTGGCCATCCATCATCCCGCTCGGCGCCGTGATGTCGGCTCCCGCCTCGGCCTGAGCGAGGGCGGCCCGCTCGTAGAGGCGCAGGGTGGCGTCGTTGTCGACGTGTCCGTCGGCGTCGACGACCCCGCAGTGGCCGTGGTCGGTGTACTCGTCGACGCAGAGGTCGGCGATGAGGACGAGGTCGTCGCCCACCTCGGCGCGCAGGTCGGTCAGGGCCTGCTGGACGATGCCATCGGGGTCCCACGCCCCCGAGCCTTCGGCGTCCTTGGTGGCCGGCACGCCGAAGAGGATCACTGCTGGGACGCCCAACCCGGCCAGCTCCGCGGCCTCCTTGCGCAGCGAGTCGCGCGTGTGCTGCACGACGCCCGGGAGGCTGGCGATGGGCTGGGGCTCGTCGATGCCCTCCCGCACGAAGAGAGGAGCGACGAGGTCGTCGACCGAGAGGCGGGTCTCGGCCACGAGGCGACGCAGGGCGGGGGTCCGCCGCAGCCTGCGCAGGCGGCGCTGGGGGAAGGCCATCGACGCCAGGGTAGGGCGGGGCCGGTCCGGTCGTGACCTCGACGGTCAGGGCACCAGGGCGGCCAGCCGCTCGAGCGTCAGCTCGGCCACGCTGTCGACCACGAGGTCGGCGTGGGAGAGGTCGTTGTGGATCGTGATCCGACTGGGCACGGCCACGACCGCCAGCCCCGCAGCCTTCGCCGCGGTGGCCCCGTGGGCAGAGTCTTCGAGAGCGACGCTGCGGACCGGGTCGGCACCCAGGTCGGCGCAGGCCTTGAGGTACACGTCGGGCGCCGGCTTGCCCACGCCCCCGACGACGTCAGAGCCCACGAGGGTGGAGAAGTGCCCGATGAGACCCAAGCGGGTGGTGTGGTGCTCGAGCCACCCCCGGCTCGAGGACGAGGCGATGCCGAGCGGAACACCAGCGTCGGTGAGCTCGGCGAGGAGCTCGGGCACCCCAGGGTTGGCCGGAAGCCGGTCGCGGATCGACCGGTCCTGCTCGGCGTAGACGGCGTCGAACTCTGCCCGGTCGAACCCGCTGACGCCGGCCGCCCCGCACACCCGGTCCCACCAGGCTTCGTCGACGTCGCTGTTCGTGCCGATGATCGTCGACCAGGCCTCGACGGACAGCCGGTGCCCGTGGGCCTCGAAGGCGGCCAGCGCCGACTCGTAGATGGCCCACTCGGTGTCGAGGATGAGCCCGTCGAAGTCGAAGACCACGGCCTCCAGGTTCATGCGTCGTGGCCCGCGTGGTCGACCAGCGCCGCGACCAGGCCGGGGATCGTGTGCTCCGATGCCTCGACATCGACGGTGAGCCCATGGCCGCGGGCGGTCGCCGCTGTGACGGGGCCGATGCAGGCGACGGTCCTCGGTACGGCGTCGTGGCCCACCAGCTCGAGGTAGCGCTCGACCGTGGACGAGGAGGTGAAGGTGACGGTGTCCGCCGACGCGGCGGCAGCGCGCTGGGCGTCGGTCAGGGCTGCGGGGACGGTGCGGTAGGCGTCGACGACGTCCACCGCCCAGCCCGCGGCGCGCAGGCCGTCGGGCAGAACGTCGCGAGCCACCTCGGCCCGGGCGAGGAGCACTCGCCCGCCTGCGGAGGGGGCCGGGAGGGCAGCGAGCAGGTGCTCGGCGACGAATCGCTCGGGCAGGAGGTCGGCCCTGATCCCACCGTCGTGGAGCACGCGGGCCGTGCCAGGTCCGATGGCGGCCACCTTCGCACCCGCGAACCGTCGGGCGTCACCGGCGGTCGCCCGCACCGCTTCGAGCAGACGAGCGGCACCGTTGGGCGACGTCAGCAGGACCCACTCGTAAGAGTCGAGCTCGGTCGCGGCGCGTCGCAGCGCGGCGCCACCGTCGGCAGGGTCGACGACGTCGATGACCGGCAGCTCGATCGGCTCGGCGCCCGTGGCGCGCAGAGCCACGACGAGCTCTGACGCCTGCTGGCGGGTCCGCGTCACGAGGATGCGACGGCCGAGCAGGGGGCGCCGCTCGAACCAGTCCAGGTCGACGCCGGCCACCTCCCCGATGACGATCACCGACGGCGCGGCGAGGGGCTGGTCGGCGATCGTGCCGAGGGTGGCCCGGATCGTCTCCTGCTCTGGACGGGTCCCCCAGCGCACTGCGGCGGCGGGGGTGTCGGGCGAACGACCGGCAGCCATGAGCTCGGCCGCGATCCTGCCGATCCGGGCCACCCCCATGAGGATCACGATCGTGCCTCCGACATGGGCCACGGCCCGCCAGTCGACGGTTCCGTCGTCGCCGACCGACGGATCCTCGTGCCCGGTGACGACGGTGAACGACGTGGAGCTGTGACGCAACGTCAGAGGGATGCCGGCGTAGGCCGGTGCGGCGATGGCCGATGTGATGCCGGGCACGACCTCGAAGGGCACCCCGGCCTCCGCCAATGCGGCTGCCTCCTCGCCCCCTCGTGCGAACACGAAGGGGTCGCCGCCCTTGAGCCGGACGACGGTGGCGCCTGTGCGGCCCCGCTCGACGAGAAGGGCGTTGATGGCGGCTTGGGGCAACGTGACGTTGCCAGGTGTCTTGCCGACGCTGATCCGCTCCGCCCCCGCCGGTACCTGATCCAGGAGGATCTCGACGGAGAGCCGGTCGTAGACCACCACGTCCGCCTGCGCCAGGAGCTCCGCTCCCCGCACCGTCAGCAACCCGGGATCGCCGGGTCCTGCGCCCACGAGGTACACGGTCATCGGCGTGATCGTACGGGGCCCGAGAGCAGGGCCGAGCGGCCAGCGCGCCGAAGGATGCCTGATGCGCTCCTCCCGGCCCATCGCCGTGCTCACCCTGGTCGCCGTCCTCATGACGGGGGCCCTGCTCCCGTTGGCCCAGGCGGACGACTGGTCCGACCCTGACTACCTGCAGCACGACATCGACAACGTCAGCCGCTCCACGGTGTCGGGCCGCCAGCTGATGTACCTGACGGATCCGACCTACGCCGCCGCGCTGGCCCCGGCGGCCACCCAGGCGTTCCTCACCAACGTCGGCCGCCAGGTGTCGGACCTTCCCCACGGCCGGGTGTACGCCACCCTCGGACAGCTGCTGCCGGGCGGGGCCGTCGGCGATCCGCACCACTACTACGACCGGACGCCCACCACCGTGGCCTTCCTGTCCCGCACCGGAGCCAAGCTCGTCGGCCGCCTCTGGTCCGACGGTGAGCCTGGCCCCCACCCGGCCGTCGTCATCACCCCCGGGTCCATCCAGGGGACCCAGCACATGTACTGGTGGGCGGCCCGCACTCTTGCGACGGCCGGCTACGTCGTCCTCACCTTCGATGTCCAGGGCCAGAGCGAGAGCGAGACCTTCGGCCACGCGGCAGGCAGCCCGATCCCCACCGAAGCAGGGTTCCCGTTCCAGCAGGAGGCCAACTTCGTCGACGGCACCGTCGACGCTCTGCGATTCCTCTACGCCACCGCCGCTGCGCCCTACGTGCCAGGTGGCTGGTCCGCGGAGCAGGTCGCGGCGGCTCGAGCCGCGGGAGACGGCTCGCTGTCGTGGGTCAACCCGCTGGCCGGCGTCCTCGATCGCACCCGTCTGGCGCTCGCCGGTCACTCGCTCGGCGCCCGCGCCGTCTCGGTGGTGCAGCAGTGCGCGGGCTCGTCCACGCTGTGGAAGACGCTGCCCCTCTGCACGGGCCGCTCCTTCCCGATCAAGGCGGTGGTGGGCTGGGACGGCCTGTCGTCGTCGGGTGTCGTGCCGCTCGTGCCGGGCATGGACCAGAACGGCGACGGCTACTTCCTGACCCCCCAGCCGACGGCGCAGGCCCCCGATCCGTCGGCGAACCTCGGCGCCTTCCGAAGCTGGCGGGCCGCCGGCCGGGATGCCTACGCCCTGACCGTCCGAGGCGGCACCCACTCGGAGTGGATCGACGTGCCCTACATCCTCCCGTCGACCACCTATGGGGTCCGACTGGCCGACCACTACACGCTGGCCTGGATCGAGCGGTACACCGCGCCCAGCGTCGCCCGCCGGGCCGCAGCCGCGGACGCGCTCCTCGCCGCTCCGAAGCACGAGACGGGCGCCGCCGACCAGCTCCCATGGCGAGCCGACTTCCTGAGCGCTCGCCACCTCAGCGCGTTCGGCTTCTCCGACGCCGCCGGGCGCCCCGCCCAGACCGGCGACGTCCGCGCCTACGGCGGCGCCAGCCCGGTCGGCGACTGGTCAGCCGCCAACGCCAACCAACCGCTGGTGCGAGCGGGCTGAGCGCACCCACACGCACCTCCGCCCCCGGCTTGCCCCAACCTGCGCGAACTGTGTCTGACACAGTTCGCGCAGTTGCTGCAGCTCAGCGGTGGAGCAGCTCGGTGCCGCCGTTGGCGAGGAGATGGCGGGCCACGCCAGCGCCGTCCGTGCCGACATGGCGCAGGACGGTCGACCCGTCGACGGATGCGAGCCGACCCTCGATCGTCAGGGCGCCGTCCGTGATCGTGGCGTAGGCGGCCGCAGGCAGGGAGCAGTCGCCGCCCAGCTCGGCGAGGAAGGCCCGCTCGACGTCGACGCAGCGCCGCGTGGGCTCGTGCTCGATGGCCCCCAGCAGGGCCCGCAGGCGGTCGTCGTCCTCGCGGCACTCCACGGCCAGCGCAGCCTGGGCCACCTGGGGCAGAACCATCTCGGTCGACAGGCGCTCGGCGATCTGGTCGGCCAGGCCCAGGCGGTCGAGGGCGGCCGCGGCCACGACCACCGCATCGTGATCGGCCGCCTTCGCGATGCGGGTGGCCATGTTGCCGCGGAGGCCCACGAATCGCAGGTCGGGCCGAGCCGCGGCCAGCTGGGCCTGACGGCGCAGGGAGCCGGTGGCCACCTCAGCCCCGTCGGGAAGGGCGGCGAGCGTCGAGCCCACCAGCGCATCGCGCGGGTCTCCGCGCTCGGGGGTGGCGCAGATGACGAGACCGGGCACGACGACCGAGGGCAGGTCCTTGGCCGAGTGGACGGCGAGGTCGGCTCGGCCCTCGAGGACAGCTGACTGCACCTCCTTGGCGAACACGCCCTTGCCCCCGAGCTCCCAGATCGGCACGTCGAGTCGCCGGTCGCCTTGTGTCTCGACGACGACGAGCTCGACCGTCACGGACGGGTCGACGTCTCGCACCAGGTCGGCGACGTGCTCGGCCTGCCAGCGGGCCAGCGCGCTTCCGCGGGTGGCGATCCGGACGGAGGTCACCCTGTTCTCTGCGCCGTCAGCCCCGCAGGGCGGGGGTGCGTGCGCACAGAAGCCGTCACTCGGGCTGGTCGTCGCCTTCGAGGGCGAAGAGCTCGCGGAGGGCGGCCACGAGGCGGTCACCGCGGGGGGAGCCGGCGGCATCCTTGAGCGCGACGGACGGCTCGTGGAGGAGCTTGCCGATGATGCCCCGCGTCAGGTGCTCGACGGCATCGAGCTGGATCTCGTCGAGGCCCTCGAGGCGGTTGCGCACCCGGTCGAGCTCGCGACGACGCACGGCCTCGGCCCGCTCTCGCAGGGCGACGATCATGGGCGCCACCTCGCGAGCCGACGTGGCCCCCAAGTACCGCTCCACCTCATCGTCGAGGATGGCCTGAACCGCGGAGACCTCACGCTTGCGGGCGTCGGTGCCGGCCTCGGCGAAGGCCCGCAGGTCGTCCATGTCGAGCAGCGTCACCCCGGGCAGGGAACCCACAGCAGGGTCGATGTCGCGCGGCACCGCGATGTCGACGATGAGCAGGGGGCGGGCGCTGCGAGCCGCGACTATGTCGCGCAGGTCGTCCACCTCTAGGAGCGGCGACGCTGCGCCCGTGGACGAGAGCAGGACGTCGACGTCAGCCATGGCCGCGGCGACATCGTCGAGGCGGACGGCCCTGCCGGCGGTGCGGCCGGCCAGCTCGACGGCCCGCTCCCAGGTGCGGTTGGCCACGGCGACGTCGGACACGCCGGCCTTGGCCAGGCCCAGGGCCATGGCCTCGCCCATGTCTCCGGCGCCGAGCACGAGCACCCGCTTGCCCACCAGGCTGTCCAGGCGGTCGGTTGCCAGAGCCACGGCAGCCTGGGCCACCGAGGTGGTGTTGCGAGCGATGGCGGTCTCTGTGCGGGCCCGCTTTCCGGCCTCGATGGCGTGGCGGAACAGCAGGTTCAGGGCTGGCCCGGCGGCCCCTTCGTCGCGCGCCCGGTGCCACGCCACCTTCACCTGACCGAGGATCTCGCCTTCGCCGAGCACGGCCGAGTCGAGCCCGGCTGTCACGGCGAAGAGGTGGGCCACGGCCGGGGCGTCGTAGTGCGTGTAGAGGTGGTCGCTGAAGTCCTCGGGGGCGAGGAAGCCCAGCTCGGCGAGGAAGTCGCGAACGTCCTGGTAGGCGCCGTGGAAGCGCTCGGCCACGGCGTAGACCTCGGTGCGGTTGCACGTCGACAGCACGACCGCCTCGGTGACGTCGGTGCGCGACACGAGGTCGTGGAGGGCCTTCGGGAGCGCGGCGTCGCCGATCGTCATCCTCTCGAGCAGGTCGAGGGGAGTGCTGCGATGGTTCAGTCCGATTACGACGACCGACACGGCGACAGGTGCTCCTTAGCGGCTCTCCGTCGGGGGTGCTTCGGCGAGGTTGAGAGCGGCCCGCAGCAGCTCCCTGGCCTCGGCGGATCGCCCGCTCCGGATGCGTTCCAGCATCCCTGAATCGAGGGCCGCCCGCCAATCGGAGGGGGGTCGATACCGGCCCTCGGCGGCCATGTCGCGTCGGGTCTCGGCCAGGAGGTCGAGCAGGGCGTCGTGCTCGGGTCCGAGGACCTGGGCCAGCTGGTCGCGCAGCCAGCCGGCCAGCGCCGGGCTCGTCCCCGACGTGGACACCGTCACGAGCAGGCGTCCCCGGTCGAGGCGGGCGGGGAGCGTGTACGAGCACCGCTCCGGGTCGTCGGCCGCATTGACCCAGACCCCGGCGGCCTCGCCGTCGTCGTAGACCGCCTGGTTGACGGCGGGATCGTCGGTGCACGCCACGGCCAGTCGGAAGCCGGCGACGTCGCCGGGCGCGTAGGGCCGCTCCTCTACTGTGACCGGCAGCGCCCGCAGCTCCTCGCCTGCCTCGAGCGCGACGACGTGGACGACGGCGCCGGCAGCGAGGAGCCCGCGCACTTTCGACGCCGCCACGGTGCCGCCGCCCACGACAAGGACTCGCCGCCCTTCGAGCAGGAGGTTGACGGGGTAGGCGGGAGCGTCGACCGGCATGCCCGTCGCCTAGTCCGTGGCCGATCCGGCCGCGTCGACCAGAGACGACGTGCTGACCGGGCCACCGCTGCGGCGCTGCTGGTAGAAGCTGAGGATCTGCAGCTCGACGGCGAGGTCGACCTTGCGAAGCGAGACCTCGTCGGGCACCGAGATGACGGTCGGCGCGAAGTTGAGGATGGATGACACCCCAGCCGCGACGAGCACGTCAGCAACGTCCTGGGCTGCGCTGGCCGGGGTGGCGATTATGCCGATGGCGATTCCGTGCTCGGCCGCCAGCGCGGGTAGGTCGCGGATGTGGCGAACGACGATCCCGTGCACCGTCGTGCCGACCACCCGCTCGTCCGCGTCGCAGAGGGCCACGATCGGGAAGCCCCGGTCGCCGAAGCCGACGTAGTTGGCCAGGGCCTGGCCGAGGTTGCCCTGCCCGATGATGGCGACGGGCCAGTCCTGGGTCAGCCCGAGCTCGCGGCTCATCTGGAACAGGAGGTACTCGACGTCGTACCCCACGCCGCGGGTGCCGTAGGAGCCGAGGTACGACAGGTCCTTGCGCACCTTCGCGGCGTTCACGCCGGCGAGCTCGGCCAGGCGCTCGGAGGAGATCGTGGTCAACCCGGCGTGCTGGCCCTCCAGGAGGCTGCGCAGGTACAGCGGCAGTCGGGCCACGGTCGCCTCGGGGATGCGCCGGCGGGGGCGGGCCGGGGGGGTCGGCGGTTGCGCGGGCGGAGACGGCATGCCGACTCATCGTACCGCCGCTTGTTCACGTGTTCACGAACCCGGCTGGGCGGATCAGCGAAGGGCGGAGCGAAGGATCTTGCCCGTGGCCGAGTGCGGGAGCTCGTCCACGAACATGACCTTCTGGGGGCACTTGTACCGAGCCAGGTGGGCTTCGCAGTGGGTGATGACCTCGTCCTCCTCGATGGAGGCGCCGTCCCGCACGACGACGTAGGCCTTCACGGCCTCACCCGAGTGCGGATGGGGCACCCCGATCACGGCGACCTCCGCCACCGAGGGGTGGCCGGCGATGATCTCCTCCACCTCGGCCGGGTACACGTTGAACCCGGACACGATGATGAGGTCCTTCACCCGGTCCACGAGGAAGAGGAAGCCCTCGTCGTCGACTATGGCCACGTCGCCCGTGTGGAGCCAGCCGTCGGCGTCGATCGCGCCACGGGTGGCTTCGGGATCGTTCCAGTAGCCGCTGAAGATGTTCGGGCCCGACACGAGCAGCTCGCCCGGATCGCCGACCAGGGCATCCTGGCCGTCGGCGTCCACGAGCCGCACCCGCACCCCGGGCAGCGGCACGCCGATGCTGCCCTCCGGCGCTGCGAGGCCGGTGCCGGACGTGACGACGGGTGATGCCTCGGTGAGGCCGTAGCCCTCCTGGATGGCGATCCCGAAGCGGTCGGCGATGGTCCGCTGGACCTGCGCGTCGAGCTTCGATGCGCCTGACGTGCCGACCCGCACGCCAGCGAAGGCGCCCGGCCTGGTGCCGGGCAGCGATGCCCACGCGCTCCACATGGTCGGGGCGCCGCTCACGATCGTGACGCCGTGGTTGGCGATCGCCTCGAGGGCCGACTGCGGGTCGAAGCGCTCGATGAGCAGGACCGTGGCTCCCGCCACCAAGGAGAGGCCGAGGGCTACGTTGAGGCCGAAGATGTGGAAGAGCGGCAGCACGCCGAGCACCACGTCGTCGGACCCCTGCGCCCGACCGGGGTGCGCCTGACACTGCTCGAGGTTGGCGAGGAGGTTCCCGTGGGTGAGCATCGCCGCCTTCGGCGAACCGGCAGTCCCGCTCGTGAAGCTGAGGACGGCGAGATCGCTCGGCTCGCGGTCCACCATCGGCGCGGGCTCGGCCGTCAAGAGGTCCTCGAGGGCGATCGAGCCCTCGATGCCGTCGTTGCTGGCGATGACGTGCTCGAGGGCGGGCAGGGCGCTGCGGTCGAGGCCGCCGACGGCCTTCTTTCCGGACGGACCGGCGATCACCACCCGAGCCCCGATGGCAGCCAGCTCCCGCTGCACCTCGGGCGCCGGGCTGCTCGGGTTGATGGGGACGGCCACGCAGCCGGCGCCCAGCACGGCGAGGTAGGACACCACGAAGTACCAGTTGTTGGCGGCCACGATGGCCACCCGGTCGCCCGGATCGAGGCCCAGGCCAGCCAGGCCGCCGCGGAGGTGAGCCGCCTGGTCCCGCAGGGCGCCGTAGGTCGTGACCTTGCCGCGGGAGATCAGAGCGACCGCGTCGCCGGGGTGGGGATCGACGATCGAAGCCAGGTTCATCGCGGGGCAGTTCACCACAGCCCGGCCGCCCGCACCCCACCGACCGGGGGTGCCTCAAGGGATGGCGGGCAGGTTCCGATCATCCAGCGGATGCCCGCTCACCCCGACCACCACCCGCAGGCCCGGCGCTGGTTCGCTGCCGCGACCGGCGCCGTGCTGGCTCTTTCGGTGGCCCTCGCACCCGCCGCCTCGGCTGGGCCCGCATCCACCGGTGGTTCAGCAGGCGCCAACCACGCCGTCGCCAGCCGCGCTCCTCTGCCCGACGTCGAGGGCGAGTTCGTGGGCCGGGTCAACAGCCTGCGGGCCTCCCGGGGCTTGAGCCAGCTGAGCGTCGACGGCCAGCTCCTCGGCGTGGCCCGACGATGGACCGAGCGAATGGTCCAGGCCGGACAGATCTCTCACAACCCGAACCTCGCCGCGGAGGTCAGTGGGAACTGGACGAAGCTGGGCGAGAACGTGGGCGTCGGGCCGACCGTGGACGACCTGATGCGGGCGTTCGTCAACAGCCCGGCGCACAACCGGAACCTCGTCGACCCGGAGTGGACGCACATCGCAGTCGGCGTCACCCGGGCGGCTGACGGGCAGCTCTACACGACCCACAACTTCATGACCGTGCCCACCGGCGCCACTCCGCCACCGGCGCCACCTCCTCCCCCGCCGCCCACCCCCACCCCCACGACCCGTGCCCCGGCGCGCCCGTCGGGCTCGACGCCGACGACGCCTTCGCCCGCGACGCCGGATCCGGCGCCCACCTCCACGACCGCCCCCCCGGCGACCCCGGACGCCGCTCCGCACCCCTCTTCGGAGCGGGTGGCGGCGGTCCTCGACCCGCTTCGCTCCCTCGAGCGCGGGTGAACCACCAGTCGCGGCACCCCTCCGCGAGACTGCGCCGGTGAGCGCCGCCATCGAGACGTCGGACCTGACCCGCTCGTTCGCGAGCGGCATGGCCCTCGACGGGCTGACGCTCTCCGTCGACCAGGGCGAGGTCCTGGCCCTCCTCGGGCCGAACGGAGCAGGCAAGACCACCACGGTCCGGCTCCTCAACGGCATACTCACCCCCGATCGGGGTCGGGCCACCGTGCTGGGGCTGGATCCGGCCGTCGACGGTGACGCTGTTCGCCGCCGCACCGGCGTGCTCACCGAGCACGCGGGGCTGGACGAGCGGCTCACGGCGCGCGAGAACCTGGAGCTGACGGCCCGGATGCGGGGCCTCGACAGGGCCTGGGCCGCCCGCCGCACGATGGACCTGCTCGAGCGCTTCGGCATGGCCGACCGGGCCGACATCCCGGTGCAGGGCACCTCCACCGGTCAGCGCAAGCGCCTCGCCCTCGCCCGAGCCCTTCTCCATGACCCTGACGTGCTCTTCCTCGACGAGCCCACCTCGGGCCTCGACCCGGCCGCCACCCGTGACGTCATCGACATGATCGGGGCCCTGGCCACCGAGCACGGCCGCACCGTGGTGCTCTGCACGCACTTCCTCGGCGAGGCGGGGCGACTGGCCGATCGGATGGCCGTGCTGCACCGCGGCACGCTCCACGCCTTCGGACGGCCCGAGGACATCGCGGCCGAGCTCTGGCAGGGGGTGGACGCAGACCTCGACCTCGGCGGCCCCATCGACGACGCCGCAGGCGACGCGTTGCGAGCCCTCCCCGGCGTCGTGTCGGTGGCAACCGTCGCCCTCGGAGCAGCCGTGCGCCTGGCCCGCCGGGAGGATCTGCCCGCCGTCGTCAAGGCGCTGGTCGACCGGGGTCTGCCCGTCTACGGAGCGGCCGCCAAGACACCGTCGCTCGAGGACGTGTACTTCGCCGTCGAGGCGCGCATCGCGGCCGCCGAGGGCCGCACCGGCGCGCCGCCTGCGGCCGACGTGCTCATCGGCGCCGTCGGAGCCCAGCCGTGACGAACCCGCGTCCCGACTGGCCCGTCATGCGGGCGATCATCCGCAAGGACCTGATCGCCGTGAGGCGGTCGAAGGCCGTCGTCATCCCGATGCTGGCCGTGCCCACCCTGCTCATGGTCATCCTCCCGCTCGGCATCGGCTTGGCCGCCCGGGCGCCCAAGAACCCCGACGTCGGCCGCATCCTCGGCTCGATGCCGGGCGACCTGGCCGAGCCGATCTTGAGCCTGCCCCAGCACGAGCAGCTCATCGTCCTCGTCAACGGCTACCTGCTGGCTCCCCTGTTCCTCATCGTGCCGCTCATGGTGTCGGCCGTCCTCGCGGCCGACGCCTTCGCGGGCGAGAAGGAGCGCAAGACCCTCGAGTCCCTGCTCCACCTCCCCATCGCCGAGCGGGACCTGTTCCTAGCCAAGCTGCTCACCGCGTTCATCCCCGCCCTCGCGGTGTCGTGGATCGGCTTCCTCTGCTTCTGCGTGGTGGCCAACGGCGTGGCCTGGCCCGTCCTCCATCGCGTCTTCGTGCCGACCCAGCTGTGGATGGTGATGATCCTGTGGGTCGGGCCGGCCGTCGCCACCCTCGGGCTGGCCGTCATGGTCCGCGTCTCGGCTCGGGCCAAGACCAGCCAGGAGGCCAACCAGCTGGGCGGCGCTGTGATCCTGCCCCTGATATTCCTGTCGGTCGGCCAGTCGAGCGGCCTGCTGCTCGCGCCGCTGCCCGTCGCCATCGGCATCGGCGCCGTGGTCTGGGTGATCGCCATCTGGCTCGTCGTCGGCGGCGCCCGCCGCTTCACCCGGGACCAGCTGGCGGCCCGCGTCTAGCTATCTGGCCAGGACGAAGAGCTGCAGGACGGCGGCGCCGAGGATGAGCATGAGCAGGATCGCCATGACGATGGTGGTGCCAGGTCTCATCGGGGGCTCCGGGGGGAGAGGGTGACAGGGGAGGATCCGTTGCCGGGACGGGACTCGTCGGCGCCGGCTTCGGTGAGGGCGATCTGCGTGCCGACGGTCAGGCTCAGCTCGTCGGCCGCCGAGCGGATGCCCATGCAGACCGAGAGCATGCCGTAGCTGTCGACCACGAGGCCGATCTGACCCGCCGCGATCCCGGCGTAGGTGGGGGCCCGTTCTGCGGTGCGGACGACGTCGGCCCAGCGCAGGTGGATCCGGCCGCCGAGCGCCTCGACCTCGTCAGGATCGACGTTCAGCTGGCAGTTGCCGAAGTGGTCGACCCACAGGACCTCGGCCAGCACGGCGCCGTCCTCCTCGCGGGTCAGCGGGATCAGGCCGGGCCGGAGGCTGAGCGGGTCGACGGCGGGGCCGAGGTCGGCGAGGGGCACGCCGTTGCAGAGGTGGGCGGCGGCGGGGGCGAAGACGTCGCGCCCGGCGAAGGTGGCCCCCGGTGCCGGGAGCTGCAGCTCGGGGTTCGTCAGCTCGACGACCGCCGTGGCCCCGCCGCTCATGGCCACGGCCGAGGCGAGCAGCCCGTTGTCGGGGCCGACGAGGTAGCTCTGTCCGTCGCCGACCTCGATGGCGACTCCCCGGCGGTCGGTGCCCACTCCAGGGTCGACGACCGCCAGCACCACGCCGGGGCAGAGGTACTGGGCGGCCCGGCCGAGGGTCAACGAGCCCGCCCGCACGTCGTAGGCCGGGATCTCGTGGGTGAGGTCGACGACGGCGACGTGGGGCGCGATCGAGCGGATCACGGAGTGCACGACGCCGACGAACTCGTCGGCGGTGCCGTAGTCCGAGAGGAAGGTGACGGTGTCGAAGCGGGGGGGCATGACGCCCGCGACGCTACCGGCGTGCGTGCGACAGGCGCCTACCCGGCGTCGCTGAACCGGGACTGCAGGTAGGAGTCGACGTCGTCCTCGCTGATCCGGTACGACTTGCCGATCCGGGCGGCTCGGAGCTCGCCGGACTTGATCAGCCGGTACACGGTCATCGATGAGACTCGAAGCTGTTCGGCGACCTCGGCTGGTGTCAGGAACCGAGGGCGCGCTGAGGACGTCGCCATGGAAGGCACCCTTCTCCGCAGGTGGTGGCCGCAGCGTACGCACCTGTGGCTCCTGTGGCTAGTGGTGCCAGCCAGACAGCTTCTGTGCGCACGGAGCCCCGCCCGGCGGTGCTCCGTGCGCAGAGAACGGGGTTACCCCGCCCCGAGCTGGCGCGACCGCTCCGTGGCGGCGGCCACGGCCTCGAGGAACGCGGCCCGGACGCCGTGCTGCTCGAGGGTGCGCAAGCCCGCGGCGGTCGTCCCGCCGGGCGACGTCACCGCGGCGCGGAGTGCCTCGGGCCCCTCGGTGCCCTCGGCGAGGAGCGTCGCTGCGCCGAGCAGAGTCTGTATCGACAGGCTGGCGCTGACGTCGCGGGGCAGGCCGGCGAGGACCCCGGCCTCGATGAGGGCCTCGGCCACGAGGAACACGTAGGCCGGACCCGAGCCGGACAACCCCGTCACGGCGTCGAGGAGCGGCTCCTTGACCCGGACGACGGTGCCGACGGCGCCGAGCAGCGACTCGGCCCAGGCCAGGTCGTCGTCGCCGGCGGCTGACCCGGGCGCGATGGCCGAAGCGCCCACGCCGACCACGGCCGGCGTGTTGGGCATGGCCCGCACCACGGCGGTGCCGGGCGCCAGCTCGGCCTCGAGCGACGCCAATGTGACGCCCGCGGCGATCGAGAGCACTCGCCCGGAGCCCGCAGCAGCGGCCGTCCGGCACGCCGTCGGGACATCTTGAGGCTTGACCGCTATGACCGTGCCCTCGGCCGCTCCCGGCCCAGCCGCCAGCTCGACCCCGGGCAGCAGGTCGTGGAGGGCCTTGCGCCGGGCCTCCACGGGCTCCACGACGCGCAGGTCGGCCGCGCCCACGGTGCCCGCCCTGAGCAGCCCACCGACGAGGGCCTCCCCCATCCGTCCTCCACCGATCACCTGCAGCACGGCCATGCCGCGAACGCTACCGGCCGACCAGAGGCAGCACCCTCAGCGAACCAGTGCGCGAACTGTGTCTGACACAGTTCGCGCAGGGTGGGCGCTGCTGCGGGAGAGGTCAGGTCGGGGAGGTTGCGCGGTCGTCGCCGAAGCGGCCGGTGGCCTCCGCCACGACCAGGGTGGCGGCGAGGGCGCCGCCGATCACGAAGGTCGTCCCGGTGCCCACGGCGCCGTAGATGCCGGCCACGGCGAGGGGGCCCACGGTCTGGCCGGCCCGGGCTGCACCGACCCACACCGCGACCACGGCGCCGCGCTGAGAGGCCGAGGCGGAGCCGACGACGATGTCCTGGAGCGTCGGGATGAACACGCCCTCGCCGAAGCCGTACAGCATGGCCCCGGCCAGCAGCACCACGAGGGTGCCGGCCGTGCCCATGACCACGAAGGCGATGGTGAACAGGACCGCCGCGCCGGTGACGATGCCGACGGCACCGAAGCGAGCCCGAAGGCGGGCCAGGCGGAGGGCGGCGATCGTCGACGTCAGGGCGGGGGCCGCGATGACGAGGCCCCGGGCTCCCGCGCCCAGGCCGAACTCGCGCTCGAGGTGGACGGGCAGGGCCGTCAGGAACAGCCCGAAGATCAGCATGAAGATCACGAAGCCGATCGAGATCGAGCCCAGCACGTCACGATGGCGGACGGCCACCCGGGCCGCGCCGAGCTGGCTGCGCAACGTCTGCTTGCTGTCGGGCTTCGCTGGGTCCAGCCGGCGCCAGATGACGACTGCGGTGACCAGGCCGATGGCGTACGGCGCGAACGACAGCCGCCACCCTCCCAGCTCGGTCAGCAGACCGCCGATGGGCGGGAACACGGCGAGGGACACCGTCAGGACGGCGGCGTTCTGACCGACCAGGCGGGCCCGCTCGAGGCCCGTCCAGTGGTCGCCGATGATCACCACAGCCAGGTTGATGAGGCCCGCGGCGCCCACGCCCTGCAGCAGGCGCAGGAGGAGCAGGACCTCGAAGGTGGGCGACAGGGCTGACAGCAGCCCGAACGTGCCGAAGCCGACCAGGCATGGCACGAGCACGGCTCGCCTCCCGTGCCGGTCCGCTAGGACGCCGATCACGGGGGCCATGAGGATGCCGGGCAGCGTGCCCGCCGAGACGAAGATCCCGGCCCGCGAGTCGGGCTGGTCGAAGGCGTCGAGGATGTCGGGGATGGCCGGGCCGATGAGCGTGTTGGCCAGGATCCCCGTGACGGTGATCGAGAAGATGAGCGGCAGGGGCGGGACGACCCGCCGGCCCGTGGCGCCCAGCGCTGGGGCTGACGGCGGGGGGGTGGGCTCGCTCACCCCTTCCCCGATCGGGTGCTGACGAGCTCGTCCCCGCCGTCACCTCGCACCGTAGACGGAGATGACATGAGATGCAACGAACTACTCAGCCCTTGAAGCGACTGGCGAACCCGACGCGCATCGCGGGCCGGAAGCACTGCTCCACCCATGCGTAGAGCGAGCCGAGGATGCGGTCCAGCTCGTCCTCTGTCACGGCTTCGTTGGCCAGCTGGCCCACGAGGAAGATGGCGTCCTCCACGCCGATGGCGAACGCGATCCCGTAGAGCCGCGTGTTGCGACGGAGGAGCTGCTCGTACACCGCTCCGGCGTTCTCCTCGGGGGCCGGCATCATGTAGGTCTCGTAGTGCAGGGTCCGCTGCCGGAGGGTGAACCAGATCGTGAAGACGTCCTTCTCCTCCCCCCGGACGCGCACGAACCAGCGCCGCTCCCCCGACTCCCGGTCGCGCTCGACGGCGGCCACGACGGGGTTCTCCTCGAGCTGCACCGCCAGCCAGGAGTCGATGAGCTCCTCGAGGGCGTCGAGGGCCTCGACGGTGGTCGGCTCGGACATCGGCGGGACGCTACCCGGAGGTCAGGAGCAGTCGACCAGAGCGCGCGACGTGAGGTCGCTGTAGAGGCGCCGGAGCCGCGCCGCGGCGGTGGACCACGTGTAGTCGCGGGCCCGGACCGCCGCCGAGGACGACAGCTCGGCGGCCATGGCTGGCATGGACAAGATCTCGGCCGTGTAGGCCGCGAAGGCGGATGGGTCGCGACCCTCGACGAGGAAGCCGGTGCGCTCGTGCTCCACGAGGGTGCGCAGCCCGCCGACCGCGGCAGCCACGACCGGGGTGCCGCACGCGGCCGCCTCGAGGGCCACCAACCCGAAGGACTCAGACCGGCTGGGCACGAGGCACACGTCGGCCGCTCGGTAGTAGGTGGACAAGAGGTGGTGGGGCACAGGCTCCACGAAGCGGACCTGGCCGCCCAGCCCGAGGTCGGCGACGAGCTTGCCGATCCGCGCCACCTCGGTGCTGCCCTCGGGCCCGCTCGCGCCGCCGACGACGACGAGCGTGGCGTCGGGCCGGTCGAGGGCGGCCAGGGCCCGGACTGCGACATCGAGGCCCTTCAGGGGCTGGATGCGGCCGACGAACAGCAGCACCGGACCCTCGCCCAGGTCCAGGTGGCGCAGGGCGTAGCGAGCGCCTGCCCTGTCGCCGGGCGAGAAGAAGGCGTGGTCGACGCCGGGAGCGACGATCTCGATGCGGGTCGGGTCGGCACCGTAGAGCCGAACGAGCTGGTCGGCCTCGGCCACGCAGGAGGCGAGGATGGCGTCGGAGCAGGCGATGACGTCGGCCTCGGCTCGGACGCGGCGCTCGGGCTCGGCATCGCCGGTCTCCGCCTTCACGCGGGCCAGGGTGTGGAAGGTCGAGACGAGAGGCAGCTCGAGCTCGTGCTTGAGGCGGTGACCGGCCACCCCGGAGAGCCAGTAGTTGGCGTGCAGCGCGTCGACATCCCCTATGCGCTCCAGGTGATCGCGGACGCCGTCCGCGAAGACGTCGACGACGTCGGCCAGCTGCTCCTTGCCCAGCTCCGGAGGGCCGGCGTCTACGTGGACGACCCGAAAGCCGGGCTCGATCTCCACGAACTCAGGCGAGGCGTCGTCCCACCGGCGCACGAAGACGTCCGCGTGCACACCGGCTTGGGCCAGAGCCGACACCAGCTCGCGCACGTAGACGTTCATGCCCCCGCTGTCGCCCTGACCGGGCTGGGCGAGCGGCGATGTGTGGAGGGAGAGGACGGCGAGGCGGCGCATCGGAGATGAGGGTCAGGGGGACCCGTCAGGCATCAACGCTCGGAATCGACCAGATCTTCCTCGCCGCTCGCCACGGCCTGGTCGTTCTCGTGCCGGAACGAGCTGTAGATCCGGATGAGGGTCTTCTTCTGCTCCTCGGAGAGGTCCGGGTCGCGCCGGATCTCAGCCACGAGGTCGGCGCCTTCGCGCTCCTCGAGGATCCCGGCCCGCACGTACAGCGTCTCCGAGGAGATCTCGAGAGCCCGAGCGATCTGCTGCAGGATCTCAGCCGAGGGCTTGCGGAGACCCCTCTCGATCTGGCTGAGGTACGGGTTCGAGATCCCCGCCATCTCCGAGAGCTTGCGGAGCGAGAGGTGGCCGACGTTGCGCTGGTCGCGGATGAACTCACCCAGGTCGTGCCAGCGGGACTCGAGCTCGTCCTTCACGCCGCCCAGGCTACGCGACGACCGCGAGCACCTGTTAGTCGACCGCGAGCGGCGGCCTATTGCAGGAGGGCGTCGACGGTGGCCTCGCCGGTCTTGTAGCGGCGCGTGATCTCGGCCTGGAGGGTGTCGATGCGGTCGAACAGCGCCTGGCGCTGACCGGAGACCTTGTGCTCGAACGCTTCGAGGGCGTCGGTCAGAGCCCGTAGATCGTCGTCCCCTGCCTGGGCGAGGGCGGACAGGCGGCCAGCTCCGGTGATCTGCTCCAGCTCGCGCTCGAGACCGGCCGGCAGCTCGCCCGGCGCCATGATCTGGGGCAGGCGCCCCACCCCTGGGGCGTGCGTGCGGTCGGAGAGGACCGCCGGGAGGTGGGCGATGAGGTCGGGCAGATCGCCTGGGTCGCCCCCGTCGGCCCGCCGGGTGAGCTCCATCCCGACGATGTCGAGGCGGCCCTGCACGATGCGCCGGAGGAGGGAGAGCCCGGTCTCGACCTCCTGGCACTCGGCGCGCATGGCGCGGACGGTCTCCATCGGCAGGCTCGGTAGGTCGCCGAGGTAGCCCGGGTCGAGCAGGGTCTGGAGGTCCGCGGCCATGTGCCGAGCGTACCCCTCGGGTCGGCCGCCAGGCGGCCGAGACTGGTCGGTCGGCCCCTGCGCCCGTAGCGTGCGCGCATGCGACGAAACCTCCTCTGCCTGGCGAGCGCGGCGACGCTCGTGATCTCCCTCGGCGCCTGCGGGGACTCGGGTTCGGATGACGACACCGAGGCCGGCGCCTGCACTCCCGACTCTGAGCTCACGGTGGGCGCACAGGACGCGCTCAAGTTCGACGCCGACTCCTATGACGCCGGTGGACCCTGCATCGAGGTCACCTACACGAACGAGGGCTCCGTGGCCCACACGCTGCTCGTCAAGGGCGAGTCGGGCTTCAAGCTGAGCGTGGGCAGGACCGACACCGGCTCGATCGAGCTCGAGCCGGGTGCCTACACGCTGTTCTGCGACATCGCCGGGCACGAGTCAGCCGGCATGGTCGCCGACCTCACCGTGTCCTAGCCGCCCGCTCAGACGGCGAGGATCAGCTCCCAGCCGATGAAGTGCAGGATGAGCAGGATCAAGAACCCGCCCATGATGGTGTTCTTGTGGTCGTCGAAGAACATCTTGTTGAACGGGCTGTCGAAGCCGCCGAGGATCCCCAGCGCCGAGCCCTCGATGATCGCCCAGATCACGAGAACGAGGATCCAGTAGCCGACCGTCCCGCCGATCCCGTCGAACCAGACGGCGCCGTGGGCGGCGAAGACCATGAACCACAGCATGGGGATCGACATCAGGGTGTTGGCCCGGGACGCCCGGCCCGCGGGCTTGGCCAGCGAAGCGGCGCGAGGGTCGGCCTCGCCGCCGTTGGCGACGGACTCCGCGCTGGCGATGATCACCTTCTGATGGCGCCAAATGATGCCCCAGACGTTGAGGAACATGGTGGTGCCGAAGAGCATGCCGGTGAGGATCGCCGTCCCGCCGACGCCGGAGAGGTAGAGGTCCATGTTCTCGCCATCACCCTGGATGGTGAGCAGCAGGACCCCGAACAAGAAGGTCAGCAGGGCGGCCCACCGGAACCACCACAGAGCGCGCAGGCTGAGCTTTCGCAGCACCTCGGAGCGGGCGCCGTCGGTCAGCTGGGGCATCGTCGGCGTCTGCACGAAGTTGAAGAAGTAGAGGAGGCCGATCCACGCGATGCCGGCGAGCACGTGCGAGCCGCGCATCAGCACCGAAAGAGGGCCACCCGGATCGGCAAAGTCTTCGAATATCTCCACGTCACACCTCGTAGCTCGGGACAACTACGGCGAAACCTACGACGAACCTCGGTCCACCTCAACCATCCTCCTGCAGCGTTTGGACTCGACTTCGGGCTGGGTACGGTCGAATGCATGGCATTCACACTCCCCCCCCTCCCGTACGCCCCCGACGCCTTGGCGCCCCACATCAGCCAGGAGACGCTCGAGTTCCACCACGGCAAGCACCACAACGCCTACGTGACGAAGCTCAACGAGCTCACCGGTGGTGAGAAGACCGACGCCGACCTCGAGTCGATCCTCCTCGAGGCCGAGCCCGGCGCCCTGTTCAACAACGCAGGCCAGCACTGGAACCACACGTTCTACTGGCAGAGCATGAAGCCGAACGGCGGCGGCGAGCCGACGGGCGAGCTGGCCGATGCCATCAGCTCGGCCTTCGGCTCCTTCGAGGCCTTCTCCAAGGAGCTGAACGAGGCCGCGGCCACCCACTTCGGGTCGGGCTGGGCCTGGCTCGTCCACGACGGCTCGAGCCTCGAGGTCACCCACACCTCCGACGCTGACCTGCCCCTGAACCACGGGCAGAAGGCGCTGCTCACCATCGACGTGTGGGAGCACGCCTACTACATCGACTACCGCAACAAGCGGCCCGACTACGTGAGCGCCTTCCTCGACAACCTCGCCAACTGGGACTTCGCCGCCGAGAACCTCAAGGCCGTCTGAGCCCGGAAGCAGCGCCACCACTGCCGATCGGGGTGCGAAAGGCGCCGTTCTTGCTGCACTTCGCACCCCGGTTCGCATTCCTACGGCCGACTGGTGACCTGTCAGCCCACGACCAGCCCGACGCCGAAGCACCACACGGGCGCGGTGAGGAGCAGGGAGTCCATCCGCCGCAGCGCGGTGGCTGGGGCCTTGGCCGATGGGAGCAGGGCTGAGGCGGCCAGCTGGCCCAGCGGGGCGAGCAGGAGCACCAAGCCCCCGAAGAGCCAGGCCTGCCCGAAGTCCAGGGCCGAGATCGGCAGCGTCGAGATGATGAACGTGACGACGACGATGGCCGACCCTCCGGCGGCCGGCCCCTCATAGGGGTTCCGGGCGCCGGAGCCGACCAGGAAGTCGCCGATCTCGTAGGCGGACACGAGCAGGAGCAGAGCGATGGCCGAGCCCTGGTCGAGGCGGGCGAGCAGGACGATCGACATGGCAGCCAAGCCCACCGGCAGTCCGCACTGGATGGTCCAGCCGGCGTCGACGAGCGTCGCGTGCGGGGACCGTTCGTCGGCGCGAGCCACCACGATCGCCGTCACCACCGCGGCGAGGATGCCGAGGCCGGCCCCACCGGCCCCGAAGCAGGCCCCTCCGGCCATCAGCCCGGCCATTCCGGCTGAGATGGACTCGTTCGGGCGCTGCCGGCGGCTGCGCCAGGTCCGGGCCGTCTGGGCCGCGGCGATGGCCGCGACCGACCCGTACACGAGAGCGGTGGGCAAGGGTCCCACCGCCAGCGCGGCGGCAGCCACGATGAACCAGAGGATGCCGAGTCGGACCTTGGGCCCGTTGGTGTCATGGACGACTGCGTAGCGGCGGCCGACGCGCTTGGGCCGAGCGGCGCGTGCCCGGGCTCCGAGGGAGCGGGCCTCGCGCTCCTCGACCTCCTCCCAGACCGGCTTCTTCTTCCGGCCTCCTGCGCTTGACTTCGACGCCTTGCCGGTCCGGTCGGCTCGAGCCGGCATCAGATCGCCCCGCCCGAGACCGGGGGGAGGACGGCCACCTCGTCGGTGGCGGTGACCGCGTCGGTCGGGACGCTGGGCTCGCCGTTGCACCACACCTGGCAGTGCTCGAGCACGCTCGTGAAGGGCTCGCCGTAGCGGGCCCGAGCGGCCGCGATGACCTCCCCCACCGTGGCGCCGGGCACGTCGTCCTGGCTGGTCCCGGCCGCCTCGCGGGCGCCGGCGAAGAGGCGCAGCAGGGCCACTCGTCCGCTCCGCCGCCGCCTAGGCGGGGGCGACCTCCAGCATCGAGACGGTGGGCACGGCGCGAGCGTAGCGACGGCTCCTGGGCGGCGACCCATCTCAGCTCCGACCGTTCGGGGCCCGCGAGCCGGCCGGTAGGTTCGGGGCCATGACCCGGGTGCTGCTCGTCCGCCACGGCCAGTCGGAGTGGAACGCCGACGGCCGCTGGCAGGGTCAGGCCGATCCGGCCCTCACCGACCTGGGTCGTAACCAAGCCCTCCATGCCAGCCGCGCCCTCGGCACTGTGGACGCCATCGTGTCGTCCGACCTGCAGCGAGCCGCGGAGACGGCGGCCATCATCTCGGCCCAGCTCGGCGTCGGTCCGGTGGTGATCGACCTCGACCTTCGTGAGCGGCACGCCGGTGAGTGGCAGGGGCTCACTCGGGCCGACATCGACCGTGACTGGCCGGGGTACCTGGGGCCGCCGCCGCCCATCGAGGGCCAGCCGGGCTCGACGGGCCCCGGCGCGGCGGTGGCCCAGGAGAGCGGACCCCAACGCCGGCCCCCGGGCTGGGAGCCTGACGACCTCCTCGTTGAACGGGCCGTAGCCGCGCTGCGCCGGATCTTCGATCTCGTGCCCGACGGCGATGCCATCGCGGTGACCCACGGCGGGCTCGTCTACGCCGTCGAGGCCATGCTCGGCGCCCCGTTCGTCCGCCTGCCCAACCTGGGCGGCCGCTGGCTCGACGTCGGCCCGGCCGGACCGAAGCACCTGGGCGACCGGGTGGTGCTCGTCGACCCAGACGAGCTCACCGTGCCGACGCAGATCTGAGCTCGGTCAGCCGCTAGGCGGTGCCTCGTCTCCCAACCACAGCCGGAGGGCGGCCTGGCCCCGCCACGGCCGCCAGGCTTCGGCCCGGGCTGAGAGCTCGGCGGTGGACAGCGGGGCGCTCGGGCTGAGGGCCCGGCGCAGGCCTAGATCCGCGGCCGGGAAGGCGTCGGCCTCACCCATGCGCAGGGCCAGGTAGCTGGCTGTCCACGGGCCCAGTCCGCGGATGGCACACACGGCGGCGACGAGATCCTCCAGCCCCAACGACCCATCCAGCCGGAGATCGCCCGAGGCGACGGCGGCGGCGAACGCCTGGACCGCCGCCACCCGCGCCCCGGGCATGCCCACTCCGCTGAGGTCCGCTTCAGCGAGCACGGCTGGTCCGGGGAAGGTGGACGTGAGGCCGGAGGCCGGGCGGTCGAGCAGCGACCCGGCCCGAGCCACGATCCGCGCCGTCACGGTGCTGGCCCCGGCCACGCTCACCTGCTGCCCCACGATCGCTCGCACGCCGGTCTCGAAGGGGTCCCAGGTGCCCGGGACACGAAGGCCGGGGCGCGCGGCCACGAGCGGGGCCAGGTCCGGGTCGCCTGCCAGGTGGTCGGCGGCCGCCCGTGGGTCGGCGTCGAGGCTGAAGATGCGACGGGCGCGGGGCACGACGAGGCGGGCTGGTCGGTCGGTCCGCAAGACGAGGTGGTCGGGCCCACCGCGGGTCAGCTCGAGCGTGCCGACCGTCCCGCCCACGACGATCGTGCGCCGGTACGCGCCCGATGCGGGGTCGACGGCCTCTACGCCGCCGATGGCCCGCCGGGCGAAGTACCCAAGAAGGAGGTCCCAGTCGAGCAGTCCGGTGTGCGCCAGGCGCACCGCTCGCCCGCTCACGGCGAAGGAGAGGTCAGCGACCGCATCGCTCAGAGGTTGGTCTCGTCGCCCGGAACGAGGGGCAGCGGCGGAGCACCACCGCCGGTGCCGATGGCCTGGTGGTTGGTCCCGAGCCCGTACGAGGTCATCGAGAGCGAGCCCATGGCGCAGCCTTCGACGAGCACCTCGGCCGGTCGGTCAGCCGCCGCGGCGAGGCCGGCTAGGTAGAGCATGGGCAGGAAGTGGTCCGGGGTCGGGACGGCGAGGGCGAAGTCCGGGTGCTCCACCAGGCGGGCCACGTCGCCCGGCTCGCTCTGGAGCAGGGAGCGCGCCGCGTCATCGAAGCGCTGGGCCCAGTCGAAGCCGCCGTCGGGGTTGGCCCAGTCGAGGCGACCCAGGTTGTGCACGACGTTCCCGCTCGCCACGATCAGCACGCCGCGCTCGCGCAGGGGAGCCAAGCGGGCGCCGAGCTCGACGTGGTGGTCGAGGGGCTTCTGGGCGTTGACGGCCAGCTGGACGACAGGCACGTCGGCGGCGGGGAAGGCGTGCACGAGCACCGACCAGGTGCCGTGGTCGATGCCCCAGCTGTCGACGTCGAGGCCGACCCAGACGGGTTGCACGACCTCCGCCACCTCCGCGGCCAGGTCCGGGTCCCCGGGGGCCGGGTAGTCGACGGCGAAGAGCTCATCGGGAAAGCCGTAGAAGTCGTGGATCGTCTTGGGCTGAGCCATGGCGGTCACCGCAGTGGCGTTGATGTACCAGTGGGCGGATATGGCCAGGATGGCGCGGGGTCGGGGCACCTGAGCCCCGAACGCCTGCCAGGCCTGGGTGAACCGGTTCGCGTCCAGGGCGTTCATCGGCGACCCGTGCCCGAGGAAGGCGGCCGGCATCAGGTCGTCGGGCATCGGTCCCAGTCTGCCCGGGTTTGCCAGACTCGGGCCCATGATCGAGCGCCAGGTCGAGGTCGCCACCCCCGAGGGGGAGATGACGACGTTCGTCTTCCACCCCGAGCACGACGGGCCCCACCCCGTGGTGCTCTACCTGATGGATGCCCCGAGCATCCGACCGGCCCTGAAGGACATGGCCTCCCGGCTGGCGACCGCGGGCTACTACGTGCTCCTCCCGTACCTCTTCTACCGGGGCGGCCCGTTCCGGGAGTTCGACCTGTCCGACGAGGACATGCACGCCCGCCAGGAGCTGATGGGGACGGTCACGCCCACGAACATCGTGAGCGACGCCCATGCCCTGCTCGCCCTGGCCGACGGTGACGACGCCGCTCGTCCCGGCGCCGTGGGCGCGGTCGGGTTCTGCATGAGCGGAGGGCTGGCCATCTCCCTCGCCCGGGCCCTGCCCGAGCGGGTGGCCGCGGCCGCGTCCATCCACGGCGCATGGCTCGTGCGCGACACGCCCGACTCCCCCCACCTCGACCTCGGATCCGTGCGGGCCGAGGTGCACCTGGCCTGGTGCGCCGACGATCCGACGGCTCCGCCGGAGGACATGGCGGCCATGAGATCCGCTCTGGATGCAGCGGCCGTCACCTACACCCTCGACTTCCACGACGACGCAGTGCACGGGTTCGCGCCACGTGGCCCCCGCTACCACCGGGCGGCCTCGGAGCTCCACTGGGAGCGCGTGCACTCCCTCCTCCGACGCAACCTCTGAGCGGGGAGGCCGACCCGGTGGAACCCGCGACCGCTCGCCGGATGTGGCTGCTCGGAGAGCCGCTGCACGCCGTCACGTACTTCGCGCCCGAGTCCTTCGAGGCCTGGGCGGGGGCCGGCCTCCGAGGCTTCTGGCGGGGCTACTTCGCCACGCGCGCTGCGCCCCTCGGTGCCGTCGGACCCGAACCGGTCGAAGCCACCTTCTTCAACTTCGCTCCGGACATGGTGGCCAGAGCCCTGCCTGCGGTGTGGGATCTGGTCTCACCCGCTGAGGCCTTGCGAGCCCGGTCCGAAGGCGCGGTGGCCGCCCTGCGCAGGATCCTCGGGTCCGGCGCGGTGGTGGACGAGGCATCCGAGCTGGTGCGGGGGGCCGCCGCCGGATGCGACGTCGCCGGGCGCGCCCTCTTCGCCGCCAACCTCGCGCTGCCGTGGCCCGACGAGCCCCTCGCCGCGCTGTGGCACGGTCTCACCCTGCTGCGCGAGCACCGGGGCGACGGCCACAACGCGGCGCTCGTCGCGGCCGGGCTCGACGGTCTCGACGCCCACGTCCTGGCGGCTGCCGTCGAGGCCGGCGGGGCCGGTCGGAGCATCCGACAGGAGGCGCGGGGCTGGACAGACGGCGAGTGGGACGCGTCCGTGGCGCGACTGCTGCGCCGAGGGACCGTCACCTTCGATGGCCGGGTGACCGACGCGGGTCGGGCCCTGCACGAGGAGATCGAGTCGAGGACCGACAGGGCCGGGATGCGCCCGTGGGAGCACCTCGGTCCACAGCGCACCCTCGCCCTGGCCGCCCTCCTGCGACCATGGGCCGAGGCCGTGGTGGCGTCGGGCGTGGTCCGCTTCCCCAACCCGATGGGCCTGCCCCCAGCCGACGCAGTCTCCTAGGCTGGGCTCTTTCCTCCTTCGAGAGCTGGGGCTTCGGATGGACCAACTACACCGCGTGTTCGTCGTGGCGGCGGCTGCTGTCGCCTGCCTGCTCGTGCCGCAGCCGGCCACGGGCTCGCCTGGGGCTGGGTCCCACCCGCTCCCGGTCGGTGAGTGGCTGGCCGGCGACCTGCACGTGCACACGTGCTACTCCCACGACGCCTACTGCGGCCCGGACGACGACAACACCGGGCCCGAGGAGCTCTACACGCTCTCGGGCGATGTGAGCCTCCGGTTCGCCGAGGCGGCCCTGCGCGGCCTCGACTTCCTCGCCATCACCGACCACAACGACCTGCGCAGCATGGGGCACCCCGGCTTCGGCGCGTCGGGCGTGATCCCGATCTCGGGCTACGAGGCGTCGCTCGACGGGCACGCCCAGATGATCGGCGCCACCCAGGTGCTCCCCGCCGGGAACGGTGCGGCGGCCATCGCGGCACTGGCCGACGCGCTCGAGAGCAGACGGCGGCGTCTTCCAGATCAACCACCCCGGTGAGGGCGTCACCGACCCCGTCACCTCCTGCGCAGCCGAGGATCTGGCCGCCCTCGACTGGGGCTACGGCACCGCCGTGGTGCCCGACACGGTCGAGGTCTGGAACATCGGCCATCACGTGCAGCCTCCTGTGCCCTCGGGGACGAGCAACGACGACAGCGAGCAGCTCTGGGAGTGCTTCCTCCAGGCCGGGCACCGGGTGGCAGCCACCGGGGGCAGCGACAGCCACTGGCTGGCCACCACGGCCGTGCAGGGCGTGGGCACCCCGACCACTTGGGTGCTGGCCTCGGATCGCACCCCGGCTGGGGTGCTGGCCGGGCTACGTGAGGGCCGCACGTCGATCACGCTGCGCTCGCCCCTCCTCGGCGGCGCCCCGCTCCTCCTCGAGGCGGACGCGGACGGCAACGGCACCTTCGAGTCCGTCGTCGGCGACACGGTGCCACCGGGGGCCGCCATGCGCGTCCGCTCGGCCGACGGGGTGACGGTCGGCATCGTCCAGGTCCGGGCCAACGGCGCCACGATCCTCGACAAGCCCACGGCGTCGCCGGACGGGGTTCGCTTCCGCGCCCCTGCCGCGCCCGGCTGGGTGCGGGCCACGCTGCTCGTCCTGCCCCCGCTGACCGGGCTCGACGCTCTGCTCTGCCGGTCCCTCGACGGCACCCCCCTCGCCACCACCTACTGCCGCAACAAGCTGCTCGTGGCCGGACTCACCTCACCCATCTACGTCGGCTGACGACGACGGCACGCGAGGATGGGCGCCATGCGCTTCGACCTCATGACCGGTGCGGCCACCTGGGCCGACACCGCTGCTCTGGCCCGAGACGTGGAGCAGGCCGGCTTCTCCGGAATGCTGTTCACCGAGACGTCCCAGGCCCCGTGGATGGCGATCGCAGCGGCGGCCACCGCGGCCCCGACGCTGGAGTTCACCACCGGCATCTCCGTGGCCTTCGCTCGCAGCCCGATCGTGGCCGCAGGTCTGGCGTGGGAGCTGGCCGAGAACACCGGGGGCCGCTTCCGGCTCGGGCTGGGCAGCCAGGTGAAGGCCCACGTCGAGCGGCGCTACGGGGCCGAGTTCGACCCGCCCGGCCCCCGCATGCGCGACTACCTCCAGGCGGTCCAGGCCTGTCTGCCGCGCCTTCCGGGGCGAGGAGCGTCTGGCCCACGACGGGCCCTTCTACAAGCTGTCGTTGCTGCCCGCCGAGTGGGCCCCGCGCCACCACGACCATGGCGACATCAAGGTCGACGTGTCCGCGGTCGGCCCCTGGATGTGTCGCATGGCCGGCGCCGTGGCCGACGGCATCCACGTCCACCCGTTCCACTCGATGCGGTACCTCCACGAGCGTCTGCTCCCAGCCGTGGCCGAGGGTGCGACAGGGGCGGGCCGATCACCCGCCGACGTCGACCTGATCATCCCCGTGTTCGCCATCCCCGGCGACACCGCCGAGGAGCGCCAGGCCCTGGTCGACCGGGCCCGGTTCCAGATCGCCTTCTACGGCTCGACCCGCAACTACGCCTTCCAGTTCGACGACCTCGGCTTCGACGGCACGTCGGCCCGGCTCAACGAGAAGATGAAGGCCGGCGACCTGGCCGGCATGGCCGCCCTCATCACCGACGAGATGCTCGCGAGCTACGCCGTCGTGGCGCCGTGGGACGAGATGGCCGACGCCCTGCTGGCCCGATACGACGGCGTGGCCAGCCGGCTCGTCATGTACCTCGCTGAGGCGTCCATCCGGTCCGACCCGGCCGCCTTGGGCCGGTGGGGCGAGGTCGCGGCCGCCGTCACCGCGGCCTGACCACGGGCAGACTGGGGGCGTGGCCACCGTCCTCCAGCTGAGTGACACGCACCTGCGGGCCGACCCCTGTGAGCCCGTCTACGACCGTGACCCTGACGCCCGTCTGGCCGAGGTGATCGAGGCATGGCTGGGCACCGCTGAGCGGGCGGACCTCCTGCTGCTCAGCGGCGACCTGGCCGACGATGGCTCGGCGGCCGCGTTGCAGCGCATCGCGGCGGCGGTGGCGAGGATCGACTGCCCGATCCTCGCCATCCCGGGAAACCACGACAGCCCCGATGCCGTGGCCGCCACCTGGGGCGGCTCCAGGGTCGCGCCGGTTGGCGGCTGGCAGATCCTCGGCCTCGACACCACGGTCGGCGGCCAGGTGCACGGAGCCGTGGACGTGGGCGCCGCAGCCGAGGCTCTCGATGCTCTCGACGACCGCCCCACCCTCGTCGCCCTGCACCACCCGCCGGTGTCGCGCAGCACCGGCCCGATGTTCCGACTCGACGGCGCCGCCGACCTTCTCGAGGCACTCCGATCTCGGCCGAAGGTGCGGGCCGTCGTGGCCGGGCACCTCCATGACGCCGTCGTCCTCGAGGCACCCACGGGCCTGCCGGTGCTCGGCGCGCCATCGACGCTCATGGCCATCACCCACACAGGCGACGACATGTGCATCGACCCCGCCGCTCCGACGGGGGCCCGGGTGCTGCGACTGGGCGACGACGGCACCTTCACCACCGAGGTCCTCCGGGCCTGAGTCCGCAGCGCTGTCGGAGGCCGTCGGTAGGGTCGGCCAGGTGGAGGCGCTCTGGTCAGGAGAGATCGACGGGTGGATCGAGGAGGCGGCGGCCGCCCCCCAGGCGCGTCCACCAGCATCACCCGCCAGACGGCTGCCGGTGGAGGTTGTGCGATCGGCCAAGCGGAAGAAGTCGGTGTCGGCCCGCATCGTGGACGGTCGCATCGTCGTGCGCATGCCCACGTGGATGTCGAAGGCCCAAGAGGCCGAGTACGTCACGTCGTTGGTCGAGAAGCTCGAGCGGCAGCACTCGGCCAAGGAGGTCGACCTCACCCGCCGCGCCGCGGAGCTGGCCGCCCGCTACGACCTCCCTGCGCCGGCGTCGATCCGCTGGGTGGCCAACCAGCAGCACCGATGGGGGTCGTGCACGCCTTCCACCGGCGAGATCCGGATCTCGGACCGCATCGCTGGGTTCCCCGGATGGGTGCTCGACGGCGTTCTCGTGCACGAGCTGGCCCACCTCGTGCACCTCGACCACTCAGCCGCGTTCTGGGCGTTGGCCAACCGGTACCCGAAGACCGAGCGGGCCTACGGCTTCCTGATCGCCAAGCAGATGACCGACGACGACGAGCTCGCCTGATCAGGCGGGCGCGTGCTCGCCGCAGAGCGACGCCGCCGGCTCGGCCGCAAGGCGCTCGTCGCTGATCGTCCCGCCGCACACCGAGCAGGTGCCGTACGTCCCGTCATCGAGCCGGGCCAGCGCCCGCTCCACGTCGCCCAGCTCCGACTCCACCTGCGTGAGGATCGTCAGGTCCGGCCCCTCACCTGGCGTCGACGGGTGCTCCGGATCCACAGCGACAGGCTACGCGCCCACAACAACCACCCCGCGCCGCTCTTGACCGATGGGTGGGGGCGGAGAGGCTCGAACTCTCGCGCGTCGGCTTAAAAGGCCGCTGCTCTGCCAGCTGAGCTACGCCCCCGCCTCAAGAGGCTACGCGCATCGCAGCGCGGGTAGGGCAGGGCCATGACAACAGGCGATCAGAACGGGAGCGGCACGCTCAAGGGCCGGGTGAAGCGGTTCCTTGGCTGGATGACCGCCGATCGGCGGGTGGAGGCGGAGGGTGAGGCCGAGGTGCGCGCCGGTGGCGATCCGACCGACCAGCAGGTCGACGAGGTGGAGCACGAGGTCAAGCAGGGCTACGACGAGTCGTACGAAGGACCCCGCTGAGCTTGCGGTTCCGGTGCGCTGCTGCTGCACCATCGATCGAGCTCAGCGCCCCGGGTTGGCGGAGCGGCCTTCGAAGAGGTCGGCGGGACGAACCCGACGGTAGGCGTCGACGACGGGTTCGAGCTCGGCCGGGGCCGAGCCGTGGAGGATGACCCCGTCTGCGCCCGCCGCGAGCTGATCGAGGACCCGGGCCGCGCAGACGTCAGCTGAGCCGACTGCTGCCGGCAGCCACTCGTCGGGGATGAGCGTGGTGATGTGCTCGAGCTGATCGAGCGTGGCCACGGCGTCGATGGCCCCCGGGACGGCCTGCACCACCGGGTCGGCCCGGAAGCGCTCCAGCGGGGCCGGGTCCCAGCCGTTCATCGTCACGAGGGCGTCGCCATAGGCCTGGAAGTACGTGGCCATGCGCCCGGTCACGCCGCGCAGGAGGCGCTCGTGGTCAGGCTCGTGCAGCGTGGCCAGGACGGCCCACACCCTGACGGAGGACGGGTCGCGGCCCGCCTCCTCGGCGCCGGCGCGCACCTCGGCCACGCAACGGGCCAGCGCCTCGTCGGTGACGAAGGTGTGCAGGATCACGCCGTCCATGACCCGCCCGGCCCAGCGCATGGTCTTGAAGCCGAGGCAGGCGGCCATGACCGGGATGTCCTCGTCGAAGTCCGAGCCGAGGGAGAGCAGCGGGTAGCGCCCGGCCGGGCCGTCGTGCCCGAACACGGCCTCGCCCTTCCAGAGCCGCCGGTAGAGGCCGACGGCGTCCTCCATCTGGGCCATCGTGATGCGGGGCAGGCCCATGATGTCGGTGAGTGGCCCGATGCCACGCCCTATGCCGAGGGCGAAGCGACCCCCGGTGAGGCGATGCATCGTCGTGCCCCACGCCGCGGTGACCAGCGGGTGCCGAGTGGGGGTGTTCGTCACGCCGGTGGCGATGCCGATCTCCTCGGAGACGGCCGCCGCCGCACCGCAGAGGGTCGCCGCCTCCTTCACGTTGAAGCGCTCGGACAGGAAGACCGAGCCCAGCCCGATCCGCTCGGCGTCGCGCACCTCGTCGAGAAGCACCCGAGGGTTGTCGACGTGCCCGGCCAGGCCGTAGCACCCCAGCTCCACCATCCGCTCCTGCGTCGTCATCCCCGGGGTCTACAAGATCTGTGGGGCCGGGGCACCGCGCCGCGGTGCCCAAGCTCGGCCGAAGCCGCGGTCCGATAGGTTCCGGAGCCGTGCCCGGCGTCCACGAGCCCCTCACCGACGCCCTGCTCGACCCGGCCACCTATGCGGGCGACCTGCACAGCGCTCTGACCGCCCTCCGCGACCAGGCGCCACTGGCCTGGAACGGCACGAAGGGGTTCTGGGCTGTGTCCCGTCACGCCGACGTGCTGGAGGTGTCGAGCGACCCCGGTGGCTTCTGCTCGAAGCAGGGGATCCTCGTCGACGAGATCGGCACGACCTACGAGTCCCCGCCGACGATGATGCACGCCGACCCGCCGGAGCACACCCGGTACCGCAAGCTGGCCCGTCCGGCGTTCACGAACGCCGCCGTGCGGGGGCTCGAACCGATGATCAGGGAGCGGACGGGACGTCTGCTCGACTCGCTGGCCGACCGGGCCCGCGGCGGGGAGCCCGTCGACGTCACAGCCCAGCTCGCCGTGCCGCTACCGATCCAGCTCATCGCCTCGCTGCTCGGACTCCCCGAGGGAGACGAGGAGCGCCTCTTCCGCTGGTCCGAGGCCGTCATCCCGGGCGCCACGGACTGGCCCGAGGACGAGCGCATGGAGCTGCTCAGCGAGATGACCGTCGAGCTGCTGCAGCTCGCCGCCGCCCGCCGGGCCGATCCCCGGGACGACGTCGTGTCGATGCTGGCCGCCTACGAGGAGGACGGTGAGGCGCTCACCGCTGACGAGCTCGGCATGTTCCTCGTGCAGCTGCTCGTGGCGGGCAACGAGACGACTCGCAACTCCATCTCGGGGGCGCTCGTCGCGCTGGCCGACCACCCGGTGCAGCTGGTCAGGCTGGCCGAGGACGCCTCGCTGCTCCCGGCCGCCGTCGAGGAGGTGCTCCGCTGGACCACGCCTGTGACGTCGTTCCTGCGCACCGCGGTCCACGACACCGAGCTCGCGGGCACGGCCGTGACGGCCGGCGACCCGCTCCTGCTCCTCTACGCGTCGGCCAACCGGGACGTCGCCGAGTTCGGCCCGACCGCGAACACCTTCGACGTCGGGCGCACGCCCAACCACCACGTGGCCCTCGGCCACGGCCCTCACTTCTGCCTCGGGGCTGCGCTGGCCCGCCTCGAGCTCACGGTGGTGCTGCAGGGCGTGGCCGAGCGGTGGTCCCGGTTGGAGCTGGCCGGTCCCGTGGTCCGCAGTGGCTCGTCGATCATCGCCGGCATCCGCTCTGCTCCCCTGCGGCTCACGCCACGATGACCACCGCCGACCTGACCGGCCACGCCGCGGTCGTGACAGGTGGCGGCGCAGGGATAGGTGCGGCCACCGCCAGACGGCTGGCCGCTCTGGGCGCCAGGGTCGCGGTTCTCGACCGCGACGGCGACGCGGCGAGAGCGGTGGCCGACGAGCTCGGCGGCGCGGCCTTCGAGGTCGACGTCAGCGACCCGCAGGCCACCACGGAAGCGGTGCAGGCCGCCGCCACAGCTCTGGGCGGGCTCACCGACGTCGTCGCCAACGCAGGCATGGGCCTGAACAAGCCGCTCCACCGCTACACCGACGAGGATTGGCGCCTGGTCGTGGGCGTGAACCTCGACGGCACGTTCCACACCCTCCGGGCTGCCATCCCCCTCCTCCTCGAAGGCGGCGGCGGCAGCATCGTCACGGTGGCCAGCCTGAACGCCAGCCGACCGCTGCAGGGCGAGGCGCCGTACAGCGCGGCCAAGGCCGGTGTGGTCAACCTCACCCGGACGGCCGCCCTCGAGTACGCGCCCACGATCCGCGCCAACTGCGTGTCACCCGGGATGATCGCGACGGCCCTCACGCAGATCATCACCGACGACCCCGCGTTCACAGCCGTAGCCGAGGAAGGCACCCCCCTGAGGCGGATCGGCCAGGCCGAGGAGGTGGCCGACGTCATCGCCTTCCTCTGTTCGGACGCCGCCCGCTACGTCACCGGCCAGGAGCTCGTGGTCGACGGCGGGGCGGCGCTGCCCAACCTGCAAGCCGACACGATCGTCCGCGCCGTGCGAGAGCGCTACCGCTGAGCGGTCTCTAGCGGTAAACCGGGGACGCCTCCCGGACGTGTGTGAGGTGTGGGAGCGATGCCGATGGCGGACCGACGTCTGGACGATGGGGACGCCGTCGTCGCCCCCCTCGTGCCCATCCCGCCGACCTACGTCGACTTCACCGCCTTCTACAGGCGCGAGCTCCCTGCCCTCGTGACCCTGGCCGCGGCGATAGCCGGCTCGGCCCGAGCCGAGGAGGTGGCCCAGGAGGCACTCCTTCGGGCCCACCGCGAGTGGTCCCGGATCGAGCGGTTCGACAAGCCCGGCGCCTGGGTGCGACGCGTCGCGATCAACCTCGCCACCTCGGACCGGCGTCGGCGCTCGTCGGAGCTGCGCGCCCTCGCCCGCGTGGCTGGGCGGCGACAGCTCGACGCCCCGCCGCCCGCGGTCGACGGCTTCTGGATCCTGGTCCGCCAGCTGCCCGACCGGCAGGCCGCCGCCGTTGCCCTCCACTACCTCGAGGACCGCTCGATCGCCGAGATGGCCACCATCCTCGACTGCGCCGAGGGCACCGCCAAGGCCCACCTCCACAAGGCCCGCGCCACCCTGGCGGGCCTCCTCCGCGACCAGGAGCCCGACCGATGACCGAGCACGACCAGCTTCCCGAGCTCGACGCGGCGGCCGGCGCCGCTGCGCGCGGCCTGCGCCGCCACGTGGACGCCCACCTCGATGTCGACGACGCCCTCGAGGCGCTGCCCGGGCCTGGACCCCGCGGGCCGCGTCGCTTCGTCGCCATCGCGGCGGCGGTCGCGGTGCTCGTAGGCACCATCGCGGTGCTCAACCGCGGTGAGGACCACGGCCGTGTCCGAGTCGACCTGGACGAGGCCCTGCCAGACATCGAGCCCGGCCTCCTGCGACCGCTCGGGCCGCGCGACGGCAGGGATTCGATCCAGCTTCCCCTCACGGTCACGCCTCGCAGCACGGGGCTCCACGAGGGCGATGAGATCACGGTCACTGCGGAGGGCTTCGTGCCCGGCGAGTCGATCGGGATCGTCCAGTGCGCCAAGGAGGCGGGGGGCGACGCACCCGAGCTCCGGGGCGGAATCGACGGCTGCTACATCGGTGCCTACACGAGCGTCACTGCCGACGACGAGGGCGTGGCCACCGGGACCTATGAGGTCCATCGCGTCCTGACCACGCCGATGACGGGCACGGTCGACTGCGCGGCCGAGGCTGGTCGTTGCATCATCGCGATGGGAGCCATCAGCGACTACGACCGCTCGGGCGGGCACGCCATCGAGTTCGAGCGGACCGACGAGCCGATCGAGATCCCAACCGTGGAGGTCACGCCCACCACGGACCTGGCCCACGGCGACGTGGTCCACGTCACCGCCGATGGCCTGTCTCCCGGCGATCCTGCCTACCTGGAGATCTGCTCTACCGATCCCGCAGCCTGCTGGCAGACCGGTGACGCCTACGAGGTCGAGGAGTACGAAGAGGGCGAGCGGTACGGGGCCCAGGTCATCGGCCTCCCCGTCGACGACGACGGCCACCTGGAGGGTGACGTCGAGGTGTGGCGCTTCCTGCCGGGACCGGAACCGGGCACCTACGTCGACTGCGCGGTCAGCCGGTGCTCCCTGCGCATCACCGGAGAGCTGGCACCCCCGACCGTGCCGCTGCACTTCGACGGCTCCGCCCCCGCCCCCGTGGCCCCCGCCCTTGCCGTCGACCCGGCCGACGGCCTGGCACCCGGAGACGAGGTCCTGGTTCGGGGCACCGGGTTCGAGCCCGGCGCACGGCTGACGGTCATGTTCTGCACCGGTCCGGCCCAGGAGCCCGAGATGGGTCCGACCGGCTGCTGGGGTGGGGATGAGGTCGAGGCGGGCGGTGACGGGACGTTCAGCACCCCGTTCGAGATCCCGGAGATGGGGAGCGAGGGTCTGAGCTCGCAGAGCTGCTCGCCCGGCGTCCCGTGCGACGGCACGCCGGAACCGGTCCACTGCGACGGCGTCCGGTTCGTCTGCTCCATCTCCATCGACCCGTACTACAGCGGTGAGCCCTCGGGGGCGCCGCCGACGTTCCAGGCCCCGCCGGTTCCCATCACCTACCGCTGACTGGCCGCCTCAGACGAAATCGAGGTCGGGCGCCTCGTCGTCGTCGACCGTGCGGGCGCACGTCGGGCACCACCACCGGGCCTCGACGGCCGTGCCGCAGGTGGCGTGGCGCATGCCCGTGTCGCCCGGGGTGCGCTCCGCGCCCCACTGGGCCAGCAGGCGCAGCGCGCCCGCCAGCTCGGTGCCCGACGCGCTGAGCGCGTAGGCCACGCGGTAGGGGCGCTGGGAGTACGGGGCGGCCACGATCACGCCGTCGGCCTCGAGGGCCTTGAGCCGCTTCGACAGGATGTTCGGGGCCAGGCCCGTGATCCGGCCCTCGAGCTCCCCGAAGCGCTGCGGACCGGTGAGGAGGGCCTCCACGAGGAGCAGGGTCCAGCGGTCACCCACCCTCTGGAGGGCGGAGTCGAGCGGGCTCACCGGGTCGGAAGGCGGCCTTGAGCGGGAAGGGGGCATCGGCTCTCTCCGATCTACTTGCAACTTGCAAGTGACTTGCGCTTTGCTAGTGGCACCATCCTACGAAGGGACGCTCGTCATGGCCGCCAGCTCCGTCCTCACCGCCCTCCGCGACGCGGCGACCGCCGCGGCCGAGCGAGCCGCTCCCGCAGTCGTCCGCATCGGCCGTCACGGGGGTCGGGGCTGCGGCATCGTCGTGGCCGAGGGTCGGGTGCTGACCAACGCCCACAACCTGCGCGACCGCACCACCGCCGTGGCCTTCGCCGACGGGCGGAGCGTTCAGGGCGAGCTGACCGCCGTCGACCCCGACGGTGACCTGGCCGTGCTCGCCGTCGACACCTCCACGACGAGCCCGCTCCTGTGGTCCGACGCGGTGGCCACCATCGGCGACGTCGTCTTCACAGCGGCCCGTACGGCTGGGGGCGACGTTCGGGTCACCTTCGGGATGGTCAGCGGAGTCGAGAGGGCCTTCCGCGGGCCGCGGGGTCGGCGGGTCACCGGGAGCCTCGAGCACACCGCACCGCTCGCCCGGGGCTCCTCGGGCAGCCCCGTCCTCGACGAGGAGGGGCGGATGGTCGGTCTGAGCACGGCCCGGCTGGCCGAGGGGCTCTACCTCGCCCTGCCGGCAGACGCCGACCTGCGCGCCCGCGTCGATGCCCTCGTGCGGGGTGAGTCACCGCGGCGGGTCGTGCTCGGCATCGGCGTCGCCCGCCCGGAGGTGGCCGCCCGGCTGCGGGCATCGGTCGGACTGCCCGAGCACCAGGGGCTGCTCGTGCGCACCGTGGACCCTGGGAGCCCAGCCGGCGCGGCCGGCATCCTCGTCGGCGATCTCCTCACCCGGGCAGGCGATGCCGACCTGGCCACGGTGGACGACCTCCACCAGGCCCTCGACGGCGCGGCGCAGTCGGGCCTGCTCGCCCTCCACCTGCTGCGGGGCAGCGACGCTCTCGACGTGACCGTCACCTTCGACGAGCCCACCTGAGCGGCGAGCCCCGATCGAGGCTCAGACCGTGGTCAGGTCCTTGACGGGCTCGGCCGAGGCATCCTCGCTGCGGCGGGCTGCGAAGCGGCGGCCGGCCTTGCCGATGCGTCCGATGCGCTTTACGAGGGCGGCTCTCGCCTCCTCCGCCTCCGGGGTGAGGCCTTCGATGGCCTCGATGCCCCAGTGGCGCAGCACGACCGGCACCAGGATCTGGTCGTGGTGCACGGCGAAGTCGTAGATGCCGGCCTTGGCGATGGCCTTGGCGTGGGCCTCGAAGTCCATGATCCCCGTGCCAGGCATCTCGAAGGTGCGGACCTGGCGCTCGATGGCGCAGACCATGCCGGAGGGGTCGACCTCGAGGGCCGCGGTGACGAGGTCGCGGTAGAAGAGGTAGTGGCGGTTCTCGTCGCTCGCCACCTTCTTCATGACCTCGTAGCCCGCCTTGTCCTCGAGCAGCTTGCCCGTGTTGTGGTGGGCGATCCGGGTGGCCAGCTCCTGCAGGGCGACGTAGGCGAAGCCATCGTGCGGGGTCTCGGGCTCAGGCACCTGACCGCACTCCACCTGGGCCATGCGGGCCCGCTCCAGCTGCACCGGGTCCACGGACCGGGTGACGGTCAGGTAGTCGCGGATCACGATCGAGTGGCGACCCTCTTCGGCGGTCCAACGCCGAGCCCATGTGCCCCAAGCGGTGTCGGCGCCGAACATCCGCTCGATGGTGCGGAAGTAGTACGGCAGGTTGTCCTCGGTGAGGAGGTTCACGAACAGGGAGCTGCGCACCTCGTCGGGGAGCGCGTCGTCGGGCGTCCACTGGTAGCCGTCCTCGAAGTCCTGGCCGCGGCCCCACGGCACAAGATCGTGTGGGAACCACTCCTTGGTGGTCGAGAGGTGACGGTCGAGCAGCCGGGCCGCGGTGGGTTCGAGCTCGGCGAGGAGGGCGCCGTGGTTGGACGTCATCCCGTCAGCCTACCTACCGGTCGGTAGGCGCAAACATCGGGGCCGGGATTCCCTGGTCAGGGTGGGGTGATCCCGTCCACGGCGTCACCGTAGAGAGCCCGGGCCCAGTGCTCCACGTTGGGCCCCCGACGCAGCGTGTGGCCCCCGTCGACGGCTATGCACTGGCCCGTCATCCACGACGACTCCGGCCCGCACAAGAACCGGATGAGCGAGGCCACGTCGTCCACCGTGCCCGTGCGGGAGATCGGCATGTTGGCGAGGTAGTCGGCCAGCACGTCGGGGTCCTGCTCGAGCGGCGCGGCCAGCTCGGTGGGCACGATGCTCGGACGGACAGCGTTGACACGCACGCCCGCCCGGCCCAGCTCGTCGGCTGCGTTGCGCACGAGAGCTTCGACGCCGGCCTTCGACACGCAGTAGGCGGACATGAACGGATGGGTCAGCGGCCCGGCGATCGAGGACAGCCCGACGAAGGACCCTCCCCCGGCTCGCACCATGGCGGCCGCTGCGTGCTTCAGCGTGAAGAACGTGCCCTTGAGGTTGATGTCGAGGACGCGGTCCCACTCGCTCTCGGGCATCGCCACGACGGGGGCGACCGTGCCCGTCCCCGCCGACGCCACGCAGAGCTGGAGGGCGCCGGTGGCCTCGGTGGCTGCCGCCACGGCGGCGCTGACGTCGTCTTCGAGGGCGACGTCGCATGCGATGGCACGGACAGCGGCACCGTCGGGCGCGTCGTCCTGGAGCTGGCGGGCCGCCTCGTCCAGACGGTCCTGGCTCCTTCCCGCGATGGTGACGGAAGCGCCGTCGCGGAGGAGGTGGCGGGCCGCGGCCAGCCCGATCCCACTGCCGCCGCCCGTGATGAGCGCAGCTTGTCCGGCCAGCACCAGCTCTGCCATGTCGTCGTCCTCTTCTCGTCGGTCGGGCGCAACCTAGTGAGCGTGAGGCGTGGTGGAGGTCGCCCACTGGACCGCACAGGCTGAGCGCCCGGGTGGCACCTCGATGTCGCGTCGGCGCACGCGCTCGAGCCGCGACGGCCGAGCGGTCGCCCACAAGGTAGGTCGGTAGCGTGACTGCCCATGTCGCCCCTCGACCGCCGCCGGTTCCTCGCCGGTGCGGGGGCGGCCGCCGCGTCGCCGTTGGTCGGCCTGGGACTGGTGCGCGGGGCCGCCGCCCAGGGGACGGGTCCGTTCGACTGGGGCGTGGGGTCCTTCGACCCGACAGCTGACGGCGTGCTCCTCTGGACCCGGGCCCGGCCGGCAGGCGGAGAGGACGCTCCGCTGGCCTGGGTGCTGGCTCGCGACGAGCAGCTGACCGACGTCGTGGCGACCGGCCAGGTCCTGGCCAGCGCGACCACCGACCACACGGTCACGGTCGCGGTCGACGGGCTCGAGCCGGAGACGACGTGGTGGTACGCGTTCACCGACCCCGCCGGGGCCCGCTCGCCAGTGGGACGGACGCGCACGATGCCCGCCCGGCAGGTGGAGCGGCTGCGGCTCGGCGTCGTCTCGTGCAGCCGGTTCGCGTCGGGCGGGTTCGCGGCGTACCGGGCGCTGGCTGAGCGGGAGGTCGACCTGGTCGTCCACCTCGGCGACTACATCTACGAGGACGGGCGGGGCGGAGAGCGGGCCCACGAGCCGGCCGAGACGCTGCGCTCACTCCTGCAGTACCGGGCCCGCTACGCCCAGCACCGGCGCGATCCGGATCTCCAGGCCCTGCACGCCCGCCACCCGATGGTCGCGGTCTGGGACGACCACGAGATCGCCAGCAACGCCTGGCGGGACGGCGCACCGGGCCACGACCCGGCGGCGGACGGACCCTGGATCGAGCGGCTGCTCGCGGCTGGTCAGGCCCACGAGGAGTGGGTTCCGGGCCGGCGGAGCCGAGGCGCCGACGGCAGGCTGAAGGCCTGGCGGGGGCTGTCGCTCGGCCCGCTCGCCGACCTCGTCGTCCTCGACACGCGGACCTGGGGCCGAGACCGTCAGCCCCAGACAGCCGAGGAGGTGGGCGGCCCCGCTCCCGGAGGTCCGTCCGACGGGGCCAGGTCGATGCTCGGGGGCGACCAGGCCGCGTTCGTGGCCCGCCGGCTGCAGGATCCCGAGCGGGCCCCGTGGGTCCTCCTCGCCAACCAGGTGATGTTCTCTCCCCTCCTCGTGCCCGTGCCGAGCGAGGCGCTGGAGCAGCGCATCGTGGACGCCGGCTTCCTCGTGGTGGACGGCCAGGCCGTCAACCCCGACCAGTGGGATGGCTACCCGCAAGCCCGGGCTGAGCTGACCTTCGCCATCGGCGGCCAGGGCGGAGTGGTCATGCTCACCGGCGACGTGCACTCCTCCTGGGCCTGGGAGGGGCCGGCCAACGACGGTGGCCGGCCCACGATGGTCGAGGTCGTGGTGCCGAGCGTGACGTCCGAGCCCCTTGCCGACCGCCTCCCCGTGCCGGCCACCGCAGTCGAGGCCGGCCTGCGCAGCATCTCCGAGGGGCTCTCCCACGTGGAGATCACCAGCCACGGCTACGTGGTCGTCGACCTCACCGAGGATCGGGTGCAGGCCGAGTGGTGGTACGTCGACCCAGGGGATCGGTCGTCCGAGCGCTTCGGCGCTGGTCGGACTGCGCCCCGCTCCGTCCCGATGCACCTCGAGGAGAGCGAGGCTCTGCCCGACCCCTCGCCCGACCCGCCCCCGTCCCCCGCGACCACTGCGCCCGCCCCCGTACCCGCGTCTGACGGCGGCCGCGACCTGCCGCTGGTCGGGGTCGGCGCGGCCGCGAGCGCCGCGCTCGCGGCGGCCGCCATCGCCATCCGCCGTCGCCGGCGCTGACCACGACTCCGGACGCGCTGGTGGTTGCTCAGCAACCGTGAGCGCGACCAGACACGCATGATCACGGGTCAGGTCAGGGCGGCGAGGAAGGCTGAGGTCGTCTCACCGGCGGACGCAGCCAGCAGGTGGGCGGCGTCGGGGAGCTGCACCACGAACGTCACCGGGGGGCCGGCGGACATCGGCCGGATCGTGACGTCGGTGCGGGGCCAGGCCCCGACGCCCTCGACGACGAGCTCGTCGTCGGTGAGCGACAGGGTGACCCGGTCGGGCCACGGGTCGCCGCGACCCTGGTGGTGGCGGACGGCGCCGCGCAGTCGGCGGAACGGGCCCGGGGTGGCGACCAGGCCGCTGTCCTGCACGCGCCAGGCCTCGAGCTGCACGCCCGTAGCCTGCCAGGCGTGAGCCCGGTGCCCCTGCCCCGCTCGGTGGTGCCCATGAAGGCGACGAGCGGCGCCCTCCCCCTGGGAGACGACTGGGGCTACGAGGTGAAGTGGGACGGCATGCGGGCCCTCGCCTTCGTCGACGGCGACCGGCTCCGCGTGCAGTCCTACAACCTGCGTGACGTCACGCCGTCCTGGCCCGAGCTCGACGACCTGCCCCAGGCCCTCCCCCTGACCACGGCGCTGCTCGACGGGGAGCTCGTGGCGATGGACTCCACGGGGAACCCGAGCTTCGGGCGCCTCCAGCAGCGCATGCACATCGCCAACCGGGCGGAGGCTGTCCGCCGGTCCCTCGAGGTGCCGGTGGCCTACGTCGTCTTCGACCTCCTCCATCTCGACGGGCACGACCTCATGCCGCTGCCGCTCACCGACCGACGGCGCCTCCTCGAGCAGGTCCTCGACCCGAGCCCGGGCTGGCGGGTGTCGCCACTGCACGAGGACGGCGAGGCGCTCTTCGAGGCCGCCGAGGAGCGGGGTCTGGAGGGCGTGGTGGCCAAGCGCCTCGGCTCCGTGTACGAGCCCGGCAAGCGGACCCGGTCGTGGCTGAAGGTGAAGACGCGGCGACGCCAGGAGATGGTCGTGGGCGGGTGGGTGCCGGGCGAGGGCAACCGCGGCGGCAAGATCGGCGCCCTGCTCGTCGGCTATCACGACGCCGCCGCCGAGGGCCGCCCCCTGCGCTTCGCGGGCCGGGTCGGCACCGGCTTCACCGAAGCCGAGCTGCACCGACTGGGCGAGGTCATGGCGCCGCTCGTCACCGAGGAGTGCCCGTTCGACCCTGTGCCTCCTCGACCCGAGCTCCGACGGGGGCCGACCTGGGTTCGTCCCGAGCTCGTCGCCGAGCTGGAGTTCGCGGAGTGGACGACCGACCACCGCCTCCGTCATCCGAGCTACCTCGGCCTGCGCCACGACAAGTCGGCCGCTGAGGTGACCCGCGACGACTAGGCGCTCCGCGCGAGAGTTGTCCGGTGGGCGAGGGCGATGATCAGGTGAGCGACATAGTGCTGAAGGTGCCGAGCGAGCCGGACTTCGTCACGCTCGTGCGGATCGCGGCCCGCATCGTGGCGGGTCGGGCCGGCCAAGATGCCGACTCCCGCAGCCGACTCCAGGCCGACGTGGGCACCGCCTTCTTCGCTCTCACCGAGGGCGCTCCGGACGGGCGGACCGTCTCGACCCGCCTCCGGGTGGGGGACGAAGCGGTGCGCATCGAGCTGGCCGTGGACCTCGACGACCCGACGCTGGCCGCCAAGCGCCTCGACACAGCTGGAATCGGCCACGAGACCTCGGCCGACGGCCGAACCCTCCGGGCCCGCTTGTCCTCCTGATCAGCGCCCGGTGTGACCCAGGCCGCCCGCCCCTCGCTCGGAGCCGGGCAGCTCCTCGACCGGCTCCCAACCGACCTCGGCCACGGCCTGCACGACGAGCTGGGCGATGCGATCGCCGCGCTGGATCTCGAAGGGCTCGGTCGGATCGAGGTTGACGAGTATGACCTTGAGCTCGGCGCGGTATCCGCAGTCGATCAGGCCGGGGCTGTTCAGGACGGTGACGCCGTGACGCAGGGCCAGGCCGCTCCGGGGCTGCACGAAGCCGGCGTAGCCCTCGGGTAGGGCGAAGGCGATCCCCGTGGGCACGAGGGCTCGGCCGCCGCCGGGCGCCAGCACGGCGCCGACGCGAGCCACGAGGTCGAGGCCGGCGTCCCCGGTGCGTGCGTAAGCCGGCAGGGGAAGCTCCGGGTCGAGCTGCACGACCTGCACGTGGAGGACCATCGAGCCAACGTAGATCGTGGCCCGTCCGGCCTGTCACAGGCCCGCCGGTACCCTGCGGACATGCTCGTCTGGATGGACCTCGAGATGACCGGGCTCGACCCCGCTCGTCACGTCATCGTCGAGATCGCCACCGTCGTGACAGACGACGAGCTGGAGATCGTGGCCGAGGGGCCGGACCTCGTCGTCCACCAACCACCCGAGGCCATGCTGGCGATGGACGAGGTGGTGCGGGTGATGCACACCTCCAGCGGCCTTCTGCCCGCCATCGTGGCCAGCACCACGTCTCTCGAGGAGGCCGGCCGGGCCACGCTCGAGTTCATCGCCGAGCACGTGCCCGAGCCCCGCACCGTGCCGCTCTGCGGCAACTCCATCGGCACCGACCGGCGCTTCCTGGCCGTGCACCTGCCCGCCATCGAGGAGCACCTCCACTACCGCTCAGTCGACGTCTCCACCATCAAGGAGCTCACGCGGCGCTGGTACCCAGGGGCCCTGGAGGCCGTGCCCCGCAAGGCCACGGCCCATCGAGCCCTCGACGACATCCGGGAGTCGATCGAGGAGCTGCGCTGGTACCGCGAGAACGTGTTCCGACCCGGCGCCTTCGTCGAAGGGGCACTTGACCGAGCGGTCAAGTAGGTTTCGGGAGGTGGAGCAGTCCGCCGAGCCCGCCACTGAGAAGCCCCGCCGCCAGGAGCAGGAGCCTGCGTCCAGCGCGGTGACCGAGGTGGCGCCGAACGTCCTGCGGTCGCAGCTGCCGATCTCGCTTCCGGGGCTCGGGCACGTGAACTGCTACTTCCTCGAGGACGATCGAGGCGTGGCGATCGTCGACCCGGGGCTGCCCGGCCCCCAGTCCTGGCGGGCCCTCGTCGACCGCCTGAAGCAGGCCGGGTACAAGCCCCGCAACGTCCACACGGTCATCGTCACCCACTCCCATCCGGACCACTTCGGCGGCGCCGGCCGGCTGCGCGACGTGCACGGCGCCGAGGTCATCAGCCACCGCAGCTTCCGCACGTGGTTCGACCCGGCCGAGGACGAAGCACTCGACGCCGAGGGCGAGGGCCCCACCCCGGCGCCGTGGGGCCGGGCCATGCCCTGGCGCACCGACGCCACCTTCTCGCCCCCGCTGAAGCGGCGCCTCAAGTTCGGGCTCTACCGCACAGCCCTGAAGCGGTTCATGCGCACGCCCTCACCCACCCGCAGGGTCGACGACGCCGAGGTCATCTCGCTGGCCGGCCGCGAGTGGGTGTCGCTGCACACGCCGGGCCACACCGACGACCACCTGTGCCTGTTCGATCCGGCCGAGGGCGTCGTGCTCTCCGGCGACCACGTCCTGCCCACCATCACGCCCCACATCTCGGGCCTCGTGGCCGGCGCCGATCCGCTCAGCGCCTTCTTCGGGTCGCTCGACAAGGTGGCCGCGCTGGAGGGCGTCAACGTCGTGCTCCCCGCCCACGGGCACCCCTTCGCTGATCTGGCCGGACGGGCCGAGGCCATCAAGGAGCACCACGCCGAGCGCCTCGACGTGCTCCGCAAGGCCGCTGGCGAGCTCGGATCGGGCACGGTCGAGGAGCTCTCGCACCACCTGTTCAAGCCTCGGTCGTGGGGACCGATGGCCGAGAGCGAGACCTACGCCCACCTCGAGCACCTGCGGGCCATCGGTCAGGCCGCATCGCGGGACGACGCCGGCACGCTCCGCTACGAGCTGATCGGCTGAACCCGGGCCGAGGCGGCCACGACCCCATCTGCCACCAGCCACAGGGCCACCCCGGCTCCCTCCCCGACCGTCACCAGGTCGACCTCGGCCCCCCGCTCGACCGCACCGTGGTGCTCGAGCTCCGCCCTGAGGGGCGCCCGCAGCTCCCGCCGGGCGGCCAGCACCTCCTCGACAGCCTCCCAGTAGGCGGCGTTGTTGACGTGGGCCAGCACGTCGAAGTCCGTCGCCCTGAGCGCCCATGGCACCCGCCGGGCATCGTCGGGCGGGCCCGGGTGCTCGAGACGGGCCTTCACCCGACGCCCCCCGCTCGCCTCGCCGTAGATGGCGTCGAAGCCCTCCGGCACGCGCTTGGGCCGGCCGCTGTGCCGGTCGAAGTGGACCCAGGTGGTCACGGCATCGATCTGGCCCCCTTTCTCGCCCACGATGCTGATCCGCCGCTCGGCCCAGTGGCTACCGGTGCCGGAGCACCAGGTGGCCAGCTCCAGGGCCTCCAGATATCGGGGGAAGGCCCACACCTCCATGGTCGTCTTGCGCACCACCCACGCCTCAGCGTCGGGCAGGGCGGCGTCGGCCGTGTCATCAGCTGACAGGTCCTGCAGGTACCGGGTGGCCGAGTCGAGGCGCAGCCGACCGCCGGGGCTCACGTCGCCGAGCCGCACCCGCCGCGCCTCCTCGAACACCCGGCCTGAAGCCGGTCGCGGAGGCAGGTCGGACATGGCGCTGCAACGTAGCCGCAAAGAAAGTTCACAAATGCGGTTGACTCACACTGCGACCCCGTGGTGCGATGCCTCCACTCGAGTCGCCGACCCGAGCACGACCCCCCACGAGGAGCCCGTGACGATGGAGACCACGCACACCATGACAGGCCAGCTGGCCGTCGCCGGTGCTGCGCGCCTCCGCGCGGCTGCACCCCCCGCGTCGTGCTCCACCGGTGCCGCGCTCGCCGTCTCGTATGGCGTCGTGGAGCACCAGGTGACCGGCAACCACCAGCTCACCACCTGGACCAAGGGCGCATTTGCGCAGCCGGCCACCTCCATGGTGTTCGACCGCAAGAACCGCCCGTCCCGGCCCCTTTCGGAGCTCTCGCCCTAGGTACCCACCAGCGAGAGCAGAAACCTCCGAGAGGCCGCCGGGATCACCCGGCGGCCTTTCTCGTTCTCTGCCCCCGGACCCGACCACGACCCGACCATCCCGACGACGACATCGACGACAAGAGCAACCACGACAAGAGGGGGCAGGGCAATGTTGCCCGAGCGCTACCAATACGACTTCGACCAACAAGGCGAGCTGACACCTCCAGAACCCGAGCGGGACTGGTGGGCCGACGCCCGCTGCAACGACATGGCCGGCACGATGAGCGGGCTCTTCTTCTCCGAGGAGCTCCAGGACATCGCCAAGGCCAAGCAGATCTGTGCCCTGTGCCCGGTCATGGCCGAGTGCCTCGAGGGCGCCCTGGAGCGGCGTGAGCCGTGGGGCGTCTGGGGCGGGCAGCTGATGATCAACGGGAAGGTGCTGCAGAGCAAGCGCCGTCGGGGTCGACCCCCGAAGGTGGCCCGCCCCGAGGACCAGCTGCCCGACGTCCCGGTGCCCGAGCACCTCAGGGAGCGGATCGTCTACAAGAGCGCGTGACCTCCCTGAGGTCACCTGATCAAGCCCGGGGCCGCGAGGCGGCGGCCCCGGGCTGAGGTCACCGTGCGGGCGGGCCGGGGCAACGGACCGGACCGCGCCATCTCCCCCCGTGGCGCGGATCGTGATGCCGACCCCCGGCCTGCCCAGCGGTCGACCTCCGCCATCGCTACCCGGTGCCGTCGCACCTCACCGACCCGGCCGTGCAGGGCCGGGTCGGTGCGCGCCCGGGCACCACCCGCGAGGTGTGGAGGCCAGGGGGCCGGCAGTACCGTCATCCGCGTGTCCGACGCCCCCCGTCTGTCGCTCCGCGCCATCGTCGCCTCCACGGTCATCGCCCTCGCGGCGGCGATCGCTGTGTACGCCGTGCTCGACGACGGCGATGCCGACGACGCCGCTCCATCCCCGAACACGATCGAGCTCACGCCCGCCGACGAGGCTCCCGACTCGGCCACGTTCACCACCTTCGATGACGAGGTGGTGTCCCTCTCGAGCCTTCGGGGCGCCCCCGTGCTCGTGAACTTCTTCGCCTCTACCTGCGTGCCGTGCGTGAAGGAGATGCCCGCGCTGGAGGAGGTCCACCAACAGCTGGGTGACCAGGTGACGTTCCTCGGCCTGGCCGCCTTTCAGGATCGACCCGAGGCCGCCCTCGACCTCGTTGCGCGCACCGGTGTCACCTACCAGACCGCCCGGGACCTCGACGGCTCGGTCATCGCTGCGCTGGGCGGGACGGTCCTGCCCACGACCGTGCTGATCGACGCCGCGGGCGAGGTGGTAGCGGTCCACAACGGGGAGCTCGACGCCGACCAGCTCCGCCGGCTGCTGGCCGACGAGCTCGGCATCTCGGCGTGATCAACGCGCCCCTCGCCATCGCCTTCGGCGCGGGGATGCTGGCCACCGTCAACCCGTGCGGGTTCGCCATGCTCCCCGCCTACCTGGGGTACTTCCTCGGCCTCGACGCAAACGACAGGGACGTCCGATCCAGCGTGGGCCGATCTCTCGGCGTCGGCCTGTCGGTCTCGGCCGGCTTCCTCCTGGTGTTCAGCATGGTCGGCCTGGCCATCTACCACCTGTCGGCGTCCGTCGAGCGCTGGACGCCCTGGGCCACGATCGTGATCGGCGCCGTCCTCGTCGTGCTCGGCGTCGCCATGATCCGCGGCTTCGAGCCCGTCGTCGCCCTGCCCAAGCTCAACCGGGGCGGGCGGAAGCGCTCCGGCTCGTCGATGTTCGTGTTCGGGATCTCCTACGCCGTTGCCTCCATCTCCTGCGCCTTGCCCCTGTTCACAGGAGCGGTGGCGGGGACGTTCCGGCGGGAGAACCTCCTCTCGAGCCTCGCCGTGTTCGTCGCCTACTCGTTGGGCATGACCCTCGTGCTTCTGGCCCTGACGGTGTCGATGGGGATGGCCCGGCAGAGCATGGTGCGGTGGCTGCGCCGGACCCTCCCGTATGTGACCCGGGCCTCGGGGGCGCTGCTCGTGGTGGCCGGGGCGTACCTGGCCCACTACGGCTGGTACGAGCGTCGCGTCCTGGCCGGACGAGGCGGCGACTCGGCCGCGGTCGACGTCGTGACCGGCTGGTCGTCGTCCATCGCCAACTGGGTCTACGACGTCGGACCCTCCCGCCTGGGCCTGTTGCTCGCGCTCGGGCTCGTCATCGTGCTCACGGCCACCTTCGGCCTTCGGGCCCGCGACCGCTCCTAGCGTGGGCCGCTTCGCCGAGCTGCTGGCGTCCGAGGGGGTCGAGGAGGACGTCGAGCTCCGCTCCCGGTTCGGCTTCATGGCCTTCCACGGCGGCAACCTCGAGGAGGGCACCGACGTCATCGCGGCGGCCGCGGCCGAAGCGGCCGGTGCCTCGCTGTACGCCGTGCGCCAGCCCGTCGGGTTGCGGTGGCACATCCCCTCGACGCAGTTCACGCCCACCGAGTCGCCCGCGCTGGCGGCCTTCCTCGCCCACGTGGAGGTGGCCGTGGCCATCCACGGCTACGGCCGCGACGGCATGTGGACGACGCTGCTGCTCGGGGGCCAGAACCGGGCCCTGGCCGCGCACGTGGGCACCCACCTCCGCACCGCACTTCCCGCGTACACGGTCATCGACGAGCTGATCGACGTGCCCGACGAGCTGCGGGGCGTGCACCCCGACAACCCGGTCAACCGGTGCTCTGGCCGCGGCGTCCAGATCGAGCTGCCGCCTCGCACCCGCAGCCGCACCGTCCCCATGTGGGCTGACCTCCCCGCCGACGAGCCCATCCCCCACCAGCTCGCCGTCACAGCGGCCCTTGCCGATGCGGCCCGCACCTGGCCCGTCTGAACGGCTGCCGTCTCCACCAGTTCTGCGCACCCCTGCGCGAACTGTGTCAGACACAGTTCGCGCAGGCGTCGCTGTCTGGCCCGGGAAGCGGGGGTTCGGGGCACCCCGGCCCTTGACCTGCTCTTGTTGGCCGTTCAACGCTGCTGCGGTCAGGGGCTGAGGCGGACGATCTCCCAGGCGGTCGGGGCGGCCTCTGGGTGCTGGTAGCGGAGGCGATCATGGAGTCGGTTGGGCCGCCCCTGCCAGAGCTCGACCGTGTCGGGGACGAGCCGGAAGCCCCCCCACGTCGCGGGCCGGGGCACGTCAGCTCCGGCGAAGCGCTCGTGGACGGCCGCGACGCGCGCCTCGAGCGTCGCCCGGTCGGGCAGCACGCTCGACTGGGCCGAGGCCCACGCCGCCAGCTGGCTGCCCCTCGGCCGGGTGGCCCAGTAGGCGTCGCTCTCGGAGTCTTCGATCGGTGCGGCCCGGCCCTCGACGTGGATCTGGCGCAGGAGGGGGACCCAGCTGAAGAGGGCCGTGGCCTGGGGGTTGGCGAGCAGGTCACGGGCCTTGCGGCTCTCGTAGCTCGTGAAGAACGTGAGGCCCCGCTCGTCGAGCCTGCGCAGGAGCACGTTGCGGGCCGACGGGCGCCCGGTCGGCCCGACTGTGCCGAGCACCATCGCCGTGGGCTCGTTGGGCGCCACGTCGAGCCAGGCGGACAACCAGGCCTCGATCTGGGCGATCGGCTCGACCGCTACCCCGTCGGGTTCGAGCGGTGCCGTCTCGTACTCCTGTCGAAGCGCCTCTAGGTCCACTGCCCGATGGTGGCACGCCGCCCGATGGCGGTCCCTCCGTCAGCGTCGGGGGAGGGACACCGAGACGACGTCGTCGATGGCGTGCTCGAGCGCCTCGACGCCCTCGGCCTTCTCGAGGTACCAGGCGCCCAGCCGCACCACCTCCTGCTCGACGGACGGGTCGAACAGGCTGGAGATGACGAGCACGGGCTGGCCCGGGTCGTTCTCGAGCAGGCGGCGGAGCGTGCTCAGGCCCTGCGAGCCCTCCATCACGAGGTCCAAGACCACGACGTCGGGCCGGTGCTCGCTCGTGAGAGCCACAGCTGTTGCGGCGTTGTGGGCCTCGGCGACGATGTCGTAGCCGTCGTCCTCGAGCACGGAGCGGACCAGGGCGCGGAAACGGTCGTCGTCGTCCGCCAGCACGACCGAGATCGGGCGCCGAGGTGTGCCCTTGTCTGCCACTGGCTCACCGTATCGACAGATCCACATCCTTGGATCTGGGTCGAACGGCTCATTACGCGCGGTACGGGGGTGCGGTGGGGCGGGCCGCCGGCCCGCCCCACCACGCCCAGCCGCTACACGTCGAACTTCAGCCCGTACGTGTCGATCAGCCCTTGGAGGCAGAGCGGCCGCTCCGGGCACTCGGGAGGTCCGCCCAGCACGAGCGCGTCGGTAACTCCCTGCAGGTCGCTGACCGTCGTCAGGCCGTACTCGTCGGCCGTCTCCTGCGTGACGACGAAGGTGTTCACGCTGTCGGCCGGCGCAGGCTCGAGGAGCGTCACCCCTTGGGCCTCGGCCAGGCCGCGGGCGACCTCGAGGCTGGCCTCGAGATCGCTGCTCACGACCGCATCGGGGTCGAAGTAGTAGGCCAAGGTGCCCACGAACTCGGGGACGATGTCGAGCTCACCGCTCCTCAGTGCGGGGATGTAGACGTCCCGGGCACCGAACTGGAGCTTCTTCTCGACCGAGCCGCCCGCCGCTTCGAGGGCCTGGGCGTAGAGCTCGGCTGTGATCTCGGACTCGGCGAAGTTGGCCGAGCCGACCACGAGGTCTCCGGTCACCGCAGCGTCGGGCAGCGTGATCCCTTCGAGGAAGTCCCCGGCGACGTCGGCCGGGTTCTCGCCGTCGATGGCCACCGCGGCGACGAGCTCCTGCATGTCCTCGACGGTGAGCGCGGCCGAGACGGCATCGAGCACCTCGGTCACCTCAGGCGTGACGGCGTCGCTGCGCACGGCCGGGATGAAGTTGTCGACGGGCTGGAGGTCCTGGTCGTCCTCCAGCGCCACCCAGCTGTTCTTGGCGATGGCACCGTCGCTGGAGAACAGCAGGGCGATGTCGATGTCGCCCTTCTCCAGAGCGGCCTTGGTGTTCGGACCTCCTGCGTCGAGCGGGACGAACTCGAACGTGGCCTGCTCGCCGCCGGCGTCGTCAGTGCCGCCGTCGCTCGCTGCGGTCGTGTCCGTGGTGGAGGTGGGATCGTCGTCGTCTCCGCACGCGGCGGCGACGAGCACAAGCGCCAGCGCCGGAGCGGCGAGCAGGCGGAATCGGCTTCGCTTCACAATGTTCCCCTTTGATCTGTGGGTGGGAGGTTGACCGCGGCCTCGGCCGCGGCTTCTGCACCGGTGGACCCCTCGGCGTAGCGCAGCCCTCGCGGCGTCACGAGCGACTGGACGAGAGCCAGGCCGCCTTCGGTGACGAGCGAGAGCAGGGCGACGAGGAGCGCACCCGCGAAGACCTGTGGCTGGTCGCGAACGGCGTTGCCGTCCACGATGTAGCGGCCCAGCCCGCCGGCGCCTACGAAGGCGGCGATGGTGGCGGTGGCGACGACCTGCACGGCCGCCGTGCGCACCCCGGCCATGAGGAGCGGAGCGGCGACGGGGAGCTCGACCCGTCGGAGCATGTCCAGCTCGGACATGCCCATCCCCTTCGCCGCGTCGCGCAGCTCGTCGGGCACCTCGGCCACGGCGACGTACGCATTGGTGACGAGTGGTGGCACGGCCAGCGCCACGAGGGCCAGGAACGCCGTGAAGGAGCCCATGATCGGGTACTCGAGCAACCCGAAGATGCTGATGCCGATGACGAGGAGGGCGAAGCTGGGTATCGCCCGGCCCACGTTGGAGAGGTTCACCGCGATGGTGCCGAAGCGGCGCTTGTGGCCGAGCCACACCGCCCCGGGCAGGGCCAGGACGCACGCAGCCAGGGTGGCCACCCCGGCCATCTGGACGTGCTCGTACAGCCGGTGGACGATCCCGCGCCGCCCAGTCCAGCTGTCGCCGTCGGCGAACCAGTCGACCACCTCCTGGAGGAGGCTCATTGCTTGCTCCTGCTCCACGGCGTCAACGCCCGCTGGAGGAGGGCGAGCAGCAGGTCGGCCGTGACGGCCAGAGCGATGGACAGGGCGATGCCGACGGTCACAGCCGTGCGGATGGGCCGGTTCTGGCCCACGTAGATCAGGTTGCCCAGGCTGGGGATGGCAAGGAGGCCGGCCACGGCGGCGAGGCCGATGATGGTGACCGTGGCGATGCGGACCCCGGCCATGATCGTGGGCAGGGCGAGGGGCAGCTCGATGCGCACGAGGCGCCGGAGGGGCGAGAAGCCCATCCCGTCGGCCGCGTCCTTGATCTCGGGCGGTACGGCACGGAGGCCCGCGACCACGTTCCGCAGGAGGATGAGCAGCGTGTAGCTGGTCAGCGGGATGAGCGCCGTCGTGCGGGACAGGCCCGTGTACGGGATGAGGAACGCGAAGGCGGCCAGCGACGGGACCGTGAACAGGATCCCGGTCACAGCCAGCGCCGGGCCGTACAGGCGGGGCCATCGGCTGGCGGCGATCCCGAGGGGCATCGCGATCAGCAGACCACCGCCGACGGCGATCACGGTGAGGATGACGTGCTCCTCCAGCGAGGTTCGGATCAGATCGGTGTTGCGGCCGATCCAGTCCCACCAGAGCCAGCGGTCAACGTTGCTGGCGAACATCGCTGCGAGGCTACCGGCGAGGATCGCGAGAGGCGCGCCGGTTGTCACACCCCCGCCTTGGGTAGGTTCGGGCACCGTGATCCGCCTCGAGAACGTTACGAAGTCCTACGGCGGCCAAGTGGCGGTGCAGGACCTCTCCCTAGAGGTGGGCGACGGCGAGCTGTGCGTCCTCGTCGGACCGTCAGGCTGTGGCAAGACGACGACGATGCGCATGATCAACCGGCTCATAGAGCCGACGAGCGGCCGCATCTACCTGGACGACGAAGACGTCCTGGCTCTCGACCCGGTGCAGCTGCGCCGACGCATCGGCTACGTGATCCAGCAGATCGGCCTCTTCCCGCACATGACGATCGGGGAGAACGTGGCCACCGTCCCCCGGCTCCTCGGGTGGAAGGCCCCGCGCACGAAGGCCCGCGTCGACGAGCTGCTCGACCTCGTCGGCCTGGCTCCGGCCGACTACCGGGATCGCTACCCGCACCAGCTCTCCGGAGGCCAGCGTCAGCGGGTCGGCGTGGCCCGCGCTCTCGGCGCGGATCCTGACGTCCTGCTCATGGACGAGCCCTTCGGTGCCATCGACCCCATCACCCGCGAGCGCCTCCAGGATGAGTTCCTGCGCCTCCAGGCCGAGGTCCGCAAGACGATCGTGTTCGTGACCCACGACGTGGAGGAGGCCGTGAAGCTGGGGGATCGCATCGCCATCCTGCGCCAGGGCGGGGTGCTGGCCCAGTACGACACCCCCGCCGAGGTGCTCGGCGCGCCGGCTTCGGAGTTCGTCGCCGACTTCGTCGGCGCGGACCGGGCGCTGAAGCGCCTCAAGGTCACCGAGATCGACCCGGCCGACCTGCAGCAGCCTCCTGTGGTCGAGCTCGACCTGTCTCTCGCCGTAGCCCGACAGCAGATGGACGACGGTGACCTCGACTTCGCGGTCGTGCTCGACTCCGCTCGGCGCCTGCACGGATACCTGGCCCGCGCCCGAGCCGAGGGCGACGGCCGAGTCGGGGAACGCCTCCAACGTCTCGAGGCCTGGGTGCGCGTCGACGACACCCTCAAGGAGGCGTTCGGCGAGATGCTCCTCTACGACGCAGGGTGGGTGGCGGTGCTCGACCGCGACGACAGGTTCCAAGGCGTGCTCACGCCCGACTCGCTCTACGAGGCCAGCCGCCGCTCGATCGGCAGCTGACCTAGGCGCTCACGCCGGATCGGCCCGCAGCGGCTCACGGCGGGACCGGCCGGCGGTCACCTCGTGGTCGGTGGTGGCGGTGGCCCGGTCCAGGATCTCCTGCGGGACGAGGCCCCGTGAGACCCAGTTGCGCTCGTCGGCCCACACGAGCATCGGCGGCAGGACCACCAGGGCGCTGAGCAGGGCGACCGCCACGTTCATGGCCACGATGAGGCCGAAGTCGCGCAGGAGCGGCAGGGACGACGTGGCGATGACCCCCACCCCTGCGGTGGCCGTCATGGCCGACACGATGAAGGCCCGGCCCGTGCGGGCCGCGGTCACGTCGATCGCGGCCTTGGGCGTCAGACCACGCTTCCGCTCCTCCACGAAGCGCAGGAGGATCAGGGAGGTGAACTCCGTGCACACGGCGATGACGAGGGGCCCGCCCACGGCTGTCATCGGGCTCAGCTTCAGCCCGAGCGTGAAGGCCACGAGCGATGCTGCGCCCACCGCGATGAGCACGGGCACGAGCGACAGCAACGAGCGGACGATGCTGCGCAGCCGCACGGCCAGGAAGAGGAATACGAACAGGATGGCCAGGTATGTGAGGAGGATGCGGTTGGCCTCCAGGTTGTCGAGCAGGCCCACGCCAACGACGGCCAACCCCGAAGGTGTGGCGTCGATGCCGTCGGGCGGGTCGACGGTGTCCCGGATCTGACGGACCGTCTCGGCCCTCTCGTCGAGGGCGCTGCCGCCGGTGCGGAAGATCAGGTTGAGCGCACCTTGGTCCACGTTCCCGGTGGACAGCTGGATGTCGCGCGGCGCCCGCTCGAAGGCGGCCGCCACCTCCGCTCCGGTGGGGGCCACGTTGGACGCGCCCGGGATCTCCATGAGGAAGCTGACGGTCGTGACGATGCTCGACGCCGTGAGCAGCTGCTCGGGGTGCTCATCCAGCTGCTCGTAGGCGAACCCGTGGATGAAGCCCACGTTCTCGTCGCTGAAGACGTCGTCGGTGCGGAAGAACATCCCCAGCTCGCTCGAGGAGCCCGTCTCCTCGCTGAGGACGTCGAGGTCCTTGATCACCTGGGTGTCCTGGTTGACCCATTCGACAGGGTCGGTCTGGAGGGTCAGCTTGTCCTCGACGAGCACACCGCCCACGAAGATCAGGACGCTCGCCACGATGAGCGCCGGGGCCAGCTTGGTCGGCAGGTTCCCAAGCCACACGACCAGCCGACCCAGGGGACCCTCGCGGTAGTCGCGGCCCTTGGTCGGCGACTTGTACTCACGGATCCCAAGCGCGGCGAGCGGCACGAAGATGCTGCACAGGCAGATGGCGGCGATGCCGACGGCGAGCAGGAGGCCGAAGTCGCGGATCATCGGCACCTTGGCGAAGCGCAGAGCGAGGAACGCGAACACAGCGTCGAAGGTCACGACGAGCAGCGCCGGCCCGAGGTTCTTCGAGGTCTCCTGGATGGGGTGGGCCTCCCGGTCGATGATCACCTCCTCCTCCACGCGCGCGTGCATCTGGATCGCGTAGTCGATGCCCACGCCGAGCATCACCGGGAGACCGGCGATGGTCACGATCGTGAGCGGTATGCCGAGGTAACCGGCCAGACCGAAGGCCCAGACGACTCCGATGAGGATCACGGCGAGGGGCAGCAGGCGCCAGCGCACGTCGAAGGCCACCAGCAGGATGATCACCATGAGGCCGACGGCGATCGCGCCGAGGGTCATCATGCCGCCGGTGAGGTAGTCGTTGATGTCTCGGAGCAGGACAGGGGCGCCGGTGGTGGTGACCCGCGAACCCTCGAACTCGATGTCGGCCATGACCTCCTGGACGAAGTCCGCCGCCTTGCCCTCTGTCTCGATGTCCTGGTTGCCCGGGAGGCGCACGACCATCTGGGCGTGCTGCTCGTCGGGGAAGAAGGGTCGGAGCGACTTGCGGATCTCGCCTTCGTTGTCGTGGAGGAGGAAGTCGTTCCACTCGGGGTCGCCGATCACTCGCCGCTCGGCCGGGATGGCGTTGACCCGCTCGAGTGTGCGGACCGAGGAGGCCGACCGAACCGCCTTGCCCTCCGGCGACGGGTCGCGCTCGGTGGCGCCGAGGAGGATCTGGGCTGCGACGCCCTCGACGACGTTCCCGCTGTCAGGGAGCACCAGGTCGTTCGTGAAGCGCAGGGCCGTGAGGGGCGTGACCACACCGAAGATGAGCTCGTCGCCCCCGGCTCGGAGCTCGGCGTCGAGCGCTTCCCACGTCGCCACGTTCTCCGGCGTGAAGAGGTCGACCACTCCGCCTTCGTCGACGCTCACGAGGGTCACCATGGCCTGACCTCCGAAGAGGTCCTGGTAGGCGACGCTGTCCTTGTAGACGTCCTCGTCCTTGTTCAGGTAGCTGTCCTGCCCGGTGGCGAACTCCAGCTTGGTGATGCCGAGCCCGAGCACGACCGTGATGACGAGGCCGACGACGGACACGATCCCTGCGTGCCTTCCGAGGTTGACGGCCAGCCAGGACCAGAACTTCTGCATGTCGCTCCCTCTGACCGGACAGTCGTCCGACAGCCCGCAGGCTAACCGCGACCTCGCGGGGGCGACCCCCGCCCTACGGCGTGGCGGAGATGCGCTCGGCCCCGCCCAGGTAGGGGCGGAGGCACTCCACGACGGCCACCGAGCCGTCGGGCTGGCGATGCGTCTCGAGGTAGGCCGCGACCGTGCGCGGCCAGCCCATGGCCGAGCCGTTGACGGTCTGGCACACGACCGTGCCCTTGGCGCCTGCGGTGCGATGGCGGATGTTGGCTCGGCGAGCCTGGTAGTCGCTGAACCACGACACGGAGCTCACCTCGAGCCACATGTCGCAGCCCGGGGCGTAGGCCTCGATGTCCCAGGTGCGGGCGGAGGACGCCCCGAGATCCCCCGTGCACAGGTCGAGGACGCGGTAAGGCAGCCCCAGGTCGCGGAGGATCGCCTCGCTGCGGGCCAGCACGTCCTCTTGGCAGCCCAGCGCCTGCTCCTCGTCCTCGGCCAGCGCGAGCAGCTCGACCTTGTCGAACTCGTGCAGCCGGAGCAGGCCCCGGGTGTCGCGCCCCGCTGCCCCCGCCTCACGTCGGAAGCACGACGTGTGGGCGGTGTAGCGCAGGGGCAGGTCGGCGCTGTCCAGCACCTCGTCGCGGTGGAGCGACGTGAGCGGCACCTCAGCGGTGGGTATGGCCCAGAGGTCGTCGCGCTCCATGTGGTACGCCTCCTCCTCGAACTTCGGGAGGTGGCCCGTAGCGATCATCGTGTCGGTCCGCACGAGCGTGGGCGGCCGGATCTCCTCGTAGGCGTCCGCGTTGCGATCGAGGCTGAGCTGGATCATGGCCCGCAGCAACCGGGCCCCCCAGCCGCGGTACATCGCGAACATCGAGCCCGAGATCTTGGCGGCCCGCTCACCGTCGAGGATGCCGAGCTCGGTGCCGATGTCCCAGTGGGGCACGCGCTGGTGGGGGCCGTAGCGGTCGGGGTCGAAGCCCTCGGTGCGCAGCACGACGTTGTCGGCCTCGCCGGCGCCATCTGGGCAGTCGTCGGCGGGCAGGTTGGGGGTGCGCAGGAGCAGATCCCGCATCTCTGCCTCGATGCGCTCGGAGTCGGCGTCGAAGCCCTTCTCCTCGTCGCCCAGGGCGCGGCTCTCGGCCATCAGCGCTTCGGCATCCTCGTTGGCGCCCTGGCCCCGTAGGCGGCCGACCTCCTTCGACAGCACCTTGATGCGAGCGCGCAGATCGTCCCGCTCGGTGCCGACGCGGCGCTGCTCGAGGTCGAGCTCGAGGATGCGATCGACGTTTGCCGCCGCGTCGCCACCCCGTCGGGAGAGCCCGGCGCGCACGGCGTCGGGTTCGGAGCGGATGCGGCGGAGGTCGAGCATCCCCAGACGGTAGCGGCGCGCCGCGACGGGCCGGGCCGGGAATCTGGCCCGGGTCGGGGCGATCGGTAGCGTCCGGGCCATGGCCGCGGTGGAGGTGGACGAGCTGACGGTGCGCTACGGCGACGTCGTTGCCGTCGACCGCGTGTCCCTCACGGCCGACGCAGGACGCATCACCGCCGTGCTCGGGCCGAACGGGGCCGGCAAGACCACCACCGTCGAGGTGCTCGAGGGCTTCCGGCGTCCTGACGGGGGACGGACCAGGGTTCTCGGGCTCGACCCCATCGCCGACCACGCGGCCCTGACGACCCGGGTCGGTGTGATGCTCCAGACCGGTGGGGTCGGGCCGAGCGTGCGCGTGGGCGAAGCGCTGCGCCACGCCGCCGCGCTCTACGACCACCCGCTCGACGCCGGAGAGCTGCTCGAGCGGGTGGGCCTCTCGGGCAAGGAGCGGCGCACCTGGCGCCAGATCTCCGGAGGGGAGCAGCGCCGGCTGGCCCTCGCGCTGGCGCTCGTCGGCCGCCCTCAGGTGGCCTTCCTCGACGAGCCCGGCTCGGGCGTGGACCCGCAGGGCCGGGCGGCCATCCGCGAGGTGGTGGCCGGCCTCCGCGACGACGGCGTCACGGTCGTGCTCACCACCCACGACCTCGACGAGGCCGAGAAGCTGGCCGACCACGTGGTGATCCTCGACGGCGGGACCGTGGTGGCCAGCGGCAGCCCGAACGACCTCATGACGGGGGCGGCGGTCGCCGAGGTCCGCTTCGGCACCGCGGCCGGTCTCGACACGGCTGCGATGGGCCAGCGCCTCGGCGCCCCGGTGATCGAGGAGTCGCCCGGTGAGTACCGGGTCGAGGCCGACGGCTCCCCCGCCCTGGTCGCCGCCCTGACGGCCTGGCTGGCCGAGAACGACCTGCCCCTGGCCGATCTCCGGGCCGGGCGCCAGCGCCTCGAGGACGTCTTCCTCCGGCTCGTGGCCACACCGGTCGCGGATCTGGTTGCTGACCAACCACCAGCGCGACCAGAACGGCGCGGACGGCGGACGCGATGAGGCCCCTCCTCGCCCACCTCCGTCTCGAGCTGGCGCTGCTCGCCCGCAACGGCGAGTCCCTCCTCCTGACGCTGGGCATCCCTGTGCTCCTGCTGGTGTTCTTTGCCAACGTCGACGTGCTTCCCATCGACGGCGAGCCCATCGACTTCCTCGCCCCGGGTGTCCTCGCCCTCGCCGTGGTCTCCACCGCCTTCGTGAACCTGGCCATCGCCACGGCGTTCGAACGGGAGTACGGCGTGCTCAAGCGACTGGGCGCCACGCCGCTGGGCCGGCCCCGCCTCCTGGCCGCGAAGACGCTCGCCATCCTCGTGGTGGAGGTGGTGCAGATCGCCGTGCTGTGGCCGATCGCGCTGCTGCTGGGCTGGGACCCCGAGCCGAGCGCCGGGTTCGTCGCCGCTGTCGTCCTCGGCACCATCGCCTTCGCCGGCCTCGGCCTCTGCCTGGCCGGATCCCTCAAGGCGCTCGTCACGCTGGCGGCCGCCAACGGCCTCTACCTGCTGCTCCTGCTCCTGTCGGGCATGGTGATCCCGCTCGACGAGCTGCCGGGCCCGGCTCGCGCCGTCGCCCGCGCCCTGCCGAGCGGGGCCCTCACCGAGGCCGTGCGCGGCACCCTCGCCGAGGGCGTCGCGGTGCCAGGTCGGGCCTGGGCCGTCCTCGCCGCCTGGGCGGTCGCCGCCCCCCTGGCCGCGACGCGCCTCTTCCGCTGGGAATGACCAGGCAAGGGTCTTCGGCGCGGAGGCGAGCTCCGTGCGGCGTCGTCAGCTCACCGTGTCCAGGAGGCCGGCGAGCTCGGGAGCTCGGGCCAGGAACGGTGAGTGGCTGCCGCCCAGCTCGATCACCTCGATCCCGAGGCGCTCCCGCGCTGCGGCCCGTGACCAATCAGGCGCGACGATGCGATCTTCGGCCCCCACGACGTAGGTGTACCTGACGTCCGGGAGGTCCTCGAGCGGACAGGGGTCGACTTGGGGGGTCTGGGCCTGCGGACGCAGACGGTCGAAGGCGGCCTTGGCGGTGGCCTCGTCGCAGTCCCCGTAGAGGGTCTCCCAGGCCGCCACGGGATCGACCCAACGGCTCCGGCCGTGCTCATCGGGCGGGCCGAGGCCCGCCTGGTACCCGGGCACGAGCATGTCGGGTTCGTCGCCGAGCTGCTCGACGAAGCTGCGTCCGGGAGCCGCGATGAGGGCGTTCAGGAACACGAGACCGCTCACCGGGAGCCGGGCTGCGGCGAGCGGAGCCGAGAGCCCCGCCATCGAATGGGCGACGATGACGAGATCCGACGCTGTGTCCGCAACCGCGTCGATGACGACGTCGGCGTACGTCGAGTAGGTGGCCCCCGGGTCGTCGCATGGGAGGTCCACGACGACCGTGCGGTGTCCCAGCCTCTCCAGCTCAGGAACGAGCCGGTCCCAGCACCACCCCCCGTGCCAAGCACCGTGCACCAGCGCGAACGTCGTCATGGGTGCATCCTTCCAGCGGACCGACCGGCTCGCGTGGCCCTACCTTTGTCACGGTGGCGGACGATCTCGAGGCTGCGGCACACCGATGGCAGAACGAGGGCTGGGCGCTCGTCGAAGGTCTCGTGCCCGAGGCGGACATCGACGCCGTGGCCGGCGACCTCGAGCGCTTGTTCGCGGCCGACACCTTCGCCGACTACAACCGGTCCCGCGGCTTCGGTGACGGCTCACCGGATGGCCGCCGGTTCCGATCGACGCAGTTCGACGGCATGCGCGGGTTTCCGCAACCGGGATGTGCAGCGTTGAACGAGCTGTTCCTGCACCCCCGCCTGGCCGAGTTCGCTCGCCTGGCCCTCGGTGACGATGACCTTCGGATCTACCAGGCCGCCGTGTGGGGCAAGTGGGCCGGAGCCGTCAACTACGAGCAGCCGCTGCACCAGGACGGCAACCACTCGCTCCTGCCCGCCCGCATGGAGCCAGGGTTCTGGCACCTCGAGTCGTTCCTGTACCTGTCCGACGTGGACGACGGCTGCGCCCCGCCTCGACTCGTGCCGAGGAGCCGCTCCACCGGGGGCCGCCGGGAGATGGCCGAGCACGAGGTGTCCGCCACCGGCCGACGCGGCTCGCTCCTGGCCTACCGGTCCGATGTGTGGCATCGCGGCACCGACTTCGCTCGGTCGGACGCGTCTCGCTTCGTGCTCGTGGTGGCCTTTCGGCCGGCGCGGGCCGACTGGTTCGGATACGACGCCTTCGCCCGGCTGGGGAACGACGACACGTTCGCCTCGTTCGTGGCCGGCAGGAACCCGGAGGAGCTGGCCCTGTTCGGCGTTCCCCGACCTGGTCACGCCTTCTGGAACGAGGCCACGGTGGACGCCATGGCCGCCAAGTACCCGGGGCTCGACATGTCGCCGTGGCGCTCCGCTCTGCGCGGGATCATCGCCACATCCTGAGGCGCTGCGATCGGACGCTCCGCCTACGATCCGGCACCATGGACGTCGGGGGGCAGGTGGAGCCGGGCTTCGAGCCGGTGCGGTCCGTGTTCGAGCAGAACTTCCGCGAGCGGGGGGAGGTGGGGGCGTCGTGCTGCGTGTACGTCGACGGCCGGCCCGTGGTGGACCTGTGGGCGGGCACGACGACCGCTGACGGCAACGAGCCCTACACCGACCGGACGCTGCAGATGGTGGCGTCGGCGACGAAGGGCGCGCTCGCCATCCTCGCCCACCGCCTCGTCGAGCGAGGCGAGCTGGACCTCGACGCTCCGGTGACGGAGTACTGGCCCGAGTTCGGGGCGGCGGGCAAGGAGCGGATCCCGGTCCGCTGGCTGCTGAGCCACGAAGCCGGACTGGCCCCGCTGCACCAGGTGCTGAGCGCCGAGGACATCGCGGGCTGGGACGTGCCCGTCGCGGCGCTTGCTGCCGCGGAGCCGGCGTGGGAGCCGGGCACCGCCCACGGGTACCACGCCATCACCTTCGGCTGGCTCGTCGGTGAGGTCCTCAACCGCGTCAGCGGTCGTTCGTGCGGCCGCCTGTTCGCCGAGGAGGTGGCCCAGCCCCTCGGCCTCGACCTGCACATCGGCCTCCCGGAGTCCGAGCACCACCGGGTAGCGCCGCTCATCCCCGCCCCGGCATCCGCCGACGGTGAGCCCGACGAGCTGATGCTGCGGCTCCTCGACCCGGAGGGCATCGCCCACTGGGCCTTCCTGGTGCCGTCCGCCCTCTTCCTCTTGTTCAACGATCCCGTGCTGTGGCGGGCGGAGCTGCCGGCCGGAAACGGCATGGGCACGGCTCACTCGCTGGCCCGCATGTACGCGGCGGCGATCGGCGAGGTGGACGGGGTGCGATTGCTGCAGCCCGACACGCTGTCAGCCGCCGTCGTCGAGCAGTGTCGCGGCACCGATCTGGTGTCGGGCTACGAGACGGCCTACGCGCTCGGCTTCCAGCTGCCGTTCCCGTACCGACCGATGGCCGGGCCGGGCTCCTTCGGGCACTACGGGCTGGGCGGGTCGGTCGGCTTCGCCCACCCCGGCCACGGGTTCAGCTTCGGCTACACGGTCAACCAGATGGCCCCCGGTGTCCCGGCGGATCGCCGGTCCGTGCCGCTCGTCGACGCGGTGGTGTCCTGCCTGGCGTAGGTCAGCGCTGGACGTCGACGAGCGAGTCGTCGCCGCCGAACTCGTTCGGCACGTAGCCGTCGGCCGACCAGTCGTTCTCCCATCGCTCCCCGTCCAGCAGGTAGCGGAAGCGGTAGGCCCGCCCGGGCTCCAGCGGGATCCGGGCCACGAACTCATCGTCGTCGGGCTCCATCGGGTGGGCGTCGGGCGACCATCCGTTGAACTCGCCCACCACCGCGGCGACCTGCGCCCCGACGGCGCGCGGCAGCCGGAACGTGACCACGACCAGCTCCGGTCCGTCTGGCGTAGATGACGACGGGACGGGAGCCGGGCCTGCCTCCCCGTCAGGCAGCACCCCAACCGCTCGGTCGGGACCGCCGGGGTCGTCGTCGCGTGCGACGACGGGCGGCAGAGCGTGAGTGGTCGGGACGACCGAGGCGACGACCTCCTCCGCCAGGTCTCCAGAGCGCACATCCACGGGCTCGGCCAGAGGTCGGGGCGGCTCCTCGACCGGGTCGCTCGCCGACACAGCCCGGTCCTCTGACACCTGGGAGGGCACCTCGGCGGCGGGTGCGGTCGCAACCTCCGCGGCCTCCGGCGCCGCCGCCAGCACCTCGGCCCCGTCGGCTGACTCGGTCAGGTGTGGCTGCTGGGTGGTGGCGATCGCCGGCGGTTGGGCGTGGTCGGCCCGGGTGGGCGCGGCCGCCGCCGACGCCTGATCAGGCCGCTCGGCAGGGGGCAGCGCCATGGCCAGCCGCTCCAGTGGAGACACCTTGGCGTCGCGGGGCGCCGAGGGACCCGTCGACGCTGCGACCACGACCGGCTCCACCGGGGTGACGGGTTCGACGTGATCCTCGGGCTGGGCCCGGGTTCGCTCGGCGAAGCCGAGCCGGGCGGCGGGAGCGTCGGCTGCGGCGGGCTGCGCTTCTTCGTCTTGCACCGGACCGTCGAAGGCCGATCCGCCCGACGGGCCAGCCCGCACCCGCTCGGGCCGCGGCGACGGCGCCTCATCCATCTCTCGGGCCTCGACCGCGGCGAGGACCACCAGGCCGGCGAGCACAAGCAGGAGCCCGCCCAGGGACACCGCCCAGAGGCCAAGACCGAGGACGCCGCCTACCAGGAGGAGGGCCCCTACCCCGCCGCTCCCGCGGACGAAGCGCTGCATCTCCTGGTCAGCGAGAACATGCATTGCCTGTGCCTCCCCGGCGATCCTCGATGTCAATCTTCTCGCGATCTGTGCGCGCCCAGCACCGCCATGCGGTGCGGGGTGCGCACAGAAGCGGGCTATGGGTGGGGCTGTCGCTCGAACTCGCGCCGGATCCGCTCGAAGGCGAGCGTCTCGCGACGACGATCGGCCGCGGCCTGGCGGTCGGCCTTCTGCTGACGGGAGGACCACACGAAGAACAGAACCGCGATGATCACCCAGAGGTACGTGCCTGCGCCGAGCTTCATGATCGCGCCGGCGATCTGCTGGTCCGTCGTGACCGAGATCCCGAACAGCCGGGCCGGCTTGTCGTACACCTCGTAGACGGCGCCTTCGGCGAAGATCAGCCACGCGCCGGGCACGGTCGGAACGATCGAGGTGATGAACAGGTAGAGCATCTGCGACGGCACGGAGATCCGCAGCTCGGGGAGCGGCCCGCAGACCGCCATCCAGAAGAGGAAGGCCGAGACGACGATCGCCGTGTGAAGTGCGTAGTGGAAGAGCCCGTTGGTGGAGGCCGTGTTGACCACGACCTGCCAGTGGAGGAGCAGCGTCAGCGCGTTGAAGACGAGCGCGGCGGGGACGGGGCGGGCCAGCTTGTGAACCCAACGATCCACCGCCCCGCGCCCGAGGACGAGGCGGGCCAGCCACTCGGGGGTGGCGAGCAGCAGGGCGGGCGGGATCACGAAGGTGAGCAGCGTGTGCTGCAACATGTGGACCAGGTACAGGTACTGCTCGCCCACGTCGTGCATCGGCCAATCGGCCGCCAGCCACATCATGAGCATGCCGAACACGAACCAGCGCCGCTGCGAGCGGGTGACGGACGGCGTCCCGGCGGGGACCACCTTGGGGCCGATCACCCGGGCTGCGTAGAAGTAGAGGACCGTGACGCCGACGACGAGGAGCCACACCTCGGGGTGTGGGACGAAGCGCCAGAAGTCGGGATCGCCGACGGCGCCGATCACGTCAGCGGTTGAGGAACTTGAGGTACTGGTCGTCCCAGAACTCGAACGAGAACAGCGCGATCGTGTACACGGCCACGGCCAGCACGAGGCCGAAGACGAACACCCGCGTGAAGAGCGGGTTGTCGTACTTCAGGTGCATGAAGTAGCCGAGGACGATCGCGAACTTGGCGATCATCATCGGGAACAGGACGAGGACGAGACCGAGGGTGCTGGCCCCCTCCCAGAAGTACGTGCCCACCTCGAGCGCCGTGATGACGCCGAGGATCAGGGCGATCTTGATGTACTGGGCGTCGGTCGGGTGCGAGTGCGCCGAGGCGTCGACGGCGGGCGCAGCCGTCGCTTCTGGGGTGGTGGTGGAGGTGGTGCTCATCGACCAGTCCTAGGGAATCAGGTAGACGACCGTGAAGATCAGGATCCACACGATGTCGACGAAGTGCCAGTACAGACCCACGACCTCGACGGCTTCCGCCCTCTCAGGGCCCAGGTTGCCTCGCAGAGACATCACGAGGAGCGCCATCAGCATGATGATGCCCACGCTCACATGGACGCCGTGGAAGCCGGTGAGCGTGTAGAAGGCGGAGCCGAAGATGTTCGTGGTGTAGCCGAGGCCCTCTCGGTAGAAGGTCGTGAACTCGTAGACCTGACCGCCGATGAAGACGGCGCCGAGCATGGCCGTGCTGCCCAGCCAGACCCGGTTGCGGTGGATGTCGCCTCGCACGATGGCGCCCACGGCCATGGCCATCGTGAGGGAGCTCATCAGCAGCACGAACGAGCTCACCGACGTGAACGGGATGTCGAACACGTCATCGGGGCCCAGCCCGGACACGCTGCGGTGGCGCAGCAGGAGGTAGGTCGAGATCAGCCCGCCGAAGAGCAGGCAGTCCGACCCGAGGAACACCCACATGGCCAGCTTCTCGTTGGAGAGCCCGGTGGCGGTGTGGTGGTCGTGGCCCTCCTCGTGGAGGCCGACCGGTGCGGAGACGGTGGTGTCAGTCACCGACGGTCACCTCCTCGCTCGTCTGGTCCGCTTCGGTGGCGTCGTCGCCGCCCCCGTCGCTGGGCCCGTGGCCGTCGTCGCCGTGGGGTGGCAGGTCAGGGTCGTCGGCGGGCTCGAGGGCCCAGCCGACGAAGCCGGCCAGGACCATGGCGCCACCGAGGGCGCAGAGGAACATGTTGAAGATGAGGCCGTAGCCGATGACCGGCAAGCCCGCGGCCAGCAGGATCGGGAAGTAGGAGGGGGCAGGGAGGTGGGCGCGGGAGCCGTCACCGACCATGGCGATGTCCTCAGGCTCGGCGATGCGCACGACCTGGCCCGAGTCGTCCTCGGCGTACTTGCGGTGCCACCAGTCGTCGAGCTGGCTGACGACGGGCTCATCGTCGAAGTTGTGCTCCGGTACCGGGCTGGGGATGCTCCACTCGAGGCTGCGGGCGTCCCACGGATCGGGACCGGGTGCGGGCTCTAGGCCCCGGCGGCGTGCGGAGCGGATGATGTTCCAGAAGAGCACGAGCATCGACACGGCGATGATGAACGCGCCGATCGTGGACATCAGGTTCCAGAAGTTGAACCCGTAGCCGTCGCGGTACGTGTGGATGCGCCGGCTCATGCCCTGCAGACCGAGGATGTGCATCGGCCCGAAGGTCAGGTTGAAGCCGATGATGGTCAGCCAGAAGTTGACCTTGCCGATGCGGTCGTTGAGGAAGTACCCGAACACCTTCGGCCACCAGAAGTAGAAGCCTCCGATGAAGCCGAGCAGGGCACCGCCGAAGATCACGTAGTGGAAGTGGGCGACGATGTAGTAGGTGTCGGTCTGCTGGGTGTCGGCCGGGGCCACGGCGTGGGTCACCCCCGAGAGGCCACCGATGGTGAACATGGTGACCAGACCTACGGCGAAGAGCATCGGGGTGGGGAACGTGAGCTTTCCGCCCCACATCGTGGCCATCCAGTTCAGGATCTTCACGCCCGTGGGCACGGCGATGAACATCGTGGACACCGAGAAGGCAGCCACCGAGATCGGCCCGAGACCGGAGGCGAACATGTGGTGGGCCCACACGCCCCAGCCCATGAAGCCGATGGCGATGCCGGAGAAGACCATGAACGGGTACCCGAAGATCGGCTTGCGGGAGAACACCGGGATGATCTCCGACACGATGCCGAAGGCGGGCAGGATCAGGATGTAGACCTCCGGGTGGCCGAAGATCCAGAAGAGGTGCTCCCAGAGCAGCGGGTCGGCCCCCGCGACCACGTTGAAGAAGTTGGCGTCGAACAGCCGATCGAAGGTGAGCAGGAAGAGCGCCACCGAGATCACCGGCATGGCGAACACCAGCAGCACCTGGGTGACCAGCGCCATCCAGGTGAACACGGGCATCTTCATGAGCGTCATGCCCCGGGTCCGCATGTTGAGCACGGTCGTCACGAGGTTGACGCCACCGACGAGGGAGCCGATGCCGGTGATCTGCAGGCCGATGGCGTAGAAGTCCATGCCGTGGCCGGGCGAGAACGTCACGCTCGTGTTCGGTGCGTAGGCGAACCAACCACCGTCCGGTCCGCCGCCCAGGAACCACGACGAGTTCAGGAACAGCCCGCCGAACAGGAAGGCCCAGAAGCTCGAGCGCGTTCAGCCTTGGGAAGGCGACGTCTCGCGCCCCGATCTGCAGCGGGATCAGGTAGTTCATGAACGCCGCGCCGAGGGGCATGACCACGAGGAAGATCATCGTGACGCCGTGCATGGTGAAGATCTGGTTGTAGAGGTCAGCCGACAGGAGCTTCTGCTCCGGCGCCGCCAGCTGGGCTCGGATGATCAGGGCCTCGATGCCGCCGATGACGAAGAACAGCAGCGCCGCGCCGCCGTACATGATGCCGATCTTCTTGTGGTCGACCGTGCTGATCCAGGACCGCCAGCCGGTCTTGGCCCGGGGTCGGGTGAACACCCCGAGGGTGGGCGTGCCACCCGCGGAGCCCGACGGCAGGGCCAGGGTGTCGTCTGGTCGCTCGATGATCGCCATTGGCTGCGCTACTCCAGCGTCTCGAGGTAGGCGACGAGCGCATCGATCTGCTCGTCGGAGAGGTTCAGGTTGGGCATGCCGCGAGCGTCGTCAGCGGCCATCGGCTTGCGGGCGGGCGGGTTGCGGAGCCAGGCCTCGAGGTCGGCGACGTTGAGCTGCTGGCCCTGCTCGTCGAGATCGACGACCTCGTCGCCGTCCTGGTCGATCCACAGGTCGAAGATGCCACCTGCGAAGACGCCACGGCTGGCGAAGTGGGTGAGGTCCGGGGCTGCCCCGGACTTCTGGGCCGCGCCCGTGTAGATGTCCTCGTTGCCGCCGTCGCCCGAGACGAGGTGGCAGCCGGTGCACGAGGTGCGGAAGATCTCCATGCCTGCAGCGGCCAGGTCGCCGTCGGGCACCTCGGCACCCTCCTGCTGACCCTCCACCCATGCGTCGTACTCCGCTTGGGGGAGGGCGACGACGCGCATGCGCATGTAGCCGTGCGACAGCCCGCAGAACTCGGTGCACTGGCCCTGGTACACGCCGGGCTCGTCGGCTTCGATGGTGAGCGGGTGCTCGCGGCCGGGGACAGCGTCGCGCTTGCCGTTGAGCCTCGGGATCCAGAACGAGTGGATCACGTCGCGGGAGGTGATCGAGAGGTTCACCGGCTCACCGGCCGGGATGACGAGATCGGTCGCTGTGACGATGTCGTCCTCGCCGTCCTGGTCGACGTCGTAGCGGTACTCCCACCACCACTGGTTGCCGATGACAGTGACCTCGTAGGGCGTGTCGGGTTCGTCGGCCAGGTCGAGCAGCGTGAGGACCGACGCGCCGCCGACTCCGGCCAGCAGCAGGGCCGGGAGGATCGTCCAGCCGATCTCGAGCTTGAAGTTGCCGTGCGTCTGCGTGGGCAGGCTGCCGTCGTCGTCTTGTCGCGTCCGGAACTTCAACGCGATGGCGAAGCAGCCGAGCAGCACGGCGAGGAACACGACGCCGGCGATCATGAACACGGGGTTCACCAGGTTGTCGATGGACCGCGCCGCTGGACCGGCCGGCTCGAGGGAGTCGAGCGGGGCATCGCTGGCACAGGCCGACAGGCCCAGGGGCAGCGCAGCGATGAGGGCGAGGCGACGGCGAGACATGCGGGCTCCTCGGCCGGGGGCAGTCGACTGGTCGGTCATCAGCCTTCCTCGCCGGCGGTCGTGGTGGTCGTGGCGCGGTTCGTGCCCGCCGGGATGTTGGCCGTCAGGCCGCCGTCCTCGTCGTGGCCCTCCACCTCGTGGTGCTCGATGACCCGCTCGCCTCGGGCCGCGGAGGCCACCCCGGCGACGACGACGCCAACGGCACAGAGGGCGAGCACACCGGCCACGACGTTGGGTGACAGGCGGGGCTTGGCTGCGAACAGGGCGCCGATGGCCAGGATCACGACGCCGAGGGCGGTGGCGACCCAGACGGCTCCCAGCTCCGAGGAGGTCAGCAGCACACGGGAGACCGCGGCCACGGCACCGGCGACGAGCAGAGCGCCGATGAGAGGGACCTCGAAGGGCCCCATGATCCGGGCCCGCACGAGTCGGTTGACCTCGGGATCGCCGGTGGCCCGATCGGACCAGGCCAGGACCGTCCACTCGACGACCACTCCGAGCAGGAGGATGAGGCCGGCGACGAAGAGGACGTTGGAGACCACGAGGCCGAGGACGACGAGCCCGGCGCCGAAGGCCGACGCGATGGGCCAGTAGGCCCGGTGGGCGGGGGCCACCTCCTGCGGTGCTGTCTCCGTGCCGGACAGCTCGGCCAGGGCGGAGGGGGCGGCGTCGCGGGTGGCCACCGCGACGAGGCCGAGGAAGATGGCGCACACGGCCATCGAGACGAGCAGCGAGTAGCCGAGGTGGTCGCCGACGCCGCCCTTGTAGCCAGCTGTGAGCGGGCCAAGGCCGTCGCCGCCGGTGCTCCAGCCGTAGGCAGCCGCCAAGACGAGGCTGACCAGCCCCATCCCGAAGAACGCCTTGGATCCGGTGGTGAACATCGGAGCGCCTCGCTACTTGGTGATGTACACGCCGTACCAGACGGCGAGGTAGACGGCGATGGTGACGTACCAGTAGAGGGCGGCGGCCGACATGCTCTCGGAGTCGCGCCCGGTGAGCTGACCGCCCAGGGCGTGGAAGCCCATGACGGTGGCGTAGATGAGCCCGACGGCGACCATCACGATGTGGGCGCCCGTGACCGCGTAGAGCAGCCCGGTGGTGCCGGTGGCAGTGAAGGGCGTCGCCATCTGCTGGTACAGGTAGACGGTGGAGTTGATGAAGGCCACGCCCAGGAGGATCGTGACCCCGAGGGCCAGGTAGGCGTGGGTGCGGTCCTCCTTGCGGAGGGCGTCGACGAGCCAGGCCATCGTGATGGCCGACATGACGAGGGTGAGGAGGCCCATGTTGCCGGGCGTCAGGGGCAGCACCGTCTCCTCCGGGAGGGCAGGAACGCCACTGGCGATGCGGTTGCCGCGCAGCTGGAGGTAGGCGGCCAGCATGGCCAGCACGACCATGGCCGAGGCCGCAGCCGCGAACGCCGTGCCGACGAGGAGCACGCGTGGGCGGCGCGGGGCGGGGGGCGGGGCCGTGACCAGCGGGCTGACAGCGGTGGCGGCGGACATCAGGCCGTGCCCTCCTCGGTGCGGTGGCGGGCGTCGTAGAGCGGGGCCTCCGAGGTGACCTCGGGGAGGCTGGTGAAGTTGCCGTGAGGGGGCGGCGAGCTCGTCGCCCACTCCAGCGTGTGACCCTTCCAGGGATCGTCGCCCGGGAGGTCGTCGCTGCGAGCCGCCCCGATCAGCAGGGCGATGAAGCCGAGCACGGCGAGAGCCAGCACGGCGGCCCCCGCGGTGGAGGCGATGTTCAGGGCCTCGATGGTGCTGACGTTGTCGACCGGCCCGACGCCCGGACTGGCCGGCTGGCCGAGGAGACCGGCGATGAGGTCGGGGAAGCTCCAGAGCACAGTGCCCGCCAGCAGCAAGAGGGCCACGATGCGCGCGCCAGCCTCGGGGAAGGAGCGGCCCACGATCTTGGGCGACCAGTACACGACCGCACCGAGGAGGGCGATGGCGGTGGCCAGCACGACGTAGGAGGCGACAGCGCTGGACCACGTGGTTCCGTAGAGCGAGGTGCCCTCGCCGTCGACGAGCGTCTCGATGGGCTCGATGGCCTGCGCGGCCCCGGCTAGCACGCCCACCAGGAGCATGAGCCCGGCCGCCACGGCGAAGAGGAGGGGGCTGCCGAGGGTGACTCGACCGTTCTTGGCCGTCACGGCCCAGAGCCCGAACAGCGCGAGCAGGGGCAGGACGATGGCGATCGAGACGGCGACCCACGGCACGTCGTAGAGCCACGGGTAGATGTCCTGGCCGTAGCCGGGGATGGCCCAGGCGCCGATGCTGAGGGCGCCGAAGGCTGCGATCAAGCCCTGGGCGACGCGGTGGGACTGGTGGCGACGCTGGCTGAACACCGGGAGAACCGAGCCGATCACCCCGAGGGCCGGGATGGCGAAGGCGTACACAGCGGGCGGACTGAAGATCCAGGAGATGCGGGCGTAGAGCGTGGTCTCGCCCCCGCCGAAGAACCCGCCCCCGCCGCCGTACCGGGTGTCGAGGTAGGCGAGCACGGTGATGGCCCCGAGCACCGGCAGCGTCAGCATCCAGACCGCGGCGGCCACGAGCGTCGACCAGGCGAACAGAGGTGTGCGGGCGAGCGAGAGCCCCGGGACACGCAGGGATATGACGGTGGTGGCGATGCAGATCCAGGCCACGACGGTGGCGACCAGCACGAGGGCGAAGGAGGCGATGAACAGGCGCACACCGTCGACGTCGGACCCGTTCGGCCCCCCGTCGATCACGAAGGATCCGACGAGCAGGCCGCCGCCGATGAGGTACGTCCACGCGGCTGCCGCAGCCGCTCGAGGGAAGGCGACGGTGGCTGACCCCACCTGGAGGGGCACGATGGCGGTGGCCACGCCCACTGTCAGGGGCAGGAGGAACAGGAAGGCCCCCGCGATCGAGCGGTAGGCGACGTACTGGCCGAACCAGTCCGAGCCCACGATGTCGGTGCTGCCGAGGTCGATCTTCTCGGCTGCCACCAGAGCCGCAGCCGCGCCCGCGAGGAGCACGTGGGCCAGGGCGGCGATGATCCACAGCCGGCCGACGACCTTGTGGTCGCCGGAGCCGAGGATGGCGGCCAGCCCGGACGCAGCCGGAGCGGGAGCCGTGGGCTCTGGTGTCGCCATGACGGCGGCCGGAGCGTCTTCGGTGACGGTCATCGAGGCACCTGGGGGAGCGGACGGGTTCGGTTCGGGAATCTAGTCACGTGCGCCCTGGGCCTTCGAACCCGCGGCAGCAGGACGATCACCAGCCGGAGCGCAGGAGCTGGTCGGCGGCCATGGCACCGAACAGCAGCGTGATGTAGGTGATGGACCAGGTGAAGAGGCGCATGGCGGTGGCCCGCATCGCCACCTCGGCGGTGCCGCCCGGTCCGGCGCCCGCAAAGTCGGGTTCGGGCATGCGGAGGAGGCGCACGGCGTACCAGGTGAACACGCCGCCGAGGACGATGGCCGAGCCCAGGTAGAGGTGCCCCATGCCGGCGACGGGCGAGAACGCGATCGTCAGGACCCACAGCAGGAGCGTGTAGGCGAGGATCCGGATCGAGGTGCGGCGCAGGCTCTCCACCACAGGCAGCATCGGCACCTCGGCCGCCGCGTAGTCGTCGCGGTAGCGGATGGCGAGGGCCCAGAAGTGGGGCGGGGTCCAGTAGAAGATGATGGCGAAGAGGATGACCGGGGCCCAGTCCAGCCCGCCGGTCACCGAGCTCCACCCGATCAGCGTGGGGACGGCCCCGGCGGCGCCGCCGATCACGATGTTGTGGCTGGAGGTGCGCTTCAGCCAGAGCGTGTACACGAACACGTAGAAGAGGCAGGCGGCCACGGCCAGGACGGCACTGAGGAGGTTGACCGTGCCCCAGAGGAAGGCGAAGGCCACGATCTCGAGGCAGATGGCGAACGTCAGCGCAGCCCGGGGGGACATGGCCCCGACGACGAGCGGCCGACCCTTCGTGCGCTCCATGACGCGATCGATGTCCCGGTCGACGTACATGTTGATGGCGTTGGCGCCACCGGCCGCCATGGTGCCGCCCAGCACGGTGCAGACCATGAGCCAGATCGACGGCAACCCGCGCTCGGCCACGATCATCGTGGGCACGGTGGTGATGAGCAGCAGCTCGATGATGCGCGGCTTGGTCAGCGCTACGTAGGCGGCGACGCGCGAGCGCGTCGAGAGACCGGAGGCTTGCACCTCCGCAGGGTAGGCCCGGGCTTTGCGCGTGGGCGAACCCGCCCCGAGGCCAGGTGGAGCGGGGCCCGGTCGGGTCCCTACCCTTGCTCGCGTGTCCCGGATCCGTGCTCGCCTCGCTGCGCTGCGTACGGCTCCGATCCGCCCCGAGACGTACCTCCGGCTCACCGTTGTGGCTCTCGTCCTGCTCGGCGCCATCATCGTGACGGGTGCCGCCGTGCGGCTGACCGGCTCGGGGATGGGCTGCCCCACCTGGCCCAGCTGCGAGGACGGCTCGCTCGTGCCACGGGGGGCCACTGGCGGGCACGGCTGGATCGAGTTCCTCAACCGGCTGTTCACCGGCGCCGTCTCCGTTGCGGTCGCCCTCGCAGTGCTCGGCGCCCGCCGCCGACAGCCCCGGCGAGACGACCTCGTGCGCTGGTCCTGGGGACTGGTCGCCGGCGTCCTGGCCCAGGCTCTCCTCGGCGGCCTGGTCGTCGTGCTCCACGTCGCTCCGATCGCCGTGGCCGGTCACTACCTGCTCTCCGCCGTCCTCGTCTGGAACGGCGTCGTCCTCCACCACCGGGCGTCACAGCCCGACGACGAGGTCGACCGACCCCGGGCGCGCCTGGCCACCCCGGCCCTACTCCGGCGGTCGCGCGCCCTGGTCGCCGGGGCCGGGCTCGTCCTCGTGTCGGGCACGTTCGTCACCGGGAGCGGCCCCCACGGCGGTGATGAGGCCGCCGACCGCCTGCCGTTCGCGGTGGCGAGCGTGGCCCGGATCCACAGCCTGGTCGTCTGGGCCTTCCTCGCCCTCGTCGTCATCGTCGTCCATCAGGTCGGTCGGGGCGACGCCGACCCCACCGTCGTGGGCCGGGGGCGCGTCCTGGTCGGGCTCGTCGTGGCCCAAGGCGCTCTCGGCTACGTCCAGTACTTCGCGGGCGTGCCCGAGATCATGGTGCTGGCCCACGTGCTCGGCTCGGTGGTCGTGTGGGTGGCCGCTCTGAGCTTCCACTTCGCCCTCACGGTTCCCGGAGCCCTGGGCTCGATGGCGAGCCGGTCCTCCCGCCCCCTCGAACCTGCCCCACTGCCCGGATGAGCGGCCCTGCACCGTCGCCCGTCGAGGTCGACCAGCCCGTCGACGACACGTCCACCGAAGCCGACGCGCCGTGGGTCGTGCTCGTCTGGAACGACCCCATCAACCTCATGTCCTACGTCGCCTTCGTGCTCCAGAAGCTCTTCGGCTACCCGAAGGCGAAGGCCGACCGCCTCATGATGCAGGTCCACACCGAGGGTCGGGCCGTGGTGGCCAACGGTCCACGCGAGACGTGCGAGCTGCACGTGTTCCGACTCCACGAGCACGGTCTGTGGGCGACGATGCAGCACGACTCCTGATGGGCCTCTTCCGCCGCCGTCGCGTCTCCCGCACCCGCCGGGGCACCTACGAGGTGCAGCTGCCCGAGCCAGAGCGCCGGCTGCTCGGCAACCTCGTCGTGCAGCTCCGCGAGCTGCTGAGCGAGACGACCGACGACCCGTCGGTGCGCCGCCTCTTCCCCACCGCCTACAACCAGGACCCCGAGCGGGACCGCGAGTACCAGCAGCTCGTCCGAGACGAGCTGCTCGACCGCCGCCTCGCCGCGCTGGCGACGATCGAGGCCACGCTTCAGGACCCCGAGGTGACCGAGGAGCAGCTCAGCGCCTGGCTTTCAGCGGTCAACGACCTGCGCCTCGTGCTGGGCACCCGCCTCGACGTGGGCGAGGAGCTGATCGAGATCGAGGCCGACGATCCCGACGCTCCGGTGTACGCCGTCTACGAGTACCTCGGCTTCCTGCTCAGCGAGGTGGTCGACGCCCTGTCGGAGGGCCTCCCGGAGCCGGCAGAGCCCGACGCCTGAGCCAGGTTTGAGGGTCCGGACCGCACTGCTAGTGTCTCGCCCCTACCCTCAACGGGGAGCAAGCCCGGGCTGCCAACAGGTGTCCCAAGCCCCCATCGTCTAGCGGCCTAGGACACCGGCCTTTCACGCCGGCAGCACGGGTTCGAATCCCGTTGGGGGTGCAGCACAGCACACGTCAGATAACACGGTCCCGTGGTGCAGTTTGGAGTGCACGCCGGCCTGTCAAGCCGGAGGTCGCGGGTTCAAATCCCGTCGGGACCGCCACAGAACGAAGATCTCGGTCGGGTAGCTCAGTTGGCAGAGCGTCCGCCTGAAAAGCGGAAGGTCACCGGATCGACGCCGGTTCCGACCACTCGAGAGGGCTGCAGGCCAGGAGCACCGCTCCTGGCCTGCAGCCGTTCTCAGCTCACGACGAGTGTGCCCACCATCTCGCTCGGGGCGTGGAGGATGCAGACGTACTCGTAGGTGCCTGGCTCGGGCAGCGTGAACGAGAAGCTGCGCACGGCCTCCGGCGGACCTGCTCCTGGCGGAGCATCCGGAGGCAGCAGGCCGGTGTTGAAGAAGCCGGCCGCGCTGAGCGCCTGTGGTGACGGGCCCGGCGCCGGGGCGTCGGTACGGGGATCGAGCGGGCTCGTGATCGGCTCCGCCCCGTCCCCGAAGAAGCTGGCCGTGTGCGGTGCGCCGGACGCGTTCAGGAACGTGACCGTGTCACCGGCCCGAGCCGCCGCCGGCGTGGGCGCGAAGGCGAGCACGTCGGAGTGCTCGGTGGTCGCTCCCATCAGGACGGTCCACGTCGTGGAGCCATCGGGGTTCGGCGCGCTCGTCGGCTCCTGGTCCACGAGGGCCGCCTTCGCTGCCCGTCCGTCGGCCAGCCAATCGGCTTGCTCCTCGGCGCGGCGCTCAGCCACGTCCTCGGGCGTGTCGGCGTCTCCGCCCGGCTCGACGACGGTCACCTCGCCGGTCATCAGCGGGTGGATCACGCAGAAGTACGGGTAGGACCCCGCCGCCGCGAACTCGAGCTCGAAGGGCGGCGGCGCGTCAGGACCCAGGGGCTGGAGCCCGGTGTTGACGAACGTCGTGCCGTCGTAGGGCCCCGTGGGCGGTGTCGGTTCGAACAGGGCCGGGTCGCTACCGGGCGGCGGGAGCTCCTGGCCCGGCTCGAGGAACGTGACCGAGTGCGGCTCGGCCCCCTGCCACTCCCAGGTCACCGGGGTGCCGACCTCGACGCTGACCGCCTCCGGCATGAACTCGAGGACGGCCACGTTCGGATCGTCGGGGTCCGCGATCCCGGCCCCGACGACGATCCCGTCGGGCCCGTCGGGAGCCTCGGTGGTGGTGGTCGCCTCGCTGGTCGTGGTGACGTCGGCTGCGCCGTCACCGTCGTCGTCATCGCCGCATCCGGCTGCCAGCAGCAGCACCGCGGCGACTGAGCCCGCAACGGCGCGGCGGCGCCGTCCTGTCCGTGTGGTCACGTTGTCCCCCCTTGGTTGAGGCCCCGTTCCCCCCGGGGCACGACCAGACCGTAGTGAACCGGACCGTCCGCGATCTCGTCCCCGTGGGTGTCATGGGTCCATGCCCTGAAGGCGTTCAAAGCGGACGAACCCGTTCACTCGGACTGAACGATCCGGCGCCCCTCGCCGACCGGGTCGAACGAAGCGGCGCTCGCTCTTCAGGCCGCGTGGGAGATTTGGGCATGGAGCGCTTGCCGTGCGTCGCTTGATCGCCTGGATCGCCCGGTTCGCCACGTCTCTGCTGCTGCGGCGGCTCGAGGTCGCCGACCTGGACCGCCTGCCCGAGGGCCGTCCGGTCCTGATCGTGGCCAACCACTTCAACGGCTTCGTCGATCCTCTCGTCATCGCCAGTGCCGTCGGTCGCCTGCCCCGCTTCATCGCCAAGGCCGACCTCCGCCAGGTGCCGCTCGCCGGCTTCCTCCTCCGCCGGGCCGGCGTGGTCTTCGTGCGCCGCAAGGGTGATGAGGGCGGCAACGAAGACGCCTTCGCCGAGTGCCACGAGGCCCTCGCCGCGGGCGACACAGTGGCGATCTTCCCGGAGGGCACCACCCACGACCGCCCCCGCATGGACCCGCTGAAGACCGGTGCGGCCCGCATCGCTCTGGGGGCGCGGGCGGCCGGGGCCGAGCACCTCGCCATCGTTCCCGTGGGTCTCACCTTCCCCGACAAGGTGGCGCTGCGGTCCTCGGCGCTCGTGCAGGTGGGCCGGCCCATCGAGCTCGACGTGGTCGCGCCGACCAGCGCCGCTGCGGACGACGTCGAGGCCGTCCGCCAGCTCACCGCCGTCATCGAGCGAGGGCTGCGCGCCGTGAGCCCCGACTACGGCGACGTGGAGACCGCGCTGGCCCTCGAGCAGGCGGCCCACATCGCGCTCAGCAGCGCCGACGGGCCTGAGCACTCGTTGGAGGACCGCTACGAGCTGGCCCGGCGGCTGGGTCGGGCCGAGCCCGATGCGCAGGCCGAGCTGCGCGGTCAGGTGGGCCGCTACACGACGCTGCTCAGCGGCCTGCACCTCACCGACGACGACATCGTGCGGCCGACGAACCCAGCGCGGCTCCTGCGCTCGGCGCTGGGCATCGCCGTGCTCGTGGTGCTCCTCGGGTCGGTGGTGGCGGCCACCATCCTCGTGAACGTGTGGCCGACCGGTCTCGTCGCGCTGGCCAGCCTGCTGGTGCGAACTCCCGTGAGCAAGGGCACCGTGCGGGCCCTGGTCGGTCTCGTCGCCTTCCCGGCGGCATGGGTCACAGCCGGGGTGATCACAACCGACGGGTTCTTGCCGGTCACCGCCGTCGTGGTGACGGCTGCGATCGGCGCGCTGGCGGCCATCTGGCTCGTCGAGCGGGCGCTGGCCCTGGCTCACATGCTCTTGCGCTGGCAGGCTCAGCGAGAGCGCATCGGGACGGTCGGCCTGGCCGAGCAGGTACGAGCCGAGGTGGTGACCGCGGTGCGGGCCGTTGGTGGGCAGAGATGAGCGGGGTGATCCCCCACGTCGCGGCGTCGGACTGCGAGCGCATCCGGCCGGGTCTGATCGGCCAGCCTGCCAACACCGCGTCCAGCCTGGCCTTCGTCGTGGCCGCCGTCCCGATCGCCCGGCGGGCCCGCGACTCGAGAAGCGCAGCGTGGGCGGGCGTGGCGGCAGCCGCCGCGTTCGAAGGGCTGGGCAGCGTCGCCTACCACGGTCCCGGCGGGCGTCTGGCCAAGGGCGTGCACGACGCAGGACTGGTCGCCCTAGTCGCCACGACCGTCGTCGCCCGGCTCGGCGAGCAGCCCCGGCAGGTGAGGCCCAGGGCCGCCGTCCTCGGCGCAGTGGCCTTCGCGCTCCATGCGCTCAGCCGCACAGGCGGTCCGCTCTGCTCGTGCAACAGCCGGCTGCAGGGCCACGCCGCCTTTCACGTCCTCGCCGCCAGCGCGCTCGTCGCGGCCTCTCCGGGCCGAGGCAAGGCCCGCTACGGCTGGCCGGTCAGAGCTGGGCGCGAAGACGGGCGGCTCGACCGGCGAGGGTCGTGAGGCCGAAGCGCTCGCAGAACGGGGTCGCGTCGTCGAGGGCGGCCCGGGCCGCGTCGCGGTCACCGGGCTGATCTCTGGCGAGGAGGCACTCGGCCTGGACGACGAGGGCGTCGGCCGTGAACACCGGCGCGGACTGGGCACGGGCGCTGGCCAGGCCCGCCTCGGCGTGGGCCAGTGCGGCGTCGTGCCATCCGAGGCACGATGCGTAGCCGGCCAGGCCGAGGGAGATGGGCCCGAAGCAGATCGACGGCGTGGCGACGGCCCACCGATCGGCGTAGGGCAGCAGCTCTGTGTAGAGCTCCTCGGCCCACTCGGCGCCATCCCCGATGCGGCAGCTCGCTCCGAGCGCCCAGGCATATATGAGCCAGGTTCCGTCGCGTGGCACGAGGGCCCGCCGGATGGCGGCGACCCTGTAGGCAGAGCGCGCCTCCTCTGGCCGGTCGAGCTCTCGGTAGAGCACCGGGAGCATGGCCATGACGACGTCCTGCTCATCGAGCACCTCGGCCATGTGCTGCAGAGCCTCGGCGAAGGGCTCCAGCCCGTCGCGGTGGATCCGGACCGCCATCTGCTGCCCGCCGATCAGGGCCAGCGCGGCCTCGGTCTCAGTGCCGCGCTCCATGGCATCCTCGAGCGCCTCGGCGGAGAGCCGGTCGGCCTCCTCCAGCCGACCGGCGATGAACGCGCCTGTGGCCCGGTGCGAACGCACCCACGGCGCGAAGCGCGGCATGCGCAGGTCGCTGACCAGCTGGTCCATGCGGTCCACCGACGCCTCCGCTCCGGCCACGTCGCCGATCTCGAGGAGCGTCTGCTGGCGCAGCACCTCGGCCCGGTAGGACATCTCGTGGTCGCCGAGGTGCTCGGCCAGGGCTGCGATCTCCACCACCTGGGCCAGCCGGTGACGCGGCGGCTCGCTGGGAGCGAAGGTCGACCACGCCTGGGCGTGCAGCGCGACGAGCCGGGCACGCGGGTCCTCCATCCGATCGGCGATGGCCAGGGCCTGGGCGCTGAGCAGTCGGCCCTCGTGACGCCGCGGGGTGAAGTAGCGCTCGATGGCCAGGCGGGACAAGAGCCGGACGCGCAGCTCGCTGTCCTCGCTGCCCACCCCCTCCAGGGCATCCTCCATCAGCTCGATGAGCTGCTCGTTGGCCCGGATCGAGGCTGCGAACCCGCCCGCGTCGAGACCGAGGCCGACCACAGCACGAGCGAACCGCTCGCCGTCCCCGAGCATGCGGGCCTCCTCGGCCGCCCTCTCGAAGGTGGCGGTCGTGATCGTCGTCCCGATGCGCCAGTGGGCGTGCCCGAGGAGGATCAGGAGGTCGATCCTCGTCTCGGGGTCGCTCTCGTCAGACTCGGCCTGCACCTCGAGGGCCCGTTCCAGGTAGTCGACGGCCTCTTCGTAGGCCAGGTGCTCCATGGCTGCACTGCTCGCCCACTCGCTGTAGAGGATGGCCTTCTGCTGAGCGTCGCCCGAGGGACCGGCCTCGAGGAAGTGGTGGGCCAGCACCTGGTGCGACGGGGCGTCGGGCCCGGTGCGGCGCTCGAGGGCCTCGCCCACAGCGCGGTGCACCCTCAGGCGTCGAGCGGTGCTGAGCGAGGCGTAGACGACCTCGCGGATGAGGCTGTGGGAGAAGGCGTACCAGCCCGCCTGGCGGGGCACCTCGACCACGATCCCGGCGGCGGCGGCCTCGTCGATGGCGTCGAGCACCTCGGCCGGGCCGAGGTCGCCGACGACCAGGAGCGTCTCGAGGTCGAAGGTGGCTCCGATCACCGCAGCGAGCTTCAGCGCGCCCGCGGCCGGGGGCGACAGCGCGCTGACGCGGCGACCCACGACCTCGCGCACGCTCTCGGGCAGACCAGCCTCTCCCCGGGCCAGGTCGTCGCCCCAGGCCTCGGGCCTTGCATCGGACCGCTGGAGGTGCCGGACCACCTCGCGCACGAAGAACGGGTTCCCGCCCGTCTCCCGGCGCAGGGTGTCAGCCATCATGGGTGCGACCGAGTCGAGGTCCGTGCCGGTCATCGCGGCCATGAGGTCAGCGATGTCGGCTTCACCCAGCCCGGCCAGGTGGACCCGGTCGACCGCGGTCTCACGACGCAGGTCCGCGAGCACGTCGGTGAGCGGGTGGTCAGCGGTCAGGTCGACGTCGCGGTAGGTGCCGAGGAGCAGGATCGGGGCGTGGGGCGCCCGCCTCACGATGTGGCGCAGCAGGAGACAGGTGGGCTTGTCGGCCCAGTGCAGGTCGTCGAGGACGAGGACGAGAGGGTGGGCTTCGGCCACGGTGGCCAGGAACGAGGTGACGGCCTCGAACAGCCCGAAGCGGTCAGCGTCCTCGGCCGCAACGCGCGCCTGCGGGCCTGGCATGCGCTCGGCCAGCTCGGGCACGAGGCGGCCCACCTCCCGCAGGTCCGAGGCTGACTGCCGGGCCAGGCACCCCGAGCTGCACGTCTGCACGAACCGCCGCAGCGCCTCGACGAAGGGCTGGTACGGGGTCAGGGCGTCGCGGTCGCAGCGACCGAGGAGGACGGCCGCACCGTCGGCGAAGGCCCGAGCTGCGACTGCGCTGGCGATCGTCGTCTTGCCGATGCCCGGCTCACCCGCAAGGAACACGCGCTGGGCCGTGCCCCCCGCGACCTTTGCCCACGCCCGATCGAGCAGGTCCAGCTCCTCCTCGCGGCCGACGAACAGGGTGTCGTCGTTGATGCTGGTCAGCTCGGCCGGCAGCGGCGGGGGGACGCAGACCTCCTCGTCGTCCGGCTCGGTCGCCGACGGGAGGACCTCCAGGACCGAGGCCAGCTGAGCCAGGGGACGGTGCCGGGCGGCCGGGGCGTCGAGCACCGGGTCCTGGCACAGCATCGCCACCTCGAGCTGTTGGAGGGCGGGGCTGGGCAGGATGCCGAGGTGCTCGGCGAGCGACGTCCGCAGCTGGGTGTAGGCCCGCAGCCCCTCTGCCTGCCGGCCAGCCCGGTACAGGGCGATCATGCGCTGGCCCCAGAGCCGCTCCCGTAGAGGTTCCTCGACGACGAGCGCGTCGAGCTCAGCACACAGCTCGCGGTGTCGCCCGGCCATGAGGTCGGCGTCGATCCGATCCTCCCGCACCGTCCTGTACGCCTCCTCCAAGCGCGTCACCTCGGCCCGGGCGAAGCCGCTCGCCCCGACATCGCCGAAGGGCGACCCCCGCCAGAGCCCCATGGCCCCGCGCAGCAGGCGGGCCGCACCATCGGCGTCGCCGTGCTCGAGCAGCCGGCGCCCCTCCTCTGCGTGGCGCTCGAACTCGACCGAATCGAGACCGATCCCATCCACGCGCACCGAGTAGCCCGAGTCCTGCGTCAGGAGGAGGTCATCCACCCCGCCCGAGGCGAGGGCCTTGCGGACCCGGGACACGTGGGCCCGCAACGTGGTGACGGCGCTGGCCGGCGGGTGGCCCTCCCACAGGTCGTCGGTCATCCGGTCGAGCGACACGCTCTGGCCCGCGTGCACCAGCAGCAGGGCGAGCACTGCTCGCTCGCGGCGGCCGCTGAGCTCGATGAGGCGTCCGCCTCGTTCGATCTCGAGGGGCCCGAGGATGCGCACAGAGATGTTGTCGATGTCTCCACGGTCCTCTTTGTCGCGTTCGGGCACCATCCGGCAATGCACATCACAAGGTGTGACACGAGTCACACAACGTTGCTGCAACCTCGGTCCGTCACAGTGGTTCGCAGGACGGCGATGGGGGACGGTCATGCCGGAACGGGTGCTGGTGGTCGAGGACAACGAGCGGAACCGGCGCTTGGTGCTGGCCGTGCTGGAGGCTGCGGGCATGGACGCAGAGACCGCCACCACTGGGGGCGAGGCCCTGGAGCGCTGCGCCGAAGGCGGCCTCGACGTGGTGCTGCTCGACATCCAGCTCCCCGATCTCGACGGCGTGGAGGTCCTCCACCACCTGCGCGATGACCCGCGTGCGCCGTCCGTGCCCGTGATCGCGCTCACGGCGTTCGCGATGCAGGGTGACGAGGACCGCTTCCGCAGCGCCGGCTTCGACGGCTACCTCACCAAGCCCATCGACGTCCGCCGCTTCGCCGATCAGGTGCGGGAGGTCCTGGCCGACCGGGTGGCGTCGTGAACGCCGCCCCGCGCATCCTCGCGGTGGATGACACGGCGCCCAACCTCCGGCTCCTCGAGGCGGTGCTCGTGCCCAAGGGCTACGACGTCGTGTCGGTCAGCACCGGGCTCGAAGCGCTGGCCGAGGCGGCGCGTGGCGTCGACCTCGTGCTGCTCGACGTGCACCTCCCCGACATCTCCGGGTTCGAGGTGTGCTCGCGGCTCCGAAGCGACCCAGCCACCGCCGCCCTGCCGATCGTGATGGTCACGGCTACCGCCATCGAGGAGCGCATCGAAGGGCTCGAGGCCGGCGCCGACGACTTCGTGGCCAAGCCCTTCAACCAGGCTGAGCTCCTGGCTCGGGTGCGCTCCCTTCTCCGGGTGAAGCGCTACCACGACGAGCTCGTCGCCCACCGGGCTCTCCTCGCCGAGCAGGTGCAGGCCCAGGAGGCCGAGATCGACCATCTCAACGAGCTGCGCCGATACCTGCCCGAGACCGTCCTCGAAGCGCTCAGCCACGACGACTCCCTGCTCGAGCCGCACCGCAACGACGTCGCCGTCCTCTTCGCCGACCTGCGCGGCTTCACCCTCTTCGCCGGCACGGCCGAGCCCGAGGAGGTCATCGAGGTGCTGCGCGACTACCACACGATGGTCGAGCGCCACGTCCACGAGAGCGGGGCAACCGTCGGCCACTTCGCGGGTGACGGCGTGATGCTCTTCTGGAACGACCCGGTGCCATGCGACGACCCGGCGGGACGGGCGGTGCGGACCGCCATCCGGCTCGTGGAGGACATCGGGCACCTCAACGAGTCGTGGAAGCGGCTGGGCTACTCGATCGGCGTAGGGATCGGCGTGGCCAGCGGCTACGCCACCATCGGGATGATGGGCTTCGAGGGGCGCTACGAGTACTCCGCCCTCGGGCCTGTCGTGAACCTGGCTTCGCGCCTGTCCGACGTGGCCCGCGACGGCCACACCATCCTCATCAACCAGCGGGCCCACGCACTCCTCGAAGAGCGACTCGTCTCGACCGAGCTGCCCGAGGGCCTCGAGCTCCCCGGCTTCCCCGAGCCGGTCACGGCCTGGCACGTCGATCGGCTCGACGACCTCGTCCTGGTGGGATGAACCTCCTCGGCCGGATCTTCGGGCCGAGCCTCGGCACGCGGCTCGGAGCCGGAGAGCTCGACGGGGCGATGGGCGATCGGGGGCATCGCAGCGAGCTCGTCGAGTTCCGCCTCGTCGCCGCGCCGCTCTTCCTCGGCGCCGGCGCGCTCGGGCTGACGGCCACGCTCATCACGGCTCTGGGCGCCGACCCGATGGCCGACTTCCACCCGTTGCCCGTCGGCCTCATAGCCGTGGCCGGATTGGTCGTCGGCACCTTGCTCCTGACGGCGCGGTACGTCACGCGCGCGTGGATGATCCACCTCTGCGGAGCGTTCGCGTGCGCCGCGTCCACCCTCGCCAGCTACTGGAGCGGCCCGTCCTTCGGGCCCTACGGCGCCATCTTCCTGATCCTGACCGCCATCGCTCTGGTGATGTTCCTCGACAGGCGGGGCTCGCTCGTGCTGCTGGTCCTGATCGGGGTGAGCTACGCGCTGCTCCTCTGGGCTCACCATCCCTCGCCGTCGCCGATCTCGCGGTGGGTGCTCCTCGTCGGGGTGTGCGCGGTGGGCGCGGCGACAGTGGACGCCCTGATCGGCCGGCTGGCCGAGTCGACGCTCGCGGAGGCCGCGGCGCGACGGGCAGCCGAGCTGGCCCGGGCCGAAGCCGACGACAACCGGGCTCTGATGGAGGAGGCCAGCCGCCACAAGAGCGAGTTCCTCGCCAACATGTCGCATGAGCTGCGCACGCCGCTCAATGCCGTGATCGGGTTCGCTGAAGTGCTCGGCGGCCAGCACTTCGGCGACCTGAACGAGCGCCAGGTCGAGTACGTCGAGGACATCCGGGGGGCTGGTCAGCACCTCCTCGTCCTCATCAACGACGTGCTCGACCTGGCCAAGGTCGAGGCGGGGCGGATGGAGATCGAACCGCAGTGGTTCGCCGTCGGAGAGGTGGCCCGAGCAGCCATGCACCTCGTGAAGCCGCGGGCCGACACGGGACACCTCACCCTCCGAGTGGACATCGCACCCGAGGCCGAGCACGCCTTTGGCGACCAACGTCGGATCCAGCAGGTCCTCGTGAACCTGCTTGCCAACGCCGTGAAGTTCACGCCGCCGGGCGGAGTCGTCGACATCGTCGCCCGAGGCTCGAGCGACAGCACCGTCGTGGAGGTCCACGACACCGGGGTCGGCATCGCCCCGTCGGAGCAGGCTCGGGTGTTCGAGGACTTCCAGCAGGTCCGGGCGGTCGGCTCACCCCACGAGGGCACCGGACTGGGCCTGGCCCTCACCAAGCGGTTCCTCGATCTGCACGGAGGCGACATCTGGGTGCGGAGCGAGCCGGGGATGGGCAGCACCTTCGGGTTCCGCCTGCCCGTGCCCGCCGCCGCCCTGCTCTCCCGGCCCCTGAAACCCGACCTCTGCGGTCAAGATTAGGTTCGGCGGCGCGGTACGTTGGGCCGGCAACCCGACCACCGCCCACCAGGAGCGAGAGATGACCAACCCCAGCTGGGGCTTCGAGACCCGCCAGATCCACGCCGGCCAGACCCCGGACGCCGAGACGAGCGCCCGTGCGGTGCCGATCTACCAGACCACCGCCTTCACGTTCCGGGACACGAAGCACGCGGCCGACCTCTTCGGCCTGGCCGAGGTGGGCAACATCTACACCCGGATCATGAACCCCACCCAGGCCGTGCTCGAGGCCCGCGTCGCTGCGCTCGAAGGTGCGCCCGACACCGCCCTCGGCATCCCTGGCGCGCTGGCCGTCTCCAGCGGGCAGGCCGCGTCGACCCTCGCCGTGCTCAACCTGGCCAGCTCCGGCGATCACATCGTGTCGTCGGCCTCGCTCTACGGCGGCACCTACAACCTCTTCCACCACACGCTCCCGAAGATGGGGATCGACGTGACCTTCGTCGACGATCCCGACGACCTCGACGCCTGGCAGGCGGCCGCGCAGGACAACACGAAGGCCTTCTTCGGCGAGAGCATCGGGAACCCCCGCAACGACATCCTCGACATCGAGGGCGTCGCCGGCGTGGCCCACGCGAACAACGTGCCGCTCATCATCGACAACACCGTCGCCAGCCCGTACCTCATCCGTCCGCTCGAGTGGGGCGCCGACATCGTCGTCCACTCCGCCACGAAGTTCCTCGGCGGGCACGGCAACTCGATCGCCGGGGTGATCGTCGACGGGGGCACGTTCGACTTCGGGGCCAGCGGCCGCCACCCCGGCTTCACCGAGGCCGACGAGAGCTACCACGGCCTCAAGTACTGGGAGGCCCTCGGGCCCGGGGCCTACATCCTGAAGGCTCGGGTGCAGCTGCTCCGCGACGTGGGTGCCGCCATCAGCCCGTTCAACTGCTTCCTCGTGCTGCAGGGCATCGAGACCCTGAGCCTCCGCATGGAGCGCCACTTCGCCAACGCGGCGAAGGTGGTCGAGCACCTCGACGCGCATCCGCAGGTCGAGTCCGTCGCCTGGGCCGGCCTCCCCAGCTCGCGCTGGCACGAGCGAGGGAAGAAGTACGGCCGCGGCGTGGGCTACGGCTCGGTGCCGGCGTTCGTGATCAAGGGGGGCAAGGACGCGGGCCAGCGGTTCGTCGAAGCCCTGGAGCTGCACAGCCACGTCGCCAACCTCGGTGACGTGCGCAGCCTCGCCATCCACCCCGCCACCACGACCCACTCGCAGCTCACCGTGGAGGAGCAGGCGGCGTCGGGCGTGGAGCCCGGGCTCGTGCGCCTGTCCGTCGGCATCGAGTCGATCGACGACATCCTGGCCGACCTCGACGCCGGGTTCGCGGCCGCGAAGTGACGCCTGCGACCCCGACTTGACCGAACGGTCAAGTCGGGGTCGACTGGGGCGCATGGACCAGGGGGACCGCGCCACCGCAACCGACGCCGAGATCCGGGCGGCGGTGGAGGCAGCCGACGTCATCTCGCTCCTCCTGACAGCCGCCCACCTCACCGGCGACCTCACGGTGCTGCGGGAGGACCTGCGTCCCGATTCGTTGCTGCTCATGCAGCCCGACGCGGGCTTCACGCCCGACCAGCTGGCCGCGGCGCGCACGATCGCCTTCGACGCCCTGGTCGCCCACCGCGAGGCGGGGGCGCCGACCGCGCCCGAGCCGACGCCCGACGCCCTTCACGCCATGATCGAGTTCCTCGTGGGCAAGGCCACCGCCGAGTGGTACCCGGTGCTGCGCGAGGAGCTGGGCCTGGCCGGTGCCGACCACCGGGCCCCGCAGTGGTCGAAGGCCGAGGTGGCGCCCGACGCCCCGTGGCGGGTGGCGGTGATCGGCGCCGGGATGTCCGGGCTGCTCGCGGCGCACCGCCTGCGCCAGGCCGGCATCGACGTGACCATCCTCGAGAAGGACGACGAGGTCGGCGGCACCTGGTACGAGAACACGTACCCCGGCTGCCGCGTCGACGTGCCCAACCACTTCTACAGCTACTCGTTCCTCCAGAGCCGCGAGTGGCCTCAGTTCTTCTCCACCCAACCAGCGTTGCTCGACTACTTCCGCCACTGCGCCGACGAGCTCGAGCTGCGCCCCCTCATCCGGTTCCAGACCGAGGTGCTCGAGTGCCGCTTCGACGACACCGACGAGGTGTGGAACGTCCAGACCAGAGGTCCTGACGGTCAGGAGCAGACCGAGACGTTCCAGATGGTCGTGTCCGCCGTAGGGCAGCTGAACCGACCCAAGTTCCCCGACATCCCCGGCCAGGACGACTTCACCGGGCCGTCGTTCCACTCCGCCCGCTGGGACCACGACGTGGAGCTGTCCGGCAAGCGGGTGGCCGTCATCGGCACGGGAGCCAGCTCGGCTCAGTTCATCCCGCACCTCGCCGACGAGGTGGACGAGCTGCTCGTCTTCCAGCGCACGCCTCCGTGGCTGGCGCCCACCCCCAACTACCACGACGACCTGCCAGAGGACCTCCGGTGGCTGATGGGCTACGCGCCCGACTACGCCCGCTGGGACCGCCTGCTGCAGTTCTGGCGGATGCACGAGGGCCTGCTCCCTGCCGCCGTCGTCGACCCGGAGTGGCCCGACCCGGACCGGTCGATGAGCATGCTCAACGAGATGGTGCGGCAGCTGCTGACGGCCCACCTCGAAGCCGAGTTCACCGACCCAGAGCTGCGGGCCAAGATGATCCCGCCCTATCCGCCGCTGGCCAAGCGCATCGTGCGGGACAACGGCAGCTGGCCCCGTGCCCTCCAGCAGCCCCACGTCTCGGTCATCACGGACCGGATCGAGGCTGTCACCCCGACGGGATTGCGAACCACCGACGGCCGAGAGCACGAGGTCGACGTCATCATCTACGGCACCGGGTTCACGGCCTCGGAGTTCCTCACGCCGATGCGGGTCGTGGGACGTGACGGCGTCGACCTGCACGAGCGCTGGGCCGGCGACGCCCGGGCCTACCTCGGCCTGACGGTGCCCGAGTTCCCGAACCTGTTCCTGCTCTACGGACCGAACACGAACATCGTGATCAACGGCAGCATCATCTACTTCTCCGAGTGCGAGGTGCACTACCTCACCGAGGCGGTGCGGATGCTGTTCGAAGGCGGCCACCGGTCGATGGACTGCCGCCCGGACGTGCACGACGCCTACAACGAGCGCATCGACGCCGCCAACCGGTCGATGGTGTGGGGCGCGGCCGAGGTCAACAGCTGGTACCGCAACGCCAAGGGTCGCGTGGCCCAGAACTGGCCGTTCAGCCTCCTCGAGTACTGGGAGCAGACCCGCCAGCCCGACCCGTCGGACTACGTCCTGCGCTGAGAGCAGGGCCTGCTCCCAGCCGGCTCACAGCGAACGCACAGGTGGCGGTGCCACACTCCCGGCGTGCCCCTCAGCCGGCTCCTTCTCGTCGATGACGAGGACAACCTCCGCTCGATGTTGGATGCCGCCCTGCGGCACTCCGGCTTCGACGTGCACCCGGTGGCGAGCGGCCGGGCCGCGCTCGACGCCGTGCCCGAGGTGCGACCGGACCTCATCGTGCTCGACGTCATGCTCCCGGACCTGGACGGGTTCGACGTGTGCAAGCGCCTCCGCAGCGGCGGCGATCGCACGCCCATCTTGTTCCTCACCGCGCGCGACGCGACCGAGGACAAGGTCCGCGGCCTCACGCTCGGCGGCGACGACTGGCTCGTGAAGCCGTTCAGCCTGGAGGAGCTCGTGGCCCGCATCACCGCCATCCTCCGTCGGACCGGCGCTGGCCCCGACGATGGCCGCCTGCGCTGCGCTGACCTCGAGATGGATGACGATGCTCACCGCGTCACCCGGGGCGGAGCCGAGGTGGCCCTGTCCCCCACGGAGTACAACCTGCTCCGCTACCTGCTCGTGAACCAGGGCCGGGTCGTGTCGAAGGCCCAGATCCTCGACCACGTGTGGGACTACGACTTCGGCGGTGACGGTGGCGTGGTCGAGACCTACATCGGGTACCTCCGCAAGAAGCTGGACCGGGCCGACCCCCGGCTGATCCGAACCATCCGGGGTGTGGGCTACACGCTCCGGCCACCGGACGAGTAGCGGTGTCGCTACGCGCCCGGCTCGTGCTGGGCACTGCGCTCATCGCGCTGGTGCTCGTCGCGTCGGCCGCCGGAATCGCCCGGGCCACGCGGAGCCACCTCGTCGGGCAGGTGGACGCCCAGCTCCAGGACGCCGGCCCGCGGCTCGGCGGACGCGCCCGGACCGGAGGCGGAGGCAGCGCTGATGATCCCCTCCGGCTGAGCGAGGTCTTCGTCGGCGTCGTCGACGCGGCCGGACGGCTGCAGACGATCGACCTGCCCGACCTGCGCGGCGACGCCGCCCCCACCCCGCAGCTCAGCGCGAGCGACGTGGCCGCGCTGCGCTCCGGCCACACGCTGACCGTCGGCAGCGACGAAGCGGGCAGCCGGTACCGCATCCGCGCGCCCGAAGCCGCGCCGCCGGGCCCATGACAGTCGTGGGCCTGTCGCTGGATGACGCCGACGAAGCGGTGCGCCGCCTCGTGGCGGTCGAGGTGCTGGCCGTGCTCGCCGCGCTCGCCGTGCTCGGTCTGGTCACGTGGTGGGTGATCCGCCTCGGGGTGCGGCCCGTGCGCCAGATGACCGAGACGGCCACCGCCATCGCAGGCGGGGACCTCTCGCTGCGCGTCCCCGAGGGCGACTCCCGCACCGAGGCGGGGGCCCTCGGTGCAGCCCTGAACGCGATGCTGGCCCGAATCGAGGAGGCGTTCGAGCAGAGGTCGGCCTCCGAGGCCCGCCTGCGGCAGTTCGTCGCCGACGCCTCGCACGAGCTTCGCACCCCGCTCACGACGATCCGTGGGTACGCCGAGCTGCACCGGGCGGGAGCTCTCGAGGACGCGACCGAGCGAGCGGAGGCCATGCGGCGGACCGAGCAGGAAGCGGTGCGCATGGGGAACCTGGTCGACGACCTCCTCCTCCTCGCCCGTCTCGACCAGGACCGACGGGCCGGCCGAGCGCCCGTGGACGTGGCCGCGCTGGCCGAGGATGCCGTGCGCGACGCACGTGCCTCCGCGCCCGACCGCGACATCGACCTCGACGCGGCAGCTGAGGGCGTGATGGTGACCGGCGACGAAGACCAGCTGCGCCAGGTCGTGGCCAACCTGATCGGCAACGCGCTCGTCCACGCCCCCTCGGCGTCAGTTCGGGTCGAGGTGCGGCGCTCCGGCACCGAGGTGACCCTCGGGGTCACCGACGACGGCCCCGGCATGAGCCCCGCCGACGCGGCCCGAGCCCTCGAGCGCTTCTATCGGGCCGATCCTTCGCGCAGCCGCCAGCACGGCGGCAGCGGGCTGGGCCTGGCCATCGTCGATGCCACGGTCCGGGCCCACGGCGGCACGGTGACGATCCGCACCTCCGAAGGTGGCGGCACCACCGTCTACGTCACCCTCCCCGCGGCCCCGTGAGCACAGCACCCCCGGCAGCCCATCGTTCTCGGGCTCACGGTCCCAGGCAGCGTCAGCCGGGGAGCTTGTCGCGGAGACGGGACAGGCGGGTCTTGATCTGACGCTGGAGGGCGGCCTCCCGCCGGGGCGGGAGCTGGCCTCGACGGTCCAGGTAGAGGGCCTTGGCAGCGCCGACCATCGGGGTGGCCACGAGCGCTCCGGGCACGCCGGCCGCGGCGCCGCCGATCAGGGCGGCGAGCATCGTCGTCGGCGGAGTGAGGTTGACCGCCCCGCCCACGATGGCCGGGCCGATGACGTTGTTCTCGAACTGCTGGTAGGCGAGGAAGATGGCGCCTGCGATGACCGCGGTGAGCGGGCTCTCCGTCAAGGCCAGGATCACGAAGAACGACCCGCCCAGGAAGCCGCCGATCTGGGGGATGAAGTTCGTGAGCACGGCCCAGATCCCCGCGATGGGCGCCAGAGGGACGCCGAGGACCAACCCCACCGACAGCACCACCAACCCGTTGAGCACCGCGACGAGCAGCGACCCGGCGAAGTAGCTGCCGAAGGAGTGGTAGATGATCCGCCCTGCCCCGTCGGCCTGGGCCTGCCGGTCGGGGGGCACGATGGCGCGGAGGCGGCGCACGATGCGCTCCCCGTCGACGAGCACGCCGAGGGCCGTGACGAGGACGACGATCGTGCTCACGATGCCGCCCAGCAGGCGCTCGCCGAGCTCGGCCAGCGTCTCGTCGTCGAGGCGGGCCGGCAGCTCGGCGATGACGTTCTCCACCTCGCCAGCGGCGTCGGCCGTCTCGAGCCGATCGCCGACGATGGGCCAGCTGTATAGCTCGCGCACCGTGGCCGGCAGCTCGGCGCTGAACTGGCGGGCCTGCTCGACAGCGGGCGGGGCGACGAGCAGGACCACGGCCGCGATGAACCCGGCCAGACCGGCGCCGACCATGGCGGCCGACACGCCGCGCGAGGTCCCCCATCGACGCTGGACCATGGCCACGAGGGGCGACAGGGCGACCCCGAGGAGGAGGCCCACGGCGACGCGGGTGAGCATGTCCGGGGCGATGGTGGCGACCGCCCAGCCCGCCGAAGCAAGCGCCGCCGCGCCCCCGAAGACCAGCGCCGAGGCCGGGTCGACGTCGACGACGGTGGTAGCCACCTGACCTGCGCCGTCACCGTCCCCGGAGGCTGCGCTCACCGTCGTTACCGTAGGAGCCGGTGACTGCGACCCGGGGGACCCTCGAGCACCGAGTGGTCCGTCTGTCATGGGGCGGGGCCCTCACCATCGTGGCCACCGTCGTGGCCCTGATCGTGCTCCGCCGAGTGTTCGTCGCCGCCCATCGGCCGATCTCGTGGGCGCTCGCTGCGGCGATCGCCGCTGTGCTCCTCGACCCGGCTGTGGACCGTCTGGCCCGACACGTGCGTCGGGTGCCCGCAGTGCTGCTCACCTTCCTCGCCCTCGGCGCCGTCGGCGTGGGCAGCACCTACCTCGTCTTCGACGAGGTCGAGGGCGCCCTCGACCGGTTGGAGACCGCGGCCCCCGAGGCGGCCGCGGAGATCGAAGGCCGTGAGGACCGCATCGGCGAGGTGGCCAGAGATGCCAAGGTCGTCGAGCGGGCTGACAGCTTCGTGGCCGTGCTGAAGGAGCGCGTCACCGGGGGCGACGACGTCCTCCGCACCACAGCCGGCACGGCGCCGACCTACCTCGTCTGCGCCATCCTCACCGTGTTCCTCATGACGTACGGGCCCCGCATCGCCGCCGGCGTCATAGCGCAGGATCCCGACAGGCCTCGAGCCCAGCGGACGGCGCTCATCGTCGGCGCGGCGCTGTCCCGGAGCCGACGGGCTGTGCTGCTCACGGCCGCGCTGGCGATCGTGCTCGGCCTCACGGGTGCCGGCGTGGCCATGCTGCTCGACCTCCCGGCGCCCTCGGCCGCTGGGATGTCGCTCGCGGTGGCCGCTCTGTTCCCCCACGTCGGCCTGATCGCCGGGTCTGTGCCGCTGCTCCTCCTGACGCTCGGCTTCCGCTCCGGCGCGCTGGCCCTCGGGCTGCTCGTCGCGGTCCTCGTCCTGCAGGCCGTCGACTCCACCGTCGTGCGGCCGTGGATCGCCCGCCGGTCGGTCCACGTGGGCCTGCTGCTCCCCTGGGTCGTCGGCCTGCTCGCCTACGCCGTCTACGGCATCGGGGCCGCCGCCTACGGGATGATCCTGGCCGTGTTCGGGGCCGCCCTCCTCGATCGGCTGGAGGCGGCCAACGAGGCCCGGGCCTCCTCCACGCTCGAACCCTGAACGGCTCGGCAACGTTCCAGGTGGCACACAGGTTCCTCTGAGGTTCGAGGAGCACGGTGGTCCGGCAAGCCCACCAACGGAAGGACCTTCCCCCATGCCCACCACCCGCACAGTCCTCGGCGCCGCCGCCTTCTCCCTCGCCCTCGCCGGAGGCGGGGTGGCTGGCGCTCTGCTCGGCACCCCCGCCACCTCCGGGGCCCAGGACGAGCCCACCACCAGCACCACCACCGAGGACGGGGAGGTCCAGCCGGACCGGCCTGCCCTCGAGCACCGGGGCGAGCGCCTCGCTGGCGCGGCTGAGGCCCTCGGCATCTCCGAGGACGAGCTTCGCGAGGCCCTCCAGGACGGTCAGTCGATCGCCCAGGTGGCCGAGGCGCAGGGCGTCGACCTCCAGACCGTCATCGATGCGCTGGTCGCCCAGGCCACCGACCGTCTGGCCGAGATCGAGGCCGCGCTGCCCGAGCGCATGACCGAGCTCGTCAACCGCGAAGGGCTCCCCGACCGGGGACACGGTCGTCACGCCCACCAGGGCGCGCCTGGCGCCGAGGTCGAGGACGACGCGCCGGCCGACGACGCCAGCTAGCCCAGCGAGCGGCGTGGCCGGAGGAGCGCCCGCGGGCGCTCCTCTGGCGCGTCCGGTCTCAGCCGAGCAGCTCGAGCACGTCGGCCGCGATGAGCCACGTGAGCAGCACCACGATGACCGAGGCCAGAGCTGTGTAGTGCCAGCGATACCTGTGGTCAGCCCGCCAGAACCTGCGCACCGAGGCCACGTTGGCGACGATGGCCACGATGCCGACGAGGATGCCGACGACGGGCGTCACGCCCACGCCGGCGCCCACGGCTGGCGCCACGAAGGGCAGCACGATGTAGGTCAGCAGGCAGCGGGCCATCGAGATGAGCAACGAGCGCTCCACGAGCGACCGGGCCGAGGCCTCGCTCGCCTTGGGGGCGTCGAGCGGGAGCCGCAGGAGACGGCGCATGGCCAGATCGGCCGGCGCCGTGTGCGTGGGCCCGCCGTCCAGCGCGAACGGGCAGGTCAGCGAGGCGGCGTCGACGGCCAGATCGGGCTCCACCGGGTCGACGCTAGCGGGCCGCTGCACCGATCCTCGGGCTCCGACCACCGCTACACCGTGGCCGTGCGGCACACGCCCTCGGCCACCGCGGCCTCGGCGACGTACTCCGCCACGAGGGGGCCGACCCGGGTGTCGAACACGGAGGGGATGATGTAGTCGGGCCGGACCTCGTCACCGACGACCTCGGCGATGGCCCGGGCTGCAGCCAGCTTCATGCCCTCGGTGATCGAGGTGGCGGCCACGTCGAGGGCGCCCCGGAAGATGCCCGGGAAGGCGAGCACGTTGTTGATCTGGTTCGGATAGTCGCTGCGACCCGTGGCGATGACGGCAGCCAGGCCGTCGGCCTCCTCCGGTCGGATCTCCGGGTCCGGGTTGGCCATGGCGAACACGATCGGGTCCTTGGCCATCTTGCGCAGGTCCGAGGCGTTGATCAGCCCCGGACCGGACACGCCGATGAACACGTCGGCCCCCGGGAGCACATCGGACAGGGTGCCTTCGCGACGCTCGGGGTTCGTGTGCTCGGCGAACCACTGCTTCGCCACGTTGAGATCGTCGCGTCCCTCCCAGATGGCGCCCTTGCGGTCGACGCCGATGATCTCGGCCACGCCCGCCTCGATGAGGATCTTGCTGCACGCCACACCCGCCGCTCCGACGCCAGCCACCACGACCTTGAGCGAGCTCATCGGCTTGTCGACGATGCGCAGCGCGTTCTCCAGCGCAGCCAGCGCGACCACCGCCGTGCCGTGCTGGTCGTCGTGGAACACCGGGATGTCGAGGAGCTCCTTGAGCCGGTCCTCGATCTCGAAGCAGTCCGGGGCGGCGATGTCCTCGAGGTTGATGCCTCCGAAGACGGGCGCGATCCGCACGACCGTCTCGATGATCTCCTCGGCCGAGCTGACGTCGAGGCAGATGGGGAAGGCGTCGACCCCGGCGAAGTTCTTGAACAGCAGGGCCTTGCCCTCCATCACGGGCAGGGCGCCGGCGGGGCCGATGTCACCCAGCCCGAGCACGGCGGTGCCGTCGGTGACGATGGCGACGGTGTTCTTCTTGATCGTCAGCTCGTGGGCCAGCGCCGGCCGCTTCTGGATCGCCGTGCAGACGCGGGCCACGCCGGGCGTGTAGGCCATGGACAGGTCGTCGCGGTCGGCGATCGGCATGCGAGCCAGGACCTCGATCTTGCCGCCTTCGTGCATCGCGAACGTGCGGTCGGAGACCTCGATGACGTCGACGCCCTCGAGGGCGTGCACCGCAGCCGTGACCTTCTCGATGTGGTCCTCGGACGAGCAGTTGACGACGAGGTCCTCGTCGAGGTGGCTCGTGCGCACGTCGAACCCGCCGATGGCGGTGATGTTGCCACCCACCTCACCGATGGCGGTGGCCAGACGGCCGAGGGTGCCGGGTCGGTTGTCCAACCGCACGCGGAGGCAGATCGAGAACGCTGCGGTGGGGGTGGCCATCGGCGGCGACGGTACTAGCAGGCCGACGTTGGTCGAAAAACGACGACGACGCCCGAGGGAGCCCGGGCGCCGTCGCAACGGGGGCTGGACCGCGGGGTTTGGTCAGCCCGGTTCGTGGGACATCTCTTCGAGGCAGCGGCGGATCTCCGAGGCCTTGAACCGACGGTGCCCGCCGAGCGTCCGGATCGCAGTGAGCTTCCCGGATCGCGCCCAGCGGGTCACCGTCTTGGGGTTCACGCGAAACAGAGCTGCCACCTCGCTGGGGGTGAGGAGGGCCTCGGGTGCGTCGATGTCGTCGTGCTGCGCCATGGTGTTCCTTGTGGTGTGATTCCGGTGCCCCCGCTCGGATGAGAGGGGATGTCCGTTTCGACCTTGAACGTACGGGTGGCGGCGACTTCCGCCAATGGCCCGAACGGGTCATTTACCCCCACAAGGGTAACTAGTCATCGCGGCCCCGAACCCGCGGGCAGGTCCGCCGGTACGGTGCAGCCAGGATGACGTCTCCCGGTCCGCTGTCGCTCATGGTGCCTGACGGCTTCGAGCAGGTGGCCTACGGCCACGACCCCGCCACGGGCCTCCGAGCGATCGTCGCGGTGCACTCGACGGTCCTCGGACCGGGCCTGGGCGGCACGCGCTTCTGGCCCTACCCCGACGAGGGGGCCGCTCTCGTCGACGTGTGCCGGCTGGCCAAGGGGATGACCTACAAGCACGCAGCCGCCGGTCTCGACCAGGGTGGGGGCAAGGCGGTCATCCTCGGTGACCCAGCCACGTTGCGCTCCGACGAGCTGGTGCTGGCCTACGCCCGGTTCGTCGACGGACTCGGCGGGCGCTACGTCACGGCCGAGGACGTGGGCACGACGCAGGCCGACATGGACCTGATCCGCTCGGTCACGCCCCACGTCACCGGCGTCAGCGAGCACCGGGGCGGGTCGGGCGACCCGTCCCCGGCCACCGCCCTCGGCGTCCTGTGGGCGATGCGGGCTGTGTCCGAGCGGCTCTGGGGCGACCCCTCTCTGGCCGGGCGGCACGTGTGCGTCAGCGGCGTGGGCAAGGTCGGGGCCGCCCTGGCCGACCACCTCCACGTCGAGGGCGCCCGCCTCACGATCGCCGACGTCCGGGACGCGGCGACGAGCGCCGTCGCCAGGCGCACTGGCGCGGAGGTGGTGACGGCCGCCGAGGCCCACCGGGTGGTCTGTGACATCTTCGCCCCGTGCGCGCTGGGTGCCATCCTCGACGAGCGGACGATCCCCGAGCTCGGCGCGGCGGCCGTCGTCGGGTCGGCCAACAACCAGCTGGCCACCGATCAGGATGCCGAGCGCATCGAGCGGTCCGGGGTGCTCTACGCCCCCGACTACGTCGTGAACGCGGGCGGCGTCATCAACATCGCCGAGGAGCACCACGGATACGACCGGGAACGGGCCGAGACGCGCATCCGCGGGATCTACGACACCACGAGGCAGGTGCTCGAGCTGGCCGCCAGGGAGGGCCTGCCGACCGCAGAGGCCGCCGACCGCTACGCCGAGCGCCGCCTGGTCGCCGCCGGCTGGGTCCCACCCCCGAGCGACACCTAGCCGAGCCCCGCCGCTCACCTCGATCTCGCCAACCCGGGTGCGAAAGGGCCCAGGAACGGGACCTTTCGAACCCCGGTTCGATTGCTCTCGCCAACCCGGGTGCGAAAGGGCCCAGGAACGGGACCTTTCGAACCCCGGTTCGATCGAGCTGGGTGGTGTGGGCTCAGGTCGTGGCGAGCGCGGGGGTGCGGTCGGGGCCCGTGCTCCGGTCGCTCCGGCGGCGGTGGGCCCATCGCAGGACGGGGCGCTCGACCAGCGTCCACGATGCGACTACGAGCACCGCGGTCGCGCCGAGCGCCACCGCCACCAAGGCCAGGGCCGGGGCGTCGGGCCAGGCGTGGTCCACGGCGAGGAAGGCGGGGAAGTGCCAGAGGTAGACCCCGTAGGACACACGGCCCACGGCCCGCAGCGGCCGCAGGCTGAAGACCCGGGCCAGCCCGCCGTCACCTTCGACCACGCCGGCGATGAGAGCAGCGGCGGCCAGGGCGACCAGCGTGAAGCCCGGCCCGTACAGCACCTCCCGCGAGGGCTGGAGGGCCATGGCTGCGCCGACCAGGCCAGCCAGCCCGGCCAGCCCGAGAGCGCCCCGCGCCCCCCTCGACATCCGGGCCACCAGGCCGCGGTGGTGGACGATGCCGAGCGCGCAGCCGAGGAGCAGGGCGTCCATCCGGGCGTCGGTACGGATGTAGATGAGGAGCCAGTGGACGTCGCCCCAGAGGTCCTGTCGGGTGGCGACGGCGAACGCCACCCCGACGCCGATCACGGGCCAGAGCAGGCTGGTGCGGCGCCGCACGGCCCAGACGAGGAGGGGCCAGGCCAGGTAGAACTGCTCCTCCACCGACAGGGACCACAGGTGGCCCAGCCCGAAGGCGAGATCCCGGTCGAGCTGTGACGCCCAGTTCGAGACGTACAGGCCGACGACGAGGATGCTGTCCCGCTCCATCGCCGCCGTCACCCCCACGTCGGCCACGGTCACCCAGATGGCGTGCCCGATGAGCAGGAGGACCACGGCGGGCAGGAGGCGGGCGGCCCGCCGCAGGTAGAAGGCGCCCAGCCCCACCCGCCCCGTGCGACTCCGCTCCGTGAGGAGCAGCCGGGTGATGAGGAACCCGGACAGCACGAAGAAGAGGTCGACGCCGAGGAAGCCGCCCGGGAGCGGGTCGCGGCCGCCGGGGAGGAGGACGTCGTCGATGTGGCCCAGGACGACGAGGCCGACGGCCAGCGCCCGCACCCCGTCGAGGGCGGGCCGGTGCCCGAAGACGGCGACGCCGCTCACGCCGCGACGAGGGCGATGGCGAGCCGGCTTTGCCTGGTGTCGAGCGGCGCCGGCGGAGGCGGGAGCCCGTGCGGAGCGCCCGGAGCCGGCACGAGCTCAGCCCTCGTACTCGAAGCCAAGGTCGGGTGCCGTGACCAGTGCCTGCAGCGGGAGGCCGTGCTCGGCGGCCATCGCGGCAACCGTTCCGCCCCGGTCGACGACGGGGAGGAGCAGGACGGGCTCGGCCCCCGCTGCCCGGATGACCTCGGCCGCCTCCAGCATCGAGACGCCGCGGGTGACGGCGTCCTCGGTGATGACGACGCGGTCGCCCGGCTCGAGGGCGCCGGCGATTCGGCCCCCGCGCCGTGGTCCTTCTCCTCCTTGCGGACGCTGAAGCTGCGCAACGGCCGGCCGCGAGTGGCGGCGACCGCGGCGATGCCGAACGCCACCGAGTCAGCGCCCATCGTGAGCCCGCCGATGGCGGTCACGTCGTCGGGCAGCACGCGGAGGGCGGCGTCAGCCACGAGCAGCATCCCGTCGGGTCGACAGGTCGTCTGCTTGGCGTCGATGAACCAGGTGCTCTGCTTGCCGCTCTTGAGGGTGAACTCGCCCCGCCGCACGCTGTGCTCCAGCAGGTGGGCCACGAGCTCGGGGAAGGCGACGTCGGTCAACGGAGCTCCGGGCGGTGGGCGGGGTCGTTCGAGGCGAGCATGACAGCCAAGCCGAGGATGAGAGCGGCGGCCAGGGTGAGGACGAGGTTGCGACGGACCTGGCGGTCCAGGGCCGGGTTCTCGAAGTGGTCGCCGATGGCGCTGAACTGCTCGTCGGTGAGCAGCTGGGCCGTGCCGTCGGGGTTGCGATCGTCGAGGAAGACAGGCTCGCCGTCTTCTCGGGCCAGCCAGAGCTCGACGGTGCCCTCCTCGACGGTGGCCGAGGTGCGCCAGACCGCGATGGGCTTGCGGTCGCCCCCTGCCTCATAGGTGTCGGGCACGGCCCGGAGCTCGACCGAGGCGTCCTGCAGGCCAGCGGCCTCGAAGGCTCCGGTGGCGGCCCGGATGGCCTCGGGGCCGGTGATGCCATCGGGCTGCTGCAGCCAGGCGGCGCCGGCGACCGCGATCGCGACCAGGCCGAGGAGGACGGAGAGGCGGCGCAGCATCAGCCGACCCCCCGGGCCCGGCTCAGCCGACGGCTCCGGTACTCGTCGCGCTCGCCGACGTCGACCAGGAGCACGGCGTCCACCAGGCGCACGAGCATGCCCGGGTCGAAGGGCTTGGCGATGACGTCGACGGCCCCCAGCTCGAGCAGGTCGCCCACGTGACGGTCGCCGTCGCTGGCCAGCGCGGTGATCACGACGATCGGCGGCACGGTGACGGGGTCGACAGCGCGCAGCACGGCCCAGCCGTCGAGCACCGGCATCATCATGTCGAGCAGCACGATGTCGACGCCGCCGTCGCCGATGGCAGCCAAGGCCTCCTCGCCGTTGCCGGCCTCGACGATGGTGTGGCCCTCGGCCGCCAGCTCGAAGCGCAGGAGGAGACGGATGTCCGGGTCGTCGTCCACCACGAGGACGCGGCTCACTGGATCCCCCTCACGTGAAGGTGACGGCGCCGTGGCCCGTGGTGACCTGGCCGATCTCGATCGCCCGGTGGCCCTCGGTGCGGAGGATGTCCAGGGTGCGGTGGGCTTCTTCGGGGGCGACCACGACCACCATGCCGATCCCGAGGTTGAAGACCCGGCGCATCTCGTCGTCGCTCACCTCGCCGAGGTGCTGGATCTCCCCGAAGATGCGGGACGGCTCCCAGCTCCGGGAGTCGATGACTGCGTCGGCGTGCTCCGGCAGCACCCGCGTGAGGTTGCCGGGGAGTCCGCCGCCCGTGACGTGAGCGATGGAGCGCACATCGACGACGCGCAGGAGGGCGGCGATGGCTGGGGCGTAGACCACCGAGGGCAGGAGGAGCTCGTCGGCCAGGGTGTGGGGAGCACCGGACCAGGCCGGGGCGTCGAGCCCACGACCGGCCGTCTCGAGCAAGACCTTGCGGGCCAGGGAGTACCCGTTGGAGCGCAGCCCGGGCGAGGGAAGTCCGATCAGCACGTCGCCCACGGCCACGTGCTCGCCGGTGATGAGTCGGTCGCGCTCGGCCACCCCGACGGCGAAGCCGACCAGGTCGAACTCTCCCGGCTCCATGGCACCGGGGTGCTCGGCCATCTCGCCGCCGATGAGCGCGCAGCCCGCCTGACGGCATCCGTGGGCCACGCCCTCGACGAGCTGCTCGATGTGGTCGGGGTCGAGCTTGCCCACCGCGATGTAGTCGAGGAAGAAGAGGGGCTCGGCGCCCTGGCAGACGATGTCGTCGACGCACATGGCGACGAGGTCGACGCCGATGGTGTCGAATCGCCCCGCCGCCTGGGCGATGAGGGCCTTCGTCCCGACGCCGTCGGTCGAGGACACGAGGACGGGGTGGCGGTATCGGTGCTGGGCGAAGGCGAACAGGCCGCCGAAGCCCCCGATGTCACCGATGACCTCGGGCCGGAACGTGGACCGGACCTTCGACTTGATCCGCTCCACGGCCGCCTCGCCCGCTGCGATGCTGACCCCCGCGTCTTCGTAGCTGGTGCCCACCTCTGCCCTTCAGTCGATTGCGGTCTGGACGATGGTGCCGGCGACGGCCGACGACCCCTCGAGCACGTGCTTGCGCAGCGTGACCGGGACGGCGACTGGATACTGCCCGGTGAAGCAGGCGTCGCAGAACCCGGCCCGGGGTGCGCCCGTGGCTGCCACCAGCCGGTCGAGCTGGAGGTAGGCGAGCGTGTCGACGTTGAGGTACTCACGGATCTCGTCGATGGCGAGCGATGACGCGAGGAGCTCGGTGCGATCACCCGTGTCTATGCCGTAGAAGCAGGACCACTTCACGGGAGGCGAGGTGATCCGGAGGTGGACCTCGGTGGCGCCGGCCTCGCGCAGCATCTTCGTGAGCTGGCGCTGCGTGGTGCCCCGGACGATCGAATCGTCGACGACGACCACGCGCTTGCCGGCCAGGTTCTCGCGCAGAGGGTTGAGCTTCATGCGCACGGCCCGGGCCCGCAGCTCCTGGCTCGGCGCGATGAACGTGCGGCCGATGTACCGGTTCTTGACCAGGCCCTGGCCGAACGGGATGCCGCTGCGCCGGGCGAACCCCTCGGCGGCGGGCACGCCGGACTCGGGGACGCCCATGACCATGTCGGCCTCGATGGGAGCCTGGTCGGCCAGCTGCTCACCCATGTGGATCCGAGCCTGGTGCACGCTCTGGTTGTAGAGGCGGCTGTCGGGCCGAGCGAAGTACACGAACTCGAACAGGCACAGCTTCGGGTCGACGCGCTCGTCGGGGAACGGGCGGAGCGACCGGGGGCCGGTGGCGTCGATGACGACCATCTCGCCCGGGTCGAGCTCGCGCACGAAGTGGGCGCCCACGATGTCGAGCGCCGGGCTCTCCGACGCCAGCACCCAGCCGTTGTCGAGCTTGCCCAGGCAGAGGGGTCGGAAGCCGTTGGGGTCGCGCACGCCGATGACGCGGCTCTCGTCCATGACGACGAGCGAGAATGCGCCCTCGAGCTGGGGAAGCACATCCGCGAGAGCGAGCTCGAGAGCTCGCTCGTCGCTGCGCTCCTCTGGGAGCCGGGACAGGGCGGCGGCCAAGAGCTCGGCCACCAGGTCGGTGTCGCTCGTGACCGTGCCCGGGAGCATCCCGGCCCCGGCCGCCAGTGCCTCGGTGTTCGTGAGGTTGCCGTTGTGGCCGAGGGCGAACTGGTGGTCGCCCTCGCCTCTGTAGGCGGGCTGGGCGTTGCGCCACGTGGAGCTGCCCGTGGTGGAGTAGCGGCAGTGGCCGATGGCGAGGTGTCCGAAGAGCCCGGCCAGGGTGCGGTCGTCGAACACAGACGCCACGAGGCCCTGGTCCTTCACCACGGTGACCGCGGTGCCGTCGCTGACGGCCATCCCGGCGGACTCCTGGCCCCGGTGCTGGAGGGCGAAGAGACCGAGGTAGGTCAGGTGGGCGACGGGCTGCCCAGGGGCGTAGACCCCGAACACGCCGCACGCCTCTTTCAGGGAGTCGTCCTCGGGAAGATCGTCGAGCACCTCGCCGGCGGACACGTGGTCCAGTCTGCCAGGAGCGGGAGCGCGAACGGCTACTTCGGGACGAGCCCGCGCCGCTCGGCGTCCCGGGCCCGGGCGGAGACGGCGGCGGCAGCGACGCGATCCTCGGCTCGCCGGCGCTCGTGGGAGGCCTCGACGAGGGCCCGACCGACCAGGAGCAGGACGAGGGCCAGGGCGAGGAGGAGGGCGATGAAGATGCCGGTTCGAGGCAGGGTGCCCAAGCCGCCGGAATCGGGTCGGGTGATGTTTCCGGCCAGCACCTCGAACCCGTCGAGGCCGGCGTGGCAGGACACGGCGAAGCCCACGCCCACTGCGGTCACGAGGTACACGCCGGGAGCCACCTGCGGCACGACGAAGTCGATGCGCACCGTGCTCGTGCCGGCCTGGGCGGGGAGGGCGGGACCGTTGAAGCGCACGGGTGCGCCCGCGGACTGCGCTGCGAGCGGCGCTGTCGCGCTCCCCACCTCGATGCCGCCGAACAGCAGGCGGACCTCGCCGCCGGGGGGCAGGTTCCGGACGGTTGCCGAGCCAGGGTCGCCGACCTGGCCGCTGAGGAGGTCCATGTCGCAGCTCGTCGCTGCCACAGGGGGTGCTCCTCCCCCGGTGGTGGTGGTGGACCCGTAAGGGTCCTGGGCGCTCGCCGCGGGGGCCGCGAGAAGCACCGCCATCGCGGCGAGCAACACCGCGCTCAGCGCGCGGACCGCAGTCACGCGCAGTTGGAAGTGACCTTGACGTCGTCCGCCGTCCACGTCATCCCTCAGTTGGTTGGTGCCCGTCTCGGCCACCCTAGCGCGAAGCCCCCAAACCGGACAGCTCACCCCGTCCGCCCGCGGACGGGGGAGGGCTCCTCCCCCGAGCGCAGGCGCCACGTGCGATCCAGCTGCACGGCGGCATCCATCTCCGCGCCGTCCAGTGCCACCCGCACCTGGGTGGGGCGCACCCGGGCTGACGGCACGAGCAGCAGCTCGTAGGCCCCGGCGGGTCGGGGGGCCAGCCGCAGCTCGAGCACAACCGTCCGGGACTCGCCGGCCGGGACGTCCACGTTGAAGCCCACCACCGGCCGGCCCGCTTCGGACTGGACGAGGGGGACCGCGACGCTGGCGCCACCGGCGCTCACGAGGGTGGCACCGATCGGGAGGTAGAGGCTGACCGCACCGCGGTAGAGGCCGGCCTGCTGGTCGGCGTTGAAGGGACCGAAGACGTAGCGGGGCTCGCGCACCCCCGCCGGCGCCGTGTTGGTGACGGTGATCTCGGCCTGCACGTCCCCGAAGGCGCCCTCTGGGCGGTCCCCGGTCAGGGTGAGGCTGGTGTCCACGTAGTAGTCGAGCTTGTTGGCGCTCACGTTCTGCACCGTGAGGCTCACGGAGTCACCGTCGGTCGCCGGCAGGCTGCCCGAAGCCCCGAAGTGAGCCAGCTGCTCCTGAGCACGGGCGCCGACGGAGTGCATCATCAGGTGGCGGCCGTCCACTGCGGCGAGCAGCGCGTCGGCGAGCGGCCGGAGGCTGGGGTAGCTGCCGGTCACGAGGCGCTCGAAGGCGGCCTCGGCCACGTCGCCGAGGACGTCGGATCGGCTGTCGATGTCGGGGAACCGGCTGTAGGCATCGCTCAGCACGACGTCGACGACGTTGTCGGCGGTGATCGTGCCCAGCTCGGCCACCTCGACCGGTCCGGTTCCCTCGAGGATGGCGGCCAAGCCGTGCGGGTCGACCTGGATGACGCCGGCGGGGATCACCCCGGTCGCAGCCCAGTACATGACCTCGAGGGCGGGCGCGGTGAGCTCGAAGTCGGCCGCCAGGTTGGCGTTGCGCCAGCGCAGGAGCGGGTCGAACCCCCTCCACCGCTCGAGGTAGTCGTCGGGCACTGTCGGCACTGCCTCGCGCTCGATCGGTCCGTCGAGGGCCAGCTCGTCGATGCGCCCGAAGCTGCGCAGATCGAAGTCTCCGTCGCGCCCGATCAGGGCGCCGTAGCTGAGGATCATCCCCCCGCTGCCCCGCATCTCGGCGCTGTTGGCCACGGCGATGAGGTAGTGGCGCTCGCCCGAGCTGCCGCTCATGTCGCCGATCAGAGCCAACCCGCGGCTGAGGACATCGAGCTGGTCCCGACGGCGCACGGCCTCCTCGAGCACGGTCGTGCGCAGCTCCTCGACCCGGCCGAGGAGACGGGAGCTGCCCTCGCTCACACCGCTCGGCAACGAGACCACGAGCTGGGCCGCCTGCTGCCGAGCTGCGTCGACGGCGTCGAGGGGGATGGCGCCAGCGGACAGGGGCACCTCGAGATCGCCCGTCGCGCTCTCCAGCGGCGCGGCCGCGGCGAGCAGCCGCTCACCACCGATGGACAGGCGGCTGGCCACACCCACGACATCGCGCAGGGCTTCGAGGTTCTCGCTGGCCACCGGCAGGAGCTCGAGCAAGCCCAGCTCGGCATGGTTGTGGAGGTCGGCGCTCGCGGCCGTGAGGTGATCGCTGGCCGCGGCCAGGGCGGCGCGGGCCGGCAGCGATCTGGCCCTGCTCGAGGTGCTCGGACGCTGTCGTGATGAGGTCACGGGCCGCCCGCAGGTCGCCCTCGACCGAGCGAACCCGCAGGAGACCGAGCGCCACCACGGCACCGACCAGCACGAGGACGATGAACGTCCCCCCCAGGGCCGAACGCCAGCCGCGCCACCGCTCCCGCCGCGTCCTGCGCACGACGAGGGCTACCGGCGCCGAGCGCGGCCGGCGGCGGCCTTCGGTGGCCGGACCGCCATCCGCTCGGCGACCTGATCAGCCAGCAGCTCGAGCTGCGCGTCTCCAACCGGGGCCGTGCCCTCGACCCGCAGCGCGATGCGGCGGCGCAGCGACGCAAGCTCGCCCCGGAGGGCCGCAACCTCTTCCACCAGAGGCGCCAGCGCGCCGAGGGACACGCCCTCATCGGGCGCCGCCGCGTCCCGGCTGGCCTCGAGCAGGGCCGACATGTCGCTGCGGAGCCCGGCCACGTCGCTCGAGACCTGCTCCAGCTCGGGCCACTCGAGCACGGCCCGACGAAGACCCGTCACGTCGCCTCGCAGCTCGTCGATCGTCGCGCGCAGCTGGCGAAGCTGCACGCGGTCACCTACGTCGTCCACGGCCTGGCGCAGGCCGGCCAGCTCGGAGCGCACGGCAGCGAGGTCGGCGTCCACGTCCTCGCGCAGCGCGCGCATCCGCTCGAGCACTCGGTCACCGAGCCGGTCGTAGGCCTCGATGAGGCTGCGCGCCGGGCGGCTGGGCTCGCCCGCCGACACCACCTCGGCCAGCTGGACGGGCTCCGAGGACGTCGTACCCGGGGCGGCATCGGGCGTGGCGCCGCGCTCGCCGTCACCCTGATCGCTCGGCCACTGCAGGCGCACCGAGAGGTCCTCGTCAGCCGTGCTGGGTCGGTCCGTGTCCATTGCTGCTGCTTCTCCTTCGATGGCGCCGCCACCTGCCCGGCGCGTCTGGGCCCTCGTGTGGCTGAGGTAGGGTACGCCCCGCTCGTACCCCTCTCGAACGCCACCCCCCCGCACCTTTGGAACTCCGCCGGTACCTGACCGTCCTTCGCAGCCGGCTGTGGCTGATCTTGCTGTTGACCATCCTGGCTTCGGGGGTCGGCTACACCGTCGCGAACAAGTCGCCGGAGTACGCAGCCCGCAGCACGCTCTACGTCGGGACGAGGAGCATCTCGATCGATCCGTTCGAGGGCGAGCTCTCGGCGGACCGGCTGACGGCGCTGTCCACCATCGCCTTCACGTTCGCCAAGATGATCGACAGCGAGCCTGTCGCCAGCCAGGCGCTCGAGGAGCTGGCCCTCGACATCCCGGCCAGCGACGTCGTCGAGGCCACCGAGACCACGCCTGAGCTGCAGCTCATCTACATCGACGTCACCCACGAGGAGCCCGAGGTGGCCCAGGGCCTCGCCAACGGCTTGGCCGACGCCTTCGTGGACGGGATCCAGGAGTTCGAGCCGTCCGGCGGCGAGGGCGACATCCCGACCCTTCCGGCCTACGTGTTCGAGCGAGCCCAGCTCCCCGCAGCCCCCATCCCGACAGACCAGTTCCAGTCCACGCTGCTGGCCGCCCTGTTCGGGCTGCTGGCCGGCGTCGGCATCGCCTTCCTGCTCGACTACCTCGACCTCTCGATCCGCAACGTGGCCGACGTCGAACGGCGGCTCGAGCTGCCCGTCCTCGGCGTCATCCCCGGCCTCGGCAACGACGTCCCGCTCGGAGAGTGGACGGGCGCCCGCCTCCGGGGCGGGAAGAGCGACTGACCGTGGTCCTCGCCCGCCGCCGCACCCGCACCCGCCTGGTCAACCGGGAGGAGGCGTTCCGCGTCCTGCGGTCCAACCTGCTCGTCGCCATCGACGACCTCGCCAACCCGATCGTGCTCATCACCAGCGCCACCCAGGGCGAGGGCAAGACGTCTACCTGTGTGGGTCTGGCTCGCTCGCTGGCCCTTGCTGGTCTCGCGCGTGGTTCTCGTCGATCTCGATCTGCGCCACCCAGACGCCCACCGGCACCTGGGCGCCGACAGCTCGCCAGGCTGCAGCGACATCCTGCTCGAGCAGCGCTCGGTCGAAGAGTGCCTGCAGTACCTGCCCCCACCCAAGGACACGCCCGCCGCCAACGGCCTCTACTTCCTGCCTGCGGGCACCGGGGCCACGGAACCCTCAGAGCTGCTCGGCACATCGCGCACCGCCCGCCTCCTCGAGGCGCTGGCCAGCCAGGCCGACATCGTGCTGATCGACACGCCGCCGGTGCTGCCCGTGGCCGACACCCTCGTCATCGGTCGGCTGGCCGCGGGAGCGGTGCTCGTGGTGGAGGCCCGGTCGACGCCGGTGCAGCTGGTCAACCGGGCCAAGAGCGCCCTGACCCGCAACCAGACCCGCATCCTCGGGGTCGTGCTCAACCGGCTGCGCACCTCGGACGACGACGCGGGCTACGAGTTCGGCTACGGCGACACGGGCGCGGGCTGAGCTCCAGGCAGGCGATCGCCGCCGAACGTCGAACGGAGGGAACCATGTCCGAAGCATCTACATGGAAGGCCGACCCGGCCTTCTGGCGCGACCGCCCAGTGGCCGTCACCGGCGCAACCGGCTTCCTGGGTTCACACGTCGTCGACCAGCTCGTGCGCCTCGGGGCGCACGTCGCCATCCTCGTGCGCGACGACGTCGTGCGCTCCCCGGTCTCCCAGAGCTGGGCGGGCAAGGTCGCTGTCGTTCGCGGTCGGGTCGAGGACCAGGCCGTCGTCGAGCGCCTCCTCGGCGAGTACGAGTCCCGCACCGTGCTGCACCTCGCGGCCCAGAGCCAGGTGGGGGTGGCCAACCGCAACCCGGCCGCCACGTACGAGGCCAACGTGGCTGGCACGTGGTCGCTCCTCGAGGCGGTGCGCCGGTCGCCCCGAGTCGAGCAGGTGATCACAGCGAGCAGCGACAAGGCCTACGGAGCTCAGCCCGTGCTGCCCTACGACGAGGAGATGCCCCTCCTCGCGGTCAACCCCTACGACGTGTCGAAGGCCTGCGCCGACCTCATCTCCAGCAGCTACCACAAGACCTTCGACGTGCCCGTCTGCGTGACGCGCTGCGGCAACTTCTTCGGACCGGGCGATCAGAACTGGGAACGGCTCGTCCCCGGCACCATCCGGTCCCTGCTCCGAGGGGAGCGGCCGCTCATCCGGTCCGACGGGACGATGGTGCGCGACTACCTGTACGTGGTCGACGGCGCCCTCGCCTACATGCGTCTCGTCGAGGCCATGGCCGATGACCCGACCATCGTCGGTGAGGCGTTCAACTTCTCGACCGAGACGCCGCTCACCGTGCTCGAGCTCGTGGCCGCCCTCCAGACCGCGGCAGGCACAGAGCTCGAGCCCGACATCCGCTCCACTGCCACCCATGAGATCGACAGCCAGTTCCTCTCGGCCGCCAAGGCTCGGAAGGTCCTCGGCTGGGAGCCCACGCTCTCGGTCGAGGAGGCCCTCGCCGAGACGGTCGGCTGGTACCGGTCGCACCCGAGCGACGCCAGCGCATGACGCCCGCGCCGTCACCGGCGCTGGCCGTCACCGGCGCAGGCGGCTTCCTCGGCAGTCGCCTCGTCTCCGACCTGGCCGCGGCGCATGGCCGTGCGGGCCCTCGTTCGCGGGCCCCTGCCGTGGTTGGCGGCGGAGGACCGACGCACCGTCGACCTGCTCGACCCGGTCGACGAGATCGCCACGGCCATGACCGGGTGCAGCACGGTCGTGCACTTGGCCGGGCACAACGAGGTCGTGGCCGCCAGTGACCCGGACCGGGCCCTGAGCGAGACGCTGATCGCCACCCGTCACGTGACCGAGGCGGCCATCGCAGCGGGAGTCGAGCGACTCGTGTTCGTGTCGACCGTCCACGTCTACGGCAGCCGACTGGCGCCCGGCGCTGTCGTCGACGAGGACGTGGCTCCCGAGCCGCGCGGCGTCTACGCCGTCACGCGCCTGGCCGCCGAGCACCTCGTGGCCAGCGGACCCGACCCCGTCGTGCTCCGCCTCAGCAACGCCGTGGGCGGGCCGGCCCACGTCTCTGTCGACCGCTGGACCCTGGTGGCCAACGACCTGTGCCGGTCCGCGGTGGAGACGGACCAGATGGTGCTGCGCTCGACGGGCCAGCAGTGGCGCGACTTCATCGGCCTGGCCGACGTGGTCGAGGCCATCGCCGCGTCTGCTGACCCCGAGCGCGTGCCGAGCGGCACCTACAACCTGGCCTCGGGCCGCTCGACGACCGTGCGGGGACTGGCCGAGCTGGTGCAGGACCGCGTCGAGGCCCGAACCGGACGTCGACCCGAGCTGAAGGCCCCCGACCGAGACGGACCCGACCCCGAGCCCTACCGCATCGACCCGGGCCGCCTGGCGGCCTGCGGCGTGCACTCCGAGCAGCCGCTGTCTGACGCTGTCGACGAGATCATCGAGCTCTGCGTCACCACGAACGCCACAGGAGCACCTTCCCCATGAGCGAGATCGACGGCCTCGTCGTCACACCCCTTCGGCGCATCCCCGACGAGCGGGGTGCCGTGTTCCACATGCTTCGCGAGGACAGCGAGGGCTTCGAGCGCTTCGGCGAGATCTACTTCTCGACCGTCTATCCGGGCGTGGTGAAGGGCTGGCACCTCCACACCGAGATGACGCTCAACTACGCCGTGCCGGTCGGCATGGTGAAGCTCGTCTGCTACGACGACCGAGAGGGCTCGGCCACCAAGGGCAACGTCGTGGAGCTGCACGTCGGCGAGCTCAACTACGCGCTGGTCACCATCCCTCCTCTCGTCTGGAACGGCTTCAAGGGAGAGGGCACGGTGCCCGCCCTCGTCGCCAACTGCTCGACGATCCCCCACCGGCCGGGCGAGATCGAGCGCCTCGACCCGTTCGAGAACGAGATCCCCTACGACTGGGCCCTGCGCCATGGGTGACCCCAATGCCTGAGCAGAGCGCCGTCCCCATGGACCGGCACCTGGTCGTCGAGGCCATGCCCGCGTCGCCCAAGGAGTGGCTGACCGACCTGTGGCGTCACCGCGAGGTGTTCGACATGCTCGCCCGCAAGGACTTCCAGACCCGCTACAAGCGGGCGTCGTTCGGCGTGCTGTGGGCCGTGGCCGTCCCGCTGCTGCAGGGCGTCGTCATGGCCGTCGTGTTCTCCCGGATCGTGAAGCTGGGCGCAGGCCAGGACGACTACGGCGCCTACGTCTTCAGCGGCGTCATCGCCTTCTCGTACTTCGGTACGACGTTCTCCCAGGGCACGACGGCGATCGTCGACGGGTCGAGCCTGACCGACAAGGTGTGGTTCCCGCGCGTGCTGCTGCCCTTGGTGCCCGTGGCCGCCAACGTCGTCAGCTTGGCGGTGTCGCTCCTCGTGCTCGTGGCGATCCTTCCCGTGCTCGGGGGCCGATACAGCCTGTCGCTGCTGCTGCTCGTCCCGGGCATCACGCTGCTGCTCGCCTTCACGGCCGCCGTCACGCTCGTGGCGTCCGCCCTTCACGTCTACTTCCGGGACGTGAAGTTCCTCGTTCAGGCCGCGCTCCTCGTGTGGATCTACCTGACGCCGATCCTCTACCCGAAGGAGCTCCTGGGCGGCCTGGCCAGCTGGGTGGACCTCAACCCGATGACTGGCATCGTCACTCTGTTCCACAAGGCGACCATCGGCGGAGGCGAGGCCTGGATCCGGCCGGTCAGCCTGTCGGTGCTCGCCACGGTGGCGCTCGGGGTGATCGGGGTGGAGGCCCAGCGCCGCCACGACCGCCTCTTCGTCGACCTGCTCTAGCCCCCGTCCGCCCGCACCCGCACCCGCACCTCCTGCGAACCGGGGTGCGAAAGGGCCCAGGAACGGGCCCTTTCGCACCCCGGTTGGTGGGGTCTAGGGCTTCTCGGGCACGCGGGCTACGACCAGGACCGAGAGCCCGAACGGGATCGGCACCACTCGGCCGAGACGGCGCTCGACGCGGGTGAGGACAGCCAGCACGCGGTTGAGGAGAGGGCTGACCGAGCTCGTCTCCTCGTCGGTGCTGCCGATCCAGCGTCGGAGGGGCGTGCGGCGGAGGAGGGCGGCCGCCGGGACGAGGAACGAGAACACGTAGGTCGACCGCTCCACCTCGAGGCCAGCGGCCCGAACCGCGGCCGTGAGGCGGCGGGCTGTGTAGCGGCGGCGGTGCCCGGCCCAGCGGTCGTGGTCGCTGAACAGCCACTGGTAGGCCGGCGTCATGAGGAGGAGGTGGCCGCCCGGCGCCACGACGCGGGCGTACTCGCGCAGCGCGGCGACGTCGTCGTCGAGGTGCTCGAGCACGTCGAGGCTGGCCACACCGGCCAGCGAACCGCCGGCGACGGGGAGCAGCTCGGCGCTGGCCACAGCGAGGAGCGGTCGGCCCGGCACCACCTCGGGCACGCGGCCGAGCACGTAGGGGCTGAGGTCGAGGCCCAGGACGGCGTCGTACCCGGCCGCGTCGAGGGCGCGGAGCGTGCCGCCGACGCCGCAGCCCACGTCGACCGCTGTGCCTCCGGCCGCCCGAGGGCCGAGCTCCTGGGTGACCCACTCGGAACGGGCCCGGTACCACCAGTGACTGGTGGCGTGGGCGGCCATCGTGTCGAAGTAGGCCGGGTCGAGGCCCGTGCGATCGACAGCCGTCACGGCGGCGCGCTCAGCTTGACTGCCGGAGCGTGCGAGTGTCGCGGTATCCGGCGGCCCGCAGGCGCACGTACATGCTGCGCAGCTCCCGCAGGGCCTTGAGGATGACCCGGGGGTCGGCGCCCCGCGCCTTGCCCGCTGTGCGTGGGTAGTGGGTCACCCCGATCTCGATCACGCTCTTGCCCGATCGGGCGATGCGGACCATCAGCTCTGTGCTCACCATCGCGCCCATGGCCTCGAGCCGGATGTCCTCGAACACGGAGCGCCGGAACAGCTTGAAGGCGCAGTCGATGTCGCGGACAGGGGCGTAGAACAGCACCCGGATGATCGCGTTCCAGCCCTTGGCGAAGACCCGCCGCATGAACGGGTCCTGCCGGTTGTAGCGGAACCCCACCACGACGTCGGCGTGCTCGATGGAGGGGAGGAAGAGCTCGAGCTCCTCGAGGTCGAACTGGTTGTCGGCGTCGGTGAAGAAGACGAGATCGAGCTTGGCCGCCTCGAACCCTGAGCGCAGCGCGTGGCCGTAGCCCTGGTTTCGCTCGTGGCTCACGAGGCGGATGCGGGGGTCGGCCTCACCAGCGGCTCGCACGATGTCGGCGGTGCGATCCGTCGACCCGTCGTCGACGACGATGATCTCGTGCCGACCGCAGAGCCGCTCCGCGACCTTCGTGGCGGCCGCCATGGCCCGCTCGATGTTCGCCTCCTCGTTCAGCGCGGGGAGGATGATCGACAGCTCGTGATCAGTGGTGGCCAAGGCGTCAGAGGGTACCTGTGCGGGCACGTCCATCCCTTTCCGTTCGGCGCAGCACGACGTTGCGCTGCATGGCGAAGGCGCGAGGCCACCGCCGGGTGATGACGCTGTCGATCCGGTGCAGCAGGCGCAGCGCCGGTTCGGGCAGCGGCACCGACACGGTCTTGTGGGTCACGCCCCCCGAGTTGAGGACGAGCAGGCACTCCTCGAAGCGCTCCTCCTCGATCGTGAGCTCGGGCACCGCCTTCGCGAAGCGGGCCCGGTCCTCGAAGAGCAGGTCGGGGATGGCGTTGTTCGCCTCCCAGAGGTTCTGCGGATCGCTGAGAGCGACGTCGGGGTCGAAGACGTCGACGTCGTACGAGTACCCCTCGACGCGGGTGACGTGGGCCATGAGCCGGGTCATGAAGGAGCACTTCACGTCGCGGACGAGCAGCAGGCCACCGGGCTTGAGGATGCGCGCCGCCTCGGGGAAGAACCGGATCGGGTGGGCCAGGTGGTGCAGGACGTTCTGCACCACGACGAAGTCGAACTGGCCGTCGGAGAACGGCGTGGCGATGGCGTCGACGTTCGGGACGTCGAGCCACTCCCCGTCGCTCATGTCGGTGAGCAGCAGCGAGCGGCAGCGGACGAAGTCCCTGCCCACGCCGATGCCACAGCCCAGCTCCACCCCTTCGGCATCCGGACCGACCCACTCGTTCAGCCACTCGTACCGGCTCCGGATGAGGTGCTCGAGGTTCTTCGACCTCCGGTCGAAGTAGGAGGCACGCGACGCGGCGACGTCGCCGAGGTTCCCCATCCGGTTCTGGTCCGGCGTGGGCTGGAAGGGCGCGGCGAGCATCATCCGGGGCCGGCCTCCGCCTTCTCCCGACGCACCGCCACCATCTCCATGCGGTCACCGAAGTTCGGTCCGATGAGCCGGTCGGCCCGACCGGACCGCTCCGCCAGCTTCTCGAGCGCGGCGCCGCCGGGAAGGAACGATGCCGCCCGCTCGGCGTAGTAGCGCACGCTGAACAGCTTCGGGTGGGTGGCGACGTGGCGGACCTCGAAGCCGTGCCGCGACAGCAGCAGGCGCATCGAGGAGCGGGTGAAGTACTGGAGGTGCATCGGCACCACGGCCCACCAGCGGCGACCCATCGTGCGGGCCAGACGGCTGCCGGCATCGGGCACCGTGAGGTAGAGCGCTCCGCCAGGCACGAGCAGCTCGGCGAAGCGGGCTACGGCGGCGGCCGGATCGCTCAGGTGCTCGAGGACGTCACAGGTCACGATGGCCTCGAACGAGCCGGGCGCCAGCGGCGCTTCGGCCAGATCGCCGGTGAAGACGTCGATGCCCCGCTCGCGGGCTCTGCTGCTGGCCCAGGCCGACGGCTCGACCCCGGTGACGTCCCAGCCCCGCTCCTGGGCCGCGACGAGGAAGGAACCGGTCCAGCAGCCGACATCGAGCATGCGGCCCGGGACCACCTCCGCCTCGATGCGGGCCACGGCCCGGTCGGCCGTGGCGACCTGCCCGGTCTCCTCCCGCAGCGACACCTCGTCGACGGCGTCCGCGTAGGCGCCGGACAGGGCGTGGTCGGGGGGCGGGTCGGCGACGGTGCGGTGCCCGCACGCCGTGCACTCGACGACAGGCGATGTGATCTGGCCGTACTCGTTCGAGCTGGGGCGGAAGGCGGCGGCGTCCACGCCGCCCTCCGTGCCGGCACCAGTGCCGGTGAAGAGCTCGCGCCGGTCGGGCTGCTCGCAAACGGGACAGCGCCAGCCCGTGGCGTCCGCCGCCCCCGCGACGAGGTCGCCCATGCGGACGCCCTGGTCCATGCCGCGATCTTGGGGATACACCTGGGCCGTGGTGGCGAGGACGAGCCCCTCGAGGTGGGACTCGATCGGCGGTATCTGCGGCAGGTACGGCACCGAGACGAGCGGAGCCGCGTAGGGCGTGCGGAACACGTCGACCGACGTGATGTCGCTGGCCTGGAGGTGGGGGAAGGTGGCGAGCAGGGCGGAGATCCACTCTTCGCGCACCTCGTCGAGGTCGGCGGTGGCGACGGCCTCGTCGGAGGTGAAGTAGCGGCTGACGTAGGCCACGTTCCGTCCGCCGTACCAGGTGGCGGGCACGAGGTTCGTGTGCTCGATGATGCCGCCGAAGGGCAGGTCACGGTCGCAGACGTTCGTCCAGAAGACCTCGGTCATCGGCTTGGTCAGCTGCAGGACCATGCAGACCGCACCGAGGGCAGAGGCGGCCCACCGCGGATCGTGGTGCTCTGATGGCACGAGGTCGCCGAGGCGGGGTAGCTGGCCGGCGTAGACGACGAGGTCGCATGGCAAGGTGCCGTCGTCGGTCACCACGCCCGTGACGCGGGTGCCGTCGAGCACGACCTGGCGGGCGGGCGTCGAGGTGTGGATCGTGCCGCCGTGCCCCTCGATGTCCTCCGCCAGCTTGGCGAAGAGGCGCCCGTAGCCGCCCCGCAGGTAGCCGACCTGCTCGCTGCTCCCCTTGTGGGCCTGACGGCGCTGGTCGAGCCGCGACCACATCCACGCCGCCGGCACAGCCTCGGCGGCCGGGCCGAACTTGGCTCGGAGCAGCGGCGTCCACACGACGTCGGTGACCGCCTGGCTGGTGAGCCCTGTGAGCCAGTCGACGGCCGGCACCTCGTCGAGGTCGGGCCAGTCCCGCACCCGACCCAGCCGGAGCGCGCCGATGCCGGCTCGGATCCGATCGGGGAAGGCGAGGGGTCCGAAGCGGAGCAGGTCGAGAGGTGTGGTGAACGGCCAGACCTTTCCTCCGGTGAGGACGGCGATGGTGCCCGAGAACCACTCGAGGTCCTCGAGCAGGCCCAGCTCCCCGAGCAGGTCCTGGATGTGGCTCTCCTGAGGGAGCGTGTAGTGGTAGTACCGCTCGAGGGGCTGGCCGCCCACCTCGAACCCGGCCACGAGGCCGCCGAGGGTCGGGGCGGACTCGAGCACGGTGACCTCGTCGCCCGCGCGAGCCCGGCTCCGGGCCGCGGCCAGGCCCGCGATGCCACCTCCGATGACCACGACGCGACGACTCATGACGCCGGCGCGTGGACGAGCTCGACGAACATCTGCGACGTGCGGGCGCCGAGGCGGCCCCGGACGAGGTCGAGGGGCCCGAAGGCCGCGAGGAGGGCCTTGAACAGCGGGTGGTCGACCATCGGCCGCTCGGCCGTGATCCGCACGAGGCCGCGGCGCTGCAGGAGGGCGAGGACGCTGACAGCCCAGAACGGGGCGCCCTGCGTGTACGCCGTGCGGCGGGCGTGGAGCCCGACCCGGCCGGCCAGATCGACGAGACCGTCGCGGTCGAAGAGCACCCAGTGGCGCGGGCAGTGGTACCCGCCCCAGTCCCGGTGGCGGAACAGGCGGGCATCGAGGCTGTCCACGTTCGGGGTCTTGATCAGGATCACACCTCTCGGAGACAGGACCTTGGCCAGGCGTTGGAGCACCGCGCCGGGCTCGGCCACGTGCTCGATCAGGTTGAGGAGGAGCACGACGTCGAAGGGCCCGGGGTCGTCGAACTCCTCGATCCGACCGCAGGTGTATTCGTGCCCGCGCGCCGTTGCCCCTGCCTCCGCGGCCGGGTCGAGATCGACGACGTGGGTGCGCTCGACCCGGCTGTCGAGCTGGCGCAGGCGGGAGAGGAGCCAGCCGTCGCCCCCCCCTACGTCGAGCACGGCCAGGCGCTCGCCTGGAACCGAGCGCAGGAGGGGCCGGAACGTGCGCTTGTCGAGCCAGCCCTTCACGCGCTCGACGAGCGACGCGTCGTCGGCGGCGTAGGCGTAGTAGTTGGGCGGATAGATCTCAGCCAGGCGGTCGACGGGCGCCGGGGCGAGGAACACCGACCGACAGCCTCGGCACCGGTGGTAGGCGAACGCCTCGTCGGTGGTGCGGTACTCGACGTCGGTCACGACGGCGTGGGGGTCGCTCGCGCCTCCGCACGCCGGGCACTCGGGCCCCGGGGCGGTCACCGGCCGGCTAGCCGGCGGGCGGTGGCGGCGTAGGTCGTGCGGTGGCGCTCCACGGCTTCAGCCGCAGGAGTGCCCAGCAGGTAGGCCTCGAGGTCGGCCAGGCGCGTGCACGACACACCTGGGTCCCAGTGGTGGAGCAGGTGCCGGTTGAAGCCCGCCCCGCCCAGCGTCGAGGCCAGCGGTCCGGATCCGAACAGCCGGTTCACCTGACCGTGGGGCACCGTGGCGTAGTCGAGGGTGCGGTCGGCGGCGTCGCCCCGGTGCTCGAGGAGCTGACGGGTCGTGTTGACGACGGGGAAGACGGCACCGATGCCGAGCACCCACGCGATCGCCAGCACGTTGTGACCGGTCAGGAGGGCGCCCCCCACGACGGCGCCGTGGAAGACGACGGCGCCGAGGAGGACCCACGGCACCGAGGGCCCGGGCCGGGGCTGTGTCGGGGGCGCGGCCCCGGTGGTGGCGGAGTGGGCCAGCCGAGCTCGCACGATGCGGGCGATGCGCACGCCGGTGAGGCCCTCGAGCACGAAGCGGGCGCCGAGCGGCTCGAAGTAAGACCGCTCGGTGTCCTGCGGCGTTCCGAGATGACGGTGGTGGTCGAGGTGGATGCGCCGGTAGGCGGCGACCGTCTCACCGATGAGAGGGCCGATGCAGAGGTCGCACAGGAGGTCGTTGGCCCGGCGGGTGGGGGCGAGGTTGTAGTGGACCGCCTCGTGCTGGAACAGCACCAGGTAGTGCACGACGTAGCCGACGGCCAGCGATCCGGCGACGACGAGCGCTCCATCTGCGGACAGCGACCGGTCGTCGAGGGTGACCAGGGCGACCACGATCGCGACCAGCGCCACGTGGCCGGCGGTCAGCGAGGCCCACAGCAGGCCCCATCTGGGCGTCAGCCGGGACCGCAGGTCGAGGTAGCGGACGTCGTCGGCACCGACCAGCTCCCGCCGAGAGGTGTCGCCCAGTTCGCTCTGTGCCGCCGCGACGCTCATCGTGGGCGAGGATGGTAGCCGCCCGGTTCGCCGGAGCTGTCCGGTTGGGGCAGGCTGTCCGGCGGTCCATCGGCTGGGCGATGGAGGATCTGGGGGTCGACGTTGCCGGGTGAGCTGAGCGGGTCGGAGGAGCTGCTGGCGGCCGTGCTGCTGGTCGTTCAGGTGCTTTCGGTCGTCGTCACCGCGGCGATCGCCACCCCGAGGTTGGTGGGCTCCGACCGTCTGGAGCGGGCCCTGGCCGGCCTGCTCGTCGCGCTGGCCCTGGCCGTGGGTGTTCCGCTCGTCCTCGGAATGGTCGGCCTGCTCCTCCTTCCGGCCGTGGTCGTGGCCCACGTCGCCGTGGCTGCCGCAGCCCTCGCCCTGCACCGCCGCCACCCCCTCCCGCCCGGCTCGGCGAGCGACGGCACCGACACGTCGATCCTCGAGCTGGCTGCCATCGGCGGCACCTCGCTCTACCTCGCTTTGGGCGTCAAGCTCTCCCTCCACGCCCAGCGGTCCTTCGACTTCGACACGAAGGAGTACCACCTCTCCAACCTGTCGTCGTGGCTGCAGAGAGGCCACATCTGGGGGCTCCCCTACTCGCCCCCCGGCTCGATGACCGCCAACCACCCGAGCAGCGGCGAGGTGTTCGGCCTGTGGCTGGCGCTGCCGAGCTCCGGCGACGAGCTCTTGTACCTGGCGCCGGTCGTGTTCGGCCTCCTCGCCGTCCTGGCTGGTGCCGTGCTGGGGCGGGAGCTCGTGGCCTCGCGCGACGGCGCCGCCCTGGGCGCGCTCGCTGCGCTGGCCGTCGTCACCGCACCGATCTACTTCGCCCAGGTCGACACCATGCTCACCGACCTGATCGCCGCGGCGTCTGTCCTCACGGGAGCCACGTTCCTCGTGGTGGCCCGACGCCACCCGGAGAGGGCCACTGGGCTCGTCCTCCTGGCTGGTGCTGCGCTGGGCCTCGGCATGGGCAGCAAGTACACGGCCCTGCTCCCCGGGCTCGTCGTCGGCTTCGTCGGGATCTTCCTTCTCCGCCGCTCGCGCACCTGGTGGTGGATCGTGCCTGGGGTCCTCGTCTTCGCTGCGCCCTGGTACCTCCGCAACGTCTTCACCACAGGCAACCCGCTCTTCCCTCAGCCGATCGGCCCGATCGAGGGCGCCCGGTCGCCCTACGACGTGCTCGAGGCCTCGCTCCTCGACCAGCTGCGGGCGGGCGAGGGTGAGATCCTGCGTCGAGCGGCGACCCTGGCCCGCCAGCTCGTCGGGCCTCTCCTGGTGCTCGTCGCCGCTGGGATCATCGGGCCCGTCGTGGCCCGGGCCCGGGGCCGCGATGGCCACACCGTCCTGTGGGTCGGTGCCCTCGCCGCAGCTGGCCTGGCTCTCTACGCGGCCACGCCCTACACGGGCGGCGGACCGACGGGGCTGGCCTTCATCATCGCCTCCTGCTTCCGATACGCCCTCATAGGCGTGCTCCTGGCCACCGTCACCGGAGTCGTGCTGGCCGGCCGGTGGGTGGGCGGCGTGGCCGTGGCCGCCGTCCTGGGGTGGAACCTCTGGAAGATCGTGGACGGCTTCAACATCGAGCGATCCCAGCTGGAGGTGACGGGCCGCACGCTGGCCGCGTCAATGATCGCGGCGGTGCTGGTGATGCTCCTGACCCACGTGGTCTCGACGAACCCAGAGCGGCTGCGCCAGGTGCCGATCCCGGCGGTGGCTGCGGTCCTGATCGCCGCCGCGATCGTCGGGGCGTTCGCGGCCTATCACCGCCTCGACCGCGGTCGCACGCCGACCCAGCTCGAGGCCACGTTGCTCGCCTTCGGGGAGGACGAGCCGGCCATCGTGATCGGCGTGGCCGACCTGCGGGCCGTGCTGGGGCCACGCCTCGACCGGCCGCTCGTCAAGGTCCACCGCGGGGGTGCGGCCGACGAGATCCCCTTCGCCGACGAGAACCAGCTGCGACGCCGGGTCCTCGGCGAGGACACGCCACCGGCCCCTGCCCATCTCGGCGACGAGCTCGACGATGCGCTGGCGGCAGCCGACCCCGACCTGCTCGTCGTCGGCACGGTGTCACCCGTGGGCTTCCCGGACGGGTGGCTACCCGACGACTCGTGGTGCTTCGCAGGCGGCGACACGGAAGGCGCCGTCTTCGTCCGCCGCGAGGTCATGCTCCCCGGCGTCGAGTGCGTCACCGCCGCTCGGCTCTGAGCGCGGGCTGCGGTCGATCTACCGGGTGCGGACGCCCTTCAGGCGCTCCTTGGCCGCGTCGGCCGAGTATCGGAGCGTGTAGCCCCACAGCTCGCGGACGCTCATCCGCATGGGCCCGAAGTCGACCCGCTTCCCGACACCGAAGTCCTCGGCGATGGCCGTGGTGCGGGGCAGGTCCGCAGAGCTGAGCTCAGCCGGTCCCTTGACGCCGATCCCGAAGACCCCCTCGGGCATGAGGTCCCAGCCCTGGGCCACGACGAGGCTCGACTCGAACGGCCGCAGCAGCAGCTCGAAGCCCTCGGGCGTGAAGCGCCAGTAGTCCCACGGGTGAGCGTGGATGGGGAAGAACATCAGCGAGCTGATGGCCAGCACGCCGCCCGGCTTCAGGACCCGGTGCATCTCCTGAACAGCGCGGAGAGGGTCGGAGACGTGCTCGAGCGTCTCGAGGCAGATGACCGTCCCCACCGACTCGTCGGCGAAGGTCAGGGCGTGGATGTCCTCGATCCGGTCGACTCCCTGGCCCTCTTGGATGTCGCAGCCGATGTGCTCCTGGGCCCCGAAGATCCGGCGGAGGTCGGCTATGCCCTCCTGGCCCTCGGCGGCCCGGGCTCCCAGCTCCACGAGGGGCTCGGCCAGAGGCATGCGCTCGGCGACGTCACGGGCGAACTCCAGGACAGCGGGGCGCATGATCCTCCAAGGGAAGCGAACGGGGTCGGGAGCCGACGGGCGGGGGCGAGGCGGCGCAGAGCGTAGCGAGAGGGTCGGGACGGCCCGGCCACCTCAGAGCACCACCCGGCGGTGGCGGACGCTGCCCCTCGCCATGGCGGCCAGGCCGACGGCGTCGGACCAGGCCAGGCGGGCGAGGATGCCCGGCGCCCCCCGGCGGGAGCGGGCGAGGTGGCGGGCCTGGCGCCAGCGGCGCCAGAGCCAGGGCGACGCGGCGATCAAGGGCCAGGGCCGGCGGGCCAGAGCGGCGCCCGCCACGGCCACCACGGCCAGGTCGAACTGGGCCGACCGGGCATCGAGGAAGACGCCCCGGTGGAGCCAACGGGCCACGAGGGGGCTGCGGCGGGCCAGGCCTGGAAAGCCCTCGAGCTGGCGCTGGTCGGCAAGCCAGTGGGCGTAGTCCGACGGGATGCAGCGGTGGTGGACGAGCGCGTTGGGGGCGAAGTCGGCGGCTCCGCCGGTGCGCTGAACCTCCCAAGCGAGGCAGGCGTCCTCACCGAAGGCCCGGCCGCTGGCCGGGTGGAGCAGCGGGTCGTCCTCGTCGAAGCCCCCCACCCGCTCGAACGCGCTGCGCCGGTACGAGACGTTGCAGGTCTCGAAGAAGGGCGTGGGCGAGGTCACCCAGATGGTGTGGTCCCATGGAGCCATCGACCCGATCCCCGCGGGATCACCGTGGACGGCGCCCTGCACCACCTCGGCCCCCCCTGCGAAGGCCAGCTTGACGTTCCGCAGCCAGCCCGGCGTGGGGAGGCAGTCGTCATCTGTGATGGCGATGAGCGGGGCGCGCACGTGAGCCGCCCCGGCGTTGCGACCCGACGCCGGCCCGTGGTTCGTGTCGAGGCGGACCACAACGGCCCGCATCGAGGTGGCGGCCACGAGCTCGGTCAGCTCGTCCCAGGTGTGGTCCGCCGAGCCGTTGTCGACCACCACCACCTCGTAGGCGTCGAAAGGCAGGTCCTGGGCCTCGAGGGCGGCGATCAGCTCCGGTAGGAACCCGGGCCGCTGGTAGGTGGAGATGAGGGCGGCGATCGACGGCTCGGCCCCGTGCCAGGTCGCGCTGGACGCGACGTCGATCACGCTCGCTCGGGGCTCGGCGCTCACGCGGGAGTGGGATCGTCGACCCGCGACCGGAGCTCCGCCTCGGCCATCAGATGCGCGGACGGGCCAGCGCGGCTCTGTGCAGCACGCCCTGCTCCCACGCGCCGGTGACGGCGCGCACGCCCACCGCGTTGACGCCGTTCTTCAGGGTGCGGGGGAGCTTCGGATGGTGGTTGAAGCGGACGTTGTAGGGCTTCGACACCTGCTCCACCTCGAAGCCGGCCGCGTAGAGCATGCGCCGGTGGCCGGCGGCGTTGAAGTTGAACCACTGGCAGTCGGCGCCGCTGCCGTTGAGGCTGAACAGCGGCCGTCCACGACCCAGCACCGTCAACCACAGCTCGATCTGCTCGGAGGAGAGGAACACACCGCTCGTCACGCTGCGCACTGCCTCGAGGGCCCGGATCGGGTCGCGCAGGTGGAGCAGGAGGCTGCCGCACACGACGACGTCGAAGGTCCCGATCTCGGCCGGGTCGAGGTCGTAGATGTTGATCGGACGCCAGTCCACCTTCGAACCCATGAGCTCGGCAGCCAGCCGGAACCCGGCGCCCTTCGGCGGTCCGGAGAACCCAGGGTCGCGGGCCAGGTCCTTGGCGCGGTAGTCGGGCGGCCAGTCCCAGAGGAGGTGGTCCTCGACGTCGACGGCCACGACCTCGGCCGCACCTCGCCGCTCGAGCTCGAAGGCGAGGTGGCCGTCGAATGTGCCGATGTCGAGGCAGCGCTTGCCACGCACGTCGGGCCAGGGCATCTGGTCCATCACGGGTCGGAGGTCGAACCAGCCCTTGGTGGTCACCCCCGGGGCGATGTCGATGGTGTGATACCAGAACGGGTGGTCGTCGACGGCTCGCTGCATCTCGGCCGCCGTCAGCTCCGTGTGGTCGTCGATCATCGACGCAACGTTAGACGTGGATCACCCGGTCACCTGCCGAGCTCTCCCCTTCGACCGCTCTAGGGTGACCGCCCGTGCGGATCGCCTTCACCCACGCCTTCTGTTGGCCCGAGGTCCGACGGGGCGCCGAGCGCTTCATCCAGGAGCTCGGTGCCGCGCTGGCCCGGCGGGGCCATGAGGTGACGATCCTCTCCTCCGGGTGGGATCCGGAGGTGAGCACGGTCGACGGCGTGCGGACGATCCGGTTGCGTCGCTTCCGGGATGACGACCTCGGGCACGAGGCCGACTTCGGGCGCCGCGTCCTCCCCCGTCTCGTGGCCGGCCGCTACGACATCGTCCACTCGATGGGCCGTCGCGACGCTCTGGCCTCGATCCGGGCGGCCCGGCTCCACCCTCACCGGCGCACGGTCATCACCGACCTCGGCCTGCCCTCCAAGGCGTATTGGTCGCACATGGGCAAGGAGGCCGACGTCGTCGAGGCTGTGGTGGCCGGGATCGACGTGTACGGGTGCATGTCCCGCTTCGCGCTGGAGTTCTTGGAGCGCGACTACGGCCGCTCCGACGGCGTGGTCACGCCCGGCGGCGTCCGTCTGTCGGAGTTCCAGCCCGCCGAGACCCGGGCCGAGCACCCCACGCTGCTGCTCTCGGGGGCCTACACCGAGCCCCGCAAGGGGGCAGCCACCGTCCTACGGGCCCTGCCCCTCATCGCAGAGTCGGAGCCGGAGGTGCGCCTGTGGCTGTCGGGGCCCGGCGACCCGACCGAGCTCCTCGCCGCCGCGCCAGCCGAAGCGGCGTCGAGGGTAGAGGTGCTCGGCGTCGGCGAGGCGACCGACCAGCACGTCCGCTACGGCCAGGCCTGGGCCACAGTCCTGCCGTCCACCGACGACAGCTTCGGGATGGCACTGATCGAGTCGCAGGCCTGCGGCACGCCGCTCGTCGTGAGCACCCACGGCGCCCCCCACGAGCTGGTGGCCGAGGGCAGCACGGGCGAGCTCTGCGAGCCCCACGACCACGAGGGCTTCGCGGCCGCCGCCCTGCGGGCCTTCGCCCTCACCCGCAAGGGGGCCGCCACGGTCGAGGCCTGCCGCGCGTCGGCCGCCCGCTTCGACTGGGACGCGGCCATCGCCCCGCTGTGCGAGGACCTCTACCGCGCATGAGGCGCAGCGCTGAGGTAGGAACGAGACCGCTCGACGGAGAACACTCCCACGTGGGCGCCAGGCGGATGTCCGAGCTCCGGCGCGCGAGCAACCAGCGATGACCTTCAACTCGCTGCAGTACGCCGCCTTCCTCCCGATCGTCCTGATCGTCTACTGGAACCTGCGCCGGCGCGAGCAGAACCTCCTGCTGCTGGCTGCGTCGTACATCTTCTACAGCTTCTGGGACTGGCGCTTCCTCGGGCTGCTGCTCCTGTCGACGACGGTCGACTTCGTGACAGGACGGGCTCTGGCCCGCACGGACGACAACGGCAACAGACGCTGGATCCTGTTCGCCAGCATCGTCACGAACCTCGGGATCCTCGGGTTCTTCAAGTACTTCAACTTCTTCATCGACTCGGCCGAGCGACTGCTGTCCCGGATGGGGATGGAGGTGTCCGGCCCGCTCCTCCAGATCGCCCTGCCGGTGGGCATCAGCTTCTACACGTTCCACGGCATGTCGTACACGATCGACCTGTACCGCAGGCGCATCGAACCGGCCACGAGCTTCGTCACCTTCGCCACCTTCGTGTCCTTCTTCCCGCAGCTGGTCGCCGGGCCCATCGGGCGAGCCGACTTCCAGCTCCCCCAGTTCGAGCGCGAGCGCACCCGCCCCGACAGCGAGCGGGTCACCGGCGCCGTTGCCCTGATCCTCCTCGGCCTGTTCAAGAAGGTGGCGATCGCCGACGCCGTCGCCCCGGTGGCGACCGCCGCGTTCACCAACCCCGACCTCTTCGGGTGGCCGATGCTCATGGTCGGCGCCTACGCGTTCGCCCTCCAGATCTACGGCGACTTCTCCGGCTACACCGACATGGCCCGCGGGTCGGCTCGCCTGCTGGGCTTCGAGCTGCCGCCGAACTTCGAGCAGCCGTACCTCTCCCGCAACATCGCCGAGTTCTGGCGGACGTGGCACATCAGCCTGTCGTCCTGGCTGCGGGACTACCTGTACGTCCCCCTCGGCGGGAACCGGGGGTCGGCCCGGGCGACCTACCGCAACCTGTTCCTCGTCATGCTCATCGGCGGCCTCTGGCACGGCGCGGCGTGGACCTTCGTGATCTGGGGAGGGCTGCACGGCGTTCTCCTGGCCGCCCACAAGTGGTGGACCGACCGTCGCGGCCGGCCGGCGTCGGCTCCCACTGACCTGCCCGACCCGACGATGCCCGCCGACGAGCTGCCCACGATGGACCAGGGTGGCCGCCGCCGCGTCCTCGTGGCCGAGGCCGTGGCCCCGCCGGCGGCCGATCGAGCACCGGTCCTACCCGACTGGATGCTGCGCCTGCTCACCTTCCACGTGGTCGTGGCGCTCTGGGTGTTCTTCCGGGCCCAGGACCTGGGCACGGCCACCAAGTTCCTCGGCAACATCGCCACGTTCCACAGCGCCTCGGGCGTCGACTGGGACGACGTGCTCGTCGTCGCCGTGGCCATGCTGGCCACCCTGGCCATCGACCTCGGGCAGCGACGAGCTCGCGACGACCGCGTCCTGCTCCAGCTGGGTCCGACCGCTCGGGGCCTAGCGGTCGGAGCGATCGTCCTCGGGATCATCCTGTTCAGCGGCGGCACTCCCGTCCCGTTCATCTACTTCCAGTTCTGATGCGGCCATGACCACGACGCCGACGCTCTCCGCACAAGCGGACCGGCCCCCCGCCGAGGGGCGGCCCGAGGAGCGGCGCCACCTGGGCCGTCTGGGGCGCGTGCTCAGCCTGGCCCTGGTCGTGCTCCTGCTGGTCGAGGTCGGGGTCCGCCTCGTCGAGGACCGCCTCCCGCCCCCCACCGAGTGGTACACGCCGGAGTACGGCATCAAGGAGAAGCAGATGGCCGGTCTGGGCGCCCGCCACGACGGCGCCTCGATCGTGTTCCTCGGCTCCTCGGTCATCGACGTCTCGGTTGACCCGAGCAAGGTGGCCAGCCCGCCCGACGACGGGAGGCCCGCCTACAACGCCGGCCTCATCGGGGCCAACCTCGAGATGGTCGACGTGTGGTCCGAGCACGTCGTCGAACCAGCGCTGGAGCCGAGCGTGGTCGTCATCGGGGTGTCGAGCCGCGACGTCAACCGCAACGGCGCCGGCCTCGAGACCCAGACGCCCGGCTTCTACAAGCTCGCGGCGGTGCGCCGCCTGCTCGGAACTGAGTCGGCCTTCGAGAAGGTGGAGACCCGGGTCAGCGACCTCAGCCGGCTCTTCCGCTACCGCACCGTGCTCCGCCGCCCGCTCGAGGCTCTGTTCGGGTACGACTCGCCCGACCGCAACCTGGCCCTGAACACCGACCTGGGCCAGGAGCTGCACCTGGCCGACGTGGCCTACCGGGGCGACCCCACCGTGGAGGCCTTCTTCCGGGCCGAGCCCCTGCTCGCCTACTCGGCCAGCGACTCCCAGTTCGGGGCCGTGCGCAGCACGATCGATCGTCTGCACGCGGCCGGCGTGCGCGTCATCCTGCTCGACGTGCCCGTCACCGCCCAGTACGTCAGCCTGCACCCCCGCGGGGCCGAGGACTACCGCAGCTACGAAGCGGCCTTGAACGTGCTGGCCGCTCAGACCGGCGCCGAGCTCGTCGACACCGGCACCTGGCTGGCCCCCGCGTTCTCCGATCCCCTGCACCTCAACGGCGTCGGCGCCGAGCTCCTCACGACGCTCGTCGACCGGTACCTCCGCGATGGCCGTCTGATCCTGCCCACCGGCGCCGTGCCCCACGAGCACTTCGAGGGCGGCGTCGCAGTCGACAGCACCGTCGGCGGCCCCTGACCCGACCCGCTACCCCCGAACCTCAGCCCCCGAACCGGGGTGCGAAGTGGTCGGTTCCTGGCCTGGTTCGAACCCCGGTTCGCAGTGGGGCCGGCGGGGCTGGGAGCGCTAGGGCTGCTGGACGCCGGCCACCTCGGCCAGGGGGCCGGGACCGGAGATGGCGGCCCTCGCGTGGACGGGCAGCACCGAGCGCAGGGCCCTGACCGTGCCCCTCCGACCGGCGCGGCGCGTCCCCGGGAGCAGGCTGCCAACGCCCGTGACGGCCAGGTGCACCAGCACCCCGAGGGTGTTGACGGTGGCCCAGCGGCGGCAGGCGGCGAGACCGCGGCGCTGGGCGTACAGGTCGTAGGACGCGGCCCACCACCGCCGGTCGCGCCCGCCGCCCCATGCCTGGGCGCCTGACGCGTTGCCCACGTGAGGGACGTCGACGTCGGCGGCCAGCACCGTGCGCCACCCCCGGTCGGCCAGCCGCCAGCACAGCTCGACGTCTTCGGCGTACATGAACCAGCGCTCGGAGTAGGGGGCCTCGCCTTCCAGTGCGGCCCGACGGATCACGTGGACGGCCCCGATGGCCCAGTCGATGGGGCCCGACTCGTCGTGCGGAGCCGATCCCTCCAACCACCAGCGGCGTCCGAGGTCGCCCCGCTGCAGTGGAGCGGGCACGAAGCAGACCACCGCTGCCAGAGGTACGGACGGGAAGCGGTAGGCGGAGTGCTGCAGGCGACCGTCGGCGTGCACGAGGCGCGGCACGACCACACCCGCCTCCGGCTCGCTGGCGAGGCGGGCCACCAGGGTGGCGAGCGAGCCGGGGGGCGGCGCCGTGTCGGGGTTGAGGGCGAGCAGGGCCGGCGCCTCGGACCCCTGCAGCGCTTGGTTCATGGCCCGGGCGTAGCCCAGGTTCGCGTCGTTGCGGATGACGGTGACCCCGTCATGGCGCTCGGCCACGTCCGCGCTGTCGTCGTCCGACGCGTTGTCGACGACCACGACCTCGGCCCGCAGGTCGCCGAGGGCGGCCGGGAGGGCGGCCAGGCACTGGTCGAGCAGGTCGGCCGTGTTCCACGACACGATGCCGACTCGGACATCAGGCGCTGACATCGGTGCCCTCCAGACGGAAGGAGCGGGACGGCGGCCGACCCGACTCGAAGCCGGAGGCGGCGGCGGCGTGCCAGGCCTCGAAGCAGTCGGTGAGGCGGTCGACGTCGAAGGCTTTGGCGGTGCGCAGGCCCTGGGCCACGAGCTCGGCTCGCAGGGAGGCGTCTCCGGCAAGGCGCTCCACGCTGGCGGCCAGCGCGACCGGGTCGCCGGCGGTGAAGCGCACGCAGTTGCCCGGGTCGAGCAGGAACTCGCCCGAGCCTCCGACGCCGGTGGCCACGACCGGGGTGCCGCAGGCCATGGCTTCGAGGGGCACGAGACCGAAGGGCTCCTCCCACTCGCTCGGGAACACCAGGGCGTCGGCGGCTCGGTAGCGCTCGACCAGCTCCTCCCTGTCGACGGCGCCGAAGATCACCCGGTCCGCTACACCGAGGTCGCGGGCCACACCGACCAGCCGGTCGCGCTCGCCCGGATCACCTGTGCCCTGCACCTCGAGGGTCGTCGCCGTGGGCAGGTGGGCGAGGGCGCGGATGGCCGTCTCGATGCCCTTGCGGGGGTCGTAGCGCCCCACGTAGAGGAGACGGCCGCTCCACGCCTGCGGCTCGGGCGGGTCAGGCGGTGGCGTGAACAGCCGACCGTCGATGCCGCAGTAGACGATGGCCGTGTCGTCCATGGTCCACGGCGCGTAGGTACGGGCCCTCTGCCGGGTCACCTCGCTGATGAAGCAGAACGCCCCTGTGAGGCCCAGGTCGGGGACGGTGGTGGGCACACCGAGGACCCGTCGGGCCACCGCGGCCAGGGGGCGGGGCAGGCGGCGGAAGCCGCGCGACCAGGCGTCGAGCTCAGGTCCGTAGCTGAGCCAGTCGTCGAACACGGCGTAGACGACGGGTATGCCCCGCTCGGCCACGGTGGTCAGGAGACCGAGCGACATGGCCCCCATCTGCCACGCGGCCACGACGTCGGGGCGAAACTCGTCGAGCGCCTTCCGCAGGGCCCGCTGGCTGGCGCGCTCCATCCGCCAGCGCTCCCGATGTGACGGGGCGAACAGGGCGTCGTCCTTGAACCAGGCCTGCAGGTGCCGGCGCACCTGCACCGGGCCCGCAACGTCACTGGGCGGATCGACGACGCCAGGACGGCGCTGGTCGCTCGTCAGCACGAGCACCTCGTGGCCGCGGTCGGCCAGGCGCTCCATGACGTCACGGCACGACACCTCGTAGCCGCCCGAGTGGTGGGGCGGGTACTGGAAGCCGAGGACGAGGACCCGGGTCACAGCACGAAGACCCGGTTGCGGATCGAAGCGCGGACCATCCCAGCCTCCACGACCGCGTCGTTGAGGAGGTTCCGGGTGACGACCCGGGCCGCATGTCGGGGGTGGCGCGGCGACGGGCACCGCATCGACAGCCACGGCAGCCAGGCGACCAGGGCGAGCGGTCGCTTGACCGCCACCACCGTGGCGACGGCGCCCACCGCGAAGGCCACGTTCCACGGTCGGTGAGCCCAGGGCCGCCAGAAGCCGCGCCGACGCAGCTCCGGGTAGCGCTTGGCCACGTCGACGAGGGTGCCCTCGCGCCAGGCCATCCTGAGGTGCCACCGCATCGGGCGCTCCTCGACGTCGTGCTCCACGATGGCGTCGGGCTCGAAGAGCCACTCACCACCGACATCGATCGCCGCCCAGCCCGCCGAGGTGTCCTCGCCCCCGAAGTGGAAGCTCTCGTCGAAGCCGCCCGTCAGCTCGAGCACCGCCTTCGGAAACGTGAGGTTGCACCCCTCGAAGTACGGCGAGGGCGCGAGGGTCTCCCGGAAGAGGGTGTTCGGCGTCATGCGGTGCGGCCCCGGAGGGAGGTGGGTGGCACCCTGCAGCACGCCGAACGCCGGGGCGGAGGAGGCCCGTTCGAGGAGCCGGGCCAACCAGTCCGGGCGGGGCACGCAGTCGTCATCGGTGAAGGCCACGAAGGGCGCCCGGGCCGACCGCCACCCGAGGTTGCGGGCCGGGGCGGGCCCCTCGTTCACGAGGATCTGGAGCGGCCGCAGCTGGAGCCCCGTGGAGTCGGACAGCTCTGCGAGGACGTCGGAGGTCTCGTCGTCGGAGCCGTTGTCCACGACGACCACCTCGAAGCGGGACGGATCGAGGGTCTGCGCTTCCATCGCCGCCACGAAGCGGCGGACAGCGCTCGGGTCGTCGGTAGGTGGGCACGACGACGGTGATGTCAGGGCCGTTCACAGGACCACCCGCCGGTGCCGGAGCGAGCCGGCGACGTGCCCGGCCAGCTGGGCCACGTCCACGGCGGCCCTCTGCGGGCCCAGAAGGGGCAGGGCCCGGTAGCCACGCCGGGGCCAGCGGAGCCACAGCCAGGGCACCGCCAGCAGGGCTAGCGGCCGGAGCCTGCTCGCCCCGAGCCCACCGACCACAGCCGCGGCCATCGCCGCGGTCTCCCGCTTCCAGGCCCATGGGCGCCAGTAGGCCTCCTCAGCGAAGCGCGGGTGCCGAGCTCCTACGCCGATGAGGTTCCGCTCGAGGTAGCCGTTGCGGATGTGCCAGCCCACTCCCCGCTCGTCCACGTCGTGGACGACGACGGCGTCGGCCGCGAAGGTTCGGTCCCACCCGGCATCGAGCACGCGCCAGCCGGCTTCGGCGTCCTCGCCGTACCAAGCGATGTCCTCCGCGAACCCGCCTGTCTCCTCGAGCGCCTCGCGACGGTAGAAGACGTTGCACCCTTCGAAGAACGGCGTGGGCCCGGGGTTCTCACGGAACACCGACCACGGGCCGAGGGGGGCCGAGACCGGCCGCTCCACGGGGCCTTGGGCCACACCGGCGCCGGGCGCCTGCCCGAGGGCCGCCACACCCGATGCCAGCCACTCGGCGCTCGGAACGCAATCGTCGTCGGTGAAGGCGACGATCGGCGCGGTGGTCGACCGCCAGCCCACGTTGCGGGCCCGGGCCGGGCCGCTGTTGGCCTCGGTGCGCATCGGCACGAGACGCAACGGGGACGCGGCGGCCAGATCTGCCAGCACGGCCGCTGTGTCGTCCGTGGAGCAGTCGTCCACTATGCGAACCTCGACCAGGTCGCTCGGATAGCTCTGCTCCTCCAGGGCGCGGACCAGGCGGGGCAGCAAGCTGGAACGCTGGTGGGTGGGGCACACGACGCACACCTGGGGCCGGCTGGTGGTCATCGGACCATTGCCCGGGCTCGGTCCCACAGAGCCTCGAGCGCATCGCCGGCGCGCTCGCTGCGGTGGGCCTCGACCAGCTGCCGAGCAGCCTGGGCGCGCGGCCTCCGCGGCGACGGGGGCGTCGAGCACCTCCACGACGGCCTCGACCAGGCCCGGGCCGTCGTCCGCGAGGAGCGCCTGCTCTCCGGAGGTGACCGGCAACCCCTCGCAGGCCGTTCGGGTCGACACGACCGGGGTCCCGCACGCCATCGCGTGGAGGACCTTCGTGCGGGTGCCCGATCCGAGCCGGACCGGGATCAGCACGGCGCTGGAGCGCCAGTAGTGCGGTCGGATGTCATCCACATCAGCATGGAGCACGGCGCCCGCCTGCTCGGTCGCCGTGCGGATCTCGGCCGACGGGTTGCGGCCCACGACGTGCAGCTCTGTGCCGGGTCGGGTGTCGCGCAGGCGCGGCCAGATCTCCGTCAACAGCCAGCGCACGGCGTCTTGGTTTGGTCCGTAGTCCAAGGCGGCGATGAAGCTCACGCGATCGGGTTGGCGCGGCTCGGTCGGCGGGGCGAACCACTCGTCACCCAGGATGACAGGGACCACTGTGGCGGGGACCCCGAGATCGGTGAACGCGGCTGCGTCGAGCGGCGAGACGGCCGCAACCGCACCGGCGTGCCGGTATCTGCGCTCCCAGCGCCGGGTGCGGGCGAGCTGCAGCCGCCTGTAGAGCCGCTGCCGGGCGCTGACGGCCTGCGCCAGCTCCCGCTCCTCGTGGCGGGTGAAGGAGTCCGTGGCCAGGAAGGCCGTCGGGCCGCGCGAAGCCGCGGCAACGGCGACGGGAGCCGACTCGGCCCACATGACGTGCACCAGCTCCGTCTGTCGGCGGGCCACCTCCCGCCCCACCGAGGCCACCTTCGGCCCGGCCATCCAGAACTCGAAGGGGGGTCCGGCCAGCGAGCGCACCAGCGTGCCGATCCTCCCTGGCTGGGCTCGGCGAGGGGCGCCCGCCGGGACGACCTCGACGAGGCCGAGATCGAGCAGCGGAGCGGGGACGGGCTCGTCGTGGGCCAGGCCGCCGGTGACCAGGGTGATGGCATGGCTGCGCGCCGCTCGCCGCAGCAGCTCGTGCTCGAGCGCGGCTCCTCCCCCCAGCGTGGGGTCGGGCAGGTTGGAGGTCGCCCAGATGACGTCCATCAACGAGCGGTGAGGTGCCAGCGCACCGACCGACGCCAGGCCGCACGATCGGGCCCGGTCAGGGCGGAGCTGGCGGCCGCGACCGTTCCCAGCAGGCGGGCCAGACCCGAGGCGAGACGACCCCAGTGTCGGCGGATGTAGAGGTAGTGGCTGGTGAGGTGCTCCGGTCGCGTGGCCGTCGGGACAGCCCCCTCCGTCGAGCCCCCGGATGCGTGGACCGCCATGGCCTGGGGCACGTGGCGGACAACCCAGCCCGCGCCCCGAAGGCGGCGGCAGAGATCGGTCTCCTCGCGGTACATGAAGTACGCCGGGTCGAACCCGCCGACCTCGCGGAAGGCGGCGAGGTCGACCGCCATCAGCGCACCCAGGACGTGCCGACAAGCTCGCTCCTGCAGGTGGGCTGTCGTGGACAAGAGGGTCGGGTGCCAGTCTGGTGCCAGCCGGGCGACGAGGGCCTGGACCGGGACGGACAGGTCGAAGACCGTGGCGACGAACCTCGGCTCGCGATCGTGGGCCGAGCGCTGAGCCGTGCCGTCAGGATGGCGGAAGGCCGGGGCCACCAACCCCTGTCCGTGGGCGGCGGCGGCCAAGGACTGCAGAGCCGAAGCGTCGACGTCGAGGTCGGGGTTGGCAACGACGAGGACGTCGGTCTGGAGCCCCTCGGCGCCGAGGTTCGCGGCCCGGCCGTACCCGAGGTTGACCCCTGGCCGCACGAGTCTGGCCCCGTGGCGCGCGCACACCTCGTCCAGCTCCGCGTCCTGGGGAGTGCAGTCGACCACCACGACCTCGTCGGCTCCGGAAGCGGCGCCGGCGAGCATCCGGTCGGTGAGCGCCGCCGACCGGTAGTTGACGACGACGAGGCCGACCGTCGGGCTCACAGCACGACCGTGCGGTAGCGCACCGACGCCCGCACGAAGACGAGGGCCTCGGCCAGGTCGGCCACCACGGCTAGAGGAAGGGCGGGAAGCCACGCCCAGCGGTTCGGAGGCGCCGGGCGGTAGCGACGACACCCTTCGGCGTACCACGCGGCAGCCCCCAACGCCGCCGCCCACAAGAGAGGCCGCCCGGGCCGGAGCAGGGTGAGGACGAGGGCCACGACCAGCACCGCCACGCGCAGGTGGGGAGGGTGGACGAACCCCTTGTACGGAAGGGAGGCCCGCAAGCCAGGGTGCTTGTGCACGGCGTGGACCAGGCCCTCGCGTCTGCGCAACCCTCTCAGGTGCGCCCCGAACGACGACCGTCGGACGTCGTGCTCCACGACCGCCCCGGGCACGAAGGTCGTGGCCGCACCGCCGCCTATGGCCCGCCAGGCCAGGTCGGTGTCCTCGCCGTAGGCCATCGTGAACGCCTCGTCGAAGCCGCCCACTGCCTCGAGGGTGCTCCGCTGGTAGGCGATGTTGCACGTCGAGTACAGACCGTCTTCGTTCGGGACGGTCATCGTGTGGCTGAACGGGCCTCGGTGCTGGCTCTGGTCGGGTGCGGGGATGGTCTGGCCCTGCACGATGTCGGCCTGATGGCCGGCATCCACGAGCGCGGCCAGCCACTGCGGCTGGGGCACGCAGTCGTCATCGGTGAAGCAGATGAGATCGGCTCGGGCCTTGCGCCAGCCCAGGTTGCGAGCCGTGGCCGGGCCGCTGTTCACGTCGAGACGGAGCACGTGGAGGTCGAGCGGCACCGTGGTGGCGGCCTCGTCGAGCAGCTCGGGGGTGCGGTCGGTCGAGGCGTCGTCGACGACTATGACCTCGAAGGGGATGCCGACCGCCTGCGCGGCAAGGGCGTCGAGCAGCCGGGCGAGGCGCTCCGCCCGGTTGTGGGTGGCGACGACGATCGAGGCGAGCGGCGGCACCGGCGGCACAGTACCTGCGGGCGTCACCGGCCGATCGACTGCCGGCGGGACCGCAGCGAATCGTGCGGGGGCCCGGCCACAGCGCTGCCCAGGGCGGCCCCGGCCAGCGCGAACAGGATCCAGGACACCTCGTTGTTGTTCAGTGGGTGCAGGAACCAGGACGGGACGAGCATGGCGATCACGGCGTTGCGCATCCCGAGCAGGCCCAGCTGCGCGGTTGGGTCCTGCGAGGTGTTCGCCACCCGGTAGAGGGTGCGGATCAGGGCGAGGAGCACGGCGACGAACAGAGCCATCCCGAGCCAGCCCAGCTGGATCCCGACGTCGAGGAAGTGGTTCTCGGCCACGATGGCCTCGGGCACGTTGGTCGCGCCGGCCGGCGCCCCGGTGGCCAGACCCCGCCCCATCGGGTTCTCCCGGACGACCTCGAAGGCGGCGTCGAAGCTCTTGTCGTGGTTGCTGTCAGAGCTGGAGTCACCGGAGGTGAACCGGTCTGAGAGCCCCGATCCGAGCACGAGGGGGATCACGAGGGCGAAGGCCGCCCCGGCGAGGATCGTGTAGCGGACACGTGAGGTCTCGGAACGCCCGGCGCCCGGCCTGAGCACGGTCGCGGCGAGCAGGACGCCCCCCACTATTGAGCTCCGGGTCTGCGTGAGGAGCAGGCCCGTGCCCACGAGGGCGATGCCGATGGTGGCCCAGAAGGACCGGAGGCCCCGGATGGCCCGCTCGAAGAGCAGACCGCCCGCGATGAGCAGGCCGAAGGAGAGCTGCAGGTAGCTGACCATCGGGCCGCCCACCCGGACGAACTCGCGCCCGGCCACCTCGCCGTAGGTGAGGATCCCGTCCATCCCGAAGTTGATCGACGAGAGCGGGACCTCGAGCACCTCGACTCGGAACCGGTTGACCCCGATGGTGTCGACCATGAAGCGGTTCCACGTGCTCGAGGCGACGAACTCGAACACCGCGATCGCCCCGAGGGCGATCCCGACGCGCATCGCGGCACGCAGGATCCGGCCCAGCTCCTCACCCGGGAGGCGTGCGTGGCGGACTGCGACTAGGAGCAGCACGGGCAGGACCATCGTGCGCCAGCCGATGAACCTCACGTCGAGGCTGAGCGAGGTGCCGATCGCCTGTCCGATGAGGAGCTCGGGGATCACCATGTAGGCCGTGCCGAGCGCGACGTAGGCGAGAGCCAAGCCGTCGAGGAGGTCCAACCGGGGCTTCACCCGGCGAGCGGCGACGACGGCGGCGACGAGGATCGAGGCGGCCGCCCCCTCCTTCCAGAGCCCGGCCATGCGCACGAGGGGCCCCGAGACCCCTACCCCGTAGAGCACAGAGGTGATCACGAGCTGGAAGGGCAGGATGATCACCAGAAGGCGCAGAGCGAGGCCGGGCCGTCGGGCCAGGACGACGATGGCCGGGACCGCCAACGCGAGCGCGACCAGCTGGTAGAGGTTGAGCAGCCCGAGCTGGAGGATCACCCGCAGCAGCGCAGTGAAGATGACCGGGATCAGCCACGTGCGCGGTATGCGTCGGGGGCGGGTGGGGCGCGGCGGCCTGTCGAGGGTTGTCTGCATGGCGGATTCCCCCGGGGGACCGGGATGCGATCATCATGGCCCCTCCACCCGTCCCATCGCGCACCAGAGGAGGTCAGTCGTTGAGGGACCGCCCCCGCGTGCTGCACGTCCTCGAGGCTCTCGAGGGCGGGACCTCGCGCCACCTCATCGACGTGGTCACGCACGCCACGGCCAGCGAGCACATCGTGGCGGTACCACCTCACCGAGTCGGTGCGGCAACTGACGAGACGGCCCTCACGCGCCTGCACGAGGCCGGGGCCGCCATCCGCCTGGTCGCGGCCCATCGCACGCCATGGTCACCCGCCAACGCCTCCGCGCTCCGTCGCGTGCGCGGCCTCCTGCGCAGCGAGCGCCCCGACGTCGTGCACGGCCACAGCTCGATCGGCGGGCTGCTGGCCCGCTTGGCGGCCACCGGCACCGGCCTGCCGACCGTCTACACGCCGAACGGGATCACGAACGTGAAGGCCGGCATCCTGGTCGAGCGGCTGCTGCGGTCGCGCACCGAGATGTTCGTGGCGGTGTCGGCCAGCGAAGCCGACCTGGCCCTGCAGCTGGGCCTCGTGGGACGCCGCAAGGTGATCGTCATCCCCAACGGGATCGAGCTCGCCGAGCCACCGTCGCCGATCGACCTCCGGGTCGAGCTCGGTCTCGAGCCGAGCACTCCGCTCGTGGGGACGATCGCCCGGCTGGTGCCTCAGAAGGCGCCGGAGGACTTCATCGCGGCCTGCGCCACCGTCAGCATGCTCGTGCCCGAGGCCTGCTTCGTGCTCATCGGAAGCGGGGAGCTGGAGGCCGAGGTCGAGGACGCCGTCGACCGGGCGGGCCTGCGCTCCCGGTTCCGGCGCATCCCCGCCCTGCCCGGCGCGGCTGGCGTGCTGGGCCAGCTCGACGTGTTCGCGCTGTCCTCCCGCTTCGAAGGTGGGCCCTACTCCCCGCTCGAGGCCATGCGGGCGGGTACAGCGGTCGTGCTCACAGAGGTCGTCGGAAGCCGCGACACGGTCGAGCACGGCGAGTCCGGCCTCGTCGTGCCCCCGGGGCAGCCTGAGGTCCTCGGCGCGGCCGTGGCCGAGCTCCTGCAGGATCCGGCCCGCCGCGCCGCGATGGCAGCAGCCGGCCGGGCCCGCGTCGCGGCCCGGTTCGACGTGCGCCGCATGGGGGCCGCGCTCGACGCCCTCTACGACGAGCTGCGGGCCCGCCGCGACCCGAGCTTCTGAGCCCGGACCGTCAGCCGAAGACGGGGTCCACGGCGCCGGGCTGGTCCAGCCACGGTCCAGGACCCTCGGCACACAGAGACCCGAGGTCGACGGCGTCCTTGTAGGTGTCCATCGACTTCCAGAACCCGAGGTGGCGGAAGGCGAAGAGCTCGTCGGCTGCACCGAGAGCGGGCAGGACGTCGCGCTCGAGGTCTTCGCCCGGATCGGGCCAGAGGTCGAAGGCGCGCCGGTCGAGCACGAAGAACCCGGCGTTGATCAGATGATCAGGTAGGCGGGGCTTCTCCTTGAACCGGTGCACCCGCCCGTCTTGGTCGAGGTCCAGGGTGCCGTACTGCGAAGGCAGGGGAACCGTCGTGAGCGTCGCCGCGCCCGGATGGCTCCGGTGGAACGCCAGCAGGGCAGCCAGGTCGACGTTGCCCAAGCCGTCGGCGTAGGTGAGGAAGAAGTCGTCACCGACGTGATCGGCCACGGCTCGTACGCGGCCGCCCGTGTTCGTGTCCGCTCCCGTGTCGACCACCTCGACGGCCCACTCCTCGGGCAGCTCGGCGGCAAAGGACTGGATCAGGGGCAGCTTGTAGCCCCCGGCCAGCACGAAGTCGGTGAAGCCTTGCCCCGCGTAGATCTCCATGAGGTGGGCCAGCACAGGTCGATCGGCCACCTCGAGGAGCGGCTTGGGTACCTCGAGGGTGTGGGGGTAGGCCCGGGTTCCCTTCCCGCCGCAGAGGATCACCGTGCGCATGGTGGCGGGATGTTACTCGTCCCCCTCGGTCCCGAGGTGGATACTTCGTGACAGCCGACACGTAAACGACATAAGGTACAGAGCAGTACAGAATCATGCTGAGGGCGGCAACGGGCGTCGTGGTGCCAGCTGGGATGGCAGGAGACGACGGGCGGCTCAGCGAACCCTGGACGAGGACAGCGGACCTTAGGGGCGTATCGTGGCGAGGACCATTCAGCTTCCAGCAGAGACGGACAAGCGCATCGACGTGTACAGGCGAGCGTTCGACATCGTGATCAGCGCGGCCTTGCTGCTGCTGACGCTGCCGATCGTGCTCGTCGCTGCTCTCGGCTCCGCCATCGCCCTTCGCACCTGGCCGTTCTTCGCCCAGGGTCGCATCGGACGCAACGGCGAGCGGTTCCTCTTCCTCAAGATCCGCACCCTGCGCCCCGAGGTCCCGGGCTACATCGACAAGCACCAGCTCGACCAGGCGCAGATCCCGGCCTTCTGCCGGCTGCTGCGCCGCCTCCACCTCGACGAGCTGCCTCAGCTGCTGCTCGTGCTCCAGGGCAAGATGAGCCTCGTCGGGCCCCGGCCCGAGATGGGCTACCTCCACCGTCGGATGCATCCCGCCTTTGCCGCGGAGCGCACGTCGGTTCGCCCCGGCTGCACCGGGCTCTGGCAGATCAGCGAGGCCTGCACCGACCTCATCAGCGACTCCCCGGAGTACGACCGGTTCTACCTGGCGCATCGCACGCTGCGCCTTGACCTCTGGGTGCTCAGGCGCACGGCTCTGAACATGGTCGGCATCGGCAGCTTCGTCACCCTGGGCGACGTACCCGCGTGGGCCCGCCGCAAGAACGACGCACTCCTGATCACCCTCCCGGAGTCAGCGCGCGGCGACAACGCCATCTCGTTGCCCGCCACTGCCGCCCGCTAGCAGTACCCGAGCGGTAGCTCACCGCGACGAGCGAGCTCAGTGTGTGGCGCCGGCCCCCATCGCTTCGGGCAGGCGGCACCGCCACGCTGAGGTGGCGTCGCCGACGGCGACGTCCACCAGCTCACCCAGCCGGATGCGGTCGCCTTCTGCGGTGCCTATGGCCACGAGCGGCACACCCGCGGCATCGGCGGCACTGGCGACCTCGTCGAGGTGGCCCGTCCCGACGCACAGGACCACGCGGCTGGCCGACTCCGCGAAGAGCCAGGCGTGATCCACGGGGACCTCGACGGTGCACCCGATGCCGCTGCGGACGGCCATCTCGGCCAGGGCCACGCCGAGACCGTCAGCCGCGTCGTGGATGCCTGCGACCATCTGGGCGGAGACGACGGCCCGCACGACCTCCAGCACCTCGGCGTGGGCGGTCAGGTCCAGCTCGGGAGCCTCGCCAGACTTGTGGCCAGCCAGCTCCCACGCCCAGCGCGAGCCGGACAGAGACGTGGGCGCGGGCCCGAGGACGAGAAGCGTGCCGCCCTCGACCAAGCGAACGCCGGGCGGCGGGACGGCGAGATCGTCGACGAGGCCGAGCATGCCCACCACAGGGGTGGGGTCGATGTCCTGGCCCCGGCTCTCGTTGTAGAGGCTGACGTTGCCGCCCACCACCGGGATGCCCAGGGCCCGGCAGGCCTCGGCCATCCCGTCGATGCTCTCGGATAGCTGCCACATGACCTCGGGGTGCTCGGGGTTGCCGAAGTTGAGGCAGTTCACGAGGCCGAGGGGGCGGGCGCCGACGCAGGCCAGGTTGAGGGCGGCCTCGGCCACTACGAGAGCGGTGCCCCGGCGCGGGTCGAGCGCACACCACCTGTGGTTGCCGTCGGTGGTCAGCCCGAGGCCCCGGCCCGTGTCCCGTCCGCTGCGGGGGTCCTTGAGGCGCAGGACCGTGGCGTCGCCGCCCGGCGCCTCAACGGTGTTGAGGAAGAGCTGGTGGTCGTACTGGCTGTACACCCAGGACGGGTCGGCCAGGAGGGCCAGCAGGTCGCCCGCGGGGTCCTTCGGCGCTGCGAGGGCATCTGCGGTGTCGGCCTGGCGGTTGGCCCGGTCGGCCGGCTCGGCGAGCGGACGGTCGTAGAGCGGCGCGTCCGAGTCGAGCGAGCTGGCCGGGATGTCGGCCAGGACCTCGCCGTCGAGGCGGTCGAGGACCCGGTAGCGGCCGGTGCTGGTGACCGTGCCGATCACCGATGCAGTGATCTCCCACTTCGCGCACACAGCCATGAGGTCGTCGAGGTGCTGCGGTTCGACGATGGCAGCCATGCGCTCCTGGGACTCGCTGATCATGATCTCGAACGGCGCCATGCCCTCCTCGCGCACGTGCACCTCGGAGAGGTACAGGTCCATGCCCACCCCGCCCTTCGAGGACGTCTCGCTCGTCGCTCCGGTGATCCCTGCCGCGCCCAGGTCCTGTATGCCGACGACGAGGCCGGCGTCGAGGATCTCGAGACAGGCCTCGATGAGGCGCTTCTCCTCGAACGGGTCACCCACCTGGACGCTCGGGCGCTTGGCTTCGTCGTCGTCGCCGAAGCCGGCTGAGGCGAGCACGCTCGCGCCACCTATGCCGTCCCGACCGGTGGCCGAGCCGAAGAGAACGGTGAGGTTCCCCGGGCCCGACGCCCGGGCCAGCATGAGGCGCTCGTGGGGCAAGGTGCCCAGGCAGAAGACGTTGACGAGCGGGTTGTCCTGATAGGTCGGATCGAAGACCGTCTCACCTCCCACGGTGGGCACCCCTACCGAGTTGCCATAGCCGGAAACTCCGGACACGACACCCTCGGCGATCCAGCGGCTTCGAGGGTCGTCCAAGGGTCCGAACCGGAGCGGATCCATGAGCGCTATCGGGCGGGCGCCCATGGAGAACACGTCGCGCAGGATCCCGCCGACGCCGGTGGCCGCACCCTGGTAGGGCTCGATGGCCGAGGGGTGGTTGTGGCTCTCGATGCGGAAGGCCGCCGCGATGCCGTCACCGACGTCGACGACGCCCGCTCCCTCGCCGGGGCCGACCAGGACGTGCGGCGCTTCGCTGGGCAGGCGGCGCAGGTGCAGACGGGACGACTTGTAGGAGCAGTGCTCGGACCACATGACCGAGTAGAGGGCCAGCTCCAGGTGGTTCGCCGGACGGCCGAGGATCTCTGTGATGCGGGCGGCTTCGTCGTCGGTGAGACCGAGGGCCCGGTGCACGCTGGCGTCCTGAGGGGAGGAGACGTCGGCCATGGGCGCAGCCTACGCGGGGCTCCGCGATCCCCAGGACGGCCAAATGGGCGCGCCCTCCTGAGGTCCAATAGGGTCGTCGTTCATGGCTGCAAAGAGGACCCGCACACCCATGTCCGACGAGCACAAGGCGGCGCTCGCGGAAGGGCGAAATCAGGGGAGGGCGGTGCGCCAGTACCTCGAAGCGCTGGAGGCCCACAAGCCCAAGCGGGGCCGCAAGCGCACGACGGAATCGGTGAAGAAGCGCCTCGGGCGGATCGACACAGAGCTGGCGAGTGCTGATGCCCTGAAGCGCCTCCAGCTGATCCAAGAGCGGCTCGACCTGACCGCTGAGCTGCAGGCCGCGGACACCAAGGTCGACCTCACCGGACTCGAGAAGGAGTTCGTCAACGCTGCCGCGGCCTACAGCAGCCGCAAGGGCATCTCCTACGCGGCATGGCGAGAGCTCGGCGTCGAGGCCTCGGTGCTGAAGCGGGCCGGGGTCAGCCGGTCGAGCTGAGGCAGGCCGTGCGGTAGGCGCCCACGATCCGGTCCGTCATCCCGCTCCACGTGTAGTCGGCCGACCGGGCCAGACCTCGTGCCGCGAGAGCAGCCCGCCGGACCGGGTCGTCGAGCAGCGCCTGCAGGCCCTCGGCGAACGCGGCGGGATCGCCGGGCGGCACGAGGTCGACGCCCCCGTCCCCACCGATCTCTCGGATGGTGGGGATGTCGGCTGCCAGCACCGGCGCGCCCAGGGCCATCGCCTCCAGGCACGGCATGCCGAAGCCCTCGGCGACGCTCGGGTGGCAGAACACGGTGGCGTTGCGGATGAGCCGCTCGATCGTGCGGTCGTCCACGAAGCCGAGGAAGCGCACCCGGTCGGCCATGCCGAAGCGATCGACGGCAGCCTTGACCTCGCCCGTCTCCCAGGAGTCCGGCCCGGCGATGAGGATGGGCGGGCAGTCGTCCCCCAACCGGCTGCCTGCCTCGATGAGGGTCTGGAAGCCCTTGCGCGGGGTGAGCAGCCCGATGGCGAAGAGGTACGGACCCTCGACCACGGGTTCGGCGTCGCCCGTGAACTCCCGCGGTCCCGGTGACGCCACCACGATCTTGTCAGCGGTGGTGTAGCCCATCCGCACGAGCTCGGCGATGTTGGCTTCGCAGTGGGTGACGACCACCGCCGCGCGCTTCGCCGCCTTGCGCTGCGCTTCGGCGATCCGGACGTACCGGGGGCCGTAGACGCCGGGCATGGTGAGGGCGAGGGCGTCGTGGACGGTGGCGACGAGCGGCGCAGCCGACGGGGCCGGGACCATGTCCAGCGAGTGGAAGACGTCCACCGGGCCGGTCCAGCGCTCGGCCCGCGGTCGAGCGAGGACCTCCCATGAGCGGTGCACCACCCGCAGGGGCACGCGGCTGCGCACGATCTCGGGCTCGCCCACCTCAGGGCCGCGGCCCACGGCGAAGCCGGCCACGTCGACGTCGTCCCGTTCCCGCAGCTCGCGGAGGTGCATGCGGGCGTAGCGAGACACGCCGGTCGAACCGCTGACCAGGCAGGTCAGGTCGAGCCCCACGCGCAGCCGGGGAGCGGAGTCGGGGCCGGGCACGGGCGGAGCGTACCGGCCGGGTTCAGGTGAACCAGCGGGCATCGTCACGCACTCGGATCCGTGGCGTCAACGCCCGGCGAGCCCGCCAGGCGTCGCCGGACCCAGCGGCCAGGCGGGCCACGCTGGCGGCGAGGCGGTCAGGGGTGGCGGCGGCCAGGGCCCAGGCCCCGACCTCCCGACGAGCCCACGGGAGCAGGTCGCGACGCAGATCGGTGGGCTGCTCGTGACGGATCTGGGTCAGGCGCAGGTTGGCGAAGCCGTGCACGTCGGCCATCGGCGCCCGGGCCCTACGGGCGGCCAGGTGCTCCCCCACCGAGCCCCCGTCGGGCTCCTTCGAGCCCCGCTCGTGCCAAGCCACGGCAGCGGGCTCGAACCGGGTGGCCCACCCGAGACGACGGAGGCGCCATGCCAGCTCGACGTCCTCCTTGTAGGCGAAGAACCCCTCGGGCAGCACCTCTCCGTCGAGCCCCGCTGCGTCCTCCAGGGCGATGCGGCGGTAGAGCGCGACCGCTCCGTCCGCGCCCCACACCTCCTCGGCCGGGCGCTGCGCCGTCCACGGCTGACCGTGGTCCCGGGCCACGATGCGCCGGTTCCGAGCGGGCGCAAGACCGGTCGTGTCGACGATCTGGCCCGCGGCACCAGCGAGCAGCACGAGCCCTTGAAGGGCACCGACCGCAGGATCGTCGAAGGCGGGCGTCGCCGCCTTCAGGAAGCCAGGCTCGAGGTGGGCGTCTGCGTTGAGGAGGAGCACGAGGTCGCCTCGAGCCCGGCCGATGAGGCGGTTGTGCCCGGCGCAGAACCCGAGGTTCGGCCCTCGCTCGACGCTCACGCGCCGATCCTCGGCTGCCACCGCCTCCAGGGCAGCGTGCTCGGCGTCGTCGTCTCCCTGCTCCCGGACGAGGACCTCGATCGGACCGGGGTAGTCCTGGGCCAGGACCGAGCGGATGGCGGCTGGGGACGACTCCCCGGTGTGGAAGGCGAGGAGGGTGACGGTGACGGGCGGCCAGGCCCGTGCGGGCTCCGCCATCGTCAGGCGACGGTGGCGCCGGCGGTGGCCAGCAGCGACTGCAGCAGCCGGACCCCGTCGGTGGAGCCGACCAGGGGGTGACAGGCCCGCTCGGGGTGGGGCATGAGGCCCACGACGTTGCGCCCTTCGTTGCACACCCCGGCGATGTCGTCGATCGAGCCGTTCGGGTTGTCGACGTAGCGGACGACCACCCGGTCCTCGCCCCGGAGCTCCGCGAGGGTCTCGGGGTCGCACGTGTAGCTGCCCTCGAAGTGGTTGATCGGGATGCGCAGCTCGTCGCCCACGGCCGTCTCGGAGGTGAGCGGCGTCGAGGTCGTCTCCACCCGGAGGGTGGTCGTGGTGCACAGGAACTTCAGGCCCGCGTTCTTCTGGAGGGCGCCGGGGAGCAGGCCGGCTTCGGTCAGCACCTGGAAGCCGTTGCAGATCCCCACCACCGGTCCGCCTTCGGCGGCGAAGGCCCGGACCGACGCCATGATCGGCGAGAAGCGGGCGATGGCCCCCGGCCGCAGGTAGTCGCCGTGGGCGAAGCCGCCCGGCACCACGATCGCATCGACGCCGTCGAGGGACGTGCTGGCGTGCCAGAGGAGCTCGGCGTCGCCACCGAGGTCGCGCACGGCCTCCATCACGTCTAGCTCGCAGTTCGAGCCGGGGAAGAGGACGACGCCGACGCGAGCGGGCATCAGGCCGGCTCGGCGACCGAGAGCGTGACGTCGGCGTCCTCGATGACCGGGTTGATGAGGAACCGGCGGGTCACCTCGTCGGCGGAGGCCTGGGCTGTCGCCTCGTCGGGCGCCTCGAGCGTGAAGCGGAAGGCCTTGCCGACCCTCATGGCGCTGATCCCATCGAAGCCCAGCGAGGGCAGCGAGCGCTCGATGGTGTGCCCCTGCGGGTCGGCGATCCCGGGCCGGAGGCGAGTCTCGACGAGCACCGAGAAGAGCATGGCCTCAGCCTACCTGGGGGCCACAGGGGCCCCGATCGCCCGCGCGGCGCCGATGTTGACCGCCCGTCGACGCCGCTCGGTCAGGAGACGCCGGGCCAGGCGCTGAAGCTGCGGCCGGTGATGCGCTCGTACGCCTCGATGTAGCGGCTGCTCGTCGCCTTCACGACCTCGGGCGGCAACGGTGGGGGCGGAGGGCTCTTGTCCCAGCCCTGCGCTTCGAGGTGGTCGCGCACGGGCTGCTTGTCGAAGCTGGGGGGCGTGGAGCCCGGCTTCCACTGGTCGACAGGCCAGAAGCGACTCGAGTCGGGCGTCATCACCTCGTCGCAGAGCACGAGCTCGCCGTCGACGAGGCCCAGCTCGAACTTCGTGTCGGCGATGATGATCCCGCGCTCCCGGGCCAGCTCGGCGCCGCGAGCGTAGAGCTCGAGGGAGACGTCCCTGGCCTTGGTGGCCAAGTCCTCGCCCACGAGGTCGACGGCTTGGGCGAAGGAGATGTTCTCGTCGTGCACGTCGCTCTTGGTCGACGGGGTGAACACCGGCTCGGGCAGCTGGTCGCTCTCCTGCAGCCCCTCCGGCAGCTTCTCGCCGTTCATCGTGCCGTCGGCCTTGTACTGCTTCCAGGCCGACCCGGACAGGTAGCCCCGGACGATGCACTCGATCGACAGCATCTCGGCCTTGCGGCACAGCATGATGCGGCCGGCGAGGTCCTCCCCGGCCGCCGCGACATCGGAGGGCAGGTCGTTCACGTCGGTCGACACGAGGTGGTTGCCCACCACGTCGCCCAGCACCTCGAACCAGTAGGCCGATACGGCCGTGAGGACCCGGCCCTTGTGGAGGATGGGCTCGTCGAGCACCACGTCGAAGGCCGAGAGCCGGTCGGAGGTGACCATGAGCAGCTGGTCGTCGCCGACGGCGTAGATGTCCCGGACCTTGCCGGAGTACAGGTGGGGAAGAGGCAGCGTCACGAGGCCGAACCTACTTCCGGGCGACGAGGAGCAAACGCGGGTAGCCCTTTGCGTGCACGACCGTGTCGAACGCGACGTCCTTCAAACCCAGGCGGGCCATCATCTCGATGAGCTCGGGTTGGGAGTACCGGCGGATGTAGGTCACCTGGTTGTCCTCGAACATGCTGCCGGAGCCCTCGATGAGGTCCACGATGACCTGGGCTTCGGGTGCCGCGAAGCGGAGGAGGTTCTGGAACGCGGGTTCGAACGACGGGTAGATGTGCTTGATGGTCAGCGACGAGACCAAGAGGTCCCACGGCTCGTCCAGCTCCGCGTCCATGGCGTCGCCGTGAACGAAGCGGGCGCGGTCTGCAGGAAACTTGGCGGACAGGTGGGCAACGTTCTTCTCGGACAGGTCGAGGCCGGTCCAGCGCTCGAACGGCATGCCCATGTCGATCGCGCCACCGAGCAGCCGACCGTACCCGGGGCCGATCTCCAGCACGCGAGGACCGTCCGAGCCGCCGCCCTTGAACCCCCCGTGCTTCTCCACCGCGGTGATGAACGGCGCCGCGGAGAGCTCCAAGCCCCACGTCAGGCCCAGGTTCGGAGTCGTCTCCCGCCACCTCGACGTGGATCGGGCGCGAGTGTCCTCGTGGCTCTCGGCGAGGCGCTGCTCGAGTTGGTCGATGCGGGCGTGCAGCCGCTCGATGCCGAGGGCGCTCCGAAGCGCGGACTTCATGGGTTCAACGCCGGGGATGGGCAACGACTAGCTCCGGTTCGCTCGTCGGCGCTTGAGCAGCCGGCGACCGACGCCCTTCGCGCGGTGGATGGTGCGGGGGAACCCGGCGGTGACCTCGTGCAGTCCAGCCGTGAGGTGGTTGCGCGGCGACGGCGAGATCGCGATCCGGCTCCGCCCGTTGCGCAGGGCGCTGAGCGCCACAGCGCGGCCGTCGTAGCTGTGCTGAGGCCGCCGCCGGTCGCGGATGTCGAGAAGGTAGCTGCGCACGTAGTACTCGCCCGCCGGCGCATCGGAGTACATCGGCGTGTAGTACACGCAGTCGTCGAAGAAGTAGTGGGTGACCTGCGACCGGCGTGTGCTGTCGGGATCGAGGATCGGGCTCCCGCCGTGGACGACGTTCGACGACCAGAGGAGCGCGTCACCCTTCTTGGCGTGGAACTGCTTGGGCTGGTGGCCGGTCGCCTTCATCAGGGCCTCCTGGTGGTCCTCGTAGGCGACGTAGTCGAATGTGTCAGCGGTGAACCCGAGGTCGTGCGGGGCCAGCTCAGGCAGGCGATGGGAACCTGGGTAGTAGAACAGCGCGCCGCTGTCGGGGGTGATGTCTTCGAACGCCACCCACACGGCGCACATGAACCGGGCCGGCAGGGAGCTGAAGTGGATCGTGTCGGCGTGGCCCCGCTGCTCGGTTCCCCGCTGAAACGTGAGGGTCTGGAACGGGATCGGCTCGCGACCGTACAGATAGCGAAGCGTCTCCAGAACGGTGTCGTTGACCGCGATCTCCTTGGCCGGACCCTCGTACTCCCACACGTCCTGGACACGCCGGTTGATGCGTGTCTGCTCATCCTCGAACAGGCGGTCGAGCTCCCGCGCTGCACGGTCGATGAGCGCCTCCGAGAAGGCGCCGGGGATGACGGCGTATCCGTCGCGCCGAAAGTCTTGCGCGATCTGCCGCTGAAGGTCCGTGCCGGGACGCGACGCCAGCTCCTCCTCGAAGAAGGGTGAGTCCACCCATGGAAGGATCGATCGGGCCGCGGTCACGGCGGCTGAGACTACCGGGCGCGCCGTAGGGCGTCTGGGAAGTGGACGGGCCCGTGACGGCCGGTCAGAGGATCGGTTCGGGGCGGTAGGTCGCCGCTCCGGGGTGGCGGGCGACGACGGCGGCCACCTGGCTGACGAAGCCCTCGACCTGGGCAACGGCCGTGCCGACGAACCCCAGCGGCTCGCCCACGAGGTCGTTCAGCGCCGGTCGGTCGAGGGGGATGCGCTCGTCGGCGGCCAGCCGGTCGAGGAGGTCGTTGTCGCCCGCGCCCTGCTCCCGCATGGCCAGGGCGACGGCCACGGCGTGCTCCTTGATGGCCTCGTGGGCCACCTCGCGGCCCACCCCGGCCCGCACTGCGCCCATGAGCACCTTGGTGGTCGTGAGGAACGGCAGGTAGCGCTCGAGCTCCCGAGCGATCACGGCCGGGTAGGCGCCGAAGTCGTCGAGCACCGACAGGAACGTCTCGAACAGGCCGTCGACGGCGAGGAAGGCGTCGGGCAGGGCCACCCGGCGCACGACCGAGCAGGACACGTCGCCCTCGTTCCACTGGTCGCCGGCCAGCTCGGCGACCATGGACAGGTGGCCGCGGAGCACGACGGCCAGCCCGTTGATCCGCTCGCAGGACCGGCTGTTCATCTTGTGGGGCATGGCCGACGAGCCCACCTGCCCCGGCTTGAAGCCCTCCGTGGCCAGCTCGAGGCCGGCCATGAGGCGGATCGTGGTGGCCAGGCTGGATGGTCCGGCCGCGGCCTGGACGAGCGCAGCCACCACGTCGAGGTCGAGCGAGCGCGGGTACACCTGGCCCACGTTGGTGAGAGCGGCGTCGAAGCCGAGGTGGTCGGCCACGGCCGCCTCCAGCTGGGCGACCCGCTCCGGTGAGCCGAGGAGGTCGAGCATGTCCTGCTGCGTGCCGACCGGGCCCTTGATGCCGCGCAGCGGGTAGCGGGCCAGGAGCTCCTCGACCCGCTGGAGGGCCTGGAGCAGCTCCTCTCCGGCGTTGGCGAAGCGCTTGCCCAGGGTGGTGGCCTGGGCGGCCACGTTGTGGCTCCGGCCCGTGACGACCAGCGAGGCGTGCTCGGCGGCCCGCTCGGCCAGGCGGGCCAGTGCGGTGACCATCCGGTCACGCACGAGGGTCAGCGCGGCCCGCACCTGGAGCTGCTCGACGTTCTCGGTGAGGTCCCGCGAGGTCATGCCGGCGTGGACGAGCTCGTGCCCTGCGAGGGCCGAGAACTCCTCGATCCGGGCCTTGACGTCGTGCTTCGTGACCCGCTCGCGGGCCTCGATGCTGGCCAGGTCCACCTTCTCGATCACGGCTTCGTGGTCGTCGATGGCCGTGGCGGGGATGTCGACGCCGAGGTCGCGCTGGGCCCGCAGGACCGCCACCCACAGGCGCCGCTCGAGGACGACCTTGTGCTCAGGAGACCACAGCTCAGCCATCGGGGCGCTGGCGTAGCGGGCGGCGAGCACGTTCGGGAGCGAGGTGCCCGGCATGTCCGCATCTTCCCACCCCCCGGTGAGAGGCAGCCAGCGAGCAGCCGATCGCGCGACTCAAGAAATGGGCCGTTTGACCCGATACCCAACTGGCCGCGGTCGACGATCGCTGAGTTGGAGGAGGGCGACGACCATGGACTGCTGTGCCAAGCACCCCCACGAGAAGGGCGTCGCGATCTGCCGACGCTGCGGCGGGTCGTGGTGCAACGACTGCCTCGTCTACGCGTTCGGGGACAAGAAGCCCCCGTTCTGCATGGGCTGCGCCATGGTGGCCGGCGGTGTCCGCACCGCCGGGGCCCGGCCGGTCATGCCGAAGCGAGAGCTGAAGGCCCTCCAGAAGGCGGCCAAGGCCGAGGCGAAGGCGGCCGCCAAGGCGGCCAAGGGCACGGCGGAGGCCCCCGAAGAGGACCACGTCGCCGCGGCCAGCGAGGTGGCGCCGCCGGCGCTCGGCGCCGGTGGCCTCCGACTGGGCCACGCCGTGGTGGGAGGACCGCCCCGAGCAGCTCCCCACCTTCGCCGACTGACCGAGGTCAGCCCGCGATCTCGGCCCGGTGGGCGGCCAGCTGGGTCGCCAGGTCGGTATCGGTGATGGCGAGCATCTGGACGACGAGCAGGGCCGCGTTCATGGACCCGTCTATGGCGACGGTGGCCACGGGGATGCCCTTGGGCATCTGGACCGTGGAGTAGAGGGCGTCCACGCCGTTCAGGGCCCCGCCCGAGATGGGCACGCCCACCACGGGGAGCGTGGTGTGGGCCGCGACGACACCAGCCAGGTGGGCGGCCATCCCCGCCCCGCAGATGAAGGCTGCGTAGCCCTCCTCTCGGGCCGAAGAGGCGAGCGCGGTCACGTCGGCCGGGTTGCGGTGGGCGGACCGCACCCTCACATCGGCTTCGATGCCGAAGCGCTCGAGCGTGTCGATGCCCGGCTGCATCTTGGGCATGTCGTTGGGCGAGCCCATCAGCACGGCGACCTTGTAGCTCATTCGGTGTCCTCTCCGAGTCCTTGCCCGAGGCAATGGGTTCCACTTCCGCACTCTCGAGAAACGGAACCTATTGCCTCGCGGGGGGTTGGGTCGCGATGTCGGTGCGGTGGTGCATGCCTGGCCAGCGCAGGCAGGCGACGGCGTCGTAGGCGGTCTTGCGGGCTGCGGCGACGTCGGGGCCCCGGCCCACGACGTCGAGCACTCGACCGCCGGCTGTGACGAGCTGGCCGTCGGCGCCCGCTGCAACGCCGGCTGGGTAGACGAACGCGCCCGGGACGGCCCGGGCGGCGTCGAGACCCTCGATGACGTCGCCTGGGCGGACGTCGGTGGGGTAGCCCTCGGCGGCGGCCACGACGAGCACGGCGGCCTCGTCGGCGTAGGTGGGCTGGCTGACCAGAGCGCCGGCGGCCGCCTCGGCCAGGAGGGCGGCCAGGTCGGAGGTGAGGCGCAGGAGCACGACCTGGCTGTCGGGGTCGCCGAAGCGGACGTTGTACTCGACGAGCTTGGTCCCCTCGGAGGTGAGCATCAGCCCGGCGTAGAGCACGCCGCGGTAGTCGATCCCGCGGCGGCGCAGCTCGGCCAGAGTGGGGCGGACGAAGCGCTCGGCGATGTCCTCGACGAAGCCGGCGGGCAGCCAGGGCAACGGGCAGTAGGCCCCCATGCCGCCGGTGTTGGGGCCGACGTCGCCGTCGCCCACCCGCTTGAAGTCCTGCGCCGGGTCGAGGACGACGGTGTCGGTGCCGTCGCAGATGGCGAAGACCGACACCTCGGGGCCGGTCATGCCCTCCTCGACGACCACGGTGGTCCCGGCGGCACCGAAGGAGGCGCCGGAGAGCTTGTCCCGCACGTCGGCTTCGGCCTCGGCCAGGTCTTCGGTCACGAGCACGCCCTTGCCGGCCGCCAGACCGTCGGTCTTGACGACGTAGGGCCCGGGCAGGCTGCGCAGGAAGGCGAGTGCTTCGGTCTCGTCGCTGAAGGCCCCGTAGCGGGCCGTGGGCACCCCCGCCGCCGTCACCAGCTCCTTCAGCCAGGCCTTGGACCCTTCGAGCTGGGCCCCGTCGGCGCCCGGGCCGAAGACCGGCTTCCCCGCGGCCCGCAAGCGGTCGGCCAGCCCGTCCACCAGGGGAGCCTCGGGGCCGATCACGAAGAGGTCGGCGTCGAGCTGCTCGGGGTCGGTGGCCAGCGAGCCGGGGATGCCGGGGTTGCCCGGCGTGACCACGACCTCCGCGGTCCGGCCCAGCACCTCGGCCAGGACGGCTTCCCGGCCCCCGGACCCGACGACGACGACCCGCATCAGGCGCTGAACGAGATGCGCGGATAGGGGCGGGGCTGGACTCGTCCCAGCCCGACAAGCGACGCTGCGCTCATTGGTCGCCTCGCCTGTCGGCTCGGCTCCCAAGCTGGACGTACTGGTCGCGACCGGGGCCGACGCCGAGCAGGCGGATCGGAACGCCGACCTGCTGCTCGAGGAAGGTCACGTAGTCGCGGGCCTTGTCCGGGAGCTGGCCCGGCTCTGTCGCCTCGCTCAGGTCAGTGCCCCACCCGGGGAACGTCTCGTAGACAGGGGTGACCTTGTGGAGGTCCGACTGGTTGTCGGGGAGGTGATCGAGCCGCCGCCCATCGATCTCGTAGGCCACGCACACCTTCACCTCGTCGAACGCGTCGAGGATGTCGAGCTTGGTGATGGCCAGCTCCGAGAGGCTGTTGAGGCGCACGGCGTGGCGGAGCATGACGGCGTCGAACCAGCCCGGCCGGCGCTTGCGCCCGGTGTTGGTGCCGAACTCGTGGCCTCTCTCCACCAGGGTGTCGCCGATCTCGTCGGTGAGCTCGGTGGGGAACGGGCCCGCCCCCACCCGGGTGACGTACGCCTTGGCCACGCCGACGACCCGGTCGATGTGGCGGGGCCCCACGCCGGCGCCGGTGCACGCGCCGCCCGCGATCGGGTTCGACGACGTCACGAAGGGATACGTGCCGTGGTCGAGGTCGAGGAACGTGGCCTGGGCGCCCTCGAAGAGCACGTGCTGGCCCGCCTCGAGCGCCTCGTGCACGAGGTTGATCGTGTCGGCGACGTAGGGCTGCATCCGGGGGGCAAGGTCGTCGAGGTACACCGCCGCGATCTCGTCGACCGTGGGCGGGAGCTGGTTGTAGACCTTGGTGAGGACGGCCGAGCGCTCCTTCAGCACGAGGGCCAGCTTCTCCCGGAAGATCTTGGGGTCGTAGAGGTCCTGGACCCGCAGGCCGACGCGGGCCGCCTTGTCGGCGTAAGCCGGCCCGATGCCACGACGGGTGGTGCCGAGGGCGTTCTTGCCCAGGTGCCGCTCGGTGACCCTGTCCATGAGCTGGTGGTAGGGCAGGATCAGGTGGGCGTTGCCCGAGACCTTGAGCTTGGAGCAGTCGATCCCCCGCGCCTCGAGCATCTCCACCTCGGCCAGCAGCACGGCGGGGTCGACCACCACGCCGTTGCCGATCACCGGCGTGATGTGGCCGTAGAGCACTCCGCTGGGGATGAGCTGGAGGGCGAAGGTCTCGCCGTCGACCACGAGGGTGTGGCCGGCGTTGTGGCCTCCCTGGTAGCGCACGACGAGGTGCATCTCCTTGGCGAAGAGGTCGGTGAAGCGGCCCTTGCCCTCGTCTCCCCATTGGGTTCCGACGATGATCGTTGCAGGCACGCGCCCGTCTCCTCAGCTGTTTCGGGGACAGCGGTCGATGCTACCCGCAAGGCCGCGGCCGCCCCGAGACGCGCCGAAGGCCGGGGCGGACCCCGGCCTTCGGTGCTTCCGTCCCGCCTGATCAGATCAGAGCGGTGCGCTCCCTCCCGAAGAGCACGGCGCCGGCGCCGAGGAGGATCATCCCGAGACCCAGCTCGACGAACGGCAGAGCATCGGTGCCGGTCTGGGGCAGCGTGCGGGGCACGACGACGCCGCCGACGTTGGTGGGCTGCTGGGGCGCCGGGGTCTCCGGCGTCTCCGGCACCTCAGGCGTCTCGGGCGTCTCGGGCGTGGTGGGACGCTCGATCGGCGGGGTCGGCAGGACCTGGACGAGGCAGTCGTCCGGGTTCAGCTGGACGCCAGGCAGCGTCGGGCACTCGTCCACCGGCGGGCCGGGAGGCGTCACCGGCGGTGTGCCGGGGTTGGGGTTGCCCGGGCCGCCGCCGCCACCGCCGGGACCGCCACCGCCACCGCCGGGACCGCCGCGCCCCACCGGGACCGCCTGCCGCGGGGAAGTCGTTGGAGGCCGCGACCACGACGTCGGCACCGACGTCACGGTGATGACCGTGGCACATGCGGGCCCTGGGGCTGAACGGCTCCGGTCCCGCACGGTGACCGGAGGTCGTCGAGGCTGCCGACGTTGGTGCATCCGGTGACTCGACGCATCGGGTGCCGGTGTTGGTCAGCCGAGGCGGACCACGCAGGCGCTGGCGACCGAGCCCGGGATCGGAGCCGGGGCTGGCGCTGGAAGCGAGTCGCGACGGGGTCGAGACACCGGCACGGCGCCGCTGACGCAGACACCGTGAAGGTGAAGTTCGTGCCCGGCGCCGGAGCGTTGCGGCCCGGTGGTGACCTCGGCCAACGTGACGTCGGCCGTGACCGGGTCGCGGAGGACGGGGAAGTCGTTCGTCGCCACGCGAGACGCGCCACGTGCCGGGCCGCCGAGGCGACCGTGACGATGACCTGCAGTGCCGGCAGGCTGCGGGACGCCGTTGACGGAGAAGACCACCGAGTGCAGCGCCCTGGAGGATCGGTCTCGGTGATCGTGCACGTGTCACCGACGAGCCACGCCGTTCGCCGACCGCGGACCGGAGGGGCGCCCGAGGCGATGGCTCGGACCGGGCGACACCGGCACGTTGCCGCTGTGCACACGACGGTGAAGTGAAGTCCGGGTTCCCACCGACGCACCGGGGCGTTCGGCCCGGGTTGACTTGGCCAGCGTGACATCGCCGGTGACCGGAGCGACCCGGGGGAAGTCGTCGTGGCGACGACAGCGACGCTGCCCGGACCGGTGATCGTGACCACGACCTGGGTGCCGGCAGGCTGGACGGCGCCGTTCACCGAGAACACGAGGCCGCTGCGCACCGGGTGTTGGTCTCGGTGATCGTGCAGGTGTCGTTGACGGCGACTCCGGTGGCGACCGCGACGGCGGCCGCGCCGGACGCGATCAGGACCGGTGAGGCCGGCACGTTGCCGCTCTGGCAGACCACCGTGAAGGTGAAGTTCGTGCCGGCAGCGGGAGCGGCCGGGCCCGTGGTCAGCTTGGCCAGCGTGATGTCACCAGTGGGGACGGGCACCACGGGATTGCAGCCGTTGTTGTAGATGGCCTGGCCGGCGGCGGTCCAGTTGAGGCCGGCGTGGTGACCGGGGATCGGCGGGATGATGTCGCCCCACTCGATCTTGAGCTGCCTTCTGGGTGCCGTCCCACACAGGGCCGACGTGCTCGAGGAAGTGGTCCCCCTTGCCGGGCGCCGCACCGTCGACGGCCGCTTCGTCGACGGTGATCTGGACGTAGGGGTTGCCGTTGGAGTTGGTCCGGTGGCAGATCGTGTACTTCTGGCCGTTGTGGTTGGCCGAGGCCGGCGTGGCCGTGAGCCCGACGACGGCGAGCAGCATGCCCACGATCACCGATGCGACTCCGAACCGGCGCACCCAGCCGTGCTCCGTTTGCTTGGTCTTCACGTCAGCTCCTGTCGAGTACCACCGGAGCGTTCCGTGATTGCATGCCCGCCCGGCGGAATGGATGTCGATTCCACTGCCAGGGCCGGGTTCGCTGTAGCTCCCCGACGACGCAGCGACCAGTTCAGTCGTCGGATCAGAGCTTCCCTGCGAAGGAACTTACACCACGCTGAGCGGTCGCTGCCAGTGGGTAATCCGGCCTACCGGCCGCGGAGCGTGGTTTTCGTCACAGCCCGGTTCGGATCCGGATCTGGCCGCCTTCAACGTCGACTACGACGGTGTCGCCGTCGGCCACGCCACCGTCGAGCAGGGTTGAGGCCAGCCGATCGGCGACCTCGCGCTGGATCACCCGCTTGACGGGCCGGGCGCCGAAGGCCGGGTCGTAGCCCAGCTTGGCCAGCTCGGCCAGGGCCGCGTCGGTGACCTCGAGGGTGATGCGCCGGTCAGCCAGGCGGTCGCGCAGGTGGTCGAGCTGGATCTTGATGATCGGGGCCAGGTCGGCCTCGGTCAGGGCCCGGAAGCGGACGATCTCGTCGATCCGGTTCACGAACTCGGGCCGGAAGTGGTCGATCGGCTCGCCCGGCAGGTTCGACGTCATGATCAGCACGACGTTGGTGAAGTCGACCGTGCGGCCCTGGCCATCGGTGAGCCGGCCGTCGTCGAGCACCTGCAGGAGGATGTTGAAGACGTCAGGGTGAGCCTTCTCCACCTCGTCGAGCAGGATCACCGAGTACGGACGGCGCCGTACTGCCTCTGTGAGCTGGCCCCCCTGGTCGTAGCCGACATAGCCGGGAGGAGCGCCGACCAGGCGGCTCACCGAGTGCTTCTCCATGTACTCGGACATGTCGATGCGGACCATTGCCGCGCTCGTCGTCGAACATGAAGTCGGCCAGCGTGCGGGCCAGCTCGGTCTTGCCCACACCGGTCGGGCCGAGGAAGAGGAACGAGCCGATGGGCCGGTGAGGGTCGGACAGCCCGGCCCGACTCCGCCGGATGGCGTGGGCCACCGCGGTGACCGCTTCCTCCTGGCCGATCACCCGCTCGTGGAGGACCTCCTCCATGCGGACGAGCTTGGCCGTCTCCCCCTCCATGAGGCGGGACACCGGGACGCCGGTCCACTTGGCCACGATCTCGGCCACGTCCTCGGCGTCCACCTCCTCCTTGAGCATGCGCTGGCCGCCCTGGAGGCCGTCGAGGGCGGAGCTGGCCTCCTCGACGGCCCGCTCGAGCTCAGGGATCCGGCCGTAGCGGATCTCGGCTGCCTTCTCGAGGTCGGACTCCCGCTCCAGGTCGTTGCGCAGGCCTTCGAGCTCCTCCTTCAGCGCCTGGATGCGCCCGATGGCCTCCTTCTCGTTCGTCCAGTGGGCGAGCATGCCGTCGCGCTGCTCGGTGAGGTCGGCCAGCTCGGCATCCAAGGCCTTCAGCCGCTCCTCGGACGCCGCGTCGGTCTCCTTGGCCAGGGCGACGCGCTCGATCTCCAGCTGGCGGACCCGTCGCTCGACCACGTCGATCTCGGTGGGCAGCGAGTCGATCTCGATGCGGAGCTTGGAGGCCGACTCGTCGATCAGGTCGATCGCCTTGTCGGGCAGGAAGCGGCCCGTGAGGTAGCGGTCAGAGAGCACGGCCGCCGCGACGAGGGCCGCGTCCTGGATGCGCACGCCGTGGTGGACCTCGTAGCGCTCCTTCAGCCCTCGGAGGATGGCGATGGTGTCCTCCACGCTGGGCTGGCCCACGAAGACCTGCTGGAAGCGGCGCTCGAGGGCGGCGTCCTTCTCCACGTGGCTGCGGAACTCGTCGAGCGTGGTGGCGCCGATCATCCGCAGCTGGCCCCGGGCGAGGAGGGGCTTCAGCATGTTCCCGGCGTCCATCGACCCTTCGGCCGCACCCGCGCCGACCACGGTGTGGAGCTCGTCGATGAAGGTGATCACCTCGCCCTCGGCATCGGTGATCTCCTTCAGGACTGCTTTCAGGCGCTCCTCGAACTCGCCTCGGTACTTCGCGCCGGCGACCATCGAGCCGAGGTCGAGGCTGATGAGGCGCTTGTGCTTGAGCGTCTCGGGGACGTCGCCCTCGACGATGCGGCGGGCCAGGCCCTCGACTATGGCGGTCTTGCCCACGCCCGGCTCGCCGATGAGGACCGGGTTGTTCTTCGTGCGCCGCGAGAGCACCTGGATGACCCGTCGGATCTCCTCGTCGCGCCCGATGACGGGGTCGATCTTGCCCGCCCGGGCGTCGGCGGTGAGATCCCGGCCGTACTTCTCGAGGGCCTGGTACTGCTCCTCGGGGTTCTGCGAGGTGACCCGGTGGCTGCCCCGCACCTCGGCCATCGCGGCGAGCAGGGCCTCGCGCTCGACGCCGATGCGGTCGGCGAGAGCTAGGAGGAGGTGCTCGGTGGACAGGTACTCGTCGTGCAGCTCGGCCCGCGTGACGTCGGCCGACTCGATGACCTGCTGGAGCTCACGGGAGAGCCGGGACTCGCCGCCGTAGGCCTTCGGGAGCTTGGCGAGGGCGTCGGCCGCCCGGTTCCGGACCTCGAGCGGGGTCTTGCCGACCCGCTGCAGGATCGGGAGCACGATCCCCTCCTCCTGCCCGAGCAGGGCCGCTAGGAGGTGGTCCGGCGTGACCTCAGGGTTGCTCTCGGCCGTGGCCGTCTCGACGGCCCGCGTGATCGCCTCTTGGGTCTTCTGCGTCCAGCGGTTCGGTTCGAGCGCCATGGCGGCAGCCTATCCATGACTGAGGAAACTTGATGCTGAGAACATCAAGTTCAAACCGGTGGCCGCAGCGCCTGCTGAAGCGCGGGTCCGTGGCCGTGGATGCGGAGGAACGCCTCGCCCACGCGTTCCACGGTCGAGGGCGCCATGTGCGACCACAACGGCGGGCTCAACACGGACGAGGCGAGGGCGTCGGTGACCGGCAGCGGCCGTTGCGTCTGCCACCTGCCGGCGTACGCCTCCTGAGCATGGATCGGTGGGTGGTAGTAGCGGCGGGAGTCGATGCCCTCGGCCGCGAGGACCACCTGCACCTCCGCGGCACCGACACCGAACGCGTCGGCATCGATGACCACGGTGAGGTCCTTGAAGGTCGAGGTGTCACCCGGGGCGGGCCGGACGACTCTCAGCCCCGGCACCCCAGTCACGGTGGCCTCGAACCGATCGACCAGCTCACCTCGCGCGGCCACGTTCTGGTCGACCCGGGCGAAGGACGCCCGCGCAACGGCCGCGTGCAGCTCGCTCATGCGTGCGTTGAGCCCGGGGAACCGGCAGTCGTAGTCGCCCGGGTTGCCGTAGTCCCGGCCGAGCCGGATCGCCTCGGCGAGCTCCGCATCATCGGTGGCCACCAGGCCACCCTCCCCCGCAACAACGACCTTCGTCGGGCTGAGGCTGAAGACCTCCGCCGTCCCGAAGGATCCCACTGGACGGTCACCCCGCCAGCTGCCGAGCGCGTGCGCGGCGTCGAAGACGAGCGGGATGCCGGCGGCGGCGGCCGCTAGCTCCAGTGCCTCGACCTCGCACGGCCCGCCATAGAGGTGCGTCGCGGTGACCGCGCTGGCCCCGGCCAGCAGCTCCGCGAGCCCGTCCGGATCGAGCGTCCCGCGTGCGGGCTCGACATCGACGAAGTCGGGATCTCCGCCCGCCCACACCACTGCGTGCGCCGACGCCGAGAAGGTGAAGCTCGGGAGCACCACGCGCCCGTGCGGTCCGAACGCCTGCAGCACCAGCATCAGCCCGGCCGTGCAGCTCGACACCGCGACCACCTCTACACCGAGCCGCTCGGACACCTCGTCCTCGAGCTGTCGGACGATCCGGCCGTTGGTGAGCTGCCCGCTGTCGAGGACGTCCGAGAGTCGGCCGACCAGTCCCGGCACGTCGTGCAGCGTGGGCCGCACCAGGGGCAGGCCGTCGGGGAACGCGGCAGGCCCCGCCGAGCAGCGGCGGGCAGGTCGGTCACAGGACCTCCAGGTTCGGCGCGGTGCGCTCTGCCGCGGCGTTCCTGGCGTCGAACAGGAGCGAGGCGGATGCAAGGAGGACGTCTACGTCGTAATCCGCGTGCGGTGTCAGCAGCAGGACCGCGTCCGCACCCGCGAGTGCTTCCGTCGTCAGGTCGACCCGGTGGAGGAGCTCGCCATCGGTGCAGATCTCCTCGACAAAGGGGTCATGGAACGCGATCGCCGCCCCTCGGCGGGCGAGCACGTCGAGGACCTCGAGCGCGGCGGACTCGCGGACGTCGCCGACATCGGCCTTGTACGTCACCCCGAGCGCGAGCAGCTGTGCGCCGGGTACGGCGATCCCACGGTCGTTGAGGGCGTCCATGATCCGCCGGGCCACGTAGGTAGGCATCTGGTTGTTTATGTCCGCCGCCATCTCGACGAGCCGGAACGGGCGCCCCGTGTCCCTGCGCGACTGCCACGTGAGGTAGGTGGGGTCGAGCGGGATGCAGTGGCCTCCCACGCCGGGCCCGGGGAAGAACGGCATGAACCCGAAGGGCTTGGTCGCCGCGGCGTCGATGACCTCCCAGACGTCGATCCCCTGGTCGGCGCAGAGCTGAGCCAGCTCGTTCACGAGCGCGATGTTGACGAGCCGGAACGTGTTCTCGAGCAGCTTCGCCAGCTCGGCGGCCCGGCAGCCGCTCACCGGGTGGACCACGTCGACGAGCGTCCCGTAGAACGCCGCAGCGGCGGTGGTGCCGCCCGGCGTGAGCCCTCCAACAACGCGCGGCACGGTTGCGAACGGGTGCGCCGTGTCGCCGGGGTTGATCCGTTCGGGCGAGTACGCCACCAGCACGTCCGACCTCGTCACCCTCCCCCCCGCCTCCAACAGGGGGACCACGATCTGTTCGGTGGTGCCGGGGTACGTGGTGGACTCCAAGACGACGAGGGCGCCGGGAGCGATCTTCTCGCCGATCGCCGCCGCCGCCCGTTCAACGGAGGTGAGATCGGGGCGGTGCTCAACCAGGGGCGTGGGCACACAGATCAGCACCACGTCCGCCCCGCTGACGGTGTCGAAGCCAGAGCCGAACCGCAGGTGACCCGTCGCCATGGCCGTGGCGAAGGTCGCGTCGTCGACACCGGCGACGACGAGCTGGCCAGCCGAGAGTGCTGTGATCCGCTCCACGTCGAGGTCGACACCGGCGGTGGTGAACCCCGCCGTCGCTGCAGCGATCGCCACTGACAGGCCCACATAGCCCTGACCTACGACGGCGACCTTCGCGGAGCGATCTCCGATTCTGCTGAGGAGCGCTGCGAGGTGGGTGTCGCTGTCGGAAGTGTCCGCCGTCCCGTCGACCATGTCGATGACCGGAGCTACGCGGTTGCGCCGCGTGGGAGGTCGTCGACCTCGTTTGTCAGGCCCAGCGCCGGCAAACCCCGTGCTGCCGTCAGCAGCGCGGCCCGCACGTCGTCGTCGCGCTGCTCGGCCGCGAGCACGCTCAGCTGTCGGAGCGACCAGGAGAGCGCGTCCGAGTCGGGCAGGGTGGGGACGATCCGGGTGATCGCCGGGTGGCTGGTGGACTCGGCCGGCTCGTCGTCGAACTGGAGCTCCTCGCTGAGCTTCTCGCCGGGACGGATCCCAGTGATCTGGACCTCGATGTCGATCCCAACGCGACGGCCCGACAGGCGGATCATCCGCTCGGCGAGGTCGATGATGCGGACCGGCTCACCCATGTCGAGCACATAGAGGTCGCCACCGCGGGCCAGCGTCGCGGCTTGCAGCACCAGCTGCACAGACTCGGGGATGCTCATGAAGTAGCGGGTCATCCGCTCGTCGGTCACGGTGACCGGGCCACCGGCTTCGATCTGCCGCATGAACGTGGGGACGACGCTCCCGCGGCTCCCCAGCACGTTGCCGAACCGCACCGCCGTGCGGATCGCACCCGGGTGACCGCTGGTCAGTACCAGCTGCTCGCCGAGCCGCTTCGAGGCGCCCATGACGCTCGTAGGACGGACCGCCTTGTCGGTCGAGATGAACACGACGCGGTCTACGCCGTTGGAGTCACAGGCATCGAGGAGGTTCTTCGTGCCGATCAAGTTGGTGAGCACGGCTTCGCTCGGATGGGCCTCCAAGAGGGGGACGTGCTTGTGCGCCGCCGCGTGGAACACGACCTCAGGTCGGTGCTGGTGCAACGCCCGATCGATCGCGATCGGGTTGCGGATGTCAGCGAGCAGCTGCACGATCGAGCACTCGAGCGTGCTGGCCAGGTCGAAGAGGTGCGACTCGTCGTGGTCGAGCGCCACGAGCGAGGCCGGTTCGAACCGTGCCACCTGCCGCACGATCTCGGACCCGATCGACCCGCCGGCGCCCGTGATCAGCACGCGGCGGCCACGCAGCATGGCACCCACCGCGGCGAGGTCCGTGTCGACCTGGGCTCGACCGATGAGATCGTCGACCCGAAGGTCGCGGATGTGGTGGAGCCCCACGCCGCCCCGGATGCGGCCCGACATCCCGCCCAGGAGCTTGAGCGCCACTCCGGCCGACTCCGCCGCCGCCGCCACGTCGCGTGTCAGCTCCGAACCGGGCGATGTCACCGCGAGGACGGCCTGGTGGGCGTCGGTGCGCTCGGCCACCCGTGCGAGCACATCGATGCCACCGGCGACGCGTATGCCGTGGACCCAACGCCCATGGAGAGCCGGCTCGGGATCGAGCAGGGCAACCGGCGTGTAGCCGGCGCCGGGGCTCTTCTGCATCTCGGCCACGAGGGCCGCTCCCGCGTCCTTCGCCCCGATGACGATCACCCGCAGCCCGCCGCTGCTGTCGCCGTGGCGCCGGAAGGAGAACAGCCGGCTGTGGAACCGGACAGCGCCCAACAGGGCGGTCGACACGCCGCCGCCGAGGAGGACCACCGACCACGGCGCCTGGCGATCGGCCATGAGCTCGAAGCCGGACAGGACGAGCATCGTCGAGGTCATCGCACCCAGCAGGCGGCGAGCCTCCTGTGCGCTGGCGTGCCGCCACACCTGCCCGTAGAGATCCCACGCCCAGAGGGAGCCGATCCCCACGGCGACCGCGACGACGAGCCACGGAAGCATCGAGGACCAGATCGTGCGGGGCACCGCACCCTCGAAGCGCAGCTCGAGCGCGATCACGTACCCGAGGGCCAGCAGCACCGCGTCAAACGCCGCCAGAAGGAGGTCCGCGCTGGGGCGGACGCTCAACCCTGCCACCCGTGGCCACCAGCCGGTTCGACCGGTGGCGTCCTCCGTACCCATCTCGAATCCCCAGTGCGTGGTTTCGCCCTGAACCCGCAGCGTGTGCTCACGCGGCGCCCGCCGTGCCTCCTGACGCTATACCCACTCTCCGTGGGGTCACAAGGGGTCGAGTTTGCGGCCTTCCCGCCGCAGCGGACCGTCGATGAGGGTCGCGTACGTCGCCTCCAACCAACGCTGCGTGGTCTCGATGTCGAAGTGCGTCGCCCGGGACCCGGCGAGCTCACCGAGGGCGCGGCGGCGGTCGTGATCGCGTGCCAGGCCCACGTAGCTGGCGGCGAACTCCTCGACGGCACCGATGGGGACGAGGATCCCCGGCCCTCCCGCTTCGAGGACGGACACGATCCCGCCGGCGCGGCTCGTGATCGCCGGAACGCCGAGAGCGAACGCCTCGAGGAGGGCGATCGAGAGCCCCTCGTGCCGAGAGGTGAGGGTGAAGATGTCACTGGCCGCGAGGATGTGCGCCGGGTCCCGCTGGTAGCCCAGGAACCGGAACCGGTCGCCGAGGCCGAGCTCGGCGTGACGAGCGCGCAGGTCGGCCTCCAGCGGGCCATGGCCGACGGCCACGAACCGGAGCCGGGGCTCGAGCGCGATGGCCTGGCGAGCGGCCGCGAGAAGGGTGGGGTAGTCCTTCTTCTCCCGGAGGTTGGCGATGGTCGTCACGAGGATGTCCGCGTCGTCGATGCCGAGATCTCGCCGCGCCGCTGCCCGCTCGCCGCGTCGGGCCATGAGCCGTCGGACGGGGATGCCGTGGATCAGCACGGTGGTGTTGCGCTGCCAGCGCGGCCAGGCCGAGCGCCGTACCTCCTCGGACACCGCGAGGCGGAGGTCGTCGAGCGGCAGCGTGAGCGCGTTGGCAATGCGGGTGGTGCGGCTGAAGGCCGCCCACTGGTTGTGCTCCGTCGACACCACGGCCGGCCGGGGCGCGCGAGACGCAGCACCGGCCTGGCCAGCGCGGCGACCGCCGGAGAGTGGAGGTGCACGACGTCGGGCCGGCGGGCGCCCACGAGCTGCAGCAGCCGAACCGGCCAGCGTGGGTCGTGGAGGCCCCCACGGCCGCCGAGGAGGTGCACGGTGCCCCCAGCCCCCTGAAGCTCGGCCACCAGATGGTTCTTGTGCCGGAGGACGTAGGCGACGTCGACCTCCACCGACGCCGACCGGACCTCGGTGAGCGAGACGAGTAGGCGCTCCGCACCCCCCGGACCGAGTCCTTTGATGAGGTGGAGGACCCGCACGGGCGTACCCTGCCACGCTGCCGGGGGAACGCGACAGACTGACGGGATCGGCCACCCCTCCATCCCCTCGGGCGACATCGAGATCCGTGAGCACGATCCCGCCGAAGACGGCGCCGTCCTCGACCTGCTGGCGGCCTCGCTCGGCTGGGTGCCCGACACCGAGCACCGGGCGTTCTTCGAATGGAAGCACCGGCAGAACCCGTTCGGGGCCTCCCCGGCGTGGGTCGCAGTCGACGACGGGCGGGTGGTCGGCTTCCGCACGTTCCTGCGCTGGGAGCTGCGCTACGGCGGCGACGACCTTCGGCGAGCAGTGCGCGCGGTGGACACCGCCACCCACCCGGATTGGCAGGGACGCGGCATCTTCTCCTCGCTGACGCGCCACGCTCTCGCGGCGGTCACCGCCGAGGGCGTCGACTTCGTGTTCAACACGCCCAACGACCAGAGCCGGCCTGGCTACCTGAAGCTCGGCTGGCAGGACGTCGGGAGGCTCGGAGCCGTCGCCCGGCCGACCTCCCTGCGTGCCCTCCCCCGGATCGCAGCCTCGCGCGTGCCGGCTGACAAGTGGTCGCTACCCTCACAAGCCGGGGTCCCGGCCGCCGACGCGCTGGCGGACGGAGACGGCGTCGAGCGCCTGCTGGCCTCGATCCTCGCTCCCCCGGGCCTGTCCACGGCCCGCAGCGTCCCCTACCTGCGATGGCGGTACGGGTTCGCGCCGCTGCACTACCGCGCCGTGCTGGTGGGGACCTCCGTGGAAGACGGGATCGGGATGTTCCGGGTTCGACGCCGGGGCAAAGCGCTCGAGGCCGCGGTGGTCGAGCTGCTCGTGCCGGACGGAGATCGTCGTCGAGCGGGGGCGCTGCTGCGGTCCATCGCCCAAAGGTCAGGCGCCGACCACCTCACCGGCCTGAGCGGGCCAGGGTTGCGGGCGGGCGCGGTGCCGCTGGTCGGGCAGGGTCCTCGGCTCGTGTGGCGGGCCGCGGCCACCGCCCTGCCGATGCCCGCGCTCAGCACATGGAAGCTCACGCTCGGTGACATCGAGCTGTTCTGATGCCCCAGGTGCGGCAGATGCGTAGGAAAGATCGTCCTTGCGTCGTACTCGCCCGGTTCGTGCCGTTCGTAGGGTGATGCCAGCGGCCGTGATGGGCGGGCGCGGCACATCATCGATGCAGGAGCACGACATGACCGATCAGATCAGCAAGGGTGGGATCTCCCGGCGCAGCATGCTGAAGCGCAGCGCCGTGGTGGGTGGCACGATCGCGTGGGTCACCCCCGTGGTGACCACCTTCAACACCCCGGCCCTCGGCCAGGACAACGGGTCGCCGATCACCGGGTTCTCCTATGTGGCGGGCACTGTGTCGTGCTCCGGCGGGGGCCTCGACGGCGTCTACCGATGGAAGTTCGAGGAAGGCACCGGGCAGTTCGCAGACGACCCAGGCAATCCGCCGAACGGGAACTGGGGCATCCCGGTGTGCCTGGCCCAGAACAAGGTGCCGACCGGTTGGGAGGACTCTGAGATCCTCGAGGACCCTGGCTCGATCATCTCGGTTTCGCAGAACGGTGACATCCTCACACTCACCCTGGACGCGAACAGCGGCTGCACCTTCCAGTTCCTCGATGGCGTGAACGGTGTGCAGCACGAGGGCCAGAACTGCGCGTACGCGGTCCAGAACACCGGCGACACGCTGGTCTTCGACACCTCCATCACAGACAACAACTAGCGCACCCATCTGAGCGTTCGAAAGGACCCGAGCCAACGGCTCGGGTCCTGTCGCGCTCGGTGCTCATCCGGTGAGTCGATGGCGAATCACCCGAGCGTTGACCCGCCCGCCCTCTGGCGCCGACGACGGAAGGACCGAGAAGTCGCTCGACCGGGCGATCCCCGCCAACGCGTCCAGCGTTCGCTGCGGCCCCGCGCGCCGGAGGTTGCGCGTCTGCCGCACCGCAGCCACCACCCACTGTGGGGGGCTCTGCACGTGCACATCGAAGCGGGCGATGACGGGGTAGCGACCGGGCGGCGGCCCTCGCTCGACCGAGGTCCCTGCCCCGAGCGTGGCGAGGTCGTCCTCGGGGGTGGTGTCGGCAAGCGGCTCACCGACCTCGACCGCCGCCTCGTCGAGGCGGACGAGCGTGAGCATTCCGTCCGCTACCGAGAGGCCCTCCCGCTCCACGGCGCGGACGATGCCCGGTTGCAGGTAGCGGACCGCCCGACCGAGCACGACGGCATGGCCCGCGACCGTGTCCACGACGGTCAGCGCCTGCAGCGCGACGACATCGCGTCGCGCTGTACTCGTTGAAGTCACGGAGCGCGCCGTCGAGGGCGTCGAGCAGACGCCGTGGTGACCGGCTGCGCATGATCGGCAGGCATCCCCGGTACAGCGTGTGGAGGGGCACAGCGGCTGATCGCCGGGTGGGCTGCACGAAGAGCGACACGTTCGGCGGCGGGGGTCGCAACGGGTCCCGGATGACGATCGACTCGTACGCGCTACGGAGGACAGCTCCGAGCTCGGTCGTCGACACGTGCACGCCAACGTGCCAGGCACCGATCTGCAGCGTCAGCGTCTCGGCCCAGTCGAGGGCGTCGACTTCCTGCAGGCAGCTGTTCTGGGGTACCTCCGAGTAGCGGGGTCCCAGTTCACTCCGCACCCGGGTCCCCTCCGTCGTGGGCGGTCGGGTCGGACAGCTGCTGCGCCGCCATCGCCTCGTCGTCTGGCTCGACGTTGGCGAGGAGGCCCAGCCGCCCCAACGATCTGGCCAGCGCCAAGAGGTCAGCCTCCATCTCGGGGAGCGCGACCCCGAGCTCGTCGCTGAGCTCCTGCGCCAGCTCGCGGAGCGACACCGTGCCGTCGAAGCACGACCACGCCAGCCGCGCGGAGGGGCTCAACGTGTGGAGCCGCGGCGGGTCGGCCGCGAACACGATCTCGTGGTCATCCAGCTCGACTGACGCCTCGGGTTCGACGCGCTGTGGTACGAGGTCCAGGTCGATGGCTGAGTGTTCGTGGCGCTTCACCTTGTGGAGGCTCCGGTCGCTAGGGGGAGCACGGCCGCGATGGCCGCGCAGGCGCTGTCGAGGTCGTCGACTCGGAGCCGATACGACGGCCGGCCGTCGACCAACCCGACGAGGCCCTCGAGCGAACGCTGCGGGCGGCGGAGGAACCCGAAGGTCTGCTCGGCGAGCTGCTGGAGCATCTCCACGCGAGGAACATCCGTGAGCTCAGCAGTGGCGCCCGGCGAGTAGCTGGGGGAGATGATCACGGCCGGTGTGGCCCAGCGCGCCACGGCGTCCGCCCGGACCGCCGACGGCGCCACCTGCCACTGGCGCTCGAAGAACCGCTTCATCGGCGCCGGTGGCGCCAGGTTCGGGAACAGGTGCCAGGACCCCTGGTCGATAGACAACGGCTTGGGATAGGGCAGAAGGCGGCCCGTACCAGGGTCGTACGCAGCGATCTCGTCCGAGAGGTAGTCGAACCCCCGCTGCACGAGGGCGGTCACGAGGGTGGTCTTGCCCGCCTCCATCGCCGCCGGCAGCACGACGCCCATCCCGTCCCTCACCGCCACCGCGGCGTGGACCAGCAGGAGTCCCTCAGTCGCCACCGCCCCCCGGTTCACGGACCACATCAGCCGTTGGACCGGGAACCACGCCTCCTCGAGTGGGTGCCCGGTTGCCTCGCCGTCGATGGCCAGCTGCCAAACCAGACCACCGCGGTCGCAGCAGAGGTCGTAGGTGGTCACCGCTTCGTCGCCCCCATCGATGGCCAGCGCGTCGAAGAGCCCATCGATCAGCTCGGCCAGCGCGGCGTCACTGGTCCGCACGCGGAACCGGTGGCTTAGAGCGCCAAAGGTCCTCGTGGTGAAAACCGGCTCGAGGAACGACGTCACAACTTCACATCTTGCTCGATGCCTGCTCACGGGCGGCGCGGGCGCGCTCGCAGGAGTCGCCCCCCGCGCGCGAAGGTGCCCGCGCCCACGCTGTCCCCGCGCCGCGAGGTGCTCGGGGGCGGGGAACAGCAGCGCCCGCGTGAACGCAAGCTTCGATCCGATCCCGTCGATGTGGCGGAGGGTGGCCAAGGCTTGCGTCGAGAACCGACCGTCCGAGCTGAGGTACGCATCGATCATCCGTTGCTCGCGCGAGGTGGTCGGGCGAGCACGAGCCCACCCGATCGCTGGGTGGTCGAGCTCGGGGAGCAGGGCTTCGGACGCGAGGGTGAGAGCTCGGCTGAGCACCGGTTCACCCTGCCACCCGGACACCGCTTCCCTCACAGCGGGCCAGTCGAAAGCCGGGTGGGTGAGCAGCTGCGCGACGTCGCGGCGCACGCTGAGACGAGCGGACAGGTCACCGAGTGCCGCGTGGTAGCACGCATGTACGAACCGGTGTCGTCGGCTGAGGGCGTGGACCGCGCGGCCGCCGATGGTGACCGCCTCCTGCTCGGCCCACAGCGCGCCGAGGTGGAGGAGGTGGCCGTACGGCCCGGCCACAAGCGTCCGGTGCACATCGAGCTCGGCCCCACCGGGCCAGACGAGGGTCACACCCTTGCCGAAGCGCCGGTCGAAGCCAGGCCGCAGCTCGGGCACCGGGCGGGTGGCACCGGCGCCGAGCAGCGCGGCGATGCCCGCGTTGAACGCGTGACCCGGCAGCAGGAGATCGACATCACCGAACTGGCGCAGCTGCGGATCGTCGTAGTCGAGGTGAGCCACTGCGGGGCCCTTCAGCACCCGGGCAGGGACACCGGCCGCGTCGAGCACACCGAGCGCTTCCAGCATCACCCGTTCAAGCGTCACCGAGCGCACCGCCAGCATGGTGCTCAGCGACACGACGTCAGCTGCCTGAGCGGACGTCACCTCGAGCGCGCCACCCTCCATCGCAGCGGCGAGGAGGCCGACGATCCGTTGGTGCTCCACCACCGCGACGAGCGCCCGCCACTCGCCGTCGGACAGCGGCCCGACGGCGACTTGTGCGGTGGAAGGCAACCCGTAGCGGCTGACCAGCTGGAGCGCGCTCACTGGACCTGCTCCCTGACGATCCCGGCAGCGTCCAGCGTCGCCATCAGCGCCTCGAGCTCGCGGCCGACGATGGTCGCGTCGGCCGCGGACGCGCTGGAGATCACGTCGGTCGCTTCGTCGACGGTCGTCGGTTCCTCGAGCAGGTCCCACAGGAGGCCGGCCGCCCCACCGAGCACCATCGGTGCGGCTTCGTCGGGTGGGAGGAGGACCACGTGGTCCGTCGTCCGTCGCCACAACACCGCAGGGTTGCGATGCCAGGAGCGTGGGGTCACCCGTCCCGCTCCCAGGTGACGAACCCGGCCGACGCGAGGAGCTCGAGGGTGCGCTCGACGTCGCGCTGGGCCACCTCCGGTTCCACGGCCCAGACCCGGCACACGGCCGTCGTGATCTCCTCGATCGTGGTCACCCCGTCGCACAGCTCCCACAGGGCAGCCGCGGTGACGTCGAGAGCGCCGACCTCGACGCCTTCCCCGTCGATGAGCACGGCGGTGCCGTCGCGGTGTTCGGCCTCGAGGCCCGGCCGTCGGTGGGGGGCTCGCGCCGGATCCGTCGTCGTCATCGGTCGTCCCCCTGCGGGTCGGTGATCGGGAAGCGGTCGAGGAGACCGTGGGTGGTGACGAGTGCAGCGACATCGAGGCGCGAGCTGACCTCGAGCTTCCGGAGGACGTGCTGCACGTGGGTCCGCACGGTGTTGGGTGACATCGTGAGCGCTGCCGCTATTGAGGCGTTGTCGAGTCCGTCGACCACGTGGGCGACGATCTCCCGCTCCCGTCGGGAGAGCCTTGCGAACCGGTGCACCGCTTCGTCACCGGCACGCCGATCCCGGATGAGCGACCGGAGGAGCCCGCCGAGCATCGGCCCCGGGATCACGGCCTCACCCCGCGCCAGGCGGGACAGGGCGTCGACGAGGCCCGACAACCCGTCCTCCTCGCTCAGGAACCCGTCCGCTCCAGAGTGCACGGCGTCGACGAGCTCCGCCTCGCCGCCCGCGATCCCGAGGATCAAGACGCGGGTGGCCGAGGTCGGATTGGCCTTGACCGCAGTGCAGACGTCGCTGCCGCCACCCGGCAACCCGACCTCGACGAGGACCAGATCGGGCCGCTCAGCCAGCACCAGCTCGAGCGCTCCCGCGGCGTCTCCAGCGTCACCGACCACCTCGACGTGCGCATCGATGGCGCTGCGCAGCGCCTCGCGGTGGAGCGGCCATCGCAGCGCGAGGACGGCGGTCGGGAGCGTGCTCATCGGGCCCCGTCACCCGGAGGGCGCTCGACGAGGCCGAGCGCCCTCGCCTTCGCGACGGCGTCTACGCGGGACCGGGCATCCAGCTTGGCCGACAGGTTCTGCACGTGGGTCCGAACGGTGTTGGCCGAGACGCCGAGGTGCTCTGCGATCTGCTCGGGTCGCCGACCCGCAGCCAGCAAGGAAACGACCGCTAGCTCGCGGTCAGTGAGCCAGGGCTTCGCGTCGGTGGCACGGCGAGCCTGCCCGGCGTCGCGCCGTGGGCGGGCCGGAGGGGCCGCGTGTCCGAGCGCAGCACGGACCTGATCGAGCAGCTCCCCGCCGGTCGTGGCCCGTCGCACGTGGTACGCGCCGACGCAGCCCGCTGTGTCACCAGCTCGTTGCCCGATGACCACCATCGCGACCCTCGCCAACTGGGCGGGGTCGAGGTCCGGTCCGACATCGGCATCCGTGACGAGGAGGTCCGCACCTCCTCCGTCCAGCCATCGCTCGAGCTCGTCGGGAGCGGAGGCCACCGCATGCAACCCGGGTGCCTGCGAGATGAGGTAGGCGATCGCCTCGCTCACCAGCCGGCTGCGGGCGCACACGAGGATCCGTGAACCCGTTCCAGTCATCGGGGGATCTCCTCGGGCGACGAGACGGCGGACGACCGGGCCGGCACCGTGGCGAGCGGCACCGCGAGGAGCACCAGTGCGAAGGGGAACAGCTGCACGCGTTGACGAGCCAAGATGCCGAAGTTGCCGAAGGTGGAGAAGGCGAAGATGAACCCGACCGTGTAGGCGGCTGCGAAGGCGACGTACGGCACCCTGCGGAGCAAGCGGGGGATGGCTAGGAGGCGATGGCGCGACCGCCACGCCAGCACGAGGAGCACCGTTCCCTCAATCGAGGCGATGAGCGCCTGCACGTTGCGCGCCTCGTGCGGGAACGGACGGAACAAGACGGCGATCGTTGCCGCCGGGAGATCTGTGATCGAGCGCCCACTGGTGCTGGAGAACTGCGAGCCGCCCTGGGCGGTCTGCTGCTCGGTCTTGGACAGGACCTCGTCGACGGAAGAACCGCTCACGCCCTCCACGTCGAACTGCTCCTCGAAGCGGCCGACGACCAGGGTGCCGACGAGCAGCAGGGCCACCACCCCGGCGACCTTCACCATCGGGGCGAGGCTCGACCGGCGACGCGAGCGACGCAGCAGGTACCCGAGCACGAGCGCCCCGAGGGCCAGGACCGCGACGTGCGAGCGAACTACCGAGGTCGCCCAGAGCCCGAGCGTTAGGGGCACGAGCGCCCCTCGCTGCTGGGTGAGGAGCTTCGCCGCCCCGTACGCGACTAGGCCCAGCGCGAGGGTCATCCAGGCCTCCTTGCCGATGGCCGACGGCCAGAAGAGCAAGGACGGGAGGAAGAAGACGAGCTTCGCATAGCGGCGCCCGTCGCCCTCGGGCACGCCAACCCGGAACGCTCGGTAGAAGAAGTACTGGCCCCAGAAGCCGAGCCAGGAGAACACGAAGAACCCGCCGAGCTTGGTGGGGCCGATGACTGCGTACACATAGCCGGTGAACAGGCGGATGAACCCGGTGCTCGTAGCGTCCCGGCCGACGTCGAGGTCCCAGCTGCCGCCGCGGATCGTCTCCGAGACCCGCACCCCCCACTCGTGGTACGCCGCGGCGTCGGCGACACCGTCGTAGAGGTCGAAGGCCACGAGGTAGCGCACGTACGAGCCGACGAGCTTCAGGACGATCGCGGACACGATGAGGACGACCATCGTGCGGTCCTCTTCGCGACGGGCCGCCCGCCTCGCCAGCGGCACCGTGAGCAGGACCAGGACCGGCGCCAGCAGCAGCGCCCCCCACACGTCGTAGCTGGCGTGGTCCATCGACCAACCCAGCCCTCCGAAGTACGCCACGGCCATGACGATGCCCGCAGGCGCCACCCACGCCGGGCCACGCGCAGCACCGGTGGCCGGCTTCAGCAGCGCACCGCCGTCACCGCGGCCGTGCATCCCGCGCCGCGAGCTCGATGCCCCACCTCACAGTGAGCGGCCTCACTGCGACCAGCTGACGTACCCGGGCGCCGGGGTGTCTCCCTCGTCACCCTCCACCGCCCGATCGTGGTCGGGCCGCGTGATCGGCGCCGGGGCCTCGTCACCCTCCACCGCCCGATCGTGGTCGGGCCGCGTGATCGGCGCCGGGGCCTCGTCACCCTCCACCGCCCGATCGTGGTCGGGCCGCGCGATCGGCGCCGGGGCCTCGTAACCCTCCACCGCCCGATCGTCGCCGGGCCGCGCGATCGGAGCCGGGGCCTCGTCACCCTCCACCGCCCGATCGTCGCCGGGCCGCGCGATCGGAGCCGGGGCCTCGTCGCCCTCCTCCGCCCGATCGTCGCCGGGCCGCGCGATCGGAGCCGGGGCCTCGTCGCCCTCGCGGCTGGCCGGCTCCGACCGCGGACTGTCCAGGCCTATCAGGCGCCTCACACGAGCTCCGAAGCCCCGGGTGCGCTGGTCGAGATATCCGTAGCCGCCGTAGCCCCCGACCGAGGGCTCCGCCGCGCCGATCATCACGAGTCCGGCGCGGGCTGGCGCCAGGCGCCGGATGACCTCGCCGCTGTGGACCGCGGCGTCCCGTCCCACCCGTCCGTTCCGTACGAGCACGACCACCACGTCCGCGGTTGGGATGAGCTCGGCGACGTCGTTCGCTGCGAGGATCGGTGAGGTGTCGACGAGCACGACGTCAGCGAGTCGACGGACCTGCTCCACCAGGGCCCCCACCGTCGCCAGGAAGGTCGGGGGATGGCCGTCCGCGGTGCCGTTGGGCAGCAGCTGCACCCCGGGGATCGATGTGGGGACGACCGCTCGACTGACGTGGTGCGGGGGAGCTCCCTCGACCAACAGGTCGCTCAGACCCCGCTGCCGGTCCTGGCCGAGCAGGAGTCCGACTCGCGAACAGCGGAAGTCGCAGTCGAGCACAAGGACCGACTCGCCCCGCTCAGCGAACGCGGCGGCCAGGTTGGCCACCGTGGTGGTCTTGCCCTCACCGGGCTCGGCAGAGGTGACCAGCACGACCCGCCCCTGATCCTGGCCGGACAGCAGGGTCCGCCGCACGCTGGCCGACGAACCGCTCTGGTCGGAAGCGTCCTCGAGCAGGACGTAGGTGATGGCCGTTCGCAACGAGCGGTAGGACTCGGCCTCCGGTGAGCGCGGTCGCAGCAGGCTCACGATGGCGCGAGTCCGCCGCAGCCGACGATCCAGCAGGAGGACCTCACCTATCACCGGCAGGCCGAACGCCTCCTCGGCTTCGGGACGCGTCCGGATCCTCGTGTCGAGGCGCTCGAGCAGAAGGGCCAGCGCCGCGCCTAGCCCGAGCGCGATGCCAGCGAAGAGCGGGATGCGGGACGCCCGGCTCGCCGGCGGCGTGAAGGCGCGCCCACCCGTCGAGATGGGCACGGCGACCGGATCCTCCAGTACGACGAGCCCCGACCCGGAGGGCCCGGAGGCGGTGAGCTGGCTGAGCCGCTGCTCGGCCAGCCCAAGCTCTCGAATCGCGGCACGGCGGCGCTCCTCGAGGACGAGGTCATCCGGGTCGCTCGTGACCTGCCGGTCGAACTGATCGATCTCCGCCTCGAGCTGCTCGAGCCGCGCGACCTCGGCGCTGAGCTGGGTGTCGAACACCGCTTGGCCCTGTTCGTCGAGGTAGATGAGAAGCTGGTCGGCGAAGGTCTGCGCGTACAGCACCGCCCGGTCCGGGTCCGACTGCGTCGTGCTGATCTGCAGGGTGCCGAGCTCCGGCTCGGCGACCGTCGTCACGGTCGCGGCGAGGACCGCGGCCTCGCCCTCGAACTCCACGGCAGCCCGGACCCGCTCTGGGACGACGCCGACCGTGGTGAAGAAGGCTGCTCGTTGGATGCCGATGGGTGGCACCGTCAGGGTCGGGTCGACGATGAGCGTCGTGGAGGCACGGTAGGAGGTCCCGGCAGGGATCTCCGAGGGCGAGCTCGCGCCGCTAGAACCCGTGACGAAGCCCGCCACGATGCCCACGAGCACAATCGCGAGCACGACGGGCCACCGTCGTTGCAGGATCCTCAGGTACTCAACGGGTTCCACGTCTATCGCCCATCCTCGCGCTTCGCCCCTGCCCACGCTTGCGCCCCTGCGCCCACGCCACGGAACCCAACCACGACGCTCCCTTCGGAGTGTCCGCGCGATCTGAACGAAAAATACCACGTTGAGCGGTTTCCGACACCACGTGCGCCAGCAGCCGGCGGCGACGCGGTGCGACACACCCGGCACGGGTACCGTCTGCGGGTGCTCACCGGGGGCGACGTGGGTGGGGCAGGTTCGGACCTTCGACGCCAGACGCTGCGTGGGGGCCGCCTCGGCGGCCTGAGTGCCGTGGCCATGCAGGTGGGGTCCCTGATCACCACCGTCGTGCTCGCCCGGCTGCTCGACACGAGCGACATCGGGGTCGTGGCCGGCGCCGCCGTGGTCATCGGGTTGCTGGAGGTGCTGACGGACGTCGGGTTCGCAGCCACCGTCGTCCAGCGTCGCTCCGTCGACCAGGTCGCGCTGTCGACGTTGTTCTGGGCATCGACCGGGATGGGTGCCCTCGTCGCCGTGGCCGCGGCGGCCAGTGCTCCGTACTGGGCCGACGGGCTTGGCGAGGGCCGCTCGAGCGGCATCCTCGTCGCCGTCGCCCTGTTGACATCGGCCACGTTCGCGCGCTCCGTGCCGAACGGCCTGCTGCGCCGCGCGATGCGGTGGCGTCCGTTCTACGGGCTCACCGTCGCCGGCGTCGCGATCTACGGCGCTGTCGCGATCGTGCTCGCGACGGCCACCGACCTGGGACCGTGGAGCATCGTCGTCGGCCGAGCCGCACAGACCGCGGCGGTCACCGCGGGCACCTTCGCCGCGGCCCGCTGGCGACCGTCACTTGCCTTCGACTGGGACACGCTGCGGGCCGACCTCGGGTTCAACCTCGGGTTCTGGGGCAACGGCCTGGCCCTCTACGGCTCCAAGAACGCCGACTACTGGGCCGTCGGCGGCGCCTACGGATCAGCCACCTTGGGTGTGTACTACGTCGCGTACGTGCTGCCGAACATCCTTCGACAGCGGGTGACCTGGGTGGCGCAGGACGTCCTCCTACCCGCGATGAGCCGGCTCGAGGACGACGCAGCGATCGTCCGGGGGTACCTCGCAGCCGCCCGGTTCCTCGCATTCGTGACCTATCCGGCGATGGTCGGCCTCGCCTGCGTCAGCTCCCACGTGGTCGATCTCTTCTTCGGCGAGCGGTGGCGCGCGGCAGCCGGGCCGATGGCGGTGCTGGCTCTGGGAAGTGCGGTGGACGCTACGTCTGCGGCCGCCAACGCCGTCTTCCTCGCACGCGGGCATCCCCGCCGCAGCCTGCGGGCGAACCTCGTGCGCGGTGTGGTCGTCATCGCGGGATCGGGGTTCGCGACCAGGCAAGGGCACGGGCTCACCGCTGTGGCGTGGGTCGTCGTGGCCGGCACCGCCGCGGCCGCCGTGGTGTGGCAGCTCGAGGTCCGTCGCGAGCTCGGGGTGACGCCACGATCGGTGGTCGTTGCGGTGGGACCGTACGCCTGCAGCGCGATCGCGATGGCCGCCGTCGTGCTCGGGCTCGAGCAGCTGCTCGTATCCAGGATGTCGTCGGTCGTCACGCTTGGCGCCCTTGGCCTGATCGGAGCAGGGACCTACGTCGCCCTAGGTCTGCTGGTGTTCCGAGCCGCGTTCGTGCCGCAGCTCCGCGACCTGCGCGGCATGGTCGGCCCACCGGCGCGGCCTCAACCGAGGCCAAGCAGCTCCGCGTAGCAGGCGACCAGCTCGTCAACACGACGAGCGGCGTCGTAGTGCAGTTCGACGTGGCGTCGGCACGCCGCTCCCTCAGCCTCACGCCCGACGCTACCGAGCCGGGCGAGGGTGACCAGCTGCTGGGCCAAGGCGTCCGCGTCCCCGACCGGGTGGAACCGGGCGACCTCTCCGGCGACCTCGTGCAAGACCGGCAGGTCGCTGACCACGATCGGACGTCCGCAGGCCATGGCTTCGAGCAGCGCGTTGCCCATGCCCTCCCATCGGGATGGGAACGCGAACACGTGGTGGGCGCGATGGAGGGCAGGGACATCTCGCGTCGGAGGCAGGAGGTCAATTCTTCCCCCGAGGCCGAGCGAGGTGATGAGCCGCTCGAGGTCGAGCTGCGCCGGTCCTTCGCCGACGATCGACAAGCGAACGTCGGCACCCTCGACTTGCGCGCGGGCGACCGCGTGGATCGCGACTTCATGTGCCTTGGAAGCGACCAGGCGCCCAACGCACAGCACTCGCAGCGGATCGTCCTCCGGTTGCTGCATGGCGGCGAAGCGCTCGAGGTCGACGCCGCGGGGGATGACGACCACCTTGTCCGTCCGCAGGCGAAGGTCCCGCACCGCCGCGTCGCGCACGGTCGTGGTGATGGCGACGAAGCGGTCTGTCAGCCGCGCAGTCAACAGGTCGACGAGCTGCACGACGCGCAGCCGACCTGGGCGCCGCGGGTCGGCTGCCGGATCCACGGACCGGGTGTACGGGGTGCTGACCAGGTGCACCACGTGTCGCGTCCCGGTCCCGACGAGCGCTAGCCGGGTCACGAGGTCGGCTTCGAAGAGGCAGCTGTCGACGAGGTCGACACCAAGACGGGTCACGTGGCGGCGCAGCCGGAGCACGCCCTCCACCAGGGCGACCGGAGAGCGGTCGGCACGCCCGGACAGCTCGAGGGACGTGACCCCCCCGGTGAGCTGATCGAGCTCGGGCAGCACCGTCTCCTCGACGGGCCGCCGAGGAGACCGCAAGGTCGCGACGCGCACGTCCACCCGCTCGTGGTCAGCGTGGCGGGCGATCAAGGCGAGCGCCTGCTCCGCACCGCCGACCCCGATGTCCGGCATGACGAAGAGGACACGAGGGGACCGCGTGGCCAGCCGGGAGAAGAGATCGAGGTAGCTCCCGGCGTGGCGCTGCGTCGTGAAGCGCTGCCCGTTGACCGCGGCGCGTTCCCGGAGCTCCGCCAGCTCATCTGGTGCACCGATGAGGTCGACGATCACCCGGGCCATCGCGTCCACCGCTGGGGCCGGCAAGACCACGCCGCCCCGACCTTCGCCGATGGCACCCTCCATGCCGTCCAGCGGGAAGGCCACGACTGGACAGCGCGCCATCTGGGCCTCGATCACCGTGCCTGTCATGGACTCGGTGCGGCTCGTGACGACGAGCAGGTCGAGGGCAGCGAGGATCTGCGGTACGTCGTCACGGTGTCCGAGCAGGTGGACGAACGGACCGAGATCATGCTGCCGCACGGCGCGCTCGACCTGAGGCCGAAGAGGACCATCGCCGCAGATCACAAGGTGCGCGCCTGGCTGCGCACGCCGCACCAGGGCCAAGACCTCCACCGCCGCCACTGGGTCCTTCTGGGCGACCAGATGGCCGACGAACCCGATCAGGGACGCCTGAGGCTCTACGCCCAGAACATCGCGGAGCAGGCGTCCTTCGACGTCGTGGTCGACCCCCTCGAACCGAGCGGCGTCCCGCGTGTTCGGCACCCGTAGCACGGGACCGTCGAATCCGAGCTGCACGAGCTCATGGTCGAGGTGGTCCGTGATGGCCACGGCGGCGTCGACCCGCCTCGCCACAGAGCGCCACAGCATCGAACGGGCGCGACCGAGCGCAGGGAGCTCGAGGATCCGATGCCAGACGACCGGCGTCGACAGCCGGGCGGCCACGGCGTGCAGCGCGGGGTCGCCGCCGTGGGCCACGATGACATCCGGCCGCCATCCAGCCACCAGTGCCCGCAGTCGCGCCTGTCGGCGCGGCAAGCCGATCATCCCCAGGGTCGCGCGCTCATCGAGGACCTCGATGCCCGCCCTGGCCGAAGGTGTGGCCGCCGGCGCAAGGGCCACCACCCGGTTGACCACGGCCGCGCCTTCCAGCGCCGCCGCCAGCTCCAGAGCGACGGTCTCAGCGCCGCGCCGCTGGTCGCGGCTCACCACGTGGAGGACCCGCACGGAGGGGATCCTACGGAGACCTCGGGTCTTGTGGCACAGCCGCCGAACAAGCTCAGGCGGGGCGGCTCACTTGCGCGGCTTGCCTCGGCCTCGGGGCGCCCGCGCCGGCTGCGGCGGTGCCGTGGTGCTCGTCGTGGTGGAGCTCGTCGAGGTCGTGCTGGTCGAGGTCGTCGGCGGCATCGTCGTCGTGGTGGAAGGCGGCGGAGGCGGCGTCGTGCCACCGCCGCTCGCAGCGAAGGGGGCGATCGGCGTGACGCTCGCGTTCCAGGCTGCGTTCACCGTGCCGGGCTGATCGATTCGGCGAAGGGCCAGCGACCCGTGCTGCGCATCCTGCACTCGGACGAGCGACGCCGGTTGGATCCCGGGGGCCAGCCAGAACTCGTTCCCGCTGTACCAGCAGTCGACGAAGTCGATCAGCTCGGGCGTGCTCGGCCCATTGGCGCCTTCGTAGACGAAGCCGACCGCCGCCTTGCGGTAACCCATGAACGCGCAGCTCCGCATCACGGTGGGCGTGGTGCCGGCCAGCGAGTGCTTGACGACCACCACCGCGTAGTCGTGCAACCCGGCACCGTCACAGTGAAGGCCCTCGAGGATCGCGCCGTGACCATCCAGCGCCTTGCTCGAGTTGGCGTGCATCAGCACCGACGCCGCGCCGTTGGCGTACAGAACCGACTCGGCGTACCGGTACGGGTTCACGTAAGCACCGTGGGCCATGCCGGCACCACCGTTGTGGAAGCTCGAGATGCGGCGCAGGGGGTGGATCTCGTCCGTGTTCTGCCACGTGAAGATGCCGTGCACCTTGTTGTTGTGCGAGATGCAATCCTCGAAGGTCCAGATCCCGCCGGCCCTCACCTCTGGCCAGTTGAAGCCGGCGGCGTCGACGTTGCCCTGCACACCGGTGGCGACGCAGCCACGGGCAATGTTGCCGTCGCCGACACCGAGCACGAAGCCTGCCAGGCGGATCCCTCGGTATGTCGGGTCGCACTTCACGAGCGACGCCACGCAGTCCTGCCAGACGACGTCGTGCGAGGGGTGCCCGTTCGTCCGGGTGTCGGCGGCGCCGTCCCACCAGTACGCATCGTCGAAGGTGTCGTGGCTGATGCAGCTAGTGAAGGTGACGCCGTTGCTCATGTGCGGCACGAAGGCGTGCGCACCTGCCTGGGTCACCACCGTCCCGGTGACTGCAGACCCACGCGACCCGTCCATGCTGTGATGGAAGTGGAGCCCGTAGCGGCCGAGCACGGCCCCGGTGATGGCCAGCTCGCCGGTGGGCTGGCGGGGGCCCACGTGCTGGATGCGTGCGTAGTCGACGCGCTGCGCCTCCGTTGAACGGATGTACACGTGCGTGCGCCCGGCAGCCGTGCCCTCGATCCGAGCGTTCCGGCTCAGGTTCAGGACCTCCGACGTGCGGGTGCGCCCTGGCGCGATCGTGACGGCCGGGTGGGCGTGCGACGTTGCCTTCGAGAGGGTGACGGTGCGGCCGCTGATCGCAGCGACAGTGGCCTGGTCGAAGAGCATGCTGTGGTTCGCGACGGCCGGCGACTGCGTCGGCGTCAGCACGATCTCGTCTCCGACGGCCCAACCAGTGGGATCGTCGATCAGCTCGATCGACGTCGCGCCGGCATCGATCGAACCGGCTGACCGGGTCCACGGGCGACGAGGCGTCCCGCTGATGTCGAGGCGTCCGGCGTCCATGACCCAGAGGCCCACGTCGGTAGCCACGGGGTCCATGCCGCCACCGACGAACGCACGCTCCTCGACGGTCGGGAACACCAGGCGGTGCACCACCGAGCGCGAGCTCGGGCGCATGGTCAGCGTGCCGCGCACGATGACGTTGCCGGTGCTCTCGAGTGTGCCGCTGAGCGTGTCATCGAAGATGAGGTGGCTCCCTGGCTCCACGACCACCCCGGCTACGCGCGTGCTGACGTCGAGCACGACGGTGCCCCGGACGGTGGCGACGTCGCCCGCCCCTGGCACGACCCCACCCCAGGCAGCCGGGTCGCTCCACCGCTTCTGGTCGGGGCCGAGCACGAAGCCGAGCGCGCCACCCGGCGTGGCGAGGAGGCCGAGCCCCGCGGCGCTGGCGGCACCGGCGATGGTGAGGAACCGGCGACGGCTGAGCGTCTGTGCCGATGTTGTGTTGGATGACATGGTGCGGATCCCCCGGTAGGCGGGTATCGGGTGGGGCGTTGGCCGGACCATCGGCGTACGCGTCGGCGGTGCTTTAGCGATGTCTCCGCAAGATCGACGGATTCGGCGCTCCGGCGGGCCCGTTTGCCCGATTGCTCCAGCTCCGGGTGCTCAAGGGACAGCCGCGCCTGACCGACATCTGTTAGGTGACTGCCGCGCCTCTCACCGCCGTCCCGGCATTCCCCCGCCCTGCGGCGCTCTCCGCGGGCGGTGCGCTGTGCCTCTCGGCCGCAGCGATGTCCGCTGCCGCAGCAGTGATCCACCGGGCGGCCATGGCGGCACATGCGGAGCACCCCCGGATGGTCTTCGCCCTCGGAGCCCTCGCCTTCGCGCAGGCCGCGATCGCCACCGTCTTCGTCGCTGGCCCGGCCCCACGAGCGCTGCGCGCCATCGTGGTTGCCACCGGCGTGATGCTCCTGCTCTGGGCGGCCAGCCGAACCATTGGCCTCCCGTTCATCGACGCGGGGATGCAACCTGAGGCGGTCGGGCTGGCCGACGCCACGGCTGCGCTCCTGCAGGCCGGCGTCGGCGCTTGCGCCGCCTTCGCGCTCGCGGACCCGGCCACCATGCGCCGGCCACGCTGGGCCGTTCCGGCCGTTGCCGCCTGCATGGCCGTGGTGGTGCCCATCTCGATGGCTGCGCTCCGCGACGTGGCCCAGCACGGCGTGCACCACGCTCCTGCTGGGGGCTCGCCGGCAGCCGACCTCGCCCACGTGCATCCCTGACGGAGGGCATCGCTAGCGTGACCTCGTGGGAGCGCGCGAGAGGCTGAAGTCCGTCCTCACCTCGCTCGCGGGGCGCCGGCCCCCCGAGGGGATGACGTTGCTCACCTACCACCGCGTGGGCGGTGGGACGAGCGACGAGCTCGACCTCCCGACGCAGGCGCTGGAGCAGCAGCTCGACCGCCTGCTCGACTCCGGCGTTGAGGTCCTCGCGCTCGACGCGGCCCTCGATCGCCTCGCGGCTGGCGACGCGACGCCGAGTGTCGTCCTGACCTTCGACGACGCGTTCGACGACGTGCACCGCCACGCCTGGCCGCTGCTGCGGGAGCGCTCGCTTCCGTTCACCGTCTACGTCCCAGCGGGGCTGATCGGGCGACCGCTGCGCTGGGAGGGGTCGTCGGCGTCGAGCCAGGGCGCAGCTGCGATGACCTGGGAGCAGCTGGCGGAGATGTACGCCAGCGGCCTGGGCACGATCGGCAACCACACCTTCGACCACGCGGAGCCCTCCGGCTTGGACGCCGCGCAGCTCGACGACTGCTCCGACCTCGTCGAGGAGCGCCTCGGGGTTCGGCCCCGCCACTTCGCGTTCACCTGGGGCGTCGAGGTCCCTGCCGTCCGGGAGCTGCTGAAGGACCGATTCCGGTCCGCGGCCACCGGCGCCATCGGTCGCAACCGCGTGGGCTGCGACCCGTGGCGCCTCCACCGGGTACCCGTGCGTCGCACGGACCCTCCGTCGTTCTTCGAGGCGAAGCTCCACGACCCGCTTCGTGCAGAGCTCGGGTACGAGCGCATCGTGCGCGCCGCCAAGCTGGCTCGGCCCCGGACGTAGGGGGGCCGTGCGCATCGCCCACCTGACCACCGTCGACATGAGCCTGGCCCTGCTCTTGTCGACCGAGCTCGCCGCTGACGTCGACGCTGGGCACGAGGTGATCGGGATCTCCGCCCCGGGCCCGTACGTCGCCGACGTGGAGCACCTCGGCGTCCGGCATGTGCCGCTCCCCGCCCTCACCCGCTCGTGGGACCTTCGGCGCGACGCAACAGCGGCGCGTCAGCTGTGGCGTGCGATCCGCGAGGTGCGCCCAGACGTGCTGCACACCCACAACCCGAAGACGGGGGTGCTCGGCAGGGTGTTGGGACGGGCGGCGCGCGTGCCCGTTGTCGTCAACACGTGTCACGGGCTGTGGGCAGGCGCCGCTGACAGCGTTGTAAGACGACGGACCGTTCTCGCCATCGAGGGGCTCGCCGCGCAGCTGTCCCACGCCGAGCTCTTCCAGAACGCAGAGGACCTGAAGTCCCTCCGCTGGGCCCGCCTCGGGAACAAGGCCCAGGTGGTCGGCAACGGCATCGATCTCGATCGCTTCCGGTTCGACGCCGCAGGGCGGGCACGCCTTCGCGCTCGAGTGGGGCGTCGGGCCCGACGAGGTGCTCGTCGGCGGGGTGGGCCGGGTCGTCGCCGAGAAGGGGATCTGGGAGCTGGGCGAGGCGGCAACCTCGCTCGGCAGCTCGGTCACGGTGGTGTGGGTCGGCCCCGAGGACGACGCGAAGGCTGACAACATCACCGAGCCGGTGCAGGGTGTGCGACTCCTCGGCCCCCGCACCGACATGCCAGCCGTGTACAGCGCCCTCGACGTGTTCGTCCTGCCCTCGCACCGCGAAGGCTTCAGCCGCTCGGCGATGGAAGCCGCTGCGTGCGGCCGCGCCATGGTGCTCACCGACATCCGCGGCTGCCGGGAGGTGGGGACGCATGACGAGCACCTCCTCCTCGTGCCTCGGTCGGACCCGCCGGCGCTGGCTGACGCGCTGGCCGCACTGGCTGCAGACCCCGAGCGACGAGCCCGGCTGGGCGCGGCGGCGAACCGCCGAGCGCTGGAGTCCTTCGACCAGCGGCGCGTGGCACGGGCGTCCCTCGATGCTTACGAGGCCGTCGCCCGCCGCCGGGGTCACCCGTGGAGGTGACACACAACGAGGGGAAGCGACGGGACGGCAGGGTGCGCCGCTGCATCGACGTCGCGGTGTCGCTCGTGCTGCTCGTGGTGACCTCGCCGCTCCTCCTCGGTTGCGCGGCGGCCGTGCGGCTGACCATGGGTCCGCCAGTGCTGTTCCGCCAGCGCCGGACAGGGAAGGGCGGCCGGGAGTTCACCATCCTGAAGCTGCGGACGATGCGAGCGGCACGCTCGCCAGGCGAGCCCGATGTCGATCGCACCTCGCGGCTGGGACGGTTCCTCCGGTCGACGAGCATCGACGAGCTGCCACAGCTCGCGAACGTGCTCCGTGGCGAGATGAGCCTCATCGGCCCGCGCCCCACCCTCCCCGAGCAGGTCGCTGCGTACGGACCTCGCGAGCGCCGTCGTTTGGAGGTGTTGCCGGGGCTCACGGGGTGGGCTCAGGTGAACGGCCGCAACACGATCGGCTGGCCGGAGCGCATCGACCTCGACCTGCACTACATCGACCACTGGTCGATCCGGCTCGATCTGATCATCGCCGCGCGGACGCTCGGACGGCTCGTGCGGGTGTCGGGCATCACCGCTGAGGGCGGGGTGAACCCCGGCTACCCCGGACCGTCACCCGACGTCGACGAGGGACCCACTTCCGAGACCTAGGCCCGCCCGTCGTCCACTGGTCGCGGCGCCGACGAGCCCCGCGAGGAGGAGTGGCACGGCCGGCTCGTGGAGCACGTAGTCCACGCAGGCGTGCAGCGAGACCAGCGCCCAGGCCGCTGCCCCGCTGGCGATGGGAACCCACGCGGTGGTGCCGACACTGCCACGGCCGCTCAGCACGTAGAGCTCCAGCCCGGCCCAAGCGCTCAGCGCGAGCAGCAGCGCCAACCCCACCAACCCCATCTCGGCCGCCACTTGGAGCGGACCGTGGTGGGCCCATCGGAGATCGCGGTCGGTGGTGACCGGATGGCGCCCTGCGAAGTCACCAGGACCCACGCCTCGCAACGGTTGCTCGCCCGCCAGATCGACGGCGGCAGCCCAGAGCTCCTGGCGGACGCCTGCGCGCTCGCCGAGGCCGAACGGGTCGGCACCGCGGCCGATGGCGACCGTCGTGGCGAGGGTCAGGACCACGACTGCAGCGCTCAGCGCGACGGCGGGGCCTGGTCGACCAGCAACGCGGGCGAGCCCGACGAGGGTGAGCGCGAAGACCAGGGCGAGGAGCGCTGCCGCGGAACCGATCGACGCGGTGAGGAACGCCAGCCCGAGGCCACCCGCAATCCAGGTCCATCGCCAGAACGCCTTCGCCGTGGTCCCAACCATCCAGGCCACTGCCACCACCCCCAGGGCGCCCACAGCGGCGCGGGCGTTGTCGTACGGGATCCAACGCTCGGCCATCGTGCGGGCCAGCGCGCCCTCGACCACCAGTGCGGATGCGACGCCCGCCACGGCTGCGGGTACGACCCGCGCCGATGCTCGACTGAGGAGCCGCGCGGCGACGGTCACCCCGCCGACGGCACCCAGCAGCGCGACGACGGGCCCAGGCCGCGACGCCGGCCGTCCGTCAGCCGCGACCAGGACCCAGGCGGTCGCAGCCGCAAGGAAGGCAAGGCCGGCAGCGTCGAGCACGCGGTGCGCGGTCCACCACGCCATCGTCCCGCGACCATCGTCGTCCCGACCCGTTCGGACACCGCTGCGTAGCACCATCCGACGCGAGGGTAGGAGCCCGAGCGAGGATGAGGGTCGTGGGGGTGTTCCTCGTAGGAGCGGGCGGTGTGGGTCGTGAAGCCCTCGACGTGGCGGTCGCGGCCGGTGTCGCCATCGACGGCTACCTCGATGAGCGGGAGGACCTCGACGTCTTGTGTGGGCTCCCGGTGCGACCTGTCACCTCGATGGCGGCCGGCGACGAGTTCCTCGTCGCCATCGGTGACCCGGCCACGCGGCTGCGCCTCGCGACTCGCGCCGAGGTCGCAGGAGGTCGCCCCGTCAGCCTCGTCCACAGCGCCGCGCTCATCGGCAGCGACACGACGACCGGACCCGGCGTCCTCGTGATGGGCGGCGTGGTCGTCTCGTGCGGGGTGCAGCTCGGGCCGCACTCGCAGGTGCACTACGGCTGCACGGTCGGGCATGACGCCATCCTCGAGAGCGGCGCCACCGTGCTGCCCGGCGCCAACGTCGCCGGCGCGTCGGTGATCGGCCGAGGGGCGACCGTGGGCAGTGGCGCCGTGGTGCTCCAGGGTCGCCACATCGGCGAGGCTGCCATTGTGGGGGCAGGCGCAGTCGTCACCCGAGACGTCCCCGCGGGGGCGGTGGTAGTGGGCGCGCCGGCGCGCCCGTTGCGATCCTGATCGCCCGCGCCCGCCCAGTCACCCGCGCTCGTGACGGAACCACTCGACCGTGGCCGACAGCCCCTCTGCGAAAGGCACCGCCTCCACGGCCGGGAACAGCCTGCGCATCTCGGCGGTGTCAGCCTGCGAGTGCGGTACGTCGCCCGGGCGCAGTGGTAGATGGTCGACCGCTACAGGGTGACCCAGCTCGACCTCGATGTGCTGGACGACCTCCAACAAGCTGATCCGGGTGCCGAAGGCAAGGTTCACCGGTCCTGCAGCGGCCACCCGCCGGCTCAGGGCATCGGCGAGGACCCTGCACGCTGACCCTACGTAGGTGAAGTCGCGGCTTTGCGTGCCGTCGCCGTGGACGGGCAGGGCGTCGCCTCGCATCGCGGCATCCACGAAGGTGGGGATGACCGCTGCGTACGCATGACCTGCCGCTTGCAGGGGCCCGAACACGTTGAAGAACCGGACGGCCAGAACGTCCAGCGAGTAGGACGCAGCCCACGCGAGGGCATACGCCTCGGTTGCAAGCTTCGACGCGGCGTACGGGCTGACGGGTCGCGTCGCCAGCGACTCGTGCTTCGGGAGCGTGGGGTTCGCCCCGTAGACCGATGATGACGAGGCAACCACCAGGTGGGGCGACGGGGCGCCGCCGTGAGCCGCCCGCCGAACTCCTTCGAGCACCTCGACCGTCCCGGTGGCGTTCACGAGGTGGGACGCCACCGGGTCGGCCAGCGACCGGGGCACCGACGGACGAGCCGCGAGGTGAACGACCGCGTCGACCCGGTGGAACGCTCGGTCGAGGACCGAACGGTCGAGGATCGACCCCTCGATCAGGTCGACACCAGCGCCATCGAGGTTCGCCGCACGGCCGGTCGAAAGGTCATCGACGGCCACGACCGTCGCTCCCTCAGCGGTGAGGAACCGGGCGAGGTTGGCGCCGATGAATCCCGCACCCCCCGTGATCGCGACCCGCATATCAGAACGGTAGACCGCATGGCGCGCGTCGCTCGCAGGGTCGCAGCGCTCCTGGTGCCCACCCTCGACATTCCGGTCGAAAGCGTGTCAAACTCGCCGAGAGGGTGAAGAAGCAGGCCCGCGATGCACCCAGAGGGGGGTGCAACCACGGGAGGGGCAGGGCGATGCGGCTAAGAGGGTTTGCGGCGACTGTCGCCGCGCTGACCGTCCTCAGTTGGGGCGCGCCGGCGTCGGCGCAACACGCGCCGACGGAAGACCTAGAAGCGATCAGCGTGTCGATGACCCAGTCGCTGCCGGACCACGACGCGTCCCCCGGCGTCGATCAGCTCGCGGGGGGCGGGCTTACCGCCGCCGGCCTCGGCCTCGCCCTGGCGGCTCGGCGCCGCCGCCTTCGAGCTGGCAACTGCTGAGAACCCCTGCTGGGGCGGCTGGTCGAGCCAGATCACGAGGTGCGTGCCGCCACTAGGAGGTGTGCGCCCAGGCGTCGATGCGGGACAACGCGGGGGCGATCGGATCGTCGTCCACCACTGACGCCGGTGGTCCGTGCATGAGGAGCGTTGTTCCCGTCTCGTCCTCGGCCACCCTCAGGCCGGGCTCCGACTGTTGCGGGGGCACGAGGGTCTCGGCAGCCGTCAGGTCGATCTGGTCGATGGTGGTGGCCAGCCGGCCCATCTGATCGATGGCGATCTGCAGCGAGACGAGCGCCGTCTCGCGCCGCTCCACGACGGTGGCGTGCTGGAGGTGGGCGCTCTCCACGAGCTGCTGGGCCTGCGCCTCGGCCGCAGCCAGGGCCGTCGCCGCCTGGGCACGGACCTGCGCAGCATCCAGCAGTGCGCCCTGCACGACCTCGTCCGCCTTCACCGCGGCCTCCGCCTCGAGCGCTGCAGCGCGGTCGGCGAGGGTGCGAAGCATGTCGGCCACCTGGGCGCCGATGCGCTCGACGTTGGCGGAGGCCGAGAGGACCTCGTCCCGCCTCGTCTCCGCCCGCCGGAGCTGGTCCTGCGTGGAGGCGAGCACAGCAAGGACCGCCTTGCGGTCGTAGCCGAGCAGACGTACCGGGAACTTGACCTGTGCCATCACCCTCACCTCCGTGCGCACGCGGACGCAGCGAGAAGATTACGGGCGGTTCGTCCCGTTTTGGGGGATGGCGGCCGCCTCGCTCGAGCCTTCTGCGGCGGCGATCAGGTGAGGTCGCTTTCCCTGGGGCAGCACAGGGTCGATGAGCAGGGAGACGCCGGCCAGCAGCGACACGGTCACCACCGTGTGGGCAAGCGTGGACCCCACGGCCCGTGCCAGCGAACGGCGCTCAGCAGGTGGCGCGGGCTCATGCGACCCTGCCGGCAGGGGCGCATGAAGCGACGCGGCCTGCGTGTCGACTCGCACGCCGGCTTCTAGCGCGTCGGCCGTGCTGTAGAGCTGGCGCAACGAGAGCTGCCACTGGTCCGCGCTCACCCTTCAGGCATCGGCACCCTCGGGTCTCGCCCTTGAGCGACTCCTCGCCGCTGGTCAGCGCTTCTCGCGGAAGAGGGTGACCGACTGGCTGAGCGGCACCAGGTCGCGCCGGTACTGGCGGTGCGTCTGCTGGACCGCCGCGTTGGCGGCCTCGCGTGTGGCGTCGAGCTCGCGCCGCACCCGGGCCAGCTCGGCCTCCAGCTCGAGGACGCGCTGCACGCCGGCCAGGTTGAGGCCCTCGGCCGTCAGCTCCTGGATGCGCTGCAGCTGCTGGATGTCCTCTTCGCTGTAGCGACGGCTGCCACCCCCAGTGCGAGCCGGGTCGAGCAGGCCCTTGCGCTCGTAGATGCGCAGGGTCTGCGGGTGCAGGCCGGCCAGCTCGGCCGCCACCGAGATCACGTAGACCGCTCGCTGGGCTGGGTTCGCCATGTGGATCACACCCCTAGGTGCGCACGGGGAGACTCCCCGTTCGACGCTGCTTGCAGTGCTTCGACCGCCTTGCGCTCGGCGCTCGACAGGTTGGACGGCACCGCCACCTCGACGGTGACGAGGAGGTCTCCGGCTCCCTTGGTGCCCGACACGCCCTTGCCCTTCACCCTGAACGTGCGCCCCGAGCGCGTGCCGGGGGGGACCCGCAGGGTGACCGGACCGGTGGAGAGGGTCGGCACGGCGACGTCGGCGCCGAGGGTGGCCTCGGGAAAGGTGATCGGGAGCGTGAGGGTGAGGTCCTTGCCCTTGCGGGCGAACAGCGGATGGGAGGCGACCCGCACGATCACGAACAGGTCACCGGGCGGACCGTTGTTGCGCCCCGGACCGCCCCGGCCCTTGAGGCGGATGCGCTGGCCGTCGTCGACGCCGGCGGGCACCCGCATCTTGACCTCGCGGGGGCGGCGCTCGACTCCACCGCCCCGGCACGTCGGGCAGGGGTCGTCGATGGTGACGCCGCGGCCGCCACAGGCCGGGCAGGGCTGGGAGAACGAGAAGAGGCCCTGGTTGTCCGATACCACTCCTTGCCCGCCGCAGCTCGCGCACGTGTGGGGTGCCGTGCCCGGCTTGGCGCCCGACCCGCTGCAGGTGCGGCACGGCGCGTCGCTGGTCAGGTTGACAGCAGTGGTGACACCGCTGGCCGCGTCCTCGAAGCTCAGGTGAAGCTCGGCCTCGAGGTCCTGACCCCGATGCGGACCGCCCCGCTGGCCCCCGCGGCGACCGCCCCGACCGCCGAAGAGGCCCCCGAGCAGGTCGCCGAGGTCGCCGCCGTCGGTGAAGCCGAACCCGCCCGGGCCACCCCCGCCGCCGGGGAAGCCGGCCGCAGCCGGGCCGAGGCGTCGGACCTCGTCGTACTCCTTGCGCTTCTCGGGGTCGCCCACGACGTCGTACGCGGCCGAGATCTCCTTGAAGCGCTCTTCGGCGCTGGCATCACCGGGGTTGGCGTCGGGGTGGTACTGGCGGGACAGCTTCCGGTACGCGCTCTTGATCTCCTTGGCCGATGCCGTGTCCGACACGCCGAGGATCCGGTAGTAGTCCTTGTCGAACCACTCGCGCTGGGGAGCCATCGATCGCCTCCCTCTAGTCCGTGACCTTCACCATGGCCGGGCGCAGAACGCGGCCCTGCCAGGAGTAGCCGGCCCGCATGACCTCGGCCACCACGTGCTCGCCGCCGGTGCCGGGCTCATGGATGACAGCGTCTGCGACGGTCGGGTCGAAGGGCTCGCCCACCGGGTCGATGCGCTGCAACCCCTCCTTCTCTAGCGCCCCGAGGAGGGCGCTGACGATGGGCTCCACCTCGTCGCCTGCGCCGTGCTGGCGCGCCGCGTCGCAGGCGTCGAGCACGGGCAAGAAGCGCTCCACGAACGCTCCCAACCGGCGCTGCAGCTCCTCCTCGGCCCGCCGGGTGGACTGCTTCTTGAAGTTCTCGAAGTCGGCTTGGGCTCGACGGGCGGCGTCGAGGAACTGGTCTCGCTCGGTGGCGACGCGCTCGAGATCGGCGACCAGCGTCTCGAAGGTCACCTCACCCGGCTCGCCCTGCTCGGGTGCGGCAGGCGCTGAGTCGAGGAGCTCGCCCTCGACGACGTCGAGGTCGAGCTCATCCATCGGATCGGGTCGGGGGTCGGTCACGGCGACCTACGCCTCGTTGGCGTCGTCGATGATCTCCGCGTCCACCACGTCGTCGTCGGAGGGCTGGGCCGATCCGGCTCCGCCGCCGCCCGCTTCCCGGTCAGCAGCCGCAGCTGCGTCGTACAGGCGCTGGGTGAAGCCCTGCGAAGAGGTCATGAGAGACTCGGTGGCCGTCTTGATGGCCTCGGTGTCGGTACCGCTGATCGCGCTCTTCAGCGCGGCCAGGTGTTCCTCGACCTGGGTCTTCTCGTCGCCCTCGAGCTTGTCGGCCTGCTCCTTCAGGAGCTTCTCGGTCTGGTACACGAGCGTGTCGGCGTTGTTTCGGACCTCGGCCTCCTCACGGCGCTGACGATCCTCCTCGGCGTGGGCCTCGGCGTCGCGCACCATCTGGTCGATGGAGTCCTTGTCGAGGCTGGACTGGCCGGTGATCGTCATCGACTGCTCCTTCGACGTGGCCCGGTCCTTGGCCGACACGTGAACGATGCCGTTGGCGTCGATGTCGAAGGTGACCTCGATCTGGGGGACGCCACGGGGAGCGGGGGGCAGATCCACGAGCTGGAACTTGCCGAGCGTCTTGTTGAACTGCGACATCTCCCGCTCGCCCTGCAGCACGTGGATCTCCACGGACGGCTGCATGTCCTCGGCCGTGGTGAACACCTCGGTGCGACGGGTGGGGATCGTGGTGTTGCGCTCGATGAGCTTGGTCATCACGCCCCCCTTGGTCTCGATGCCGAGGGACAGCGGGGTGACGTCGAGGAGCAGGACGTCCTTGACCTCGCCCTTGAGCACGCCGGCCTGGACGGCGGCGCCGATGGCGACCACCTCGTCGGGGTTGACGCCCTTGTTGGCCTCCTTGCCGGTGAGGTCGACCACGAGGTCGTGCACGGCGGGCATGCGGGTGGAGCCGCCGACGAGGATGACGTGGTCGATCTGGTCCTTGGTGAGGCCGGCGTCCTTGATCGCCTGCTCGAAGGGCGTGCGGCAGCGCTCGAGCAGGTCGGCCGTGAGGTCCTGGAACTTGGCTCGCGTCAGCTGCTCGTCGAGATGGAGCGGACCGTCGGCCGTCGCCGTGATGAACGGCAGGTTGATCTGGGTCTGCTGGACCTGGGAGAGCTCGACCTTGGCCTTCTCGGCCGCCTCCATGAGGCGCTGGACGGCCATGTTGTCCTTGCTCAGGTCGACGCCGTGGGCGGACTTGAACTGGTCGACGAGCCAGTCGATGACCTTCTGGTCCCAGTCGTCGCCACCGAGGTGGGTGTCGCCGTGGGTGCTCTTGACCTCGAACACTCCATCGCCGATCTCGAGGATCGACACGTCGAAGGTTCCGCCACCGAGGTCGAACACCAGGACGGTCTCGTCAGCCGACCCCTTGTCGAGCCCGTAGGCGAGGGCGGCCGCAGTCGGCTCGTTGATGATGCGCAGCACCTCGAGACCGGCGATCTGGCCCGCCTCCTTGGTGGCGGTGCGCTGGGCGTCGTCGAAGTAGGCCGGAACGGTGATGACGGCCTGGTTGACCGTGTCGCCGAGGTAGGCCTCGGCATCGCGCTTCAGCTTCATGAGCGTGCGAGCGCTGATCTCCTGGGCCGTGTACTTCTTGCCGTCGATCTCGGTGCTCCAGGACGTGCCCATGTGGCGCTTCACGGAGCGGATCGTTCGGTCGGGGTTCGTGATGGCCTGGCGCTTGGCCACCTCGCCCACCAGCACCTCGCCGCCCTTGGAGAAGGCGACGACGGAGGGGGTGGTGCGAGACCCCTCCGAGTTGGGGATGACGACGGGGTCGCCGGCCTCGAGGACCGAGACGACGGAGTTGGTGGTGCCGAGATCGATGCCGACGGCCTTGGGCATGGGGGGAGCCTCCGAAGGGTGTGGTTAAACCTGTGTGCTCCTGCACGATAGAAGTTGAGTGCCTGTGTTGCAACCTTGTCGCTTTGACCGTCCCACTACCCTCAGCGGCATGGGGAACGCACTGGTCACGGGCGCAGCGGGGTTCATCGGATCGCACGTGGCGAAGCACCTGGTCGACATGGGCCACCACGTGGTCGCCGTCGACGACCTGTCCGGGGGGTTCCAGGACAACGTTCCTGAGGCCTGCGCCTTCGAGCAGGGCAGCGTCTCGGACCATGAGTTCGTGGACCGCCTGTTCGACGAGACCCGGTTCGACCACGTGTTCCACCTCGCGGCCTACGCGGCCGAGGGCCTCTCGCACTTCATCCGGCGGTTCAACTACACGAACAACGTCATCGGCAGCGTGAACCTCATCAACGCCGCGGTGCGCACCGAGGTGAAGCGCTTCGTCTTCACGAGCTCGATCGCCGTCTACGGCGCGGCGCAGCTGCCGATGACCGAGGACACCGTCCCCCAGCCCGAGGACCCCTACGGCATCGCCAAGTACTCGATCGAGCTCGACCTGCGGGCCGCCCACGAGATGTTCGGCCTGGAGTACACGGTGTTCCGGCCCCACAACGTCTACGGCGAGCACCAGAACATCGGCGACAAGTACCGCAACGTGGTCGGCATCTTCATGAACCAGCTCATGCAGGAGAAGCCGATGACGATCTTCGGTGACGGCACCCAGACCCGGGCCTTCTCCTACATCGACGACGTCGCCCCCACGATCGCCCGGTGCATCGACGTGCCCGAGAGCGCGGGCGACGTGTTCAACATCGGCGCCGACCGCCCGTACCAGGTGGCCGAGCTGGCCCAGGTGGTGGCGGCCGCCCTGCGGGTCGAGCCTGACATCACCTTCCTCCCGGCCCGCAACGAGGTGGAGCACGCGTACGCCTCGCACGAGAAGCTCCAGGCCGTGTTCGGCGACCCTCAGACGGTGCCGCTCGAGGTCGGCGTGGGCCGCATGGCCGCCTGGGCCCAGGAGAAGGGGCCCCGCAGCACGGAGGAGTTCGAGGGTGTCGAGCTCTGGAAGAGCTTCCCGGCTGGCTGGGAGGGCAGCGTCAAGCGGTAGCGGTCTCCGCCTCGCCGAGGGCCAGCGGGAGCACGAAGCGGAACGTGGCGCCGTCTCCCGGTGTGCTCTCGGCCCAGATCCGCCCGGAGTGGGCATGGATGATCTGCCGGCTGATGTACAGGCCCAGGCCCGTGCCGGTCACCGACTCGCCTCGACCCCGCACGAACTTGTCGAAGATCCGCTCCAGGGACTCCTCGGTGATGCCGGCCCCCCGATCCGAGACGGTCACCTCTGCCTCTGCCCCTCTCACCTGCAGGTCGACCGCGACCGGCTCGACCGCCGGGGAGTTCTTCCTCGCGTTGTCCAGAAGGTTGACGAGCACCTGCTGGATCCGGTCGGCGTCGGCCGAGACCCACACGGGACCGGCAGGAGCGGTCACCTCCACCTCCCGCTCGGGATCGATGTCGAGCGCGGCGGCCACGGCGTCGCGCACCTCGGCCGCCAGATCGACCCGAGTGAGGACGTGCAAGAGGCGGCCCGACTCGAGGCTCTGCGTGTCCAGCACGTCCCTGGTCATGGCCTGGAGCCGGCGGGCGTTCGAGGCCGCCCGGCCGACTGCGCTGCGACGCTCGTCATCGTCCATCGCCGACCAGTGGTCGAGCGCGGTCTCGAGGAACCCCAGCACGCCGGCAACCGGTGTGCGCAGCTCGTGGCTGACGATCGAGATGAACTCCTGCTGTGACTCGCTCATCGCCTCCAAGCGAGCCTGCTCGGCCCGGGCCGCCCGCAGCCGTCGGTGGAGGAGGAACGTGAGCAGCCCGCCGGCCCCGAGGAGGGCGAACACCGTGAGCCGGCCCACGGACTCGAGCGGCCGGGACAAGGCGCTCTCGAACTCGTCGGCGTCCTGCCGGAAGGCCACCCGCCAACCGGCCGCCTCCACGTCGGCCAGCACCACCAGGTCGCCGTCGAAGCGGTGTGGGCCGGCGGGCCGCTCGAGGAGCCGTGCGTCGCCGATGCGCTCCGCGAGGAGGGAGGAGTCGTTCGATGCGATCACCACCCCCGCGGTGTCGAAGAAGAGGTAGGTCCCGGTCTCGCCCCGGCGCAGCTCTGCGATCTCCTGGTTGAAGGCGGAGTCCTCGGCGACCACGCTCTCGAGGACGAAGCTGCCCCTCAGCTCTCGGGTGGTGCTGTCGATGATGGGCAGGACGTAGGCGAGCACGGGCTGGCCGGTCGTGAGCCCGTTCGACACGGGGAGGACCCCGGCCCGACCCTGGGCGAACGCGGGTGAGGCCACGATCTCGTCGTAGCCGGGCCACTCGAACCCGGTGCCGACCGCGTCTCCGGTGAACAGAACCCCCTGGGTGATCGTCCCCTCTCCGTCGACCAGGTAGAAGCCGCCGCGCAGCGAGTCGCGGGCGAGGTCCAGGATCTCGTCGAGCTGCTCGAGATCCGAAGCGCTCCGTTCCACCAGCTCGAAGGGCTGCTCAGGGTTCGCCAACCCTGACGTGCTGCTGAAGGACGTCACGAGGCGCTGGTCCTGGCTGCGGGCGATGGCCTGGACCTCGCCGTTCACGAGGTCCTCGAGGGCATCGATGCCCCGCTCCTGGGCGTTGTTGAGAAGGAGGCTCAGCACGACGGCCACGCCGAGGAAGGCAACCAGCACCAAGGCCGGCAGCAGATGCTCAGCCCGTCGTCGCATCCTGCACCTCCTCGACGTCGGCGTCATGTCGGGCCTCGTCAGGCGCCACGCCGGGCAGCCACACCGTGAACCGGGCGCCGCCCCCGGGAGCATCGTCGAGACCGATGGTTCCTTGCATCCGGTCCACGAGCTCTGCCACCACCGACAGCCCGATGCCCACGCCCCGGGTCTGGACCACGGCAGCGCCCGGGCCGCGGTAGAAGCGGGTGAAGACCCGTTGCCTCTCGTCTGGCGGAATGCCAGGTCCTTCGTCGCTCACCACCACGACCGCGCCGCCGTCCCGAGGCCGGACCGAGACGGTCACCGTCGTGCCCACAGGAGAGAACTTCACGGCGTTCGTGAGCAGGTTCGTGACCACCCGCTCGAGCCCGTTGGGTGCCGCAAGGATCAGCGGGGCGGGCTCGGTCGTGCAGTCGATGACATGGTCGCCGACCACAGGCGCCAGCCGGTCGACCACCCCCTCGACCAGCGGGCCCAGGTCGACCGGTACCACGGGCAGGGGCAGATCGCCCCGATCGAGGAGCGAGAAGTCGAGGAGGTCCTGCACGACGTCGCTCAGCGAGCGGGCGTTGGCCGCGATCCTCGCCGTGAAGTCGCGGCGCTGCGCCTCGGTGAAGTGGTCCCAGCTCGTCGTGAGCAGGTTGGCGAAGCCGGCGATCGCGGTGGCCGGTGTGCGGAGCTCGTGCGAAGCCGTGCCCAGGAACACCGTCTTGAGGGCGTCCAGGTCGCGCAGCCGGCGCACCGCGGCCTGCTGGCTGGCGTAGAGCGACGCGTTGACGACCGCCGCGGTGACGAGCTCGGTGACGGCCCGCATCGACTGGAGGTCGGCGCCGTCGAGGGTCCGCCCCGCTGTGATCTCGAGGACAGCCACGCTGCGTCCCGCCCGTTGCAGCGCCAGGGTCAGCGCGTCCCCCGCCAGCAGGTGCTCAGGCGGTTGCAGAACTGGCTTGGGTGGCTGCACCGGGTGCTGACCCAGGCTGAAAAGCTCCAGATGGCCGCTCTGGCTGGATGTGGTCGACAGGCGCACGCCCAGCAGGCCGAACCGGTCCATCAGCTGTACGGCCACCGCCGGCAGCACCTCGCCCAGCTCGAGGGACTGCTGCACGAGCGGCGCCACCTCGCCCACGAGGCGGACCTGCTCGTGGCTGCGATCCAGCTCGGCCTTCAGGGTCCGCAGTCTGCGACCGACGGCGACCACGCTCGCTCCTGCTGCGACAGCCGCCCCGATCGACGCCACCAGGAGGGCCAGCGTGGCGACAGCCCAGGGCACGGCCGTCGGGTCGCCGGCGGCGACCGTGAGCGCCAGACCCTGCAGGTCCAAGCGCCGGCTCGGCAGGTGGGCCAGGTCCCCAGCGGCAGCTGGGTCGACGCCCGATGGGCTGAGCCGGGCGACGCGACCCGAGGGCACGTACGGCGCCACCACCTCGTCGAGGTCCACGACCGTCGCCACCCAGCCCACGTGGCGCTCGCGTCGGGCGAAGGGGCTGCGGGGCTGGCCCGGGTCGATGCCCGGCGCGTAGGCGGCCGCCGCAACGATCACCACCGGAGGTTCGACGGCGTGGTCGGGCACACCAACCGCGGCCTCACCTGTGTCGCGGACTTGGGCGAGCAGGGCCACGATGGCCGGGTCCGCGAGGATGGCGCCGGGGGGCGCCGTGCGCTCGGCCACCGTCGCCGGCTCGGAATCGACCAGTGAGACGAAGCCGAAGTGGGTCGCCGCGGGCACCGCGCCGGCGAGGGCTGGGGTGGCGGCGAGCGGACCGATCGACGTCACCTCGTCGGCCGCCGAACCGACCACGTCGAGGGCTCGATCCAGATCGCCCACCACACCAGACGCCACGCTCGTCAGGGCGGTCAGGTCGCTGCTCTCCCGCCGCTCCAGAGAGAGGGAGCGGCTGCGCTGGGTCCCCGCCAGGCCGAGGCTGAGCACCAGGGCGGCGGCGAGGAGCGCCAAGGCGCGATCGAGGCCGACGGCGCCCTGCCCCCGGTCGACGCTCGTCCCCTCGCCCATTGGCTCCCTGCGACCGGTCGGCGGGCCGGCTCGCCCCCTCAGCCGACCAGCGTATGGTCTGCTGTCGGCAGGCGGGAGGAACAGCACGATGACGACGATGCTGATCGTTGACGACGAGCTCGACATGCGGATGCTGGTTCGCCTGGTCATCGAGATGGCGAACAACGGGCTGACCATCGTGGGAGAGGCCGCCGACGGTGCCGAGGCCCTTCGGGTGTGGCGCGACCTCGACGGGCCACCGGTGCCCGACGTCGTCATCCTCGACAACCGCATGCCCGAGCTGGGCGGGCTCGAGGTCGCCCAGCAGATCCTCGCCGAGCGCCCGGACCAGCTCATCGTGCTGTACAGCGCCTTCCTCGACGACAGCGTGCGCGCCCGGGCCGACGAGCTGGGCGTGTCCCGCTGCGTGTCGAAGCACGACCTCGAGAGCCTCCCTGGCCTGATCCGGGAGCTCATGGCCGCGTGACCCTCCCCTCCTCCGAGCGAACCACCGCTGTCCGGGTGGTGATCGCCGACGACGATCCCGACATCCGCGTCCTGCTCGAGTCGATCCTCGACCTCGACCCCCGGATCGAGGTGGTCAGCGTGGCCACCGACGGCGGCGATGCTCTGGCCCAGTTCGAGGCCCATCGCCCCGAGGTCCTCGTGCTCGACGAGCGGATGCCTGTGCTCTACGGGCTGGAGGTGGCCGAGCGGGTCCTCCGGGGTCACCCCGAGCAGATCGTGATCCTCTGCACGGCCTTCGTCGACGACACGGTCGTCTCGACCGCCGCCGCCACGGGCGTTCGCAGCGTGCTCGGCAAGGGCGAGATCCACCGCTTGGCCAACGAGATCGTCCGCCTGACCACCTAGGTCAGGAAGGGCCGCTGACCGCCCGCCTGAGTGCCCGCAGGCTTCCCTTCGGCAAGTACACGGCACCGCAAGCACCGATGGCCTCCACCAGGTCGACGTCCTGGTAGTTGGTGTGCACGATGACGCGGACGCCGAGGCCCTCCTCGGCCAAGCGCTGGGCCACCGCCAGCCCGTGCGGGCCCGGCGGCATGCGGTGGTCGAGGACCACGACGTCGGGCCGCAAGGTACGGCACAGCTCAAGGGCGAGGGCGCCGTCCGTGCAGCGGCCGACGATCTCGTGCCCCTCGAGGCTGAGGTCGGTGACCACGAGGTCGAGAGCCCCAGGGTCGTTGTCGGCCACCACGACTCGGAGCGCACGGGCGGCCGTCACGGCGTCAGTATCGTCGCCAGCCATGGCAGCACATCGGCTCGTGCTCCTCCGCCACGGCGAGAGCGAGTGGAACAAGCTCAACCTCTTCACGGGGTGGTGGGACGCACAGCTGACCGAGCTCGGCGTGGCGCAGGCCACCGGAGCCGGGGCGCTGATGGCGGAGCGAGGCATCGCGCCCGACGTCGTGCACACGTCGCTGCAGACTCGGGCCATCCACACCGCCGAGCTGGCCCTGCGCCAGATGGACCGATCCTGGATCCCGGTGCGCCGGGACTGGCGCCTCAACGAGCGCCACTACGGAGACCTAACGGGCCGGAACAAGGCCCAGACGGCCGAGCGGTTCGGCGTCGAACAGGTGCAGGTGTGGCGCCGGAGCTACGACGTGCCTCCCCCGCCGATCAGCGCCGAGAACGACTTCAACCCGAACGACGACCCGCGCTACGCGTCGGTGCCGGCCGGCCGCCTCCCGCTGGCCGAGTGCCTGAAGGACGTCGTCGAGCGGCTCCTGCCCTACTGGGAGGAGGGGATCGTCCCGGACCTGCGGGCCGGCCACACGGTCTTGGTCGGCGCTCACGGCAACAGCCTCCGGGCCCTCGTGAAGCACCTCGACGACATTCCCGACGACGACATCGTCGGCCTCAACATCCCCACCGGCGAGCCGCTCGTCTACGACCTCGACGACGACCTCCGCCCGTCGGAGACCAAGCCCGTCGAGGAGCGCTACCTCCGCAGCGCCGATGAGATCCGAGCCGCGGCGGACGCGGTGGCCCGCCAAGCCGAGGGCGGGGTGGAAGGATGAGCGCCGGACAGGAGCTATCGAGGAGGTAGCGGTGGGACACCTGAAGAGCCGAAGGGGTGCCGCAGCGCTCGTGGTCGGTGCGGCTGTCGTGCTCGGCGCGTGCAGCACCGACCGAGAGCTGACGGAGCCCGAGCCCGTCCCTGTGACCGAGGACCTGCTCGTGGCCGCTCAGCTGACGGTGGCCGATCTCCCGGAGGGGTTCACCGCCACCGACGGCGCGGGTCCGTCGATCAGCACCGAGATCGTGCCCGAGCACGAGTGCGACGATGCCATGACCCAGCTGGAGCCCGAAGCCGCAGCCAGCACCGAGTTCACCGGCAACGGCCAGACCGTCACCTCCACCGTGGCCTTCTTCCCGGGGCAGGGCGGCGCCGTGGATCAGCTCTTCCGCGACGTGGCCGCGCTGTGCCGGTCGGTCGTCGCCGACGACGGCGTCGCCATCCGGGCCGGGGCCCTCAACTTCGGGGTGCTGTCCGACGACAGCCTGCCGATCCGATTCGAGATCGAACCCGGCCGCGGTCCGATCACCGAGCGCGACGTCATCCTTCTGCGCCAGGGTGACCTCGTGCACGTGATCCGCCTGACGGGGCCGCGCCCGTCGGACAAGGTGCTGCTCGACCGAGCCGCCCGCGACGCCATCGGCCGCCTCGGGCTGCTCCACGCCGACACGACCTGAGCCGGGTACTCAGGCCGAGGTGTTCTCATCCACTCGATCCAGCCGCTCGAGCAGGTAGCCCCGCGACCTCACGGTGCGGATGACGAGGGCGAGCGACGAGACCCGACGGCGCAGGCGGAGCATGTGCACGTCGAGGGCGTTTCGGCCCGGTGCGCCGTCGGGCCATGCGGCCTGGGCCAGGGAGTCGCGTGACACGACGGCGCCGAACCGACCGACCAGGGCGGCAGCCAGCCGAGCCTCGAGCGGGGGCAGGGCTACCCACCCTGCGTCCAAGCGGAGCACACCATCGCTGTCGAGCTCGGGCCCCGGAGCCCGCCGGGCGAAGCGGGCTCGCAGGGCCTCCACCCGGGCCCGCACGTCGAGGTCCGATGCTGGCACCCGGATCCAGTCCTCGATGTCCGACACCGACACCGGGGGCGGCGCCGACGCGGCCACCAGGAGGAGCCGGGGGTGGCCGTCGCGTTGGAGCTCGTCACGCCGAGCGTGCTCGAAGGGCCATCGCAGGAAGACCACGTCCACGGCAAGGACGGTAGGCAGGCGAGGTTTCGGATCTGTTTCGCGAAGGTGAAGTGAACCATCCTGCGCACGGCGGGCGATTTGTCCATATGCTGCGCGGCCATGGCCCGCCAGTCTCATCTCGACCACCTCGCATCGGTCTCCCTGTTCTCGGCGTGCTCGAAGAAGGAGCTGCAAGCTGTGGCGCGGGCATCCGACGAGATCCCGCTCCCGGCCGGCAAGCACCTCTGCGAGCAGGGAAGCATCGGACGCGAGGCCTTCATCATCCTCACCGGCACCGCCGAGGCCCGACGCAACGGCCGCAAGGTCGCTACGTACGGTCCCGGCGACTGCTTCGGCGAGCTGTCGCTGCTCGACCACGGCCCTCGCACGGCCACGGTGACAGCCGAGACCGACGTCACGGTGCTGGTGCTCGGTGCCCGCGAGTTCGCCGGCGTGCTCGACGAGGTGCCGCCGGTGGCCCACAAGCTGCTGAAGGCCCTGGCCGGCCGCATCCGCGAGCTCGACGTCAAGACGTACGGCTGAGCGTGCGGGTTCGGGGCCGCGTCTGGCCCCGATGTACCTTCGCGGCGTGAAGAGCCGCCCCAAGCCCCACCAGCTGGCCCTCGCCGTCGGCCTGGTGCTCGCCACCATCACGGTCGTCTCCGGCATCACCGCGACCGTCTTCCAGCTCCACGACGACAGCGAGATCCAACGCGAGGTGTTCGGGAACATCCCGAGCTGGTGGAAGCTCGTCTTCTACACAGTGTTCCCGGTGCTCATCGTGTACGGCACGGTGCTCTTCGCCCAGCGGGTCCAGAACTGGGAGCGAGGCGCGCCCGACAACCGCCGCACCACCCGCAAGAACGTGGCCCAGCGGATGAAGGACTTCCGCGCTGGCGTCTACATGCGCACCCTGCTGCGTGACCCCGCCGCGGGGATCATGCACAGCCTCATCTACTTCAGCTTCCTGATCCTGCTCGCCGTCACGACGGTGCTCGAGATCAACCACCAGCTGCCGGGATCGATGAAGTTCCTCCACGGCGGCGTCTACAAGGCCTATTCCGCGGTTGGCGACGGCGCCGGGCTGGCCTTGTTCGTGGGCGTGATGTGGGCCATCGTGCGCCGCTACATCCAGCGGCCCTACCGGATCCGCATCAAGACCAAGCCCGAGCACGCCGTCATCCTCGGCACGCTGCTCTCCATCGCCGTCACCGGCTTCGGTGCCGAGGTGTGGCGCATCGCCCTGCAGGGCCGACCCGAGTTCGAGCAGTGGAGCTTCGTCGGCTACCCGCTCGCGGGGCTCATCGACACGCACAGCAACCTGGCCGGCGCCCACCAGGTCTGGTGGATCGCCCACGTGGCGAGCTTCTTCCTCTTCGTCGCCATCCTCCCGGTGACGATGCTGCGCCACATCTTCACCTCCCCGCTCAACATGTACCTGAAGGACCGGGACCGCCCCAAGGGCGCGATGCGGCCCATGCCGAACCTGATGGAGACCGAGCTCGAGAGCTTCGGTGCCTCCACGGTCGAGGACTTCACGTGGAAGCAGCTGCTCGACACCGACGCCTGCACGATGTGCGGCCGGTGCACGTCGGTGTGCCCCGCCCACGCCACGGGCAAGCCGCTCGACCCCCGGGAGATCGTCCTCAAGACCGGCGAGGTCATGGCCCGCACCGGCACCCCGCCCGTGTCGCCGCCGATCGGCGTCGACCCGGAGATCACCGTCAGCGCCAACAGCCTGTTCGAGCGAATCACGGGCGAAGAGGTGTGGGCCTGCACGTCGTGCAAGGCGTGCGACGAGATCTGCCCCGTCAACATCGAGATCCTCGACAAGATCCTCGACATGCGGCGCTACCTGTCGCTCATGGAGTCGAGCTTCCCGACCGAGCTCGGTGCCGCCTACCGCGGCATGGAGAACTCCGGGAACCCATGGGGCCTGAGCCAGGCCGACCGCGCGTCGTGGACGAGCAAGGTCGACGGCGTGGAGATCGTCGACCCCGGCGACGCCTTCTCCCATGAGTACCTGTACTGGGTCGGGTGCGCGGGCTCCTTCGACGACAAGAACCAGAAGGTCACGATCGCCATGGCCAAGCTGCTGCAGCGGGCCGAGATCGACTTCGCCATCCTCGGACCGTCCGAGCAGTGCACAGGCGACCCGGCCCGTCGCTCGGGCAACGAGTACATCTTCCAGATGCTGGCCACGGCCAACATCGAGTCGCTGAACAGCATGGGCGTGAAGAAGGTCATCACGCAGTGCCCGCACTGCTTCAACACCCTCCTCAACGAGTACCCGCAGCTCGGCGGTCACTTCGAGGTGATCCACCACAGCCAGCTGCTCGAGCAGCTCATCGACTCGGGTCGGCTCGACATGACCGACGCCCGTCTCGACGAGCGGGTCGTGTACCACGACTCCTGCTACCTGGGCCGCCACAACGACGTGTACCTGTCGCCCCGAAACGTCATCGGGAGCCTGGCCGGCATCGATGTGGTCGAGGCGGGTCGCAACGGCACCACGGGCATGTGCTGCGGCGCCGGCGGCGCCCGCATGTGGATGGAGGAGAGCACCGGCACGAAGGTGAACGACGCCCGCGCCGCTGAGCTCATCGCCACCGGCGCCAGCCGCGTCGCCACCGCCTGCCCCTTCTGCTACATCATGCTGGACGACGGCGTGAAGGGCGCGGGCGCCGAGGAGACGGTCCAGGTGGCCGACATCTCCATGCACCTGCTCGAGGCCCTGGAGGCTGGCGACGCCCGCCGACAGGGCGAGCTGCAGACGCTCGAGGACTGACCGTGCTGGGGCGGCACAAGCACGACGCGTGGGACGGCGTCGACCGCCGCCGCTCGTCGTCAGTGCTGATCGTCAACGACGATCGTGATGCTTGCGAGCTGCTGGTGCGGCTCGTCGGCCACTCCGGGTTCCGCACCTCCGGAGCCCACAGCGACCTCGAAGCCACCTCGCTCATCCACGCCGAGCTCCCGCGCTGCATCGTGCTCGACATGACCACCGGAGGTGTCGGCTCGAGCCTGAAGATCCTCGACGAGATCCGGGGCAGCGAGGACCGCCGCATCTCCTCAGCCCGAGTCGTGCTCTGCGCGTCGAGCCCGAAGAACCGGTCGTTCTCGTTCCAATCCGGAGCCGACGCGTTCGTGGTGCGCCCGTTCCACCTCCAGGACCTGATCGACCACATCACCGACGTGCTCCAGCGCCCCAACGACGAGCGAGCCCGCCACCGCCGCGACGAGCTCGTCCGCCACGGCGAGGCCTGATCAGTCCTCCGAGAAGTTCTCCCAGTAGCGGCTGGGCGTGGGCCCCCGCTGCCCCTGGTACTTCGACTTCAGCGCCCCCTGCCCGTAGGGCACGTCCGCCGGGGTCGTCATGCGCAGGAAGCTGATCTGGCCGATCTTCATGCCCGGATAGAGCGTGATCGGCAGGTTGGCGACGTTCGACAGCTCGAGGGTGATGGCGCCCGACCAACCTGGGTCCACGAACCCGGCGGTGCTGTGAATGAGGAGGCCGAGCCGGCCCAGCGAGCTGTTGTGGGTGGGGATGAACGAGCGCGTCGCCAGGAAGATGCCGGATGGGTCGGCGACCTGGATGCACCGCACGGGGACCGACTCGACGGGTCGTACGTCGGTGATCGACCGCGACCGCTCGAAGCGACCGGCCACCTTCTGGCGCATCAGCTTCCGTGGCAGGCGGAACACAGGCCGGTCCGGAGTGAACGTGACGTCGAACTTCGGGCCGTGGTCGACCCCGTAGAGCATCGCCCGCTTCTCGGCGATCACCGGGCGGAAGCCGAGGCTCGCCACGAGCTCGCTCACCTGCACCGCCAGGTCACGCCGGATGGTGGTGAGCTCGCAGCGTCCCCAATTGTCGACGTACCCATCGGTGTCCATGAGACCTTCGAGGAGGGCCTGTCGCTGGGCCACGCTGCCGTGCATGTACGCGAGCGGGATGTGCTTGTTGCCGAGCAACATCTCACGTCGAAGGGTGCTGTTGAGCGAGCCGTTGGTCGTGTAGCGGCCCGTCGTGTCGTGGCGGGTGTGGCCCATACCGCCGATCCGATAGGCGATCGGGCCGGACGCTGGCCGAACGGCGTAGCCGGCGAGCTCGACCTCCCGCAGGATCGGCTCATCCGCACAGGTCAGCTCGGCCTTCGTCGAGGTGCCGTCACCCAGCCAGGCTCCGAGCACGTAAGGGTCGATCGGCAGGACCTGCGCCGGGTGTTCCACGGGAGCGGCCACCGGCACGCGGTGCATGAACTCCCGGTCGTTCCGCATGAGGGAGCCGGCGATCTCGCGGGTCGTCCGGACGCGACCCGCGCTGCCTAGACGCCGGTCGTTGCGGTCGCACGTGAACCACTGGTGCTCGCCGTCCGCCAGGATCGTCGCCCCGTCGGAGAAGTCCACCTCGAAGCACTCGCGATCCAGGAGCACGTCGGTCGCCGCAACCACCGTGACGGGTCGGCCGTCGAGGCCGAAGACCTCATCGCCGACCTGCAGGTCCTCCATCGTCGTCCATCCGCCCGGAACGGGGATCTCGGTGTCGAGCGAGAGCGCCTTGCCCTCTACGCGGCCGACGAGATCGTCGGGCAGGGTGATCCGCTCTGCGGTGGAGCCGAGCACGAACTCCCCTGGGTGGAGGACGAACGCGCTCTCGTCTTCGATCTCGACGAGCCGCGTGAGCTCCTCGAGGTTCTTCTTCACGTCGATGACCGGCATCGTGTGGTTCAGGAACACTCGGAAGTACCTGTCGAGGCGGACATCGACCGATGCGGGCTGCACGAGGGAGTCATCGAAGGGTTCGAGGACGATGCGGCCCGCGGCCAGCTCTTCCCGGATGGTGCGGTCAGACAGGATCACGGCGCCCGAACCTAGTTCGCCGGGTGTGACGTCCCCGCCGGGACCGGTCGCGCTGGGCGGCGGCTACGATCGGCCCACCCGCGGGTGTAGTTCAGCGGCAGAACATCAGCTTCCCAAGCTGAGAACGCGGGTTCGATTCCCGTCACCCGCTCCAGTGGAACACGTCGAGCTCAGCATCGCCGACGGCGCGACCGAGTGGCGCTTCGACGTCGACTTCCTGCAGTCGCGGTGGACCTGCATCTTCGGCCGGGGCTGCTTGGGGATCGGTGCCGAGCCGGCCGAGCACCTCGGGCACGGTTGCTGCTCGGTCGGTGCCGAGCTCGACGGCGAGGCCGAGGCCATGGATCTCAGCGCCCTCGCCGCCATGCTCCAGCCCGAGCGCTTCCAGCACCACGCCGAGGCCGTCGCAGGCGGGATCTACTCGGACGACACCCGCTCGGCCACCAGGGTCTTCGACGGGGCCTGCATCTTCCTGAATCGGCCTGACTTCGCGGGAGGCGCCGGGTGCGCCCTGCACCTGGCCGCCCTGGACGCGGGCGAGCCGCCCCTCGAGTGGAAGCCGTCGGTGTGCTGGCAGCTCCCTCTCAAGGTCGACTGGGACGACGGACCCGACGACACCGAGGTGGCCACGGTCCGCCGATGGACGCGAGCCGACTGGGGTGACGAGGGCGAGACCATGGCGTGGTGCTGCACCGAAGGCGAGCGGGCCTACGTCGGCGAGCAGAGCGTCCTCGAGTCGCTCGGCCCCGAGCTGGAGGCCCTGGTGGGCACCGCCGTCCATGTCGAGCTGCGCCGCCGTCTCGCCCCCACCGCCGAGAGCTGACCGAGCGCTAGGTTCCTCCGATGAGCGCCGCCTTCGAGGAGATCGACCGGCGGGCCACCTCGATGGGCGAGATCAGCCTGCGGCGCCGGCTCGAGCCGACCCTCCAGATCGATGTGTACGAGGTCAAGCTCGACGAGGAGCACCTCATGTCGAGCGTGTTCACGGCAGCCGAGATCGCACTGGCCGACCTGGCCCTGGCCGAGCTCAGCGGCGACGAGCTCGACGTCGTCGTAGGCGGGCTGGGACTCGGCTACACGGCCTCGGCCGTGCTGCGCGACGAGCGGGTGCACGAGCTGCACGTCGTCGAGGCGCTGGGCACGGTGGTGGAGTGGCACGAACGTCACCTGGTGCCACTGGGATCGGAGCTGACCGGCGACGCCCGCTGCCACCTCGTCGAGGGCGACTTCTTCGCCCTGACCGCCTCGGGTTCGCCCTACGGACCGGGAGCCCCGGAGCGTTGGCACGCCATCCTCGTCGACATCGACCACACGCCCCATCACCTCCTCCACCCCAGCCACGCGCCGTTCTACGAACCCGCCGGCCTGGCCGTGATGGCGGCCCGCCTCCACCCGGGCGGCGTGTTCGCGCTGTGGTCCGACGACCCTCCCGACGCCGAGTTCGAAGCCGTGCTGGCCGGCGCGTTCGAGCGCGTCGAGGCGCACGTGGTGCGATTCCCGAACTTCCACACCGGCGACCAGGCGGCCAACACGGTCTACGTCGCGTCGATGCCCGCCTGAGGGGGCCTCAGGCGACAGCAGCCGCGATGGCGGCCGCGGCGCGAGCCGCCGCGCCGTCTGAGGTGGGCAGGAAGAGCGATGGCTCGACCAGCTCCAGCTCCATGAGCAGCGGGCCCTCGGGCCCAGGCACCAGGTCGACTCGCGCGTAGACGAGGTCCGACCGCGAGAAGCCGGGGACGAGCTCGGCCACGAGGTCGAGCACCCGCTCGGCCACCTCGATCTCCTCGGCCGCTGGGGTGCGGGGCTCGATCGTCTCCTCCCGGTAGGCGTTGGCGACGAAGGGTGCGCCCGACGTGAGCAGCGGCCCCTTGCGGAAGGCGTGCGAGAGCGCGTCGCCCACGTAGACCAAGCCCGTCTCACCCCGCTCGTCGACGGCCTCGATGTAGGGCTGCACGAGCACGGACCGGCCGGCCTCGTGGAGGCGATCGATGTGTGCCCGGGCCCCGGCACCGTCGTCGGCCTCGTAGCGCTCCGTGTCCCGCGCTCCCGCCGACACCGTCGGCTTCACGACCGTGGCTGTGCCCTGCGGGAGCACGACAGGATCACCAGGCCCGAGCACAGTGGTGGGGACGACCGGCACTCCCAAGGCGATCAGGCGGGCCAGGTACGCCTTGTCGATGTTCGCTCTCACCACCGGCAGCGGGTTGGCCAGACGGGTGGCGGCCGCGATGCCCTCGAGGGCCAGGAGGTATCCGGGAGGATCGTCGGTGTAGTCCCACGTCGAGCGGATGACGACGAGATCGAAGGCCGACCAGTCGCGCCCTTCGTCGTGCCAGTCCGCCACCGTGACATCGACGCCCAGCCGCCGGAGGTCCTCGACCAGGCCCGGCAGGTCCTCGTCGAGGGTCGTGAACCGCTCGGTGGACAGCAGCGCGACCTTCGGATCCGTGGGCACGGCGGGCGAGCCTAGGCCCGCGCCTAACGTGCCCCGCCATGGACTTCGCGGACATCGAGTACTCCGTCGCCGAGGGCGTTGCCACCATCGCCCTGAACCGTCCCGAGAAGCTCAACGCGGGCACGCCGCGCATGGTGGGCGACCTGCTCGGCGCCCTCGATGCCGTGGACGCCGACGACGAGGTGCGCTGCGTCATCCTCACCGGGAACGGTCGGGCCTTCTGCGCCGGGGCCGACCTCTCCGGCGGGGCGGCCACCTTCGACTACGACCGCCACCCGGAGCAGGGGGCGCTCGGGGGCGAGCGCGTGCCGGATGTCGCCGCCCCTCGCGACGGGGCGGGCCTCGTCACGCTGCGCCTCTTCGAGTGCACGAAGCCGGTGATCTCGGCTGTGAACGGCGCCGCCGTCGGCATGGGCGCCACGATGACGCTCGCCACCGACATCCGCCTCGCCTCGGACAAGGCCCGGTTCGGATTCGTGTTCGCGCGGCGAGGCATCGTCCCCGAAGGGGCCTCGACCTGGTTCCTCCCCAAGCTCGTGGGCGTGGCCCAGGCCGCGGAGTGGCTGTACACCGGGCGCGTGTTCGATGCCGCCGAGGCCCTCGCCGGCGGCCTGGTGCGCAGCGTCCACCCGGCCGAAGCGCTGCTCGACGAGGCCCGCGCCCTGGCCGCCGAGATCGTCGAGAGCGCGCCCGTCTCGGTGGCCCTCACCCGCCGGATGCTGTGGCGGATGCTCGGCGCCGACCACCCGATGGCCGCCCACCGCGTCGACTCCCGGGCCGTGCACGCCACGGGCAAGCTGCCCGACGCCATGGAAGGGGTCATGTCCTTCCTCGAGAAGCGCCCGGCCGCCTTCACCGGCCGCGTTTCCGCCGATCTTCCCGACGTGTTCCCCGGCTGGGAAGACCCGACGTACCACTGATGCGCTCCGGCCCGGGCCAGAGCGCCGGAAGTCTGGTGGACTGGGCCCATGGCTGATCTCGTCGTGCGCAACGCAGAGCTCGTGGACGGCACGGGCGCACCGGCCCGGATGGCCGACGTCGTGGTGGAGGACGGGCGCATCACCGAGGTGTCGGCCGCGGGGACGGCGAGCACCGCCGGGGCCCGTCAGGTGCTCGACGCCGATGGTCGTCTGGTGACTCCGGGCTTCGTCGACGTGCACACCCACTACGACGCCCAGGCCACGTGGGACCCCTACGTCACGCCCAGCTCGTGGCACGGGGTCACCACCGTAGTGATGGGCAACTGCGGCGTCGGGTTCGCCCCGGCCGCGCCGGACCGCCACGAGTGGCTCATCGATCTCATGGAGGGCGTGGAGGACATCCCGGGCTCCGCCATGACCGAGGGCATCACGTGGGAGTGGACGACCTTCCCGGAGTACCTCGACGCCCTGGAGCGCATGCCCCGGGTGCTCGACATCGGCACCCAGATCGCCCACGGTCCTCTTCGGGCCTTCGTGATGGGCGAGCGGGGCGCCGCCAACGAGCCAGCCTCCGAGGAGGACCGGGCCAACATGGCTCGGCTCGTCGGAGAGGCGCTGGCCGCCGGTGCCCTCGGCTTCTCCACCAGCCGCACACCCCTCCACCGCTCGAAGGCGGGGGAGCTCGTGCCGGGCACCGACGCCGACGCCGACGAGATCTTCGCCATCGGCGACGCCCTGGCGGAGGCGGGCCACGGGGTGTTCCAGTTCGCGCCCGACCACGCCCGGGTGCCGGTCGAGGAGTGGCCCTGGATGGAAGAGCTGGCCCGCCGCACCGGTCGGACGGTGAGCATGAACCTCAACCAGCCCGACCAGGACCCGGAGGTGTGGCGGGAGGTGCTGCGCTTGCTGGAGGGGGCCGCCGACGCCGGCCTGCCCGTGGTGGCTCAGGTCGCAGGCCGGTCAATCGGGATCCTGTACTGCCTCCACGGCAGCGTGCACCCGCTGCTCTTCCACCCTGCGTACGCCGAGGTGGCCGACCTGCCCATGCCGGCCCGACTGGCCGCCCTGGCCGAGCCCGAGCGGCGCCGTCGCATCATCGAGGACGAGCCCGACGACGGCGGCTTCTTCCGACGCGTCGTGCTCGACAAGCTGGCCCGGATGTGGCCGGTGACCGGCGCCGACATCGACTACGAGCCGCCAGCCGACGCTGCGGTCGCGGCCGTCGCCGCTCGTAGCGGCGTGCCGCCGATGCAGCTGGTCCTGGACCAGCTCACCTCCGAAGACGGCAACGGGATGATCTACGCCCCGTTCTTCAACTACGGCTACGGCGACCTCTCCATGACCTACGAGGCCACCCTCCACCCCCACACCCGCCTGGGCCTCTCTGATGCCGGGGCTCACTGCGGCGCCATCTGCGACGGGGGCACGCCGACCTTCATGCTCACGCACTGGGCTCGGGACCGACATCGGGGGCCGACCCTTCCCCTCGAGTACGTCGTCCACCGCCAGACCCAGCAGACGGCCGAGCTCTACGGCCTCGCCGACCGGGGCGTGGTCCGGCCCGGAGCGCGAGCCGACCTGAACCTGATCGACTTCGACGCCCTGGCCTTCGGCCTGCCCCGCATGGCCTTCGACCTGCCTGCGAGCGGACGGCGGCTCGTGCAGAGGGCTTCGGGCTACACGGCCACGTTCGTGGCTGGCGTGCAGACGGTGGCCGACGACGAGCCCACCGGCAGCTTCCCGGGCCGGCTCGTGCGCGGCCCTCGAACCGCAACCTGACGTCGCCGGGCGCGTGGGGCCCGGGCCGTAGTTCACATAAGCGGTCGGATCACGAAACCGTCGTGAAACATCGCCGCAGGAATGTGACGTCGCCCCAACCCCTCACCTAGGAGAGACGATGGATACCGGCGACGCAGCGTGGGTGCTGATCTCAGCCGCCCTCGTGTTGTTCATGACTCCCGGCCTGGCCCTGTTCTACGGCGGCATGGACCGGCAGCGGAACGTCCTCAACATGTTGATGATGAACTTCTGGTGCCTGCTGATCGTGCCTGTGGTCTGGGCCGTCGGCGGGTTCTCCCTGGCTCAGATGCCCTTCGAGAACGACTTCATCGGCAACTTCGACGCCGCCTTCCTGAGGGGCTTCAGCATCACCGGGGAGGACGGAGGGGCCAGCGTCATCATCATGGTGTTCCTCGGGATGTTCGCGGTGATCACCCCCGCGCTGATCTCGGGCGCCGTCGCCGACCGCATGAAGTTCTCGGCCTGGGCCATCTTCGTGCCCGTCTGGCTGATGCTCGTGTTCGTGCCCGTGTTCAAGTGGGTCTACGGCGGCTGGCTGGGCCAGCGGGGCTCGCTCGACTTCGCCGGTGGCACGGCGATCCACGTGAACGCCGGCATCGCCGCCCTGGCCTGCGTGTTCGTGCTCGGCAAGCGCAGGGGCTGGCCCGGCGAGGGCCACCCGCCCCACAACATGCCGCTGGTCATGCTCGGCACCGGGATCCTCTGGTTCGGCTGGTTCGGCTTCAACGCCGGCTCCGCCCTCGCCGCCAACGGCACGGCCATACAGGCCTTCACGAACACGTTCCTCGCCGCGGCGGCGGCCGGCCTCAGCTGGGCCTTGGTGGAGCGCGTCCGGGACGGCCACTTCACGAACCTCGGTGCCGCCTCGGGCATCGTGGCCGGGTTGGTGGCCATCACGCCCGGTGCGGGCTTCGTGGCCGGCATGTCGCCGATCTGGATCGGCCTGGTCGCCGGCGTGGTCTGCAGCTTCGCCGTGGGCCTGAAGACCAAGGCGGGTTACGACGACGCCCTTGACGTCGTCGGCGTGCACTTCGTCGGCGGGCTCGTGGGCTCGTTGGCCATCGGGTTCTTCGCCGAGCCCGACTACTTCGGGGCCGAGTTCATGGAGGGCCTCTTCCACGGCGGCGGCGTAAAGCTCCTCGGAGAGCAGGCCCTGGCCAATGGCGCCACGATCGTCTACTCCTTCATCGTCACCGGGCTGATCATGTTGGCGCTGAAGGCCACGATCGGCGTGCGAGTCTCTGAGGAGACGGAGCACAACGGCCTCGACCTGGTCGAGCACGCAGAGACCGCCTACAGCACGGGCAGCGCCAGCCTGTCCGGGCACTGATCGAAGGGAACGACGTGAAGCTCATCACAGCAGTCATCAAGCCGTTCAAGCTCGACGAGGTGAAGGAGGCCCTGAAGGCCGCCGGTGTCAACGGCATGACCGTCACCGAGGTCCAGGGGTTCGGACGCCAGTCCGGCCACACCGAGGTCTACCGAGGAGCGGAGTACACCGTGGACTTCGTGCCCAAGGTCAAGATCGAGGTGCTGGCCGACGACGGTGCTGCAGATGGCATCGCCGACGCGCTGGCCGTGGCGGCCAAGACCGAGAAGATCGGTGACGGCAAGATCTGGATCACCGACGTGAGCGGCGTCCAGCGCATACGGACAGGAGAGCGCGACACCGACGCCATCTAGTGCTCAGCTCCTCAGGAGGTGCCCGGGTCACATCACGTGGCCCGGGCGCCTCCGCGCTCAGCAGTCTCGGCGCCCCGCCAGCTCGTCCACCGTGTCGACGCCCATGGGGATGCCCTCGGAGAAGTAGGTGGCCCGGCTGATCAGGTTGGCCCCGATCGGGGACGTGACCAGGTGGAGGGCGGCCGCGAGGAGCAGCGAGGAGATGTCGTTCGGGTGGGCGAGGCCCAGGGCGGCGCCCACGAGGACGAGCAGCAGGCCGAGCGTCGAGCTCTTCGACAGCGCGTGCATGCGGGCGAACACGTCCCGGAAGCGGACGGTGCCGAGCGCGGCAACGAACGTGAGGGCCGTGCCAGCTAGGACGAGGAGCTCGGCGATCATTGGTCCAGGCCCTCCAGGTAGCGGGCCACCATCCCGGTGCCCACGAAGCTGACGAGGGAGGCGACCACGAGCACGGGCAGGAATGCTCCTCGTCCGGTCTCGAGCGCCTCGACCGCAACGGCCCCCATGCCCACGACGACGAGACCGTTGAGGCCGATCATGCGGTCGGCCAGGGTGGGTCCGACGAACGTCCGGTAGGCGAACAGCGCCGCCGCGGCGAGGAGGAACCCGAGAGAGGCGACGATCATCAGACCTCCTTGGGGTCAGGAACGGGCGGGGGCGGGACGGAGCAGGCTGCGACCATGGCTGCGCTGCCGAGCGCTCCGACGGCGAGCTCCTCGAGCCGGGCCACCCGGCGCCTCACGGCGTCGGGATCGTCGAGGCGCAGCACGTGGATGTAGAGAACGAGCGGGTCGCGCCCGATGTGGATCGGGAGCGTTCCGGGTGAGAGGGCGAGCATGTTGGCGAGGAAGGTGACGAGGCCGTCAGCGTCGACGCGAAGCGGGCAGGCCACGATCCCCGTCCGCACCCGGCTGGGTCCGATGAGGATGTCCCGCGCCACCGCCGTGGTCGACATCACGAGCTCGAGCACGAAGTAGGCGAGCAGCCGGGCGATGCCCAGCGGGTGGATCCGGTGGTCGACGTGGGCCACCGCGTCGAGGGGGAAGACGACGAGCAAGGCGACTGCGATGGCCAGTCCGCTGAGCACGTTGCCGGCGCTGACCTCACCCCAGAGCAGCACCCACACCAGCACGAGCCCGGCGCCCAGCCCGGCCTGTCCCAGGGTCAGCCACGCAGGGCCGAGGCGCCTCACGGCAGGACCGCCTGGAGGTACCCGCTCGGATCGAGGAGGTCGGCTGCAGCCCGCTCGCTCAGGTCGTACAGCGGGCCGGCCATGAAGGCGATGACGAGGCCGACGACCAGGAGGACGGCGGTGGGCAGGACCATCAGCGTCGGTCCACCCAGCCGACCGACCAGGTGCACCGGTGACTCGGGCGCCTCGGCCGCCGGGTTCCAGAAGACGCTCGACCAGATCTTCATGCAGCGAGAACAGGGTGAGGAGGCTGACGAGCAGGCTCACCGCCGACGATGACGTACTCGTCGGCGGCCAGCCCGGCGTCGACCAGGGCGAACTTGGGCACGAAGCCCGACAGCGGCGGGATGCCGGCCAGGCTGAGCGCAGGCAGGAGGAACAGCACGGCCACGCACGGGTGCGGTGCGAACCATGCCGCCGAGGCGGCTCAGACGGCTCGACCCGCCCACGTGCTCGATCAGGCCGCCGGTCAGGAACAGCGTGGTCTTGGCCACGATGTGGTGGACGACGTAGAAGATGGCGGCCGCCAGCCCGGCCACGCGTGAACAGGCCCAGGCCCATGACCATGTAGCCGATGTGGCTGACGATGTTGAACGACAGGATCCGCTTCACGTCGTCCTGGGCGATGGCGCCGAGGATGCCGACCACCATCGTGACCCCGGCCATCACGAGCAGCAGCGTGTCGGGCCGGGCTGCCGTCGGGGAAGAGCAGGGTCTGGGTGCGGATGATGGCGTACACGCCGACCTTGGTGAGCAGCCCGGCGAACACCGCCGTCACCGGCGAGGGCGCGGTGGGGTAGCTGTCGGGCAGCCAGAAGAACAGCGGGAACAGGGCGGCCTTGATGCCGAACACCACGAGCAGCAGCACGGCGAAGGTCGCTCTGCACTCCGGGCGGGCAGGTCGCCGATCTTGCCGGCCAGGTCGGCCATGTTCACGGTGCCGGTCGCGGCGTAGACGAGGGCCAGCGCCGTGACGAACAGCGCCGACGCCAGCAGGCTGATGACGACGTAGGTCATGCCCGAGCGCACCTGGTCCCGACCGCCGCCCAGGGTCATGAGCACGTAGCTGGCCGTCAGCATCATCTCGAAGGCCACGAACAGGTTGAACAGGTCGCCGGTCAGGAACGACCCGGCCACTCCGGCCGCCAGCACGAGGTAGACGGACTGGAAGCCGACGTGGTTGCGCTCGGCGCCGGGCTGACCGATGGCGTAGACGAGCACCGCCAGGAGCATCAGCGAGCCGACGACGAGCATGATCGCGGAGAGGCGGTCGGCCACCAGGGTGATGCCCACGGGCGCGTCCCAGCCGCCGGCCTGGGTGGCGATGGTGCCGTCGCGGTCGACCTCGACGAGCAGGGCGACGGACACGGCCGTCACCGCGGCTGAGCACGCGTCAGGCTGATGACCCGCTGGGCGGCGCGGGACCGGCCGACGAGGACGGAGGCCGCCGCGCCCAGCACGGGCAGCAGGATCGGGAGGGCGAGGAGGACGCTCACGTCGCTCATTCCGTGTCCGGCGTCGGCGATCGTCGTGGTCGGTCGCCACGGCTCTCCTCGTCGGCGACCTCCTTGTCGCGCAGGCGACCACCGGCGACCGCCCGGTCGGCGACGTCGTCCTCCACCTCGTCGTCGCGGGTGAGGATGCCAGCTCCGGTAGGCCAGGGCGAGCAGCAGCGCGCTGACGCCGAAGCGTGATGACGATGGCGGTGAGGGCCAGGGCCTGGGGCAGGGGGTCGCTGAAGCTGGGCCGAGTCCGCCGCTGCCGACGAGCGGCGGGCTGCCGCGCCGGCCCGACGCCATGAGGAGCACGTTGGCGCCGTGGCTGAGGAGGGCCAGGCCGATGATGATGCGGCTGAGCGTGCGCTGCAGCACGAGGTAGGTGCCGATGGCGAAGAGCGTGCCGCCACCGCCGGCGAGGAGGACGCTCACCGCGCGCTCCTCGTCGGGCTCGGTGCGTGCCGTCGGGCTCGTCGCCGAAGGCCTCGAACACCATGAGCACCAGACCGACGACGAGGAGGTAGACGCCGATGTCGAAGAGCGAGCGGCGAGGTGAGGGTCGACCTCGCCGACCAACGGGCAGGTGCCATGTGACGAGACCTGCGTCGAGCACCGCTGTCGCCGAGGAGGAGGGGCACGGTGGCCACGGTGGCCGCGGTGAGCAGGCCCGGTGCCGAGGATCGTCCACGGCGCGAAGCGGGAGACGCCGCGCACCTCGTCGATGCCCCCGGCGAGGTAGCGCAGGGCGACGGCCGCGCCGGCCACGAGGCCGCCCGACGAACCCACCGCCGGGCTGGTTGTGCCCGGCGAAGAGCAGGTAGATGGACCCGATCTGCAGGACGGCGTGGAAGACGACCCGGACGCGACCGGTCGAGCGACGCACGAGGCGGTTCATCGGCGAGCCTCCTGCCGCCAGCGCCGACCGGCGCGGCGCGCGACCGGCCCGGGCCAGGGCCACGGCCCCGATGGCGGCCGCGGCGAGCACGGTGATCTCGCCCATGGTGTCGAGGCCGCGGAAGTCGACGAGGATCACGTTGACCACGTTGCGGCCGTGGCCCTCGGGGAGGGACCGCTCGACCATCGTGTCCGACACAGGGGGGGCAGTGCGGCTCCCGCCGGCTAGGAGGGCGACGGCGAACACGGAGACGCCGATGGCGACCGCCGCTGTGGCGCGCGCAGGACGCGCCCGCTGCGGCGAGGCTCGACGCTCGAAGCGGACGGGCAGGTGGCGCAGCACGAGCACGAACAGCACGGTGGTCAGCGTCTCGATGGCGACCTGGGTGAGGGCCAGGTCGGGTGCGCCCTGGACCACGAACAGGCCGGCCATGGCGTAGCCGGCGACGCCGAGGAACAGGACCGCCGAGACGCGCCGACGGTTCGTGGCCGCGGCCAGGGCCGACCCGAGGATGAGGACGGCGAGGGGCACGTGGGCCGGGTGGTCGACGACCTCCGGCCAGCCCGGCCAGTCCCCTCCCACGAGCAGCGCGACGGCCGGAGCCAGGGCGGCCGTCAGGAGGATGACCGCCGTGTAGATCGGCAGCGAGCCGTTCTGCACGACGCCTGTGACCCGGGTGGCCACCAGGTTGAGGACCCGCAGGAGAGCGAGGTAGGCATCGGCACTGCTCGGCACCCGACTGCCCAGGGCCAGCACCCGGGCCATCGGCACTCGGGCCAGGAACAGCGCCACCCCCAAGGCGATGGTGACCACGGAGAGCACGAGCGGCAGCCCGAGCCCGTGCCAGAGCGCGAGGTGGGTCGGTTCGGCCGCCTCGTGGAGCGACCCCGCGGCAGCGCCGACGAGCCGGTCGGCCAACCCCGGGACCAGGCCCAGCACGACCGTGGCGATGGCGAGGAGCCCCGCCGGAGCGAGGAAGGCGATCGCGGGCGGCGGCGGTGACGGCTCGACGGCCCGGCCCTCATGGGCCAGCCGGGCCGCGGGGCCGCCGACCAGTGCCCGCACGAAGCGGGCGCTGTAGGCGAAGGTGAGGGCCGATCCGGCGACGAGGCCGCCGAGGACGAGGCCACGGGCGGCGAGACCGGAGCTCGTCCAGCGCCTGCGTAGCCGGCTTCCTTGGCGACGAAGCCGGCGAGCAGGGGCAGCCCCGCCATCGAGGCCGCGCTGACCACGGTCACGATCTGGACGGGACGCCAGCCCGAACCGAGCACGGGCAGCTCGCAGATGTCGCGGGTGCCGGTCTGGTGGTCGAGGATGCCCACGACCATGAACAGCGCCGCCTTGAAGGCGGCGTGGGCGAGGAGCAGGACGCAACCCGCCGTCGACCAGCCTCGGGCGTGCCGACCCCGAACAGCACCATCAGGAAGCCGAGCTGGCTGACGGTCCCGTAGGCGAGCAGGAGCTTGAGGTCGTGCTGGCGCAGGGCCCGCAGACCACCGCCCGATCATGGTGCACCAGGCCCACCGTCACGACCACGGGCCGCCAGAAGCCGGTGAGCGGCGAACACCGGGGCGAGGCGGGCGAGGAGGTAGACGCCGGCCTTCACCATCGTGGCCGAGTGGAGGTAGGCGCTGACCGGCGTGGGCGCGACCATGGCCCCTGGGAGCCAGCCGTGGAACGGGTACTGGGCCGACTTGGTGAACACGCCGAGCAGGACGAGCACGAGAGCGACTGTGACGGCGGTGCCGCTCGGCGCGGTCGGCCAGCACGTCGCTCAGCCGGTAGGTGCCCGCCGCCTGGCCGAGCAGCGACGAAGCCGCCCAGCATCGCCAGGCCGCCCGCGCACGGTGATGAGCAGCGCGTGCAGGGCAGCGGCACGCGCCTTGGGGTCCTCGTGTGGTCGTTGCCGATGAGGAGGTACGACGTGACCGAGGTCAGCTCCCAGCACGTGTAGAGCAGCAGGAGGTCGTCGGCCAGGACCACGCCGAGCATGGCGCCCGCGAAGAGGGTGAGAAGCCCGGCGAGGCGACCTACGTCGCGATCGGAGTCGGAGAAGTACCAGTGCCCGTAGACCATGACGAGCACGCCCACGCCGGTCACGAGCAGGGCCATGAGCGCGGCGAAGCCGTCGAGGCGGACGTCCACGGCCAGTCCGAGCTGCGGTACCCAGCTGATGTGCTCGGTGACGGTGCCACCGTCCAGCACCGGGGCCAGGTTCGCCAGCACCCAGCCCAGGGCGGCGAGGGGCGGCACGGCCCCGACGAGCAGGGCCCGCCGGCCGAGGCGCCGGCCCGCCGCGACGGTTCCCAGCCCCACTGCGAGGTGGAGGGTCAGGAGCCAGATCACCGGGGGTAGCCTCGCGCCCCATGGCTGGCTCTGTGACCGACCCCACTCCGGACGGCACCGGACCGGCCTGGCACATCGAGCCCAGCGGCCCGCTCAGCGGCGACGTGGAGGTGGCGGGCTCGAAGAACGCCGTCACCAAGCACATGGTCGCGGCCCTGATGGGCGACAGCCCCTCGACGATCACCAACGCGCCGAACGTCGGCGACGTCGGCATCACCGCTGACATCCTCCGGTCCATCGGGTTGGGCGTCGACATCGACGGCGACGCCATCACCATCTCGCCCACACCGGAGCCGACCCCCCGGGTGCCGCTCGAGTTCTCGGGCCTGAACCGCATCCCGATCCTGCTGCTCGGCCCGCTCCTCCACCGAGCCCACGAGGCCTTCGTGCCCCTCGTCGGAGGCGACCGGATCGGTCGGCGGCCCGTCGACTTCCACGTGGCCGCCCTGCAGCAGATGGGCGCCGAGATCGAGGTGCAGCCCCAGGGGATCACGGCCCGGATGGTCGGGCGCCTCAAGGGCACCCGCATCACCCTGCCGTACCCGTCGGTCGGAGCCACCGAGACGGTCATGCTCTCGGCCGTGCTGGCCGAGGGCCGCACGGTGATCCACAACGCGGCCACCGAGCCCGAGGTCGTCGAGCTGGCCCTGTTCCTCCAGCGCATGGGGGCGCTCATCGCCATGCGCCCCGACCGGCGGATCGTCATCGAGGGCGTCGAGGCCCTGAGCGGGGCCGAGGCCCGACTGGCCGGTGACCGCCTCGAAGCGTTCAGCTACCTGGTGGCCGGGCTCATGACCGGCGGTCAGCGTCCGCGTCGGCGGCTGCCACCAGGACCGGCTCGTGACAGCGATCAACACCCTCCAGCGGATGGGGGCCAGTCTCGAGATCACCGACCGCTGGATCACCGCCAGCGCCACCCACCTGCGGCCTGCCGCGGTGCAGACCGACACCCACCCCGGGTTCATGACCGACTGGCAGCCACCGCTCATCGTCCTCATGACCCAGGCCGACGGCATGTCGGTGCTGCACGAGACCGTCTACGAGGACCGGCTCGGGTACGTCGACGCCCTCAAGGCCATGGGCGGCGAGATCGAGCTGTTCGACACGTGCCTCGGCGGCCCGGCATGCCGCTTCCACGACTCCTCGGCCAAGCACTCGGCCATCGTGCGGGGCGTCTCCAAGCTCCAGGGCGCAGACGTCACGATCCCTGACGTTCGGGCCGGCTTCTCCTCGGTCATCGCGGCCGCCGCGGCCGAGGGCTCTTCGACCCTGCACGGGATCTCCCACCTCGAGCGGGGCTACAACCAGCCCTTCGAGACCCTCGTGTCCCTCGGGCTGCGCCTGACGCGGGTCTGAGAGGACGGGCCTACCCCCGCAAGAGGCTGGCCAAGGCCCAGAGGGCGCCGATCAGACCGACCGCGGCGAACGCCAGGCTGCGGCCCACCGGGGCCCGCTCGAGATCGCCTTCGGCTCGCGTCTCGGGCGGCCGGACCAGGGCGAGGACGCTGCCGACGGCCATGGCTCCGCCGATGGCCAGCACGAGGTAGGCGAGGAGGTCCTCTCCCAGGAACATCGGGCCAGGCTACCGACCCCGTCTGAGCACGAGCGGAGGCCGAGACTGGGAGAAGAAACCGCTCAAGTCGGTCGGCGCATGGGCCGATGGGCCTAGGGACCGGTGGCAATCGCCCCCACCGGTCACCACGGGAACGGGACGAGGGTTGCGACTCCCTCCAACCGCATCGCAGCCAGGGCGCAAGCCTCGGTGAACATGCCGTAGCCCTCGTCCCCCCGCTGGTGCTCAGGGGTCGAGGTCGGCGTCGGTGACGTCGGTGCGGATGTCGGTCACGACCACGACCTCCTCGATGCCCCCCTCGTGGCGCACGCGGCTCCCTGCGGGCGCGCCCGTGGCCCGGTCGAAGCAGAACGATGCCTCCACCCCGAACGGGGCGCGCGGGTCGATCCGGAGCAGATCGAGGTCGAAGCAGCCCCCGCCGCCGTCGGTCACTCGGTAGAGGGGGTTCGGGCCCTGGAGCAGGGATCGCAGACCGGCCACCTCGTCGGCCACGGCCTCGGCGTAGGTGCGCCGCCCAGGGCGCCCCAGGCGGCACGGCTCGCGCTCCTCCTCCTGCCCGGCCGGCGGAGCAGGGCACACCAGGAGCCGGTCGTCGTTGCGCCCCTCGACGCCGCCCAGCTGGCGGTGGACGCGCACCGGCGGGCGCTGGGCCACGATGTCCTCGGACGCAATGGCCGCGCCGGACACGTCGCTGCGCCGCTCGTAGGTGCCGGTCGTGACGAAGGTGGCCAGGCGGCTGCGCTCCCAGGCCTCGACGAGGCGCTCTGTCACCTCCACGAGCGGTTCCCCCGTGGGGCCGTGAGCGTCGTCCTGAGCCGCCACGAGCCCGACGCCGAGAAGCAGGGCGGCATAGGCGCCCACGGCCGCCCACCCCGCCACCGGGCCTCGCCGCGCTCGCATGGGAAGCGACCGTACGCGATGCTCCCCCGGCCGTCTGCCCGGAGGACCCATGCGCCGCAGCGCCGCCACGTGCCTGATCGTGCTCGCCCTCCTGGGCGGGTCAGCAGCCGGCTGCACCGACGACGACCCCAAACCGGACCCGACGACGACAACCACCACCGCGGCGGCCCCGACCACAACCGGCCCGCCGACCGGTCAGGACCCGGCCCTGGAGGCGCGGGCCCTGGCGGTCGGCGACCTGCCCCCGGGCTTCGTGGCTTCGGCCGACGTCGACGACACGATCACCTCGTTCTGCGCCAACGAGGACGCTGCAGCCGGGCTGAGGGCGTCGGCCCGCACCGTGCGAGGCTTCAAGCAAGCTGAAGGCGGGGCATCGGTGATCCAGCTCGCCTTCCGCTTCGAGGACGACGGGGCGGCGACCTTCGTCGCCCAGGCCGCTGAGATCCTCGACCGTTGCAGCGGAGTCCCCGACGCCACTGGCCTGGCCTTCGAGTACGAGCCCCTCGCCCCCGAGCTGGACGCCCTGGCCGGCGCGAGCACCGATGGCCACACCGGGCGGTACGGAGCGTCGGTGGGCTCCGGGAACCTGACGGTGGACCTCGTGGTGTTCTCCGTGGGCGATGTGGCCCAGCTCGTCGCCGTCCTCGGCCTCCAACAGCCCCGGGCCGAGCTGGACGCCCTGGCCGCGACAGCGTTCAACGCCGCGATCAGCTAGGCGGTGGCGGGGTAGAGGCCCAGCTCGTCGGCGAGGGCGACGGCGTCGGCAGGGCGGCCGAAGTGGTGGCCCTGGCCCAGCTCACAACCCAGCTCCACGAGGCCGTCGAGCTCGATCTGCTCCTCGATGCCCTCGGCGATCGCCTCCCGTCCGAGCGTGCGGGCCAGGTCCATGATCGTTCGCACCAGGGTGGTGGACGGAGCCTCGTTCCGGAGGGCGGACACGAAGGCCCGGTCGATCTTGAGGATGTCGAAGGGCACTCGCTGGAGGTAGCTGAGCGACGAGTAGCCGGTGCCGAAGTCATCGATGGCGATGATGACGCCGAGGTCCTTCAGGTGGTGGAGGCGGCGCAGCACCTGGTCGCCGTCGTTGAGGAGCACGGACTCGGTCAGCTCGAGGATGAGCGAGGGAGCCTCGATGCCCGCCGAGTCGATGGCGTCGCGCACCAGCTCCACGACGTGGGGGGCCAGCACCTGCCGCGCCGACAGGTTCACGCTCATCTGCCAGGTCGCCGTGGGGTTGGCCGCCCGCCACGCCGCGAGCTGACGGCAGGCCCGCCCCAGGACGAGGCTCCCGAGGGGGACGATGAGCCCGGTGTCCTCGGCGATGGGCACGAACTCGACAGGCGAGATCGGGCCGCGCTCCGGGTGGTCCCAGCGGGCCAGCGCCTCGAAGCCCACGACCTCCCCGTCGAGCAGACGCACGATGGGCTGGTAGGCGACGTCGAGCTCGCCCCGCTCGACGGCGCGCTCCAGATCACCCCGGATGGCGAGGCGATCCACGGCCCGGTGGTGCATGGCCGGCTCGAAGAGCTCGATGCACCCCTTGCCATTGGCCTTGGCTGTGTACATCGCCAGGTCGGCGTTGCGGAGCAGCTCGTCGGGGGTGGTGCTCGGGCCCCGGCGCGTGGCGATGCCGATGCTCGCCCGGGCGTAGACCTCCCGGCCATCGATGAGCACCGGCTCGTGCAGCGAGTCCAGGATGCGCTCGGCCACCTCCACGATGGCGGTGGCGTCCTTGGCATCCTCGAGGAGTACCGCGAACTCGTCGCCGCCCAGGCGGGCCGGGGTGTCGCCCGAGCGAAGGCAGCCCCGCAGCCGTTCGGCCACCGCACGCAGCAGCTGGTCGCCGGCACCGTGGCCGAGGCTGTCGTTCACCATCTTGAAGTCGTCGAGGTCGATGAAGGCCACCGCCGGGGTGGGCGTGTCGTCCCGGCGAGCCCGGTTCAAGGCGTGCTCGACACGGTCAGCGAACAGGGCCCGGTTCGACAGGCCCGTGAGCGGGTCGTGGAAGGCCTGGTGACGGAGCTGGTCCTCCAGGGTGCGGCGGCCCGACACATCGCGGATGGTGAGGACGATGCCCCCCACGTCCGCGTCGTCGACGAGGTTGAGCCCCACGATCTCGGCGTGGATGATGGAGTCGTCGGCCCGCACCAGCCGGGCTTCGACCGTGCGGACCGCCTCTGTCGGGGCGTGGACGAGCCGGTCGAGGAAGCTCCGGACGTGCTGCAGCTCCTCGGGGTGCACGACCCGCTCGAAGGCACCGCCGTCGAGATCGACCGTGAGGTACCCCAGCACGCGCACGACCGAGGGGGTCTGGTACCGGACGCGCCCGTCGCGCCCGACGATGAGCACGGCGTCACTGCTGTGCCGGACGAGCTGGCGGAACCTGGCCTCGGTGCGCTTCTCGTGCACCTCCTGCTGTTGGAGGAGGGCGTCGAGGGCCAGCGCGCACTGGGTGCCGAGGATGGCCAGGCTCTCGTCCAGCTCGTCGTCCACGCTCGCCCCCGCAGCCACGGCGATCGCCATGCGAGCGTCGAGGCGGCTGGGCACGGATGCCACGAGCACCTCGGAGCCCGTGCTGTCGCGGATGCGCACAGGTGTGTCGCCCAGATCGGAGAGCAGGGGCAGGGCAGCGTCGATCCCCGCCTCGGCCCGGCTGAGCGGCCCCGACGGCCCAACCAGCTCCTGGGGTGACACCGCTCCCCGCTCGTTGATCGTGAGCCAGGCCACGTAGCGGACGTCGTCACCGACCAGCGAAGCCGCGGCGCGCAGGGTCACCGCCCGGATCGAGGGAAGGTCGTGAGCCGACCCGTAGGCCATGGCGGCCTCGCGGATCGTCCGCTCGCGTCCGGCCTGAACCTGTCCGGATCGCACGACGAGCTGGAGCCGCGCCGCGAACAGGCTCACGAGCACTGTCGTGGTTACCCCCAGCACCACGCCGTCGACTTGGTCGTCCCATAGCTGCTGCACGACCGCGGTGACCGGCCCGGCTGCGGCCGCCGCCGCGATGAGGAGCAGCCGAAGGGCAGAGAGGTCGTGCGCGGGCTGGTGCTCTCGGTCGGCGACTCGAGCGGAGGTCGGGTGGACGGCACCTGCGGCGAGCAGCAGAGGTCCCACCACGCCGATGCTGAGCCCGATGCGGCCGAGGTCCTCGACGGCGAGGCTGAGCTGGCTGGCCCGGAGCAGAGCCACCGACGCGGCCGTGGCCAGCATCCCCTCCACCACGAAGCGGCCCGACGGCACCCGGGACGCTCCGGTGAGGGCCAGGCGCACAGCTGCCGCTACGAGCAGGATCACCACGCCCAGGGCGAGCACGGACACCGCAGTGCCCTCGGGGCGCAGGTCGGCGTCGACCAGGGCGGGCCAGAGCGACACGGCCAGCACGACACCGACGCCACCGCCGACGATCGTGGCGTCGATGCGGGCGATCCAGTCCACCCGCCCCGAGCGCGAGCGGGCCATGAGCAGGAGCCCGGCCGCGGCGATGGTGAGGCCGACGAGGCGGGGGCCGTCGGTGATGTTGGGAATGGGCCTCGCCTCGTCGCCGAAGGAGCTGGCCCCGCCCAGGAGCCCGCCCGCCGCGATCAGCAGACCGAAGCCGAGCAGGGTCCAGGCGGGCGCGGCCCGACCGTGCCGGGCGGCGGCGGCGAGCACCACCAGGGCGGCGCCGGCGGCTGTGCCGGCCTGGACCCACGCCGCGATCGAGACGCTCTCGACGAGGCCCACCAGCAGTGCGAGTGGTGGCGCGACCAGCACGAGGCCGGCAGCGGCGGCGCGTCGGGTCGGGCCTGCGCCCCCCGTCGACTGCCTCCGCTCCGTCATCTCCGCCCCATCCCTCCGGCGTGCGTCGCCGCCAGCCGGCTCCGCTCACGCTGGCGCCCACCGTGGGCGTCTGCGAGCGGGAGATCTGGGTCTTGGCCCCGATCCGGTGCAACTCTAGGGCCGAGGCCCTTGCTGCACCACGGAGCGCGGCGACTCAACCACCCTCTCTGGGTTCGTCAGCGCTCCGGGTCGACCCGCCGTCGGGCCGTCTTGCGGTCCGCCTGGCGGCGCTTGCCCTCGAGGCGACGTTCGACGCTGCCCTTCGTGGGCCGAGTCGGGCGTCGCTGTACCTCGACCCGCAGCGCGCCGGCCAGCCGCTCGGCCAGCCTCTCGAGGGCCAGGGCCCGGTTGCGAGCCTGCGAGCGCTCGTCGGATGCCACCACACGCACCTCTGAGCCGAGCCGCTCCAGCAAGCGGGCCCGCTGCCGAGGACCCAGGCTCGGCGAGGCCTGGACGTCGAAGCGCACCTCGGCGCGCGTGTCCGACGTGTTGGCGTGCTGCCCGCCCGGACCTCCGGATCGACTGAAGCGCCACGTGAGCTCGGCGAGCGGGATCGCCAGGCTGCCCGAGACGCGCAGCCAGCTCGGATCGTCGGTCATGGCCCCACGGTAGGTTCGCCCGCATGCCGACCGACACCGAATGGATCGCCGCCTTCGCGGCCCGACTCGGCGTGGAGCCACCCGACGCCGAGACCGTGGCCACCCTGCTCGACCTGGCCGGCGTGGCGGCCCACGCCTCGGCCCGCACCGCCGCACCGATCGCCTGCTGGCTCGCCGGCCGAGCCGGCTCCGACCCGGTCACAGCCCTCGCCCAAGCCCGCGAGGTCTGAGCGCGGCCACGCCGCTCCCCGCCAGCGACGACCGTGGCGGCGTCGTCGTCTCCCGCCGCGCTTCGCTCTCTGAACCGGGGTGCGAAGGTCGTCGGTTCCTGGCCCACTTCGCACCCTGGTTCGGGGCTGGGGCGCCGGCCGGGCCCGGCACACTGGGCGACATGGACGAATCCAGAGTGCGCCGGGAGCCGCCCCGGTTGCGTCGGGCCGAGGTGCGGCGGCGGGAGCCGCTGACCCCCCGCCTGATGCGGGTGGTGGTCGGAGGGGAGGAGCTGGCGGGGTTGGACCCCGGGCTGCCCGGAGCCAGCGTGCGGCTGCTCCTCCCCTCACCAGTCACGGGCGAGCTCGTCGTGCCGGTGTGGAACGGCAACGAGTTCCTGCTGCCAGACGGCACCCGCCCCGTCCTGCGCACCCTCACGCCCCGCCGGCTCGACGCGACGGCCAACGAGCTGGCGGTCGACGTCGTGCTCCACGGCTCCGGCCCGTTGTCGACCTGGGCCACAGGCGCCGATGCGGGCAGCCCGGTCGCCGTCTCGGGCACCGGGCGCGGCTACGCCGTCGATGCCGGGGCTCCGGCGTTCCTGCTCGCCGGCGACGAGTCGGCCCTCCCCGCCATCAGCCAGCTCCTCGAGGCGCTGCCCCCGACCGCCTCGGTAGAGGTTCTCGTCCAGATCAGCTCGCCTGACTCCCGCCTCGATCTACCCGACCACCGGGAGGCCACGGTGCGCTGGCTCGACGGCCCGCGAGAGGAGCTCGTGGAGGCTGTCCGCTCTACCGCCATCTCATCCGGCACGAAGGTGTGGGCAGCCGGCGAGGCCGCCACCATGCAACGGATCCGCAAGCACCTCTTCGAGGAGCGCGGCCTGCCCCGATCCGATGCCGTGGTGCGGGGCTACTGGAAGGTCTGATCCCTCCGGCGGTCCGGGCCCGTCAGTCGAAGCCCCGGGCCATGTTGGCGAACCTGGTGTAGTGGGCGAGGAAGGCCAGCCGCACGACGCCGGTGGGACCGGAGCGGTGCTTGGCCACGATGATCTCGGCCGGCCCGCGTTCTCGGCGACTCGGCGTTGTAGATCTCGTCGCGGTAGAGGAACATCACGACGTCGGCGTCCTGCTCGATCGATCCCGACTCGCGGAGGTCGGCCAGCATCGGCCGCTTGTCGGCCCGCATCTCGAGGCCACGGGAGAGCTGGGAGAGGGCGACGACCGGGCACTCGAGCTCGCGGGCCAGGATCTTGAGGCCACGGCTGATCTCGGACACCTCGACCTGGCGGTTCTCGGCGCGGGACCGGCCGGTCATGAGCTGGAGGTAGTCGATGACGATCAGGCCCAGGTCGCCGACCTGGCTCTTCAGCCGCCGGGCCTTGGCCCGGATCTCCATGATCGTGAGGTTCGGGTTGTCGTCGATCCAGATCGGGGCCTCGCCCAGGCGGCCGATGGCGTCGCGTGATCTTCGCCCAGTCGTCGTCGTTCGAGCCGGCCGTTGCGGACCCGGGTGGAGTCGACCCGGGCCTCGGCGCAGAGCAGCCGCTGGCGTGAGCTCGAGCTGGCTCATCTCCAGCGAGAAGAACAGGACGGGCCGGTGGGCCTCGAGCGCGGCGTGGGCGGCCATGCCCAGGGCGAAGGCGGTCTTGCCCATGGCGGGGCGGGCGCCGACGACCACGAGCGCGCTGGGCTGCAGCCCGACAGGAGGTCGTCGAGGTCGATGTAGCCGGTGGGCGTGCCGGTGATGGCCTCGCCCCGCTCGTAGAGCTCCTCGAGGCGGTCGAGGTTGTCGCCGAGCAGGTCGGCGATGGGCCGGGTGCTGTCGGTGACCCGGCGCTGGGCGACCTCGAAGACCAGCGACTCGGCCCGGTCGAGGGCCTTCGTGACGTCGTCGGGCAGCGACGTAGCCCGATCTCGGCGATCTCGCCGGCCACGCCGATGAGCCGACGCAGGAGGGCGTGCTCCTCGACGATGCGGGCGTAGCGGCCGGCGTTGCTGGTGGCCGGCGTCGCCGACATGATCTGGGCCAGCACTGCCGGCCCACCGATCGCCGTCGAGCAGCCCGGCCCGACGCAGCTCGTCGGCGACGGTGACCGGGTCGACCGGCTCGCCCGGCCGCGTAGAGCGTGGGGATGGCGTCGTAGACGTGGCCGTGGGCCGGCTTGTAGAAGTCCGCCGCGTTGACGACCCCGGCGGCCGCGGCGATGGCCTCGGCCGACAGCAGCATGGCGCCGAGCAGCGACTCCTCGGCCTGGAGGTTGTGCGGCGGCACCCGGCCGGCGGGCTGTCGGCGGGAGGTCTCGAGCTCGTCGATGCGTGCGGCCATGGGGGGTTCACCTTCCTCCGACGACCCTGTGGGGCGCTAGAGGTACAACCCTGGGGAAGACCTCTGGACAACCCTGGGGATCTGGGCTTGGAGCTGTGGACAGGCTGCACCGGGGGCGCGCGCGACCAACCGGAGTGGGGCTTGGCGCCCTGGAGGGCGGGGCGCTCGGGCCCCGCCCTTCTAGGAGGCGACGACGTCGACGGTGATGGGGAACTCGACGTCGGCGTGCAGCTTGGCCGGCACGTGGTGCGTGCCGAGCGTCTTGATCGGCTCGTCGAGGTGGAGCTTGCGGCGGTCGAGCTCGATGCCCGTCTGGGCGGCGACCGCCTCGGCGATCTCGGCGGTGGTGACCGAGCCGAAGAGCTTGCCCTCGGCCCCGGCCCGCGCCGTGATCGTCACGACCGTGCGGCGACGAGCGACTTGGCGACCGTCCTCGGCCGCGGCCCGGTCGCTGGCGTCCTTGACGTCGCGCGCCGCGTCGCATGGCCGTCGGCCTGGGCCTCGACGCCCGGCGGTGGCCTTGAAGGCCAGGCCCTTGGGCACGAGGTAGTTGCGGGCGTAGCCGTCGGCGACGTCGACGATGTCGCCCTTCTTGCCGACGCTGCTCGACGTCGGCGCGCAGGACGATCTTCATGCTCGACCTCCTCGTCGGCGCCATCGGCCTCCGCCGTCGACCACGGTCGTCGGTCGCGCCGGTCGCCGTCGACGCGGCATCGTCGAGCCCGTCGTCGGCGGCGGTCGGCCTCGGTGCGGTCCACGGGCTCGGTCTCGGGCCGGCAGGTCGCGGTCGCGGTCGCCGCGGCCGCCCCGCTCGCCGTCGCCGCGCTTGGGACCACGGGTCTGGGTGACGCGGTTGGCGTAGGGCAGCAGCGCCATCTCGCGGGCGTTCTTGATGGCCCTGGCGATCTCGGCCTGCTGCTGGGCGTTGTTGCCGGTGACCCGGCGGGCCCGGATCTTGGCCCGGTCGGACATGAACCGGCGGAGCAGGTTGACGTCCTTGTAGTCGACGTACTCGACCCGCTCCGGTGATGAGGATGCTGATCTTCTTCTTGGCCCGGCGGGCGTTGTCCTTGTTCTTGCGCGCGGTGCGGCTTGCTTGGCCATCAGAACGGCTCCTCGTCGTCGTCGTAGCCGGCGGGGGCCTCGTTGGCGACGGGCCGGGCCGGCTGCCGCCGCCGCCGCCGCCGCCGCCGCCGCCGTCGCCGTCGCGGCGCTCGTTCTTGGTGACCTCGGCGGTGGCCCAGCGCAGGCTGGGGCCGATCTCGTCGGCGACGATCTCGACCTTGGAGCGCTTGTCGCCCTCCTCGGTCTCCCACGAGCGCTGCTCGAGGCGGCCGGTGACGATGACCCGGGTGCCCTTCGACAGAGCGACTCGGCGACGTTCTCGGCCAGCTGGGCCCAGCACGTGACGTCGAAGAAGGAGACGTTGCTCCTCCCACTCCTGGGTCTGGCGGTTCTGCCAGCGGCGGTTGACGGCCAGGCCGAAGGTGGCGACGGCCTGCCCCGACGGCGTGAAGCGCAGCTCGGGGTCGCGGGTGACGTTGCCGACGACGGTGACGGTGTTGTCTGCCATGGTGATCGTGGTCTCCTACCCGGCCGCGGCGGCCGGCGCTGCCTGCTCACCGAGGAGGCCGCGCCGGGCGGCCTCGCGGTCGGGCAGGCGGATGAGCTTGTGGCGGACGACCTCGTCCGCGAGGCGCAGGGACCGCTCGAGGTCGTCGAGGTCGGCGCCCTCGGCCGTGACGATCTCGAGGACGACGTAGTAGCCCTCGGTCTTGTGGTTGATCTCGTAGGCGAAGCGGCGCCGGCCCCACCGGTCGGTGTTGACGACGGTGCCGCCGCCGGTGGCGATCGAGGCCGCCACCGACTTGACCTGGTCGTCGACCGCGAGGTCGTCGAGACCCGATCGAAGATGACCATCAGCTCGTAGGCCCGCATGGGGCATCACTCTCCTCCTGGACCCGGCCGTGGCCGGGGCCCCCGATCTGGGGGCAAGGGGCTTGCAGTTGGCTGGGCGATGGTAGCGGCGACCGGTGTTCCTGCACACATCGAACCCTACGGATCGCCTGTGACAGTCACTCCTGGGGGGCGCAGAGCCCTCCGACCAGGACCCGGGCTCCGGGAGCGATGCCCAGCTCGTCGAGGTCACCCCGGAACACCTCGATCGCGCGTGCGATAGGGGCCGGCGGCCAGGTAGGTCGGGCAGGTGTCGAGGTCCGCGCAGGGCTCCATGTCCGCCGTCGACACGACGGCTCCGGCCTCGTCGATCCAGGCGATCGACAGCGGCGTGGGCGTGTTGCGCATGTGGAAGCCGTTCGTGACGTCGGTCGTCGTACCGGAAGGCCATGCCGGCGTAGCCCTGCAGGTCGGTGACCTCCATCAGGCCCCGCTGGCGCTGCTCGGCCCGCTGGGCGAGCAGCAGGCACCAGGCGAGGAGGTCGCCGCCGCCGGCCGGGTCGACCGCGACGGCGATCTCGTCGAAGCCCGCGAGGGGGACTCGCGCCGGATCGCCGGGCCGCTCGAGCGCGGGGAGGATCGTGCTCGTGGGGGCGGGCTGGATGAACGGGTCGGCCGGCTGGTCGGCGCCGCGCAGGACGAAGGCGTAGACGCCGAGGCCCAGCACGACGCAGGCCACCCAGAAGACCTGGCGGGCTCGGCGCGCGTCGAAGGTCACGACGGCAATGCTGCCACGGAGCCCGCTGAGCCGCGGACGGGCCGGCTCGGGATCAGGCCCGGGGGGGCAGGCCGTAGAGGCCGAGCGTCTCGGCCACCTCGGCGGTGAGGTGGTAGCTCTCGGCGGCCGCGGGGAACGCGCCGGCGCGCACGTCGGCGGCGTAGGCGGCCAGGGCCGCGACCGCCAGCCGCCTTCAGGTCGGCGTAGCGGCGCACGAACTTGGGCAGCGATGCGGTCCTCGATGCCGAGGACGTCGTGGTACACGAGCACCTGGCCGTCGCAGCCGGGGCCGGCGCCGATGCCGATCGTGGGCACGTCGACGGCGTCGGTGACCATGCGGGCCACCTCGTCGGGCACCCCCTCGAGGACGATGGCGAAGCAGCCGGCCGCCGACGAGCGCCTTGGCGTCTGCGACGAGCTCGAGCGCAGCGCTCGTGCTCCCGGCCCTGCACCTTGAAGCCGCCCATGGCGTGCACCGACTGCGGGGTGAGGCCGAGGTGGCCCATCACCGGGATCTCGGCGTCGACGATGGCCTCGATCATCGGGAGGCGCTTGCGGCCGCCCTCGAGCTTGACGGCCTGGGCGCCGGCCCGGACGAGCTGGGCCGCGTTGCGGACGGTGTCCTCGGGGTCGGTGTGGTAGCTCATCCAGGGCAGGTCGGCGACCACGAACGGCTTCTTGGCCTCGCTGTCGGGCGCCGAGGGGCGAGGCCCGGGCCACAGCCCCGGTGTGGTGGGCGATGTCGTCGACCGTCACCTGGAGCGTGTCGTCGTAGCCGAGCACCACCATGGCCACGGAGTCGCCGACGAGGATCAGGTCGACCCCGGCCTCGTCGGCCATGCGGGCGCCGGGGGCGTCGTACGCGGTGACCATCACGAGCGGCTCGCGACCGTCCCGCGTCTTGCGGGCCCGGATGGCGGGCGCGGTGAGCTGTGTGCGCATCTCTGCACCTCCTACCGTCCAGCGCCTGAGTGGCTGCCGGCGGCATCCGAAGCGTACGCCCTCGCGCCGAGCCCCTCCAACCCGCGTACCCTCGGCCCATGGACGAGATCGGCACCTGCGAGAGCTGCGGCATCGACGAGGTCGAGGTGCTGCCCGTTCGGCGCGCCTACGTCACGCCCGAGGCCTGGGACACCGAGGAGAAGGTCGAGGTCGTCGACGAGGTCGAGCGCTGGTGCTTCCCGTGCCGCAGCCACTACCCGCACCAGGAAGCGGGCTGACCGACTAGTTGCCGAGCACCCCGCCGGTCGTCGGGGGAGAGACCGTCGTGGAGGGGGTCGAGGTCGTCGTGGTGGGAGCCCCCGTGGTGGTGGTCTCCTCGTCGTCCTCGTCGTCCTCGTCGTCCCTGGTGGTGGTGGTCGAGCCGTCGTCGTCGTCCTCAGTGGTGGTGGTCGACTCCTCGTCCTCCTCGGTCGTGGAGGTGGGCAGCTCGAGCTCAGGGTTCAGCTCGCGACCCGGGAACTGGGTGGGCGTGACGAAGCTCCCCGACTCCATGTCAGCCGTCGCGGCCCGCATGAACTTGGCCCAGATCTCCGCCGGGAACGAGCCGCCCGTGACCTCCCGCCCGTGCACGTCGTCCATGAACCGGGGCTCCTGGCCGGGCGCGCCCGGGTAGCCCATCCAGACGGCGGCCGTGAGCCGGGGCGTGTACCCGACGAACCAGGCGTCGCGGTTGTCCTGGGTCGTGCCCGTCTTGCCGGCCGCTGGCTTGCCGAAGTTGGCGGAGCGGGCCGTGCCCTCGAGCACGACCTTGCGCAGGCAGTACGACACCAGGTCGGCCTCGGCTTCGGTGAGCACGCGGTCGTTGGAGGGCGTGTGCTGCTGCACGACGCTGAGGTCGCCGTCCTCGTCGACCTGCTCGATCTTGGCGATCATGGTCGGGTTGTTGCGGACGCCCCGGTTGGCGAAGGTGCTGAACGCCGCGGCCATGTCGAGCACCGACACCTCGCCCGTCCCGAGGACGAGGGAGTTCACGACGGGGAGCTCCGCGGACACGCCCAGCTCCCGAGCCATCCGGGCGACAGGCTCCGGACCGACCTCCATCATCAGCTGGGCATAGGCCGTGTTGGACGACACCCGGGTGGCGTCGACCAGGTCCAGCACGCCCTGCTCGGTGCCGCCGTAGTTGCGCACGTTCCAGTCCTCGCCCGCGTTGGCCCGGGGCAGCACGAGCCGGCCGGGGGCCTGGAACCGGGAGTTGAGCGAGATGCCCTGGTGGATGGCCTCGGCCAGCACGCACGGGCTTGAACGCCGACCCCGCCTGCCGGCCCGAGCCGCCGCCCGACTTCCCGAGGGCCAGGTTCACCTCGTCCGTGCGGATGTCCCGCCCGCCCATCATGGCCGTCACCTGTCCGTACTCGTCGACTGCCACGAGGGCACCCGCGGGATCGTCGGGCTCGTCCAGGGTCGAGGTGACCGCGTTCCAGGCCGCCTCCTGCATGTCACGGTCGATGGTCGTGTAGATGCGCAGGCCGCCGCCGTAGAGCATGTCCTCGCCGTACTTGGCCGCCACCTGCTGGCGCACGGCCTCGATGAAGTACTCGGCCCCGATGCCCTGCCACGTCGGGGATGCAGCTGCAGCTCGCGCCGGTCCCGCCTGGGGATCACGTACTCCCAGCCCAGGGCGCCGACCGCTGCCTCCTCGTCGGCCGTGATGTAGCCCTCCTGGCGCATGGCGCTGAGGACGGTGCCGCGACGTCGCGTCGCCTCGGTGGGGTCGTCCTGGGCGTCGGCCGACCCGGGTGAGCGGATGAGGCCGGCCAGGTAGGCCGCCTCCGGTAGACCGATCTGCCGCACGTCCTTGCCGAAGTAGGCGCGGGAGGCGGCGCCCACGCCGTAGGCGCCCCGCCCGAAGTAGATCGTGTTGAGGTAGCGCTCGAGGATCTCGTCCTTCTCGAGCTCGCGCTCGAGCTTCACCGCGAGCACCGCTTCCTTGATCTTGCGGGAGATGCTGCGCTCGGAGGTGAGGTAGGCGTTCTTCACGTACTGCTGGGTGATCGTGGACCCGCCCTGCTTGGTGCCCACCCCGCGGACGTCCTGGTAGAGGGCACGGGCGATGCCGACGGGGTCGACGCCTCCGTGGTCGTAGAAGTCCCGGTCCTCGGTGGCGAGGACGGCCTGGGTGAGGGCGGCGGGGAGCTCCTCGATGGGGACGTTGGTTCGATCCTCTTCGGCGCTGAAGGTGGCGATGGCGTTGTCCGGCCCGCACGCCTCGGTGACGTCGACCGAGCAGACGAAGGACGTCTGGAGCAGCGGGTCCGTCGGCGGCAGGTCGATGTTGAACACGATCGACGTGAGCCCACCGGTCGCGGCCACCGTGACCAGGCCGCTGAGGAAGAGGCCCCGGCGCCAGCGCCAGAGGAGGCTCTTGCGCTGGGTGCGCGGCTGACGAGACCCTGCTGGCCGGCGAGCGCCGGACGCGGCCTTCTTGGCGGGGGCTCGCTTGGCGGGAGGTCGGCGCTCGGTCATGCAGGGATGTCCGGAACGGCCCTGGCGGCTGCCCCCGTGGACCGGTCGAGCGTACGCGTCACGCCTCGTCCGTTCCCATCGCGGCGGTGCCCCGGAGGGCCACGGCCGCTCCGAGGGCGACCGCGGCTGCGATGGCGGCGCCGACGCCGAGCGAAGCGGTGTCGACGGTCCCCGCCCAGTCGGGAGCGTCGACGGCCACCAGGCCCAACGCGGCCGCCCCGGCCAGCAGGGCGGCGCCGTCTGCGAGCGCGGGACGCGTGCGAGCGCGCAGGTGGCGTGCTCCCAGACCGGCGAGCAGTGCCACCCCGGTCGCCACGACGCGGATCCACGCGTCCCGCTCCACGGCCGGCCCGGCTACGACGGCCGCGGCAGCCACCCCGCTGGCCAGCGCACCCAGCCACGCCCCGACGTTGGGGGCACCACGCTCCGCCACGGGCACCGCCGTGCCCTCAACCTCAGCACGCAACCGGCCCCGCCCCGGGTTCAGGGCACCTCGGTCCCCCACGGGCACCGCCATGCCCCCAACCTCGGCACGCGGCGGCGCGGGCGTGGCCAGGAGGATGGCGAGGGCGGCCAGCCAGGCCGACGCGGCAGCCGAGGCGGGGCCCACGGCGCCAGCCGGGCCGAGTACGGCCTGGGCTCCGGCCACGGCTTCGAGGGACGTGGAACCCCAGCGCCAGGAGACGGCGACCAGAGCCGCAGCCACTCCGACGGCCGGCAGCGGTCGCCACGCAGCAGCCGCGAGGAGGGCTGCGAGGACCAGCGCGTCGCCCTGCGACACGAGGGCCAGCACGAGAGCCCCCGCTGCCGCCGCCGCTCGCACGAGGGCTAGGGCCGAGGGGTTCAAGCCTGACCGAGGAGGAACGTGCGAGCCAGGTGGTTCCATGAGCACGACGGGCAGACCTCGACGACGTAGCAGGCCAGGCGCCGCCGACCCTTGGCCAGCTTGGTCAGCTCGCCCTTGGCCGTGATGCACCGCCCCGAGGAGGGCAACCGGTCACCGAAGGCGTAGGTCACGAGCACGATCTGGTCCTCTTCGCAGATGGGGCAGTCCATCGTCGTGGGCTCGCTGGCCGATGCTGCCGCCCGCTTGAGCTCGGGGTGGGCGTCGCACACCTCGTGCTTGGCCAGCCGGCCCTTGCGGTACTCCGCCACCACGCCCATCCGAGCCAGGCGGTAGTCGATCACGCCACCGGCCGCCTGCTGGCCATGGCCACGGATCGCATCGGGCCGGAACGTCACGCCACGAGGCTACCGGCCCTTCGCTGGTGGCCGCCGGGCGGGCCTGTGACCGACGGCACCTCGACGGGGGTTGACGTTCGGCCGATGTTCCCGCATGCTGGTCGTTGCATCGAATCGATACATCACTCCGATGTAGCGGCGGTGCCCCCCCCCATGATCGACCTCGCCATTCTCGGCCTCCTCACCGAACAAGAGCTTCACGGCTACGAGCTGAAGAAGCGGCTCGGTGAGCTGCTCACCAGCCGCGCCTCCATCTCCTACGGCTCGCTCTACCCGGCGCTGGCCCGCCTGGAGAGCCAGGGCTGCGTGAAGGCCGTCGAGGAGCGCACGACCGTGCCCAGCCCGCCCATGTCGGGCTCGTTGGCCGGTGAGCTGGCCGCCTTCCGGGCCCGGGTCCGGGAGTCGAGCCTCGTCAAGGGAACCGGGCGGGGGAAGAAGGTCTACGGCCTCACCGATCTCGGCCGGGAGCGTCTCGTCGAGCTGCTCGCCGACCCCGATGTGAGCGACGACCGCGAGTTCAACCTCCGCGTCGCCTTCGCTCGCCACCTCCCCGACCTCGCCCGCCTCGAGCTGTTCGAGCGTCGCCGCACCGAGCTTCTCGGCCGCCGCGACGATCTCCGACGGCGGAGCGGGGGCGGCGGGCAGGACACCTACCTCGGCGCCCTGCGCGAGCGCGACGCCGACCATCTCGTTCACGACCTTGCCTGGCTCGATCGGCTCATCGCCACCGAGCGCGATCAGGCATCCACCCAGGAGGAAGCGCAATGACCGGAATCCGCCTCGCCATCGCTGGCATGGGCAACTGCGCGAGCTCGCTCGTGCAGGGCCTCACGTACTACAAGGACGCGGATCCGGCCGACCGCGTCCCGGGCCTCATGCACGTCGATCTCGGCGGCTACCACATCCGCGACATCGAGCTCGTGGCCGCGTTCGACGTCGACGCCACCAAGGTGGGCCTCGACGCCTCGAAGGCTCTGCTCGCCGACATCAACAACACCATCCGCTTCGCCGAGGTGCCGCACCTAGGTGTCGAGGTCATGCGGGGCCCGACCCTCGACGGCTTCGGCGAGTTCTACCGCGAGGTGGCCGAGGAGAGCCCGGCCGAGCCGATCGACGTGGCCCAGGTCCTCCGGGACACCAAGGCCGACGTGCTCGTGTCGTACCTCCCTGTCGGGTCCGAGGAGGCCCAGCGCTACTACGCCCAGGCCTGCCTCGACGCAGGAGTGGCCTTCGTGAACGCCATCCCGGTGTTCATCGCCTCCGACCCGGAGTGGGCCGAGAAGTTCCGCGCCGCCGGCGTCCCGATCGTCGGTGACGACATCAAGAGCCAGGTCGGCGCCACCATCGTGCACCGCACGCTGGCCCGCCTGTTCGAAGACCGCGGCACGACGATCGACCACACCTACCAGCTGAACTTCGGCGGGAACATGGACTTCATGAACATGCTCGAGCGGAAGCGGCTCAAGTCCAAGAAGATCTCCAAGACGCAGTCCGTCACCAGCCAGATCGACCAGGGCATCTCCGACCGTGACGTGCACATCGGCCCGTCCGACCACGTCCCGTGGCTCGAGGACCGCAAGTGGGCCATGATCCGCCTCGAGGGCCGCAACTTCGGCGACGTGCCGCTCACGGTCGAGCTGAAGCTCGAGGTGCACGACTCCCCCAACTCGGCCGGCGTGATCATCGACGCCGTGCGCTGCGCCAAGATCGGTCTCGACCGCGGCATGGCCGGGCCCCTCGAGGGTCCCAGCGCCTACTTCATGAAGAGCCCCGGCAAGCAGTACCGCGACGAAGAGGCCCACCGCCTCGTCGAGGCCTACGCCAAGGGCGAAGCCGACCTGAAGTAGCCCGGCCTCGCCTCCAGGTCAGCGGCCACCGCCCGGTGGTCGCTGACCGAGAACGTGTGGACCGATGCCGAGGTCACGGTGGCGCCCGCCACCAGGACGTGGTCGATTCGCCGGGTGACACGGCGCTGCCTCGTCGAGTGGGTCGGGGGTCCGGCCGCGAGCTGGTAGCCCTCGGCGCTCGACCAGGGCAGGACCTCCCCGGGCACGAGGTTGAGGTCCCCGAGCAGCACCCGTGGGAGCGGGTGATCGGCGAGGGCGTCGAAGACCCGGACGAGCTGCTGGCGGGCGAAGGACCGGTTGCGCGAGAGGTGGGTGCAGCCGATCGTCCACCGCTGACCGCCGAGCTCGGCCTCCACGACGAGAAGAGCTCGGGGCTCTCGGGTCCCCGACAGGCCGACCTGCTCTTTCGCTCTCACCTCTCCGCAGGCCACCACGGCGATCCCGTACTCGTCTCGACCCGAGCGCACCGTCGGGGCCCACACGAGCTCCCCGCCGAGGCGCTCTGCGAGCACGGCGGGCTGGTCCGCCCGGGCCGAACGGGCCCGGCCGCGGTCGAGCTCCTGCACGGCGTAGACGTCAGCGCCGAGCGAGGCCAGCGCGTCGACGGCACGGCCGATGTCGGACGGACCGTCAGGGTTGGGCCGGCCGGTCTGGATGTTCCACGTCACGACCCGCACCCGGAGAGTGTGGCGGATGGTCCGAGCCCCCCGGCCACCGGCACGGGCGCTGGATCGCTGGTGCGAGGCGCGCGCGGCTGGGACAGACTGCAGCCCATGCACCAGCGCTTCACCCTGGCGGCCCCGGCCGGCCTCGAGCTCCCCACCGACGTCGTCTCCTACGGACCGAACGTGGCCCGAGAGGATTCGCTGCGACTCCTCGGGAACGTGGACGGAAAGCGCGTGCTCGACCTCGGGTGCGGCGCCGGCCACAACGCGATCGCTCTGGCCCGGGCCGGCGCCAAGGTCATCGCCGTGGACGAGTCCTCCGACCAGGTGGCCGAGGCCAGGACCGCAGCCGAGGCCGCCGGCATCAAGATCGAGCTCCACCACGCACCACTGGCCGAGCTGGCCTTCGTTCGGGCCGACACGATCGACGCCGCGGTCTCCGCGTTCGGGCTCACCGCGGTCGAGGACCTCGACCGCGTGTTCCGTCAGGTCGACCGGGTGCTGCGTCCCGAGCACCACTTCGTGCTGTCGCTCCCCCACCCGGCGTTCGCGGTCGTCGACCCCGAGGACCCCGATCGGCGCGTCCGCCGCTCGTACTGGGACCCGGCCCGCATCGGCAGCGACGTGCCCCGCACGATCGGAGCGGTGTTCACGGCACTGGGTCGGGCCAACTTCCGGGTCGACACGGTTCTCGAGCCCGAGCCCGCCGCAGGCGGGCCGCGCAGCCCGGGCTGGGTCGACGCCATGGGCTTCCTGCCTGCCACCCTCGTGATCCGGGCCCGCAAGCAGGGGATCTGACCCCCGGAACGTCACGGCGAGCGGTCGTCGCTCCCCAGAACATTGCGCTGCGTGGTGGGTCTGACCAGGGAATGCGCTGAGATCCGCAATCGTCTCAACGCGATCGCAACAATGCGCTACCTTCCGATCGGCGGCGCCCCCGGACCCTCGGAGAACCTTGCTCGTGCAGAAGCGCTCTGTCCGCACCACCCTCGCCCTGTCGCTCCTCGTCACCCTCGGGGCGGCCTGTCAGCCTCTGGCCGTGACCTCGACCATGCCGGTCGCCCACGTCGCGGCTACGGCTGCGCCGCCGACGCAGAAGGCCCAGCTGCTCGAGTCCATCAACCGTTCCCGGGCCGAGGCAGGCGTACCTCCCCTTCGCCTCCACGACGGCGTGGCCGAGGTGGCTCGACAGTGGGCGGCCCAGCTGGCCCGGGAAGGCGCCCTGCGCCATCGCCCGGGGCTGCACGAGGCGCTCCAGGCCCGGAGCATCCGGCCCACCTACTGGGCTGAGAACGTGGGCGTGGGCAGCCACGCCCTGCAGGTCCACGACGCGTTCATGCGCTCGGCGCCCCACCGGGCCAACACCCTCGACGCCCGGTTCACGCAGGTGGGCATCGGAGCGGTGGCCGCCGGAGGCAAGGTCTGGGTGGTCGTCGACCTCATCGGGTGACGCTCTGGCCGAAGGCCTAGGCCCGGGCGGCCCACCACTCGTCAAGGCGTCGGAGGGCCTCCACCTCGCCCAGCGGTCCCTGCTCGAGGCGGGCCTCGAGCAGCATGGAGAGGGCCTCGCCCACCTCACGGCCCGGCCCGATGCCGAGGTGGGCCATCACCTGCTCACCGTCGATGTCGGGCCGGACAGCTTCCAGCTCCTCCCGCTCCCGGAGCTCGGCGATGCGCTCCTCGAGCGCGTCCATCCGGGCGGCGAGCATCCTGGCCTTGCGCTCGTTGCGGGTCGTGCAGTCGCAGCGCGTCAGCTCGTTGAGCTCGTCGAGCAGGGGCCCTGCGTCGCGCACGTAGCGGCGCACCGCGCTGTCCGACCAGACGTCGTCGCTGTAGCCGTGGAAGCGCAGGTGGAGGTACACCAGCTGGGTGATGGCCTCGATCTGGTCGTTCGGGAAGCGCAGGGCCTTGAGACGCTCCCGTGCCATGCGGGCGCCCACCACCTCGTGGTGGTGGAACGACACCCCCTTGGGGCCGAACGACCGCGTCTTGGGCTTGCCGACGTCGTGCAGGAGGGCCGCCATCCGCACGATGAGCTCGGGGCGGGTCTTGGCCACCACTGCGATGGTGTGAGCCAGCACGTCCTTGTGGCGGTGGATCGGGTCCTGCTCCACCTGCATGGCCGGCAGCTCGGGCAGCACGACATCGGCCAGGCCGGAGTCGACGAGGAACCACAGGCCCGGGCTGGGATCCTCGACGACGAGGAGCTTGCAGAGCTCGTCGCGGATGCGCTCGGCCGACACGATCTCGAGCCGGCCCGCCATCTCGGTGACGGCGCCTACGAGAGCCGGCTCTGGCGTGAGGCCGTAGCCCGCGAGGAAGCGGGCCGCGCGCAGCATGCGCAGGGGGTCGTCGCTGAAGGACTCCTCAGGGGCCCTTGGGGTGCGCAGCACGCTGGAAGCCAGGTCGGCCACCCCGCCGAAGGGGTCGATGAGCTCGGGGGCCTCGCCGGGCGACCCTGTGACGCGCAGGGCCATGGCGTTGACCGTGAAGTCCCGACGGGAGAGGTCGGCCTCGATGTCCTCGGAGAAGGCGACGTCGGGCTTGCGGGAGTCCGGGGTGTAGGCCTCCGCCCTGTGAGTGGTGATCTCGTAGGTGGTGCCGCCGCGCTTCAGACCGACGGTGCCGAAGCGGGCACCCTGGTCCCAGACAGCGTCGGCCCAGCCTCGGACCACCTCGGTGGTGACATCGGGGTGGGCGTCGGTGGTGAAGTCGATGTCACCGGACTCCAGGGAGCGACCCAGGACGAGATCCCGCACGACACCGCCCACCAGGTAGATGCGGTGCCCCGCCGCGTCGAAGCGCGCCGCCAAGGGGCGGACGTCCTCGAGGATGGGGGCAAGGCGCTCAGGGACCACGGGGCGAGGGTAGGCCGGACATGACAAAGCCCCCGAACCCGCACCGCGGGTCCGGGGGCTTGTGTCAGGTCGTGCTAGACGATGGCGCTGCGCCGACGCACGGCGAGCAGGGCCAGGGCCCCGGCGCCGAGGACGGAGGCCAGCCCGAGCGGCACGGCCGCGCCGGTGCTGGGCATCGGACCGGACGGGCCTCGCCGCGGCGAGATCGGGTCGTTGATCACGGACTCGTCACCGATCGGGGGACCGTCCTTGTGGACCGTCTTGGGATCGCCGTTGCCCGGGTCGATCACAGCCGTGTTCTCGAGGATGCCTTCGGCACCGTCGCGGACCTCCACGATCACCGACAGCACCGTGCTGGAGCCCCCGGGGACCGAGTCGATCGTCCAGGTGACGTCCTGGCCCTCGTTGTCGCAGCCCAGGTTGCAGCCGACGAACTGGAGGCGGTCGTCGAGGGTGTCCTCGATGACGACGTCCGTGCAGGCTTCAGCGCCGCTGTTGAACACGTGCACGTAGTAGCTGAACGTCTGGCCCTCGGTGACCAGCTTGTGGCTGGCGTCCTTGTTGGAGAACTGGACGCTGCAGGGCCCCTCGAAGTCCCGACGCACGGTCGGGATGTCGTCGAGGGTGTCGTCCTGCTCGACCGGGCGGCCGTCGCAGATGCCCGCGGCGTTCACCACGTCGTCGAAGGTGGCACCGTCAGGAGCATCCGCATCGACGCGGACGGTGATGCGCAGGTTGACGGTCTCGTTGACGGCCAGATCGCCGACGTCGAAGGTGACGGTGTTGCCATCGATCGTTCCGGCCGGCTCGGTGCTCACGATGGAGCCCGGGCCGCTCACGGTGTCGATGACGACGACGTCGGTCAGGGCGCACGGGCCCCGGTTCGGGACCGAGATGTTGTAGTCGAAGGTGGCGCCCGGAGCGACCTCGGCCGCCGAGGCGTGCTTGTTGAGCTCGCGGAGCGGGTTCTCGTTGTCGTTGTCGCAGTCGATGCCGCCGGCGGGGGCGGTGACCGAAGCGGCCAGCGGGCCCAGCTCGAGGAAGAGCAGCGGCTCGGAGACGTCGAGCCCGAGGGCGCCGAGGATCTGGTTGAGGACATCAGCCAGTGGCTCGGCGGCACCGAGGGCCGCGGGCGGGAGAACCTCGACCCGCAGGATGGCACCCTCGACGCTGGCCGAGGTGCCGTTGGCGGCGACGGTCTGCGAGTAGGGGATGGAGAGGCGCACGATCGGCTGCAGCTCGGCGAGCGCCGTCTGGACGCCACCCTCGATCGGCTGGACGACGGGGATGAGCGCATCGAGGCCGAGATCGGCGAGGAGGCCGTTGGGGCCGCTGAGCGCTCCGGCGCCGTCGACGTCCACGAGATCGCCGAGCACCAGGTCGGTGATCGTGGCGTCGGTGGTGGGGTTGCTGTCGTCGAGCGTGATGAGCGGCTCGCCGGCGATGTTCACCTCGACCACGGGGCGGTCACCGGTGACGGAGGCGCCACCGGGACGGCCGCTGGCCGAGACGACGTAGCTCGGGGCCTGGACCACGTCGGCCTGGATGACCGAGCCGGGGCCGGAGAGGCCGTTCAGGACGTTGGCGCTCGAGATGTCGGTGGTGGCGTGAGCCTGCACGGCGCGGGCGTCGCCCGGGCCCTCGATGGCGGCGAGGAAGGTGGCGACCTGCGAGTCGGCTGCGCCGTCACCCGCATCGGTGTCGAGGTCGACGACCGACTGGCCGGGGCCCACGTCGAGGAGCCGGAGGTCGGCTGCGTTCTGGTTGGCAGCCGACAGCGGCGTGCCGGGAGCCACGCACTCGGTGTCGCTGATCCAGTTGGCGACGGCGGCCGTGTTGATGATCGGCAGGTCGAGCAGCGGGGCCAGGTCGAGCGGGATGAGCGTGGCTTCGTTGGCCTCGGAGGCCGGGGCCGACGCGCCGTTGGTCTGGATGTCGAGCGCCGTGCCGAGCACGTTCGAGCCGAACGTGGTGCCGGCGATGGCGGCCGAGCGCTGGCCCCCTGCCTTGTCAGCGTCGAGATCCGCGTCCGAGTCGGCCTGGGCCGCGCTGGGCCCGAGGTCGATGTTCGTCTGAGGCAGCAGCGCCGGTGAGAGAGACGGCACGTCGAGGGTCAGCAGGCTGGCCTGGGCCGACGCGGCGAACGGGCCGCTGTCGTTCAGGGCCGCCGGGGCCACGGTGCGCGCCGGGGAGGCGGCACCCTGAGGGGCCGCGCTCGCGGGCGAACCCGCCGCCAGGAGAGCGAGGCCCACACCCGCCCCGAGTAGGGCTAGGAGGGGTCGAGAGGAGAGAGATCGCCGGTTCATAGGGGGCAGCCTTCCGAACTTTGGGTCGTGATGCAAGAATTGCACCCTTTGCAGGGGACGCCTCCCCCTACCACGGTGGCCGTTTCCATAGCCACCCGTGGCGTTTCAGTAGCCCGTTGCCACCCCAGCATGGCCCAGCGCGATCCGGAGATCCTCAGGGTTTGCTGACGTCGCCAGTGCATCTCGGAGGCTCACCATGCCATCGCGAACCAGCTCGAGGAGGGCCTGGTCGAGCGTCTGCATCCCGTGGTACTGGCCTTCGAAGATGACCTGCTCGAGGTCGCCGGCCCGAGCCGGGTCGGCGATGCAGTCAACGACCTTCGAGGTTCCGACGAGGATCTCGACGGCCGCGGTGCGCCCCTTGCCGTCGGCCCGCTCCAGGAGGCGCTGGCTGGCGATGCCGCGAAGCACGCCGACGAGTGACTGCCGGGCCAGGTCCTGCTCGGACACGGGAAAGAGGTCGAGCAGGCGGCTCACCGTGTCCGCCGCGCCGGTGGCCCGCATCGTCGTGATGACGAGGTGGCCGACCTCGGCCGCGGTGAGAGCGGCGCGGGCGGTGGCCGCGTCGACGAGCTCGCCTACGAAGATGACGTCGGCGTCCTGACGGAGCCCGCTCCGAAGGGCCTCGGCATAGCTGACTGTGTCGGTGCCGACCTCGCGCTGGGTGACGAGCGCGGCCGAGTCGGCGTGGAGGACCTCGATGGGATCCTCGATCGTGAGGATGTGGCACGGCCGAGTGCGGTTGATGCGGTCGAGCAGGGCGGCCACGGTCGTCGTCTTGCCGGATCCGGGGGTGCCGGACACGAGCACCAGCCCCCGCTCCTCGTCGGCGAAGCGCTCGACCTGGAGCGGCAGGGCCAGCTCCTCCAGGGTCGGGATCTCGGGCGGGACGCGGCGAACGACCATGGCCAGCGAACCCCGCTGCCGGTGGACGGCCACGCGGAACCGGCCCAGGCCCGGGACGCTGAGACCTGACCCGGTCTGCCCCGATGCGGCGAGCTCGGCGGCCCGGGTCGGGTCGAGGATGCTCTCGGCGAGAGACTCGACCTCGCCGGGGCTGAGGGAGTCGAAGGGCGCAGCACGGAGCTGCCCATCGACGCGGACGTGGGGCACGGCGCCGGGCTTCAGGTGCAGGTCGGAACCTCGCACCTCGTTCAGGTGGGCGAGGAGCGCCTCGAGCTGGCTCATGAGGTGTGGCATCGGCGCTCAGGGCGCCGGACTTCAGTCCAACCCGCCATCGATCTCCTCGCTGCGAGTGCGGATGAGTGCTGCCGCGGCGACGGCGTCTCCCCCTGGACCCCCGCCCGTCGAGGGCTCGTCGTGGCGCCGTTCACCCGCCAGGGCAGCAACGCACGCCGCGGCACAGGTGGCGAGCGCAGCCAGGTCGTACCCACCCTCCAGGAAGGCGATGCGGCGTCCGGGCCCGACGAGAGTCAGCAGCTCGGCGGTGATGTCGGCAAAGTCGCCAGCCGACAGCCCCAGGTCCGTCAGCGGGTCGGCCCTGTGGGCGTCGAAGCCAGCCGAGAGCAGCAGCCACGTCGGGGCGAAGCGCTCGGCGAGAGGGCGCACGACGTCGTCGATGCCAGCCCGGTAGACGTCGCCGGTGGCCCCCGGCGGCAACGGGATGTTGAGCGTGCTGCCGCTCCCCGCACCCGCTCCGGTGTCGCGAAGCCCACCAGTGCCGGGGTAGAGCGGGTGCTGGTGGAACGACACGTACGCGACCCGGGGATCGGTCCAGAACGCATCCTGGGTGCCGTTGCCGTGATGGGCGTCGTAGTCGACGACGAGCACCCGCTCCCCCCGGTCGGCCAGCGCGGCTGCCGTCACGGCCACGTTGTTGAACAGGCAGAAGCCCATCGGGGCTGTCGGGGTCGCGTGGTGACCGGGAGGGCGCACCGCACAGAACGCAGCCTCGGCGCTCCCAGCGTCGAGCTGCTCGACCGCCGTGAGACCGGCGCCCACCGCGAGGAGGGCGGAATCGAAGGACGCCTCGCTCATCGCGGTGTCGCCGTCTAGCCACCCGCCGCCTGAGCGGGCGCCGGCTTCGATGCGATCGACGTGCCCTGAGGCGTGCACCAGCTCCACCTCGGCGCGCGTTGCCGGCCGGGGGACGGTCGGCACGAGAGCGGCCCCGAGACCGGCCGCCCCGATGCCGTCGAGCACCGCCTGCAACCGCGCCGGGCGCTCGGGGTGGCCCCGGCCCGGGTCATGGTCGAGGTAGCGCTCGTGGGTGAGGAAGAGGACAGGCACGCCGCGGCGAGCGTACCGGCGACCCCGGAGCCAGCCGGCCGACGACGATGCGACGGGATCGCACCACTACCGTGGTCTCCGGCATGAGAGCGCACCGGGACCTCACGCTCGGCGACGGCCGACTCCGGGTCGCTGGCTGGCGAGGCGAAGCCACGACGGCCTACCTCCTCCCGACCCGCGGATGCCCCTCGGTCGCATCCGTCGAGCGCTCGCTGCGCGCCCTCACCCACGGCGGATACCGCGCCGCTGTGACCTCGGCCCTGGGGCCAGCCGAGCAACAGCCCTTCCTCGCCGCCGGCTTCACGCTCCACGAGCGCCTCCACCTGCTGACGCGTCCGGTCGATGACCTGCCCGCCGCTCGACCCACCAACGCCGTCCTGCGGCGCGGCCGCCGAGCGGACCGCACTGCTCTGCTAGCCGTCGACGGGGCCGCCTTCACCCCCTTCTGGCACCTCGACGACGCCGGTCTCGATGACGCCCTCACCGCCACGCCCTCAGCCCGGATGCGCGTCGCCACCCATCCGGCCTGCGCACGCGCGGTAGCGGGCTACGCCATCACGGGCCGGGCTGGCGTGCGCGGCTACCTCCAGCGCCTGGCCGTCGACCCGGCGCTGCAGAGGAAGGGCGTCGGGAGCGCTCTTGTGCTCGACGGGCTGCGATGGCTCCGACGGTGGGGCAGCCGCGAGGTGCTGGTGAACACCCAGGTCGGCAACACGGGGGCCGTCGCCCTCTATGAGGCCCTGGGGTTCCGCATCCAACCCGAAGGCCTGGCCGTCCTGCGCCGCGACCTGGACCTCACCGCGCCGTGAGGGCGAGTCGGGCCACCCTTGCCGTCGTCGGTGCGCTGCTCACGATCTCCACCGCGCTCCCGGGCGCGGCCGCCGACCCCGGAGAGGCTGGATCTGCCGGTGCTGTGTCCCTCACCCAGACCGGAGCCCTGGAGCTGCTCTCCCAGACCGGGACGGTGCGACGAGGGGGCACCTTCGAGATGGCGGTCGCCACGGACGGGGTGCCCGCTGACGGCAGCGTCGAGCTCGTGCTCCACGGACGGGTGCGGTCCCGGTCCGAGCTGGCCGAGTCGATGGAGGGCCACTCGCTGCGCACGCAGGTGTACCGCGCCTCTGCCGCGCTGGCGACGCTTCCCGCCGTACCCGACGGCGGTCGTCGGCTGAGCATCTCCCTCGACCCTGATGCCCCCGGCGGCATCGCCCTCACCACGCCAGGCGCCTATCCCGTCGAGGTCCGCGCCCTCGACGCGGCCGGGGCGGAGGTGGCCACCCTGCTGACCCACCTCCTCGTCGAACCCGGGCCCCAGGACGAGTCACCTCCGCTAGCGGTGGCCGTCGTGGCGGAGATCGACGCGCCACCCTCCCTGGCGCCGGATGGGACGCTCGGGTCGATCGACGCCGACCTGGTGGCTGCCGCCGATCTCGTCGCCGCTCTCACGGCCCAGGAAGACGTCCCGGCCACGCTGGCGATCCGCCCGGAGCTGGTCGACGCTCTGGCCCTGGACGACGCACCCGAATCGGCTGCGCTGCTCGATGCCCTTCCAGGCGCGGCGGCCGGGCGGAGCGTCCTCGCCCTCCCCTACGTCGACGTCGCGCCAGACGCTCTGGCGCGAGCCGGACTGGACCGCGAGCTGGAAGCGCATCTGGAGAGGGGGCGGGCCGTGCTGGCCGACGTGCTGAGCGTCGAGCCCGCCGGCACCAGCTGGGTTGCGGCACCGGATCTCGGGCCGGTCGGCGTGGAGGCGCTCGCCGCGGTTGGCTATCGGCACCTCGTGATCGATCCCGAACAGCTGGAGCCGCTCCGATCAGGTCTCCTCTCGCTCTCGCTGGCCCAGACCTTCGTCGTGGACGCCGACCTCGAACCCGCCCCGGACGCCCTCGCCCTCGATCCCGAGGTCCTGGCCCGCGTCGGCACGCGGGTCTCACCCGGCCTCGAGCTGAGCCGGCTTCTGGCCGAGCTCGCCGTCCTGTGGTTCGAGCAGCCGGGCATCGAGCGGGCCGTCGTGGTCCCCGTCGACTCGTCGGTGCGCCGGCCTGTGGTCGAGGGGCTTCTCGCCGCCCTCGACGGCGGGGCCATCTTCTCGGGTGTCACCCTCGATGACGCGTTCGCGTCGGCATCGCCGCTCCGTCAGCCCGGAGGCGGCCTCGTGGACCGCGATCTCGACCCCGAGCAGGCGGACCCCTTGGATCGGAGCGTGGCCCGGGAGCTGCCACCGGCCCGGGCCCTGCTCACCAGCTTCGCCACCCTCATCGGACCCGACAGCCCGCTCGCTGAGCCGATCGCCGACCGGCTGCTCCTCGCCACAGCGCGAGGCATCGACTCCGAGGATCGGCAGGCGTTCCTCGGCGCAGCCCGGGCCGAGGTGGAGCAGGTCGTGACGGCCATCAGCGCGCCAGCCCGAGAGACGATCACCCTGACGGCGCGCGAGGGCACCGTCCCGCTGACGCTCCGGAACGAGGCCGGGCTGCCCGTGCGGGTCGTCGTGCACCTCCGCAGCCCGAAGCTGGAGTTCCCTGACGGCGAGAGCATCCCGCTGACCCTGACCGAGACGACCACGCGCCTCGACATCGAGGTCCGCGCGCTCGCCTCGGGATCGTTCCCGCTCCAGGCCCGAGTCACGTCCCCTGACGGCGCCATCACGCTGGCCGAGATCGACTTCTCGGTGCAGTCGACCGCCGTGTCCGGCGTCGGTGTCTTCCTCAGCGCCGGGGCCGCCCTCTTCCTCATGGTCTGGTGGGCCCGCCACTGGCGGCGCACCCGGCGCAGCGCCAAGCTCGTCGACACGACACACCCGGTGGGCCGCGTCGCCGGCTGATGGCGGGGCGATAGGTTCAGCCCATGCCCGTCCGCATCGTCACCGACAGCAGCTGCGATCTGACCGAAGAGGAGATCTCAGCCCACGGCATCGAGGTCGTACCCCTCACCATCCGCTTCGGCGACGAGGAGTTCGAGGACCGCACCGATCTGACCGTGGAGGCGTTCTACGCCAAGCTCGCCGGCGCGTCTGTGCTGCCGGAGACGGCCGCCCCCGCTCCCGGCAAGTTCGAGGCCGCCTTTCGACGCCAGGCCGATCAGGGCGCCGACGCGGTCGTGTGCATCAACCTCTCCTCGGGCCTCTCGGCCACCATGCAGTCGGCCCAGAACGCAGCCGTCGCCATCAAGGACGACCTCGACGTTCGGGTCTGCGACTCGCTGTCGATCACCTCCGGCCTCGGCACGCAGGTGCTCCTCGCCGCCGCGGCGGCCGAAGGCGGTGCCAGCGCTGACGAGGTCGTGGCTCTCGTCGAGTCCCTGGCCGCTCGCACGCACGTCGTCGGGGCGCTCGACACGCTCGACAACCTGAAGAAGGGGGGCCGCATCGGTGGGGCTCAGGCCCTGCTCGGGTCTCTGCTGTCGATCAAGCCCATCGTGGACATCTCCACCGGAAAGGTGGAGGAGGCGGGCAAGGCACGCACCCGTGGCAAGGCCCTGCAGGTGCTGCGGGACAAGGTCAAGGAGGCGGGCGCGGTCGAGCACCTCTGCGTCACGCACGGCCTCGCCCCGGAGGTGGAGCAGGTGCTCGACCTGCTGGCCGACCTCTACCCGCGCGACTCGATCCGGGTCGGCCACATCGGCCCCGTGATCGGCACCCACGGCGGTCCGCGCGTCATGGGCGTCACCTGGATCGACCCCGCCTGAGCCGGCTGCCCGACCTAGGAGCGGGCCCGGCTGCGCCTGTACCGTTGGCGCCGCCGTGTCGTCCTCCAACTCGCCTCTCGATGCCGAAACGGGCGCGCTGACCCCGTCGGCACCGGTCGCGGGGCGCGTGCTGGCCGGTCGGTATCGGCTCGAGGCTCTCCTCGCCTCCGGCGGCATGGCTCAGGTCTGGCAGGGCACCGACGAGGTGCTGCGTCGCCAAGTGGCCGTGAAGCTCCTACATCCGCACCTGGCGGCCGACGCCACCTTCGTCGAGCGCTTCCGGCAGGAGGCGGTCGCCGCCGCCCGCCTCGCTCACCCGGGCATCGTCGCCATCTACGACACCTGCTCGGAGGACGGGGCCCAGGCCATCGTCATGGAGCTGGTCGTGGGCCGCACCCTCCGTGAGCGCCTCGACGATCCGACGCCGATAGACCCGTGGCAGTCAGCGGGCCTGGCCGCCCAGGTGGCCGAATCGCTCGACGCCGCCCATCGGGCTGGCCTCGTGCACCGGGACATCAAGCCGGCCAACGTGCTGCTCAGCGCGGACGGCCGGGTGAAGGTGGCCGACTTCGGCATCGCCAAGGCGCTCGCGGAGACCGACCTCACCTCACCTGGCCTCATGGTGGGCACGGCCAAGTACCTCGCCCCCGAGCAGGTCCGGGGCGAAGCGGTCGATGCCCGCACCGACCTCTACAGCCTCGGGGTCGTCCTCTACGAGATGCTGTGCGGTCGGCCGCCGTTCCTCGCCGACACCGACGCAGCTACAGCCCTGGCCCGCCTCCAGCGTGACCCGCTGCGCCCGCGGCAGGTGCGCGCCGGGGTGCCCAAAGCCCTCGAGGAGGTGGTTTGCCGGGCCATGGCGCGCGAGCCCGACGACCGCTACGCCACCGCGGCTGATCTGCGAGCTGCGCTGCTCGCGGCCGGCGCCGAGCCTCCAGAGGCCGACCTGTCTGCGACCACGATCGGGATCGCCCCCGATCACACCGCGGCCGCGCCGCGCCCGACCCCGACCGAGAGCGACGAGGTGCCGATCGTCGCGCCGCCGTCCTTCCGGCAGACCGAGCGCAGCTGGCTGGTGCCAACGGTCGTGGTCGTGCTGACCGCGCTGGCCCTCGGCATCGCCGGGCTGCTCCTCGGGCGCTCCGGCGCCGGCACGCTCCTCGATGACGTCCGCGAGGCCATCGGCGGGACGTCGGGCCGGCAGGCCAGCCCACTCGAGCTGCGGGCTGCGGACGCCTTCGACCCCGTCTCGCTCGGTGGCGACGGCCGGGAGAACGGCGAGCTGGCCACCAACGTCCTCGATGGCGACCCGGCCACATCTTGGCGGACCGAGGGCTACGACGACCGCGACATCACCCGCCTGAAGTCCGGCGTCGGCCTGGTGCTGGAGCTCGCCGCGCCCGGCACCCTCGATGCCCTCGAGATCGTCAGCCCGACCAGCGGCTGGCGGGTCGTCGTCTACGTGGCCGACAGCCGGGCCGACGGGCTCGAGGGCTGGGGCGAGCCCGTCGCCGCCACCGATGGCCTTCCCGAGGGCACGAACACGATCGACCTGGGCGGGGCCCGCGGCGCCGCCGTGCTGATCTGGATCGTGGACCGCGGCGACGCGGAGGGCCGGGCGGCCGCGGAGATCCAGGACGTGCGCGTCCTGGGCCACTGACGACCAGGCGCTGGCCTACCCTCCTGCCATTCGATCCGAGCTCGACGACAGCGCACTGGTGGCCGCGGCGCAGCAAGGCGACCGCGGCGCGCTCGACGCGCTGCTGCGCCGCCACCACGACCGGATCTCGGCGGTGTGTCGCCGCCTCGCAGGCAACGACGCCGACGGGCAGGACGCCACCCAGGAAGCGCTGATCGCGGTAGCGCGCGGCATCGGCCGCTTCGACGGACGGGCCGCCTTCACCACCTGGGCCTACCGCGTGGCCACGAACGCCGCCCTCGACGAGCTGCGCCGACGCCGGCGCCGCCCCACTCCAGGGCTTCCCGACGACGACCTGGGCGAGGCCGAATCCGGCCGACCGGCGCACCGCAGCGCAGGCATCGAAGCCCTGCCTGACCGACTGGCCATCGACGCTGCCCTCGAGCAGCTGTCCCCGGAGTTCCGGGGCCCGGTGGTGCTGCGCGACCTGTGCGATCTCGACTACGCGGAGATCGCAGAGGCCCTCGACATCCCGCCCGGCACCGTCCGGTCACGCATCGCCCGGGGCCGGGGCCAGCTGGCCCGGCTGCTCGCCGAGCGGAACCAGGAGGACGCCGGCGAGCGTCCTAGCCCCCGAGCGACCACCGCTCCCCCACCTCCCACGGCTGCACCATGACCTACCCAACCGACCCAACCGACCCGACCGACCGGCTCGACGCACTCGACGCGCTCGCCTCGGACCACCTCGACGGCCGCACGACTGCTGCCGAAGCCCGACGCGTCGCCACCGATCCCGAGCTGGCGGCCCGCGTGGAGGCGCTGCAGGCCGCCCGGGCCGCGCTGCGGGCGGAGATCCCCGTCGACCACAGGGCTCGGGAGGCGGCCATCACCGCGGCCCTCGACGCCTACGACGCCGAGCGGGCCCGGGAGCATTCGCCACCGCTCGCAGCCATCACCGCTCCAGCAACCAGTCGGGCTCCGTCGCGGCGCACCCTGCAGCTCGTGGCCATGGCGGCGGCCCTCGTGCTCCTCGCCCTGGCCGTGCCGCTGCTGGCCGACCTCGACCGCAGCGACGACTCCGACGACACGGCGGCCGCCGTGCTCGACGCGGACGCGTTCGACGAGAGCGGCACCGACCTCGAGACCTCCGCGCCTCAGGTCGCCGAGGACAGCGCCGGCCGCAGCGACGCCGAGGCGTACAGCTTGGGGGCGCCCGAGGATCTCGGCGCCTTCCGCGACGTGGCCTCCCTCGTGGAAGCCGTGCGAACCCGAGTCCGGGACCCGAACGAGCTGTCCGAGTCCACGACCTCGGCGGCTGGTGGCGCCGCAAACCCGGAGGCTTCCAGCGCCCAGGTGTGCGCCGACCATCCGACCTCCGGCGAGGGCACGACCTGGTCCGCCACGGCCACGATCGACGGGTCCGCCGTGCTCGTGCTCGTCCGGCCCGTGCCCTCCGGCGGCTCCGAGCTGGTGGTCCTCGACGCCGCCGACTGCTCCGTCGTGGCGACCCGCCCGCTCTGACGACGGGGCTGGTTCAGTCGGTTCGGCGCAGGCCGAAGATGCGGGCGCCAGCCGTGATCGCGGCGAGGACGGCCGCCACCCACACCAGCGCCTTCACCGGCTCCACGCCCTGGCTGGAGTCGATCCAACCCGCCCACACGATCCCACCGAAGCCGGTCGCCGCGCCGAGCAGTGCCACCACCGCCGAGCGGTCGCGGCCCACGCCGACGACGACCTCGCCGATCACCAGGCCGAACAGCGGGCCGGCCAGGAAGGGCAGCAGGCCGGTGAACTCGTACTCGCCCAGGATCAGCGCCCCGAGGGCACCGACGAGGAGCCCGCACACCACCCCGAGTCCAGCGCGCAGCGTCATCACGAGCCGTCACCGTACCGGTGGCGGGCAGGCGGGCCCGACCGCGCGCTCTATCCTGCCCCCATGCCCTCCGGTTCTGCTCCCCGTGGCGCGCGCAGCCCCGTGGGCCCCGCCCCTGCCAGCTCCGCCGACGACTGGCCCGCCCAGGCCGCCGACACCATCGAGCGGGTCGTCGGGACGGTGCGCGACAAGACGACGGGCCCTGCGATCACGGTGGCTCGTTGGGTCGTCTACGGCACGTTCGCTCTGATCGTCGGCACGGCTGTTGCCATCCTGCTCGCCATCACGACCATCCGCGGTCTCGATGTCGCCTTGCCCGATGCCTGGGTCGGCGAGGACCACACGTGGGTCGCCCATCTGATCGTCGGTTCTCTGTTCACTCTGGCCGGCGCCCTCCTGTGGTCACGCCGGTCGGCTCCCGACACCGACTGAGGCGGGCCGGGAATGCGGGGGGCCCGTCGACCGTTCCTCCGATCGTCCACCCCTGCGAGAGGCTCCCATGACCAGCTCTGACGTGCGCGACGTGATCATCGTCGGCTCCGGCCCGGCCGGCCTCACGGCCGCCATCTACACGGCCCGAGCGAACCTGGCCCCGCTGGTCATCGAGGGCGAGCCGTCGTCGACGTCGGACCAGCCGGGCGGCCAGCTCATGCTGACCACCGAGGTCGAGAACTTCCCCGGGTTCCCCGAGGGCGTGATGGGCCCAGAGCTCATGGTGCGCTTCCGGGAGCAGGCCCTGCGCTTCGGCGCCGACATCCGCACCGAGAAGGTGACCCGCGTCGATCTCGACTGCCCGCCCCTTCGGGGTGTGGGTCGGAGATCCGGACGCGGGCGAGCCGACCTACCAGGCCCGCTCCCTGGTCATCTCCACCGGCGCCCAGTCGCTCATGCTCGGCCTGCCTGACGAGGGCCGGCTCATCGGCCACGGCGTGTCCACGTGCGCCACCTGTGACGGCTTCTTCTTCCGAGACCACCACATCGCGGTGGTCGGCGGCGGCGACTCGGCCGTCGAGGAGGCCACCTTCCTCACCAAGTTCGCCGACAAGGTGACCTTGCTCGTGCGCCGCGACCAGCTCCGGGCCAGCAAGATCATGCAGGAGCGGGCGTTCAACAACCCCAAGATCGAGATCCGGTGGAACACCGTGGTCACAGAGATCGTGGGCGACACCAAGCTCGAGAACCTCGTCGTGCAGGACGTCCTCACCGGCGAGACGAGCACCCTCGGCGTCACGGGCCTCTTCGTGGCCATCGGCCACAAGCCGAACACCGATCTCGTGAAGGGCCAGCTCGAGCTCGAGGACAACGGCTACCTGGTCACCGGCCAGTGGGGCGGCGCCTCGAGCACCAACGTCGAGGGCGTGTTCGCCTGCGGCGACGTCCAGGACCACATCTACCGCCAGGCCATCACTGCGGCCGGCTCCGGCTGCCAAGCCGCCATCGACGCCGAGCGCTGGCTCGAAGCCCAGCCTCACTGAGCGAACATCTGTTCGTATTCGGCAGGGAATGCTCGCCCGCCCAGCCCGGTTGGATCACCCGTACGAACCCACGGAAGGACACAGATGCCCACCACCCTGACCGACGCCACCTTCGACGAGGAGATCGCCGGGGCCAGCGAGCCCGTGCTCGTCGACTTCTGGGCCGAGTGGTGCGGGCCCTGCAAGATGATCGCCCCGATCCTCGATCAGATCGCGGAGGAGCAGCAGGGCAAGATCCGGATCGCCAAGCTCAACGTGGACGACAACCCGGACATCGCCCGCCGCTTCGACGTCATGAGCATCCCCACGCTGATCGTGTTCCAGGACGGCCAGCCCGCCAAGCGCATGGTCGGGGCCAAGGGCAAGGGCCAGCTCCTCGAGGAGCTGAGCGAGTTCCTCTGACCCTGCATCGCACCTTCACCGGGGTGCGGTCCCAACCTCAGGAACCGGTTCTCCACAAGGTTCCACACAGGTTGTGGACAACGTCAACCTCGTGTTGAACCACAGACCCTCGACGGCTCGTCGAGGGTCTGTTGCGTTCTATGCCTCGGCCGGTCGGGCCACGGTCATGGCTCGGTAGATGCGCTCGAGGTCCTCCAGGCCGGCGAACTCGACCACGACCTTGCCCTTCCCGTTCGTGCCCGCCATCGCTACGCGCACCCGGGTGTCGAGGTGGTCGGCCAGAAGCTCCTCGAGCTCCAGCAGGCCCGGGGCGCGAAGGCGCTTGGCCGCGGAGCCACCGGTGGGCGGGGTCGGTGCGTCAGCACCCGTCTCGTTGCCCTCGCCCCCCTCGTTGTGGGCCCGGACGGCCTCCTCGGCCTCTCGGACCGACAGCCCCCGCGCCACGATGTCGCGCGCCAGCTGCTCCTGGAAGCTCCGGTCAGGCGTACCCAGCAGGGCCTTGGCATGGCCCGCGGCCAGCTGGTTCTCGGCCACGAGGCGCTGGATGGACGGGGGGAGCTGGAACAGGCGGAGGGTGTTGGCCACCCCGGATCGAGAGCGACCGACCTTCTGGGCGACCTGCTCCTGGGTCAGCGAGAAGTCCTCCATGAGCTGCTGGTAGGCGGCAGCCTCCTCGAGGGGGTTCAGGTCCTCACGGTGCAGGTTCTCGACCAGCGCCTGCTCCAGGGAGAGCACCTCGTCGACCGTTCGCACGACGACGGGGATCGATGGCAGCCCGGCTCGCTTGGCTGCGCGCCACCGCCGCTCTCCTGCGATCAGCTCGAACCGGTCCTCCCCCACCTCTCGCACGAGGATGGGCTGCAGCACGCCGAGCTCGGCCACCGACGCAGTGAGCGTGGCCAGGGCCTCCTCGTCGAAGTAGCGGCGAGGCTGGTGCGGGTTCGGCGCGATGGACTCGACCGGCACCTCCTGGAGCGCCGAGCCGGCGTCGCCGGTGATGTCTGTCGGGATCAGGGCCCCGAGACCCCTACCGAGCCCGCTGCGGCGTGCCACCGCTCACCTCCTTGGCCAGCTCGCGATAGGCGATGGCCCCGCGAGAGCTCGAATCGAACGCGATGATCGGCTGGCCGAACGACGGTGCCTCGGACAGGCGAACCGTCCGGGGAACGACGTTCCGGCAGACCTTGTCACCGAAGTGGGCTCGGACCTCGGTCACCACCTGGTCGGCCAGCTTGGTGCGGGCGTCGTACATGACCAGGATGATGGCGCTGAGCTCGAGAGCCGGGTTGAGGTTGCGCTGCACGAGGTTGACGTTGCGCAGCAGCTGCCCCAGGCCCTCGAGGGCGTAGTACTCGCACTGGATCGGCACCACGACCTCGGTGGCCGCGGCCAGCCCGTTCACAGTGAGCAGACCTAGGGACGGCGGGCAGTCGATGAGGACGAAGTCGTAGTCGTCGTGCACCTCCTCCAGCGCCCGCTTGAGGCGCAGCTCCCGGCTGAACGCAGGGACCAGCTCGATCTCGGCCCCGGCCAGGTCGAGGGAGGAGGGGGCACAGAACAGGTTCCGCACCGAGGTGGCCTCGACGCAATCCTCGATCGGAAGATCATGGAGGATCACGTCGTACATCGAGCCCTGCAGGTCTCGGATGTTGATGCCCAGGCCCGTGCTGGCGTTGCCCTGAGGATCGAGGTCGACGACTAGGACGCGGTACCCGATGTCGGCCAGGCAGGCCCCCAGGTTGACGGCGGTGGTGGTCTTCCCCACGCCCCCCTTCTGGTTGGCCACGGCCATGACCCTGGGGAGGTCTCGGGCAAAGGAGCTGGACCGTTCGACCGCCGGGGCCGGATCAGGGGCGGGCACGGAGTCCGGTCCGGGGTCGACCTCCCCCCCGGGGCCCGACGTCAGCTCGGACCCGGGAGCCGACACCGCCGCAGCGGGGGGCGGCGCGGGGGCGGCGAGCCCCGAATCGAGCCGAGCGGGGTGGATCGGGTCGTCGAGAGATGCGGGATCGGCGTCGGCCAGCGCGGCTGAGATGCGCTCGGCCGCCGGGTCTTCGACCACAGCCGCAACGCTGACCGCCTCGTCAGCTTCGGGTACCTCTGCGGGCGCCGAGGCGAGGGATGCGGGTTGGTCCTCCGGGGCCGGATCCTCCGGGGCGTCCGTCGCTGTGGCGGCCGCGCTGGAGGTGGGACCGGGAGGCGAGACGCCCACCAGCTCGTCGAGCGGGGGCAGGTCAGTGGCTCCTGGGAGTGGGTTCCGCACCGGTTCGGAGGGCATGGACGGCTCTGGCTGGACCGCGGTGTCCGGGGGAGAGTCCGTCATGGCGGCGGAGTCGGTCGGTTCTTCAGCTCGGAGGCGCTGGAATATCGCTCGACCTCGTTCGGCAACGTCGTCGGACTCGGTCACCGGTGCATCCTGCCCGCTGGGCGGCCCGCGTGCAAGGACCCCACTGTTCCACGTGGAACCCTCGACCGCCTACCGAGTGTTGGTGTTCCACGTGGAACACCAACAAGCCCTAGAACAAGGGCCGCTTGGCCGGGATTCCCTCCCGGCGGGGGTACGCATCCGAACAGGGCCGAACCTGATGGAGCACTTGGAGGCGGGGCGTTGTCGTCGATCGGTCGCCGACCTCGAGGCCCAGGAGGCTCACACCCGCAGCCGGCCATCTGTCAACGGGGTTCGGAGGTTCGCTCACGACGAGGCGGCCGCCAACGGCCAACAGGGGAGCGGCGCACTCGGCCGTGGCCGCGGGGGAGGCGAAGCTGCGAGCCAGGACGGCCGTCGCCGTACCCCTCAGAGGACCGCGTCCCAGCACCTCTGCTCGGCCCTCGGCCACGGTGGCGTCCAGCGCCAGCGCCATCACAGCGGCCTCGAGGAACCGGCACCTCTTGGCCGTGGCATCGAGGAGCACGAGCTGCAGGTCGGGGCGGGCCATCCCAACCACCAGGCCGGGAACCCCACCCCCCGAGCCCAGGTCCACCACCACGCCCGACAGGCCCTCGAGGGCAGCGACGAAGCCCTCGGCGTGGCGAACGTGGTCGCGGACGTCGCCCGGACCCAGAAAGCCCAGGGCGCGGGCCCGTTCCAACTGCGCGATCAGCTCTTCGTGCACCACGGCATCCTAGGCGGAGCCGGGTCCACCTCCCGAGGGATCAGTCGGGAAGGATCACGACCCGGCGGCGAGTGTCCTCGCCCTCGGACATCGTGCGCACACCCTCGATCTCGTTGATCGTGTCGTGCACGACCTTGCGGTCCGGGGGGCTCATCGGCTCGAGGGCCTTCTGGACGCCACTGGACTTCACATCCTCGGCGATCTGCTGCACGAAGCGCTCGAGCGCTGCCCGGCGCCGCTGCCGGTAACCACCGACGTCGATCCGGATGCGGGCGTGGGTCTCCCCCGGCAGCTGGCGCTGCAGCATGCTGCGGGACAGCTCCTGCACCGCCTGGAGGGTCTGACCCTTGGGCCCGATCAGCAAGCCCAGGTCCTCACCGGTGACGTCGAGCTCGACGGCACCCTCCTCGGCCGGGGTGGCCACGACGTCGCCGTCCAGGCCGAAGGCATCGAGCAGGTCGAGGAGGAAGCCCCGCACCACCTCGCCCTGTGCTGCAAGCTCGGTCTCGCTCATCTCGATCTTCTCCTGGTCGTCGAACTCGTCGGTGTGGTCGCTGCGCCCGCCACGGCCTCCCCGGCGACGGCGACGCTGGCCCTCGGGCCGGCCCTCGCCCTCGTCGGTGTCCTTGGTGGCCGGGACGGCGGGGGAGGGTGCTTCGGCGGTCGGGGCCGGTCGCTCGGCCTTGGCGGCCGGCTTCGGAGAGGTGTCGGTGCTCGGCGTGCGCCCACCGGAGCGGCCTGCGGGCTTGGAACCGCGCCCGCCGCTGCGGCCGCGCCGATCGCGGCGCTCCACCTTGGGTCGGGGCTGCACGGGGCGGACGCGGGCCCGGACGCGGGCCTCACCTCGGGTGCGGCCGAAGAGCCCCGTGCGGGGTTCCTCGACGACCTCGAACTCTGCATCCTGCTCGTCCACGCCGAGCTGGTCGAGGGCCGCGTCCTTGGCTTCCTCGAGCGTCTTGCCGGTTGTCTCGACCCATTCCATCGTCAGCTACCTGCGCTTCTTCTTCTTCTTGGAGCGGTTCGCACCGCCGGTGCGGGACGTGGGCGGCGGCGGGGAAGCGCCGTTCGAACCCTTCGCCTTGGGAGGGGAGACCGTCTCGGTGGCCGTGGCCTCCACGGCCTTGGCCTTGCGGCCGACGCGGGGGAGCAGCTCGGGGCCGCCCTGCTCCTCTCGGAGCTTCTTCGCCTCGAGAGCAGCCTTGTTGGCCTGGGCTCCCAACGACTCTTCACCGTGGTACAGCGTGCGGGTGATGTAGTGCTGCATGCCGATCCGGTAGAGGTTCGACACCACGAAGTACACGACCAGACCGGCGGGCGACACGAACGCGAACACCACGAACATGGCGGGCATGAGGCGCATCAGCATCTTCTGCTGGGGCGGGATCTCGGCGTTGGGGTTCCGGCCCTGGATCTGCTTCTGCTGGTAGTAGGAGGACAGGGCCACGATGGCCACCATCGCCACGTGCGGCAGGCCGTGGATGAAGCTCTCGCCCAGCGCCGAGCTGGCGCTCTCGGCCAGGTCCACGCCGAAGGCCACCATCTCCTTGGCCGGATCGAGGGCCTCGAAGAGCTTCGAGGTGTGGTCGAGGTGCTTTGGGTTGAACGTGCCGTCCTCGCCGAACCGGGTCAGGCCCTGGACGACGTTGTACAGGATCATGAAGATCGGGGCCTGCAAGAGGAGGGGAAGGCAGCCACCGAGCGGGTTGAGCTGGTTCTCCTTGTAGAACGCCATCAGCTCCTCGTTGAGCTTCTGGCGGTCGTCCTTGTGCTTCAGCTGCAGGCGCCGCATCTCGGGCTGGAGGCGCTGCATCTGGATCATGCTGCGGGTGCCCTTGAGCGTGAACGGCGTCGTCACGAGCATCACGACCAGCGTGAGCATGGCGATGGCGACGGCGTAGTTGGGGACGAGGTCGTAGAAGAAGCTGATCGTCCTGGCGATGACCTTGAAGAGGCCGTCGAACATCAGTTCGCCTTTCGGTCGGGAACGGGATCCCAGCCTCTGCCGCCCCAGGGGTGGCAGCGGCCGAGACGCCGGATGGTCAGCCACGTCCCCCGGGCCGCACCGTGGCCCTCGAGCGCCTCGAGGGCGTAGGTGGAGCAGCTGGGGTCGAAGCGGCAGGGTGAGAGTCGGCCTGCGGTCAGGCTGCGATAGCCGCGGACCAGGCCGTGAAGGGCGCGAGCGGCGGGGCTCATCGGTCGGTGCCGGAGGCGGCCCGCACGGCTGCGTCGAGGTCCGACACCAGTGCTGACCAGGGAAGGGAGGCCAGCTCGGCTCGCCCGCCGATCAGGTAGGAGCCGGCTGGCAGGACGCCTCGGACCTGCAGGTCGCGCAGGGCGGCCCGGAGGCGGCGTCGGATGCGGTTGCGGGTCACCGCACCCCCGGACGCCTTGCCGATCGCGAAGGCGGCACGAGGCGGGGCGGTGAGATCAGTGGCCGCCGTGAAGCGCACGGACAGCGGGCCCCGGCGGATGCTGGGCGCCGCCTGCAGGCTTTGGAGCGAGGTGCGGTCAGACACCCGCCAGAGCTGCGGGCGCGGCGAGGCCACGCCGTCGCTTCGCACCGCAGCGGTCACCCTCAGGCCCGCGAGCTACGCCGAGAGGCGCTTGCGGCCCTTGACGCGGCGAGCCCTGAGCACCGCCTGGCCGGCGCGATCGGACATCCGGTGGCGGAAGCCGTGACGCTTGGCGCGTCGGCGGTTGTTGGGCTGAAAGGTGCGCTTCACTGCTCTGCCTCCTCGTCTGCGGGGCCGGAGGGGCCCGCAGCGATGACCTGTGGACGGCGCTCGTCGTGGAGCGACCTCGAGGGGATGTACCGCGACGCGCCGGAACCCGGCGCCCAGTGGTGCTCGGGCAACGCTAGAGGTTGGGCCGCGCCGGGGGCAACCTGGCGGCGTCCGGCAAAGCGGTTACCACACCCGCGAGCCCGAGAGGTGGACCCCGCACCCACTCTGACCAGGGCATATGCACATCTCAAGACGACCCTTGCCGAGGCGGGACACCGCGGTGCTACGGTGCCCAAACCCGGAACGGCGGTCGAGAGGCGGTTGCTTCCCCACCTCGTGGCTCCTCGCTCCGGAGGTTGTTGACGGGCGCACGTTTCGGGTCGGCGACGGCCCGGGGTGGGCACCCGGCGACCGTTTTCCACAGGTGTGGACGTTCCTGTGGACGTCCCTCGAGCAGGAGGCAGGCTTCCGGGTGAACGAGGCGCAACGGCTCTGGGACGAATGCGCCGGAATCCTCCGGGCTCAGGTGTCCGAGCCGGTGTGGCTCACCTCCTTCGAAGCGGCCCGAGCCGTGTCGTTCGACGGCACGCTGCTGACGCTCGCCGTGCCCTCCTACCTGGCCAAGGAGCGCATCGAGGGCCGCTACCTGTCGCTCGTTCGCGACGCCCTGAGCGAGATGGGCGCCGCCCACGTGGAGCTGACCCTCGAGATCGCTCAGAGCGAGCCCGAGCCCCTGTGGACAGTTGCCCCGCCCCCCGCCGGGCTCAGCTCATCCAGTCCCGCCGCCAGCAACCCGATGCCTGGCAGCAGCCCAGGTGGCGATGGCGTGCCGGTGCAGGACATCAACCCCCGCTACACGTTCGAGACCTTCGTCATCGGACCCTCCAACCGCTTCGCCCATGCTGCGGCGCTGGCCGTCGCCGAGCAGCCGGCCCGCAAGTACAACCCGCTGTTCATCTACGGCGACGCCGGCCTGGGCAAGACGCACCTCCTCCAGGCCATCGGCCACTACGTGCGCGAGAACTACCCGACCTACCGAGTCCGGTACGTCACCTCCGAGGCCTTCCTGAACGAGTTCATCGACGCGGTGCGCACCCGCACCAACGACACCTTCAAGCGTCGCTATCGGGATGTGGACGTCCTGCTCGTCGACGACATCCAGTTCATCGAGGGCAAGACGGAGACCCAGGAGGAGTTCTTCCACACCTTCAACCACCTCCATCAGGCCAACCGCCAGATCGTGCTGTCTTCGGATCGGCCGCCCGACGCCATCGGCACGCTGGAGGACCGGCTCCGCAGCCGGTTCAAGATGGGCCTGATCACCGACGTCCAGCCTCCCGACCTCGAGACCCGCCTCGCCATCCTGCGCAACAAGGCCGAGCGCGAGGCCACGTGGATCCCACCCGAGGTGCTCGAGTACATCGCCACGAACATCACCGACAACATCCGGGTGCTCGAGGGCGCTCTCATCCGGGTAGCCGCCTTCGCCAACCTCACAGCGGAGCAGCTCAGCATCGACACGGCTGCCCACGTCCTCAGTGACCTCCTCACAGCCCGCCAGCCTCGGCCCATCACGCCCTCGGTCATCCTCGAGGCCACCTCCAAGATGTTCGGCATCCCGATCGACGAGATCATCGGGAAGAAGCGGCAGCGCCCCCTCGTCACGGCCCGTCAGGTGGCCATGTACGTCTTCCGGGAGATGACCGACCTCAGCTACCCGGCCATCGCCCGGGAGTTCGGAGGCCGCGACCACACGACCGTGATCCATGCGGTGGAGAAGATCAGCGCCCAGATGCAGACCCAGCGGCCCACCTACGACCAGGTCACCGAGCTGGTCCAGACCATCCGGACCGGGTCGTGAGCGCCGGCAGATGCGCTGGGGACCACCCCGGGGATGGCCTGTGGACCGCTGGCCGTTCGACCACGTCACCTGTGGGCAACTCGGGCCTGATCGGGGTCGGCTCCCCGGCCCGGCCCCCTGCCTGTGCGATCCTGGGGATGAAGGTCGGACAGCCACACCCCGGCTGACCTGGGCAAACAGACAGTTCTCCCCAATCCACAGCCCCTACCACCACTTCCCTCGTATGCATGCAAAACACGACGGTAGAAAGCGAGCCACAGCGTGAAGTTCCGATGTGAGCGTGATGTCCTCGTCGAGGCCCTCGGCAGCGCGGGGCGCGCCGCGGCTGGTCGGGGCACGTCGCTGCCCGTCTTGTCCGGTGTCCGCGTCGAGCTCGAGGGCAACCGCTTGCGCCTGACGGGCACCGACCTCGAGCTGACCATCGCGGTCGAGGTCGAGGTGGCGGGCAGCGCCGACGGCGTCACCGTCCTGCCCGGGCGATTGGCCTCGGACATCGTGCGCGCCTTGCCCTCGGGCAGCGTCGAGGTCGAGGTCGACGCCGACGAAGCCCGCATCGCCGCGGGCCGGTCGGAGTTCAGCCTCCGCACCCTCCCCTCCGATGAGTTCCCGCGCCTGCCCGAACCCGCAGGGGAGGCCGTGACCCTCTCGAGCGCCGAGCTGGCGAGTGCCCTCTCCCAGGTCGTGCGAGCCGCTTCGGGTGACGATGCCCGTCCCATCCTCACCGGCGTCCTGCTCGCAGCCCACGAGGGTGGCCTGCGCCTCGTGGCCACCGACTCCTACCGACTCGCCATCCGAGACCTGCCGGGCACAGACGTCCTCGCCGAGGGCCAGCACGTGCTCATCCCGTCGCGGGCCCTCCAGGAGCTGGCCCGGGTCCTCAGCGTGGGCGACACGCTCTCGGTGCGCCTCGGTGAGCGTGACGCCAGCTTCGAGGTGGGAGGCACCCGGCTCACCACCGTCCTGATCGAGGGCGAGTTCCCCCCCTACGAGCGCCTCATCCCCCAGGCCCAGCCCAACCGGCTCACCGTCGGCCGCGAGGTGCTCCTCGAGGCGGTGCGGCGCGTCAAGCTCCTGGCCCGAGAGGCCACCCCCGTCCGCCTGGCCATGTCAGCCGACGGGCTCGAGCTGGTCGCCGTCACCCAGGACGTCGGCCAGGCCCACGAGAGCCTGGACGCCAAGTTCGAGGGAACCGACCTGACCGTCGCCTTCAACCCCGAGTACCTCGTGCAGGGGATCGAGGTGGCGCCCGGCGACGAGGTCACGATCGAGACCGTCGACGCCCTGAAGCCCGCCCTCCTGCGGGTCCCTGAGCACCCCGAGTTCCTCTACCTGCTCATGCCGGTGCGCGTCTCGTAGAGGTCTGGCCGCGCCGGCTTCGCTCGTCGCGTCGATCTGGGACGATGGGGCAGTGCGGCTGGACCGGGTGTGGCTGACGGACCTGCGGTCCTACGAGTCGGCGGAGGTCGCGCTGGCCCCCGGGCTCACCGTGCTGCTGGGCGACAACGGCCAGGGCAAGACGAACGTGCTCGAGGCCATCGGCTGGCTGGCCACGTTGGCGTCGTTCCGGGGTGCGCCGACCGACGCCATGGTCCGCCAGGGGGCTGACCGGGCCGTCATACGGGCCGAGGGGGAGCGGGAGGGCCGCAGGATCCTCCTCGAGGCGGAGCTCGTCGCCGGCGGACGCAGCCGGGTGCAGGTCAACCGGCAGCCGCTGCAGCGAGCCCGGGAGCTCCTGGGGGTTCTGCGCGTCACCGTGTTCGCGCCCGACGATCTGGAGCTGGTGAAGGGGGGCCCGGCCGAGCGCCGTCGCTTCCTCGACGACGCGCTCGTGGCGTCGCACCCCCGTTACGACGCGCTGCGCTCGGACGTCGACAAGGTCCTCAAGCAGCGCAACGCCCTGCTGAAGGGGGTCAGCGGTCGGCTCGACGAGAGCGCGGCCTTCACCCTCGACATCTGGGACGCCAAGCTCGTCGAGCTCGGGGGTCGGCTGGCGGATGCCCGGCAGAGCCTGCTCGCCCGCCTCGTGCCCGTCCTCTCGCAGACCTACGACGCGGTCGCCAACAAGCCGGCCGAGGTGGCTGCGACCTATGTGGCGGACTGGGCGGGCCTGGGCCTGGAGGCTGCGCTGGCCGCATCCCGCAAGGACGACGTGCGGCGCGGCGTCTCCACGGTCGGACCTCACCGCGACGACGTCGACCTGCGCATAGCCGGGCTCCCGAGCCGCACCCACGCCTCGCAGGGCGAGCAGCGGTCCCTGGCCCTGTCCCTCCGCCTCGCTGCCCACCACGTGATCACCGACGTCACCGGGTCAGCCCCGGTGCTGCTGCTCGACGACGTGTTCTCCGAGCTCGACCCCGACCGCAGCGACGCCCTCCTCGCCAACCTCCCGCCGGGTCAGACCCTCCTCACCAGCGCGTCCGGCCTGCCGCCGAAGGCCCAGCCCGAGCTCGTCCTGCGGGTCCAGGACGGCCGCATCACACCGGCCCCGTAACCTCACCCGCTGTCGCCCCGAGGTTGGGGGCATGGCAGTCCCTGACGGGGACCCTGGTGCCCCGAACCTGTGGCAGTTCCGAGGTTGGGGGCATGGCGGTGCCCTGGGGGGACCCTGGTGCCCCCAACCTCAACTGGCGGTGGGGTGAGGTGGCCGGTCGGCTAGGGGGCGTCGGCGATGTCTGGTGTGGCGGCGGGGGTGCCCAGGGCGATCAGCACGTCGCCTGGCTCGGGGGCCAGGGCCCGGTCGGACTCGACGAGCACGAGGTGGCCGGAGCGGACGATGGCGAGGGGCTCGGCGTCCGGGTTGCGCTGCTTGTAGTCCGACCAGTCGAACTCCGAGCTGAGCCGGGTGGCGCGAAGGCGCGCCCCCGCTGCGAGGCGAGCGTCGATGGCCGCCCGGGAGGGCCAGCCGAGCGGACGGCCGACGAGGTGCTCATCCTCGGTCGGGAGCTGCCAGGTGTTGGATCGTCCGAAGTGGCTGCGCAGTCGCTCCATGGCCAGGGCGTTGATCTCGTCGCTGCTGGTGAGGGCCAGGACCTGGCCGATGCCCTCGAGGTCGAGCCCGTCGCGCACTCGGGGGGACAGGATCGAGCCGTGGACGGTGTCGACGCCGGCCAGCCGCGACGTCACGACCTTGGCCCGGTCGCGGTCGACCAGCAGCGTGCGCAGCCCCTGCTCGCGTAGCAGCTCGGCCAGCCGGCGGGCCCAGTCGTGGGCCCCCACGATCAGCACCCCGGTCGGGTCCTCCTCAGCCACGTCCAGGCGTCGGCTGACCCATCGGGCGCTGATCCCGTAGACGACGATCGTGCCGATCAGGACTGTGATCACGGCTCCGGCGAAGCGGTCGGAGCCCGGTACGCCCTCCTCCTCGAGCCGGATCGCGAACACGGACGCGATCGCCGCGGCCACGATGCCACGCGGCGCGACGGCGGCGAGGAAGGCCCGTTCTCGCAGGGACAGACCCGACCCGATGGTCGAGAAGGCGACCGCAGCAGGGCGGGCCACGAGCACGACTCCCGCGAGCAGCACCAGGTTTCCGCCCAGGTCGGTGCGCACCACGTCGAGGTCGAGCCGGGCCGCGAGGAGCAGGAACAGCGACGACAGGACCAGCACCTGGAGGCTCTCTGCGAACTCGAGGACGGTGTCGAGCTCCACTCGCTCCTGGTTGGCCAGGGCCAGTCCCAGAACGGTGACGGCCACCAGGCCGGACTCGCCTTGCAGGTGGTCAGCCGCCGCGAAGGTGATGAGCACGGTGGCCACCACGGCGGGCTGGCGCAGGTGGTCGGGGAGCAGGAACCGCCCGAGGGCCACGACGAGTGCGGTGGCGCCTGCGAGGCCCGCCACGGCACCTACTCCCACGATGGAGATCAGCGTGGTCGCCGTGTCACCCCATGCTCCGTCGATCCGGTCGCTCACGAGGAGCTCGAACACGACGATGGCGGCGGCCGCGCCGATGGGGTCGATGATGATGCCCTCGGCCCGGAGCACCGCACCCACCCTGCCGCGCGGCCGCACCTGTTCGAGCAGGGGGCCGATGACGGTGGGGCCGGTGACGATGAGGTTGGCGGCGATCAGGGCGGCGAGGCCGCGGTCGACCTCGAGCGCGCTGGCCCCGACGGCCCACACGACAGCGAAGGTGATGGCCGCCCCGAAGGTGCAGAGGAACACCGCGGGCCGCCCGGCGGCTCGCAGCACCTCACGGCCCAGCCCCAGGCTGCCCTCGAACAGGATCAGACCGACCGACAGCGAGACCACAGGGAAGAGGAGGTCCCCGAGGAGCTCGTCAGGATCGAGGGCTCCGATCTGTCCGGCTGCCGCACCCACGGCGAGCAGCACGATGATCGACGGGAGGCGCAGGCGCCACGCCAGCCACTGAGCGGCGATGCCCACGGCCCCGACCGAGGCGAGCACGAGCAGGGGTTCGTGCTCCATGGGGCCCGGATCTAGCACACCGCCCGAGGGCGTGACCGCATGTTCGTGTCGGCCACGCATCGGGTCTTGCCCTGCGCCGACGACCCGGCGACCATGGGCCATGGCCGCTCGACCGCTTCCCGGGGACGGTCCCGGGCCGCGCCCGATCGGTTCGACGCTCGATGCCGTCATGCGCAGCCTCGGGGCGCCCGAGGCGAGCGGCGTCCACCTCGTCTTCGACCGCTGGGCCGAGGTGGTGGGGGAGGGCCTGGCCGCCCGCACCCATCCCCTGAAGATCGACGGGAAGCGTCTCGTCCTGGCTGTCGACGAGCCCGCCATCGCCACGCACGTGCGCTTTCTGGAGGCCGAGCTCCTGACCCGTCTGGCGGAGCTCCTCGGCCCCGGTCGGGTCACCGCTCTGGACCTGCGCGTCGGCCGCAAGAAGTAGCCGTTCCCGGGGCCCAGGATGGTCCGGTTGTCCCACCCTGGCTGGTAGACTGCCAACGTTGTGATTCGGGTGTCTGACCAGGGTTTTCGCGCTTCTGCGCCCCTGTCGACCCCCCTTCTCGGCCTGGCTGCGGCGCGCGCCGGGCTTACCACCTGAAAGGCGTGCTTCGTGGCGCAGACGACCAGCTCCTATGGGGCCGACAGCATGCAGGTCCTGGAGGGCCTCGACCCGGTCCGGAAGCGGCCCGGCATGTACATCGGGTCCACCGGCCCGTCGGGCCTCCACCACTGCGTGTGGGAGGTGGTCGACAACTCCGTCGACGAGGCCATGGCCGGCCACGCCACCCGCATCGACATCACCCTTCTGGCCGACGGAGGCTGTCGCGTCGCCGATGACGGGCGCGGCATACCCACCGACATCAACAAGGCCCAGAAGATGACGGGCGTCGAGATCGCCCTCACCAAGCTGCACGGCGGCGGCAAGTTCGGCGGCGACGGCTACAAGGTGTCCGGCGGCCTTCACGGCGTGGGCGTCTCGGTGGTCAACGCGCTGTCGAAGAAGCTCATCGTCGAGGTCGATCGCGAGGGCAAGCACCACGTGATGGCCTTCGCCAACGGCGGGGTGCCGCAGTCGAAGCTCGAGGTCAAGGGCGACGCGCCTCGCGGCCGCACCGGCACCACGGTCACCTTCTGGCCCGACGACACCGTCTTCGAGACCGTGGAGTTCTCGGCTCGAACGATCCTCGAGCGCCTGCAGATGATGGCGTTCCTCAACAAGGGCCTCGAGATCCGCTTCAAGGACGACCGTCCCGGGCACACCGCCGAGCCCACCACATACCGGTACGCCGGCGGCATCATCGACTTCGTCAAGCACCTCAACGTGAGCAAGGAGTCCCTGTTCACCAAGGTCGGCTTCTACGAGCTGGCCGAGGCGGACCAGGAGGTGGAGGTCGCGTTCCAGTGGAACACCGGCTACAACGCCGATGGCATCCACAGCTTCGCCAACGGGATCAACACCACCGAGGGCGGGGCCCACGAGGAGGGCTTCAAGGCGGCCCTCACCACGGTGGTGAACAAGCACGCCCGGTCCAAGAACCTCCTCAAGGAGAAGGACCCGAACTTCACCGGCGACGACGTTCGCGAGGGCATCACGGCCATCATCTCGGTGCGCCTGCGCGAGCCCCAGTTCGAGGGCCAGACGAAGGCCAAGCTCGGCAACACGAGCATGAAGACGCTCGTGCAGAAGGCCACGAACGACAAGCTCGGCCAGTGGTTCGAGGAGAACCCCACCGAGGCCAACAAGGTCGTGAAGAAGGCGCTCGCAGCATCACAGGCCCGCATGGCGGCCAAGAAGGCCCGCGATGTGATCCGCTCGAAGACGCTCCTCGACGGCGCCGGCATGCCCGACAAGCTGAAGGACTGCTCCTCGAAGGTGCGTGAGGAGCGCGAGCTCTTCATCGTCGAGGGCGACTCCGCTGGCGGCTCAGCGGTCACGGCCCGAGATCCGCTTCGGCAGGCGATACTGCCCATCCGCGGCAAGATCCTCAACGTCGAGCGGGCGCGGCTCGACAAGATGCTGCGCAACCTCGAGGTGCAGGCCCTGATCTCGGCCATCGGGGCGGGCGTGGGCGACGAGTTCGACGTCGAGAAGCGCCGCTACGACAAGATCTGCATCCTCGCTGACGCCGACGTCGACGGCCTGCACATCCGCACGCTGCTGCTCACGTTCTTCTTCCGGCAGATGCGCCCGCTCGTGGAGCACGGCCACATCTACATCTGCCAGCCGCCGCTGTACTCCACCGAGGTGGGCAAGGCCAAGGTCTACCTGAAGGACGACCACGCGAAGGACGTCTTCCTGCGCGACAACCCGAACCACAAGAAGGACTTCGGGCGCCTGAAGGGCCTGGGCGAGATGGACGCCGAGGAGCTGCGCGTCACCACGATGGAAGACGGCCTTCGCACTCTGCTGCAGGTCAACGTCGACCAGGCCGCACTGGCCGACGACGTCGTCGCCACCCTCATGGGCGACGTCGTCGAGCTGCGCAAGCAGTTCATCATCACCAACGCCAAGGACACGAGGTTCCTGGACATCTGATGTCAGACCAGACCCCCCCGAACGACAGCAACGGCGCCACCGACGAAGGCGGGGGCAGCGTTCGCGCGGCCATCGAGCCCATCGAGATCCAGGAGGAGATGGAGAGCTCCTTCCTCGACTATGCGATGTCGGTCATCACGACGCGCGCCCTGCCCGACGCCCGCGACGGCCTCAAGCCGGTGCACCGCCGGATCCTCTACGGCATGGACCAGCTCGGCGCCCGGCCCGACCGGTCGCACATGAAGTGCGCCCGGGTCGTCGGCGAGGTCATGGGCAAGTACCACCCCCACGGCGACTCCTCGATCTACGACTCGCTGGTGCGGATGGCGCAGGACTTCTCCATGCGCCACCCACTGGTCGACGGGCACGGCAACTTCGGCAGCCCTGACTTCGGCGCCGCCGCCTCGAGGTACACCGAGTCACGTCTGGCTCCGATCGCCATGCGGATGCTCGACGGAATCGGCGAGGACACCGTCGACTTCGCCGACAACTACTCCGGTGACGAGGTCGAGCCGTCGGTCCTGCCGGCCCGCTTCCCCAACCTGCTGGTCAACGGCAGCCAGGGGATCGCCGTCGGGATGGCCACCAACATCCCGCCCCACAACCTGGGCGAGGTGATCGACGCCACCGTGCACCTCATCGACAACCCCGAGGCCACCCCCGACGACCTCATGCAGTTCGTGAAGGGGCCGGACTTCCCCACGGGCGGGCTCATCATGGGCCGCCAGGGGATCATCGACGCCTACCGCACCGGCAAGGGCTCGATCCGCATCCGGGCGCTGGCCGAGATCGAGGAGGGAGCTCGCTCCGATCGGATCGTCGTCACCGAGATGCCCTACCAGACGTCGATCTCGGTCACCGCGGCTCGCATCGCGGAGCTGGTGCAGACGCGTGCCATCGAGGGCATCAGCGACGTCAACGACGAGTCCGCCAAGGGCAAGACCCGCCTCGTCATCAAGCTGAAGAAGGACGCAGCCGGCCTCGTCATCCTGAACAACCTCTACAAGCACACCCCGCTGCAGACGAACTTCTCCGTGAACACCGTGGCCCTCGTCGACGGCGTCCCCCGCACGCTCAACCTGGTGCAGGCTCTGCAGGCCTACATCGATCACCAGGTCGACGTGATCCGCCGCCGCTCCGCCTACCGACTGCGCGAAGCGGAGCGCAAGGCCCACATCAACGAGGGCCTGCTCAAGGCCATCAACGTCATCGACGAGGTCATCGCCACCATCCGGTCCAGCGAGGACCGCGCCGCGGCGCGCGACGCTCTCATGGCCGCCCCCTTCGAGTTCAGCGAGGTCCAGGCCAACCACATCCTCGAGCTGCCGCTCGGCCGCCTCACCCGCCTGGCCCGCATCGACCTCGAGACGCTGATCGCCGAGCTCCTGGCCGAGATCGCCGAGCTCAACCTGATCCTCAACGACGAGGTGAAGCTGCGGCAGGTGATCAAGGACGAGCTCACAGACGTCCGGGCCAAGCATGCCGACGCCCGGCGCTCCAAGGTCACCCTCGATGCCGGCGACATGAACATCGAGGACCTCATCGACGACGAGGAGCTCGTCGTAACGCTGTCCCACAAGGGCTACGTCAAGACCGTCGCCGCTGACGCCTTCCGGTCGCAGGGCCGGGGCGGGCGGGGAGTGGCCGGGGCGAAGCTCCGTGACGAGGACTTCGTCAGCCACATCCTCACCACCACCGCGCACGCGTACCTGCTGTTCTTCTCGAACCTGGGTCGTGTGTACCGGCTCAAGGCGCACGAGATCCCGAAGAAGGAGCGCACGGCGCGGGGCACAGCCATGCCCAACCTGCTGCAGCTCCAGCCTGGCGAGCGCATCCAGACGATCATCGACACCCGGGACTACGAGACCAACCGCTTCCTCTTCTTCGCCACGAAGAAGGGACAGGTGAAGAAGACGAAGTTCAACGAGTACGACTCGTCGCTGCGCACCGGGATCATCGCCATCAACCTTCGCGACGGCGACGAGCTCGTGAAGGTCATCCCCACCAACGGGGGCGACGACATCCTGATGCTCTCGAAGCTGGGCCAGGCCATCCGCTTCAGCGAGGACGACGTCCGATCGATGGGCCGGGCCGCGGCTGGCGTGCGGGGCATGAAGATGCGCGCCAACGACGAAGTGGTGAGCCTCGACACCTGCCGCGACGACGTCGCGATGCTGATCGTCACCGATGCCGGCTATGGCAAGCGCACCCAGCTCGACCACTTCAACTCCCAAGGGCGGGGCGGCCAGGGAGTGCGGGGCATCAAGCTCACGGCCAAGAAGGGCTTCGTGGTGGCCGCCTTCATGGTCGGGCTCGACGATGAGATCTTCGTCATCAACTCGGTTGGCACGCTGATCCGCATGGAGGTGCGCGGCATCTCCTCCCAGGGCCGAGACGCAACCGGCGTGCGGGTCATGAACCTCGACGCCGGCGAGACGGTCGCCTCGGTGGCTCCTGTGCTCTCCGCGGACGACGACACCGCCTGACCCGACCTTCCCCCTCGCCTTCCCCCGGCTGTTGACCGCGGCGCGCCCGGCGCGCCGACAAAGGGAGGTTCTGATGTCGAGACGGGCTCGTCGAGGTGACGGTGGTCAGGCCATGCCCCTGGTGCTGGCTGTGATCTCCCTGGCGGTGGTGGTGCTGCTGGCCCTCGTCCCCCTGGCCGAGGGGGCAGCCCAGGTGGCGGCAGCTCGCTCGGCCGCCGATGCGGCGGCCCTGGCCGGCGCGGCCGAGGGGGAGGCTGCCGCCCGAGAGGTGGCGGCCGCCAACGGGGCCAACCTCACCGACTGGCGGTCAGCGGGGGTCGACGTCTGGGTGGCCGTGGAGGTGGGCGACGCGACTGCCGTGGCCAAGGCCCGGCGGTCCTGACCGCAGGCCCGGGTCGACCGGGGAGGGGAGAGGGCTGCCCTACACTCGCTGCGATGCCCGACGAGCCGACCAGCAGCGCCGGTGACGAAGGGCGGACCTCAGCCACCTTCACCGGTGGGGTGGAGCGGGTCACCCGCGCCAGTGGGGACCCCGGGACCACCGGGGCGCCTCCCATCCCGCCCCGCCAGCCCGTGGCCCGACCGGCTCGCCCGACGGTCACCAGTCCCGCCGATCCCGGCCATGCTGCCCCCGGCAAGCCGGGCCGGGTCCGGGCTCGCAAGGTGCGGCGCATCGTCCGCCACGTCGAGCCCTGGTCGGTGCTCAAGATCTCTCTGCTGTTCTACGCCGCCCTGTTCCTGATCATCTGCGTGGCGTCGGCGGTGCTCTGGGGCGTCGCCCGCAGCGCCGGCACCGTCGAGAACGTCGAGAGCTTCGTCACCTCGGTGGGTGGCTTCGGCAACTGCGAGCCGATCGACGGTGTAGCCCCCGTCACCACCACGACCACCCTCCCCGAGGCCGCCCCCACCACGCCTGTGGATCAGATCGACCCGGGCGGCCCCGAGACGTCGATCACCGAGCCGCCTCCGCCGGTGGCCGATCCCGGCGACGACGAGGACTGCCGCGAAGGCGAGGAGCTGGTGGGCGAGTTCAAGTTCGAGGACGGCAAGATCCTCCAGGCCTTCGTGCTCGGAGGCATCGTGCTCGTCCTGGCTGGCTCCGCCGCCAACGTCGTGCTCACCTTGCTGTTCAACCTGATGAGCGACCTGACCGGCGGGGTCCGGGTGACGGTCCTCGAGGAGGAGCCGACCCCCCGTGGGGCCTCCGGTTCGGGCTCGCCCGGCAAGCGCCGCCGCGACTAACTTCGGCGGTCCCGCAGTAGGGCGGCGTGGAAGCGCCGTTCACCTTCACGGGGCTATAGCTCAGTCGGTTAGAGCGCATCCCTGATAAGGATGAGGTCGCAAGTTCGATTCTTGCTAGCCCCACCACCCGCCCGGCGACGACCCCTTGGAGACTGAGATGGCCCTTCTGCGCCGAGCCCTCGTCGCCCTCGGGATCGCCGGCTTGATCGCGGCCGTGCTGCGCATCCGCGGCTCGGGCGGCACGCCGCCGCAGTCGGGCGGTTGGCGCGAGCTCTCCGGCCCCGACCTCCGGTAGTGCCGGGCCACCGGATCCTGCTCGTCGGCGCCGGGGCAGTAGGCGCCCGGGCGGCGCGACAGCTCGTCGAGGCACCCGACGTCGCTCGCGTCCTGATCGCCGATCCCGACGAAGAGCGGCGCCTGGCCGTCGTCAGCAGCTCCGGCGACAAGGCTCGCGACGCGGGCCCGACCGGCGCGGACGCGGCTCGGGTCCACGGTGTCGTGCTCGCTGGCCCGAACGGCACCCATGCGGCGGTGGCCCAGACGCACGTCGAGCTGGGGCGTCCGATCGTGTCGGTCGCGGACGGCATCGCCGACGTGCAGGCCCTCCTCGACCTCGGTCCCGAGGCGGCGGAGCGGGGCGTGGCCGTCGTGGCCGGAGCCGGGTTCTCGCCCGGCCTGACCTGCCTCCTGGCCCGCCATGCCGCGCGCACCTTCGACCACGTGGATGAGATCCACGTGGCCCGTAGCGGCACCGGCGGCCCGGAGTGCGCGCGCGCCCACCACGGTGCCCTGACCGGCACGGCCCTCGACTGGCGCGATGGCGGCTGGCAGCGCCGGCCGGCCGGCTCGGGGCGCGAGCTGTGCTGGTTCCCGGACCCGATCGGGGCCGAGGACTGCTACCGGGCCGAGCTGCCCGATGCCCTCCTCCTCGTGGCCGCCTTCCCCGGCGTGGCCCGCGTCACGGCCCGGCTGTCGGCCACGCGGCGCGATCGCATCACGGCCCACTTCCCGATGCTCCGCAAGCCCCACCCCGAGGGCCTCGTCGGCGCCGTGCGGGTCGAGGTGCGGGGCAAGCGGGGAGGGGTCCAGGACGTGCAGGTGCTCGGCGCCCTCGACCGACCCGCCGTGGCCGCCGGCGCGGTGGCCGCCCTCACGCTGCGGGCCGCCCTCGACGGGCGCATCCCGCCCGGGGCCTCGGGCCTGGCCGCGGTCACCGACGCTCGACCCCTCCTCGCCGAGCTGGCTGCCATCGGCATCAAGGCTGCGGCCTTCGACGGAGGGGCCTGACCCAGCCCGGTTGATCGGCTCGGAGGGCGGGCCGCCGTAGCCTGACCGGATGCTGCGAACCGGACCCAACCCACTTCGGGCCGCGCTCATCGCCCTGCTCGTGAGCGTGCTCGTCGCGTGCGCAGGGTCAGACGACGGAGACGAACCGGTCGGAGGGCTCGGCGACCAGACCGATCTCGGTCCCGGCGGTAACGAGGTCCTGGGCGACGCCGACGAAGGGATCGAGGGCGTGCAGGCGATCCGGGTGTACTACTCGTCGCCCGTTCACTCCGAGGATCCTGTCGACTACGACCTCCGCCCGCCCGCGGGCGGCGTGCACCACCCCGTGTGGTGGAACTGCGGGTTCTACGACGAGCCCATCCCTGACGAGAACGTCGTCCACGACCTGGAGCACGCGGCGGTGTGGCTCGCCTACTCGCCGGATCTCTCGGCAGAGGACGTCGAGGTCATCCACGACCTGGCCCGAGCCAACCCGAAGGTCATCGCCTCGCCGTACCCGGACCTCCCCCGCGACGAGGCTGTGGTGGCCACCGCCTGGGCCCGCCAGCTGCGGCTCGACTCGGTCGAGGATCCCCGCATCGTCGAGTTCATCGAGCGCTACGTCGACGGCGACCAGGCGCCCGAGGCCGGGGCGACCTGCTCCGGCACGCACCTCGGTGAGCCCCTCCCGTAGCTCCGAGATCGGCTGAGCCGAGGCCATGCATGACGAGGCTGGCGCTCCACAGGGGTGGCAGGTCTGGGGTCAGAAGCGAACGTGCTGCTGCCACGCGTCGAGCAGGGCCCGCTCGCCGAAGACCTCGTAGCGCTCGTCGTGGCGTTGCCGGCCCCACATCCAGAGGAAGAGGTCGCTGGCCGAACCCCGGAGGGCGACGTCGCCCTTGGCGTGCCCGTGCTCGGAGGTGACGCCGTCAGGGCCGAGCGTGACGAGCCACTCTCCTTCCGCGTCGGTGGCGTGCAGGTGGATGGTGCCAGCGACGCCGACGAGGCTCTCGCCGGCGACGCGGGGGGCCATGAGCTCGAGGTGCTCGTCGATGCCGTCGACGGCGAGGGCGGCGGCCACCGGCTCCCGGTCGGCATCCCATCGGTGCACCGTGGTCTCCTGGGCCATGCGCCGTGGGAAGAACGATCCGGGCTGCGGACCGGCCCAGGTGGGCCAGGTCGCGGCCAGGTCCATCGCCTCCAGCCGGGCCACGAGCGCCGACGCGCCAGCCTCGTACCACTCGGCCAGGCCGTCCTCAGGGGGACGCTCAACGGTGCTGAGCCGAACCCGCTCGGTCGTGCCGAGCTCGAGCTGGGCTCGCACCCAGGCGTGGACGCCGGCCGCATGAGCCAGCAGCTGGGTGCGGTCCCACCCCGGACAGGACGGCACGTCTGCAGAGGGGTCGGCTCGGTAGGCGGCCAGGAGCCCGGCCGCGGCCTCTTGCAGGTGGCCGATGTGGGTGGAAGCGTCCATGCGCCGAGCCTGCCACGAGGTGGAGGAAGATGGCGCCGTGATCATCGACTGCGCCGTGTACACCGACGGCCAGCGCCGCCCCGGTCGGCTCGACCTCGACGACGCCCTCGAGGCGGCCGAGGAGCCGGACTCCTTCGTGTGGATCGGCCTCCACGAGCCCGATCAGGCCGAGTTCGACAAGGTGCGTGACGAGCTGGGCCTCCACGAGCTGGCCGTGGAGGACGCCGTCCACGCCCACCAGCGCCCGAAGCTGGAGGTCTACGACAACGATCTCTTCGTGGTCCTCAAGACGGCTCGGTACGACGACGTCGCCGAGGCGGTCGAGTTCGCCGAGCTGCAGCTGTTCGTCGGCGCCCGCTACGTGGTGACCGTGCGCCATGGGCGGGCCAGCGCGCTGGCCACGGTGCGGACGACGATCGAGCAGGACCTCGAGCGGATGCGCTGCGGACCGATGGCGGTGCTGCACGCCGTGATCGACCACGTCGTCGACGACTACGTGCCGGTGCTCGACGGGCTCGACAACGACATGGCGGAGATCGAGAACGCCGTGTTCGATCCCTATCGGCCCCGGGGCGTGGACCCCACCCAGCGCATCTTCAAGCTGAAGCGCGAGGTCCTCGACTTCCTCCGCAACACCGAGCCCCTCCGCGAGCCGCTCGCCCGCCTGGCCGCCGGGGACCTCCCCTCGGCCCACCCCGAGCTGCACTCGTACTTCCGTGACGTCGAGGACCATCTCACCCGCGTGGTGGCCAGCATCCAGCACGCGCGCGAGCTCCTCACCGACGCTCTCGATGCCAACCTGGCCCAGGTCACGACCCGTCAGAACGACGACATGCGCACCATCTCGGCCTGGCTGGCCGTCGGTGGCTTCCCGACCGTGGTGGGCGCGGTGTACGGCATGAACTTCGAGCACATGCCCGAGCTGGGCTGGCGCTACGGCTACTACATCGTGGTCGCCGTGATGCTCGTCGTGTGCTTCATGCTCTACCGCCGCTTCAAGCGCGCGGGCTGGCTCTGAGCCCCCAGCCTCGCGAAGTCCTGAGGTTTCGCGTGCGGAAAGCGGCTTTCAGCGCCGACTTCGGCACACGAGATCGGAGATCGACCGGAGTGGCTAGTCCTCGTCGTCGTCGAGGGTGGGGAGGGCCAGAGCGCCGCTGGTGACGGCGAGGTAGGCGACGGCCACGCTGGCCCCCAGCGCCAGGGCGACCGTGGCCCGGTCGAACGCGAACGGCAGCTCGGTGGGCAGCACCGGCTTGAGCAGGGCCTGCACTCGGAACAGGGCCCAGCCCGACAGCGACGCAACCGACGCGAGGGCCAGGACGACGCCCGACCCCCTCTCGGCCAAGCCCACAGCGGCGCCGGCTGCGACGAGGGCGAAGACCGGTAGCGCCCACAGGAGCGGGTTGCCACCTCCGTCAGGGGTCGAGGCCCAGTCGGCTCGGCCCACCACAGAGGCGGCCACCGCCACGACGAACAGCGCTGCGGCTCCGATCCGAAGACCCCGGCCGCGGGCCAGCCCGGCCAGCCCGGCAGCCACGACGACGGCCAAGCCGGCCCAGGGCAGCGGTGAGGTGCTCGAGGCGTAGGTGAGCGTGCCCTGCACCTCGGTCGGCTCGCCGTCCACGGTGATCGGCACCCGCCACGGGTCGTAGGCGCCCGTGACCCGCTCGCCTCGTTCGACGGGCGGGGACACGTCGGCCATCCAGTGGACGCGGTGGTCGTGCCAGGCATAGGTGCCACCGGCGCCGATCGTCTCCCAGTCCGGCCTGGTGGCCTCGTCCTTCATGGCCGCCTGGACATCGGCGGGTATGTCGACGCGACCCCTGCGGTCGTCGTTCAGGTAGGTGGCGCTGGACAGACGGTTGCGCTGCACGGTGCCGTCCTCCAGGAACTGCACGTAGGGCTCGCCGGAGTAGCCCTCCACGACGACGGCGTGGCCCGGCTCGACGGTGAGCTCGAGGAACGAGTCGCCCCCTCGGATGGTGGCGTCCACACCCTCGACGGAGGGCTCGATGCCGGTCACGTCGGAGCGGAAGTCGCTGGGACCGGCGGGATCGGCCCCCGCAGGGCCGGCGGCGGCCACGAGCAGAACGACGGAGAAGAGGAGGGAACGGGCGATGCGGGACATGGAGCTCCTGGGTCTAGCTGCCGACGGGGACCGTGACGGTGCCGGAGGCCTCGGTGAAGCGGTCGATGCGGACCCGGATCGTGATCTCCCAGTCTCCGGCCACGGCGAGATCGTCGCCGTCGAGCTGCAGGTGGGCCGGTCCGGCTCGGACAGCCTCGCGCTCGATCGGCCCGAGCCCGGCCGAGGGGAGGGACAGCTCGAGTCGGGCCGACTCGGCGATCTGGGAGGGACGTCCGTCCGGGTCGTACGTGTACAGGTGGATCTGGTTGAACCCGGCCTTGGCCGGGGACACGACGAGCTGCACGGAGCCCACGTCGCCCAGCGCGACGATCTCCTCCACGACCCCGCCCTCGTCGCGGGCCTTGGCCGGCGTGAGGACGACCAGCACCGAGGTGAGGGCGAGCACCCCCACGAGGGCGAGCACCTCGAACCGCACCGTTCGGCGCAGCCGGGCCAGGCCGGCCTTGGCCTTCCCGGCGCGGATGGCGGGCACGAGACGGAAGTGGTTGTAGGCGCCGAGCGCTCCGATGGCGGCTACGAGGGCCACCTTGGCCAGCAGGAAGAGTCCGTAGCCCGTGTCGGTCAGGGCCCCGAGGGACCGGACCTCGCTCCACGACAGCGCCAGGCCTGCCGCCCCGACCACGACGATGGCGCCGGTGGCGAGCGTGGAGAAGCGGGCCACGACGGCGCCGGTGGCGGCGGGGGCGACCTCAGGGTCTCGTGCCCGCAGACGGAGCGCGATGCCGAGCAGCACGAGCCCGCCCGCCCAGATCGCCGCGGCCAGGAGGTGGGCCACGTCGGCGAGCGTGGCGAGCGTGGCGGTGTCACCGACCCGGGTGTGGCCGGTGGCCGCGAAGGATCCGGCGGCTACCAGGGCGCCGAGCACGGTTGCGGGGCCGGAGCGACCCAGACCGACTGCGACGAGAAGGAGGCCAACGCCCGCGAGCAGGAGGCTGTGGCCCACCCCGTCGGCGGCCACGTCGGCCAGCACCCCTTCGTCGAACAGCGAGGCGGGGCCCTGGCCGGTCCCTAGGGCAGCCTGCACCGGGAGGGCCACGAGGGCGGCCAGCGCCCCGACGGCCGCTGCGATCCGCACGGCGCGCCGGAGCGCGACCCGCTCGGCTGCCCCGTCGTGAGCCGCCACGAGGAACAGGGCGCCGCCGGCCGCGAGGAGGATCCCCGCGTAGGCGATGCCCCGGCCGAAGCCGCCGACAACCTCCCACACGCGGTCACCGTCGGTGTCGGCCACCCGCCCCAGGGCGCCGGCGTCCACCTCGACGTCACCGACGCCGAAGACGGACCCGCCCCGCACTGGATGGCCGTCGGCCGAGATGACTCGGTAGCTGACGACGTAGGTGCCTTCGGGCAGATCGGGCTGCACGTCGATCTCGACGATGTTGCCGGTCGCCTGGGCGACGCCAACCTCGACCCGACTGCCGTCGCTGGCCAGGACCCGTACGCCGCCGAGGTCGGCCGAGACCGACTCGCTGAACGTGAGCGTGATGGTGGCGGGGCCTTCGTCGAGGCGGGCTCCGTCGGCCGGGTCGACTGACACGAGCGAGGCGTGAGCGAGCGCCGGGCCGGCGCCTGCGAGGAGCAGCACCAGCCCGACGACGAGCACGGCTGCGGCCCGCGCCGGCGCGCGTCGGACCACGGAGATCACGCCGGCGCCCAGCGCGGGCGGAGGTGGGCGGCTGACGTGCGGGCAGCCCGGGCCACGAGCCAGAGGAGCCCCACCCCGGCCAGGTCGAGCAGGTGATGGGCCTCGCCGAAGGTGGAGGCGCTGCCGTCAAGAACATCGAGCACGGCGGTCGTGCCCATCACGAGCCCGAGGGCCGCGACGACGGGCAGGAGGCCCCAGGCCCGGGCCGGTTGCCAGGCTGCGACCAGCAGGCCCACGGCGAGGGCCACGTCGAAGGACCCGAGCTCGCGGGCCACGTGCACGGTGGCGCCTGGGTCCTCGCCTAGGAGGACCGCCGGTCCCGCCAGCACGAGCTGGGTGAGGGCGACCACGAAGAGACCCCACCGGGCCGCGCTTATCGGCTGGCGTAGGGCGGGGCGGCGGAGAGCGGCCACCGCGGGAGTGGCGCGGGCCACGATGGCCGCGCTCAGGTCGGGCACTGGGTCGGCGGCCCGGACGCGGGTGAGGCGGTGGAGGGCGGCGACCTCGGCCAGCCATGTGGTGCAGGCCGGGCAGCCAGAGAGGTGGGCGTCGAGGCGGGCAGGGTCGACTGAGAGGTCTTCCTCGCCGTCGAGGCGGGCGGACAGCCCCTCACGTATGTGCGTGCAGTCCATGGTGGGGTGGTCGCTCGGCTGCGGCGGTTGGTTCCCCGACGGGCACACTGGTGCCATGGACGAGCTGACCCGCCTGGCGCTGACGGCGGGAGAAGGCGACCAGCTGTCGCTGACCGCCTTCGTGCGCCGGACCCAGCCCGAGGTGTGGCGGCTCTGCTCCCGGCTAGGTGATCGGGACTCGGCGGATGACCTCACCCAGGAGGTCTACCTCCGGGCCCTGCCGGCGCTGAGCTCCTTCCGGGGCGACTCGTCGGCCCGCACCTGGCTGCTCCAGATCGCTCGCCACGTGTGCGCCGACCACGTCCGGCGCCGGACTCGGGCCAGGGCTCTGATCGAGCGCCTGGTGCAGCGCACGGATCACGGCGACGCCGTCGTGGCGGCTCGCACCGGCGAGGTGGAGCTGGACGAGGCGGTGGCTGGGCTCGATCCCGACCGCCGGGCGGCCTTCGTCCTCACGCAGGTGCTCGGCCTGTCCTACGCCGAGGCGGCTGAGGTGTGCGAGGTGCCGATCGGCACCATCCGATCCAGGGTGGCCCGAGCCCGGTCGGACCTGGTCGACGCACTGGGCCTCGAGGCAGCCGAGACGGGCTGATCAGCCCGCCAAGAGCGTCAGCAGCTCGTCGTGGACGAGGCCGTTGGTGGCCATTCCGCTCCCGCCCTCGATCGTCTCCGCGCCGGACAGGTCTGTGAACCGGCCGCCCGCTTCGCTGAAGATCACCGGCATCGGCCCGACGTCGTAGGGCTCGACAGTGGGGTCGACCATCGCCGCCACGCGTCCCGTGGCGACGAGGGCGTAGCCGTAGCCGTCGCCCCAGGTGCGGAGGATGGCCCCGGTCGCCTCCAGCGCGGCGACCGTGCCGGGGGGCCAGTGGCCGAACGAGCTCGACATCACATAGGCGCCGGCCAGCGTGGTCTGGGAGCTGACGGCGGCTGGGCCCCGCTCTGACCAGCACCCGAGACCGCGCCCGGCCCACACGGTCTCGCCGAGTGCAGGGAGGTTCACCACACCCACGGCGATGCCGTGCTCGTCTTCGAGGGCGAGCAGGTTGGAGTAGAGGGGAACGCCGCAGGTGAAGGCCTTGGTGCCGTCGATGGGGTCGATGATCCAGCGCCGACCTGTGGTCGACGCCGTCGGCGCCTCCTCCTCGCCGAGCACGCCGTCACCGGGGAAGGCCTCGGCCAGGCGCTCGCGCAGGAACCGCTCCGCGTCCCGATCGGCGGCCGTCACCGGCGAGCCGTCGTCCTTGCTGATCACCTCGAGGTCAGCGGCGCGGAACCACTGCAGCGTGCGGTCGCCGGCGGCTCGGAGCAGCGCGACCGCGGTGTCGAGGGTGGCCTGGTCGATGGGGGGCACGCTCATGACGGCCGAGTCTGACAGCCTCGTCCCGTGGCCCAGCGACGTGGGAACCAGGCGAGCGCTGATCAGCGTCCAACGAGTGTGCGCCGCGGCCTGCTCCTCCTTCCGTTCCTCGTGCTCCTCCTGCTGGTGGGGGCGTGCTCGGACGACGAGCGCGTGACAGCCGGCGGCTCCAGCTCGACCCGCCCGGCCGATCAGCGCTACGAGGCTGACGCCACAGTGCTCGAGAGCCTGGGCCACGGGCCCCAGCTCTGCCTCGGCGGGGTGATGGAGTCGTACCCGCCGCAATGCGGAGGTCCGGACATCACGGGGTGGGACTGGGATGCGGTGGCCGAGAAGGAGTCGGCCTCGGGCACCACCTGGGGCACGTACCACGTGGTCGGCACGCTCGCCGACGACACGTTCACCCTCACCGAGCAGCCCGAGCCAGCCCGGGGTGGCTCCGGTGGTCCGGGGTCGACCGACTTCACGGCGCCCTGCCCTCCGCCCGACGGCGGGTGGACGGTCGTCGAGCCGGCGACGGCTACCAGCGAGGCCCAGGAGGCGGCCATGGCCTACGGCGCTGGCCCAGGCCGGCTATGCCGGTTCGTGGGTCGACCAGTCCATCAACCCGGCCCTGGCCGACGGTGCCGATCCCGAAGACGAGATGGCGGCCAACGATCCCACCAAGCTCGTGCTCGTCGTCCTCTTCACCGGTGATCTCGAACGGCACGAGCAGGAGCTGCGAGCCATCTGGGGCGGGGCGCTCTGCGTGGCCGGAGCCGAGCGCTCCGATGCCGAGCTCGATGCCATCCAGCAGGAGGTCAGCGAGGTGGAGGGCTTCCTGTGGTCGAGCCGGAACCCGGTCGGCAACCACGTGGAGGTCGGCGTTGCGGTCGATGACGGGTTGCAGGCCGCCATGGACGAGCGCTTCGGAGAGGGCGTCGTGGTGGTCGTGCCGGAGCTGCGCCCCGTCTCCTGAGCGCTCAGTCGGCGACGGTGGCCGGCGGCGTGGCGTCCTCGTCGCCTGAACCGAGGATGCGACCGACGGCCACGACGATCGCCGCGGCGAAGGCGAGGGCGATGCACACAGTGGCCAGGTTCGACGTGTCGCTCAGGCGGAAGGCGGGGATCCAGTCCGGACCGCCCCAGGTCAGGTCCCAGCCCCGGAGGCTGTCCGGGTGGAGGATGTGAGCCCACGACGTCCACGCGATCATCCGGGTCAGGCCGTAGAAGAACGTGGCCCGGTAGACGGCCAGCAGGGCTCGCTCGGGCAGGCGGCGGCCCATCCAGGCCCACACCTTGGGGTCGGCGGGCACGATCACCTCGCGCCAGTAGCGCTCCGTCAGCACCCGCCACGTCAGGAGCAGGATGACGAGCCACAGCGCGTCCATCACGAAGCCGAAGCTCGAGTAGTAGGCCCGGGCGTCGAGGTACTTGCCGCCCGGGGTGGCTGCGTAGGCCCACGTCCCGATGGAGAAGTTCTCCGTCGAGAACGGAAAGGCGAGCATGGTGCCGACGGTGTCGTTGATGTCGGTGATCGAGTGGGCCGCCATGCCGAGGAGCAGACCCGCGCTCCAGCCCCGGGACCTCGTGAGCAGGAAGACGAGACCGCAGAGGAGCACCGCGAAGCCGAGGCTGTGGCTGAACCCGGCGCCGGGCCAGCCCCGGTGGAACTTGAACGGCTCCTCGGCGCCGTAGTGGGTGCCGCCGATGTCGAACCCGTAGACCCAGAACTTGGCCACGAAGTCGGGGATCTGATCGCCGGCCACGATGGCCAGGTAGCTGATCCGCCCCGCCCACCGCTTCGGCAGGTGGGCCTGGATGGCATACGTCTCGAACTGGTGGGCCGCCCAGCTCATGTCGAGGCCCGCCGGCGGAGCCGACCGAGGAGCACGGGACCGGCCCAGATCCACGTGACCAGCCACACCGGACCGAGGACCCAGTTGAGCAGCCACTTGTGGAACATGCCGAGCACGATGTAGCTGACCCCGGCCAGCACGTAGAGGGTGAGCTCGATGCGTCGGGTGTACCAGTCCGGATCGCCGGGCCGCCCTGTGGGATCCGAGAGAGGCACCGGTTCGGCGGGCTCGGGCCTGGTCACGGGGGGCGACCCTAGTGTCGGGCGGGCGGCCCCACGGTGGCCGAGGCCACGAGCCATGCCGCCGCGGCGATGGCGATGCCCAGCGCCGCCCCGCCCAGCAGGTCGAGGGGCCAGTGCACCCCGACGTGCATCCGGGTGAGGGCCACGACGCCCGCCAGCGACCAGACGACCACTCGCCCGCGGTGGGGGAGAACCGGGTGCAGGGCGCCGGCCACCGCACACGCCATCGTCGTGTGGCCTGACGGGAAGGCGAACCCGCCGATGTGCTCGCGCACGTCGAGGCCCTCGATCACGGCGGACGGTCGGGGCCGGTCGATCACCGCCTTCAGGACGTTGTCGAGCCGGTAGGCGACGGCCACGGAGACGGCGATGGCGACCGTCGGGGTGGGCCCGGATGACCGCCATGTCCGCCAGGCCACCCCGGCCACGGCCACGAGGGCGACCCACAGCGTGCCCAGCTGCATCACCACCCGGAAGGGCCAGCCCAGCCAGGTGGGCACGGCGTTGAAGGCCTCGACGACGGCGGTCTCGCCCCCGAGCACCCGTTGGTCGGACGCGGCCGCTGCTAGCAGGCCCAGGGCCGCGAGGGCGACCACGAGCACGGGGGCGCAACCCCCCGGCCCGACGTGGGCACCACCGCGGCGCGCCCTGTGGTCAGACATCGCGCGGTCGAGTCGCAGCCTTCAGGCGCCGTCGCCGGAGCTCAGGCGGCGGGCCTCCTCGGGCCAGTCGGTCACGATGCCGTCGAGGGGCAGGGTGGCCATGGCCTGCTGCGTGGCCCGGTCCTGGAACCAGCAGTGGACCTTCAGCCCGAGCCCGTGAGCCCGCTCGATGAAGGCATCGTCGACGGTCGACTGGTGGGCCGATATGGCATCGGCTCCGAAGTCGAGCGCGTCGGCAAGGAAGCGGTCGATGGCGTCAGGAGTCAGCGCGTCGCGCAGCAGCGCGACCTCGGCCGCCTCGTCGCGGGCGTGCTCGGAGTACCAGCGAACGGCCTTCTCGCTCTGGGCCCAGAGGAGCGATCGGCTCAGCTTTCCCTGGTTGCGGAGCTCGTTCACGACGGCCTCGGCCGCGTCGGGAGACTTCGTGTCGATGGCGAAGCCCAGGTGGTCGGGGAGGGCGTCGACAGCCTCTGCGAACAGCGGCACGCGCTCTCCGCTCTTGCGCAGACGGGCCCGTCGCAGCCCCTTGGCCGTGGCCCACGACACGGGCCAGGGCCGCAGGGTGGTGCGGAGCAGGAGGGCGTCGTGGAGCATGACGGGCACGCCGTCACGGGTGAGGCGGACGTCGATCTCGACGTAGTCAGCGCCCAGCTCGCCCGATCGGGCGATTCCGGCCAGGCTGTTCTCGGGGGCGTCCAGGGGCGAAGTGCGGTGGGCGATGATCACCGGCGGCATGCCGCAGTCTCGCGTCACCAGTCGGTGGCGATGTACTTGGTCTCCGTGTAGTCGAGCATCCCCTCGTGCCCGCCCTCGCGACCGACGCCGGACTCCTTAACGCCTCCGAAGGGGGCCGCTGGGTCCGACACCACGCCCTTGTTGAGTCCGACCATGCCCGACTCGAGGGCCTCGGCCACCCGGAGGCCCTTGGCCAGGTCACCGGTGTACACGTAGGACACGAGGCCCATCGTCGTGGCGTTGGCTCGGCGCACGGCCTCCTCGGCATCGGCTACGGCCACGATGGGAGCGACGGGGCCGAAGATCTCCTCGGCGAGGATGGCGCTGTTCGGACCCACGCCGGTGAGCACGGTGGCCGGGTAGTAGTAGCCCGGGCCCGACGCTGGTCGCGCTCCGCCGACCACTGCCTTGGCCCCTTCGGCGAGAGCGCTGTCGACGAGAGCGGCCACCTTGTCGCGCGTGTCGGCGTCGACGAGCGGTCCGAGCCGGTTGCCCTCGGTGAGGCCGTGGCCCATCGGCACGGCTCCCATCGCCGCGGCGAGCTTCTCGGCGAACGCCTCCGCGATGGGCGCCTCGACGTAGAAGCGATTGGCGGCTGTGCACGTCTCGCCGTTGTGGCGCATCTTGGCGACCATGGCCCCCTCGACGGCGGCATCGAGGTCGGCGTCGGCCAGCACGATGAAAGGGGCGTTGCCGCCGAGCTCCATCGACGTGTTCAGCACTCGGCCCGCGGCCTGCTCGAGGAGCACCTTGCCCACCTCGGTGGAGCCGGTGAAGGAGAGCTTGCGGACCGCCGGGTGCTCGAGCACGGCGGCGGTGATGGTGCTCGCGCTCTTGCCGGGCACCACGTTGACGACCCCGGCGGGGACCCCGGCCTCGTGGAGGACGTCGGCCACGGCCAAGGCGGTGAGCGGCGTCAGGGTGGCTGGCTTGAGGACGACGGCGCACCCCGCCGCGAGGGCGGGCGCGATCTTGCGGGTGGCCATGGCTGCGGGGAAGTTCCAAGGGGTGACGAGATAGGCCACTCCGACGGGCTGGTGGATGACGAGGATGCGGTTGGCACCGCCCGGTGCGGTGGTCAGATCACCCCGGAGCCGCACCGCCTCCTCGCTGAACCAACGGAAGAACTCGGCCGCGTAGGTGATCTCGCCCTTGGCCTCGGCCAGCACCTTGCCGTTCTCCCGCGTGATCAGCTCGGCCAGGTCGTCGGACCGCTCGATCAGCAGCTCCCACGAGCGGCGCAGCACCTCGGCCCGCTCCCGCGGGGCTCGGGCCGCCCACTCGGGCTGGGCGGCCGCAGCCGCCTCGGCCGCAGCCCGGGCGTCGTCCGCCCCGCCGCTGGCCACGCTGGCGATGACTTCCTCGGTGCCCGGGTCGTGGACGTCGAAGCGCTCTCCGTCGCCGGCCGCCCGCCACTCGCCGCCGATGAAGAGGTCCGTCCGCAGTGCGTCATCCATGCCCCCGTTGTACCGGCATCACCAGATCCCCGTGCGCCCACCGGCCACAGACAGCGTCCCCCGAGCGAACCGGGGTGCGAAGGAGCGAGCTGTGCGCGAACTGTGTCTGACACAGTTCGCGCAGGGGGCTGGCTTCAGGTGGTGGTGGGGCGGCGGGGCCAGCAGGTGATGAGGGCAGCGAGCAGGATGGGGGCGGCGGCGGTGCCGGCGGTGAAGGGCCAGGCCCGGGCGCCGAGGGCGAAGCGAACCACGAGGTAGCTGGCGGCCCCGAGCTCGAGGGCGAGGAGCGCGGATGCGACGAGACGTTCCCAGCCGTCGTCCGCGGCCGCGAAGCGGGTGGCGAGCGCCGACATCGTGGCGAACAGGCCGCCGCCGAGAACGACGAGGAGGACCATGAGGGCGAAGAACCCGGTGTCGCCGTCGATGCCGCTGAGGCGGACGAGGGAGGCCGCCTGCTCGCCCTCGGGCCGATCGATGAGCTGCCAGCTCCGGACGGCCATGCCGCCCAGGACGACGGCGGCCACGCTGACCGCGCCCGTCTGCAACGTCAGAACGGCTACCGCGGCCCGGGCCCCCGTCCGCTGCCGCCACGCCGGCAGCGTGAGCAGCACACCGACCACGACAACGGCGAGCGCGCCGGCGACCCACACCGTCGTCCAGGTGGCCGCCGAGGGCCGGGACGACGGCCCGGCCACCAGCCGCCGCTGGGCGCAGCCGGAGAGGGCGATCGAGGCGAGGCTGGCGCCCACCGTGACCCGACGCGCCCTCATGCGCAGTCGGGACAGGTGCCGACCAGGTCGAGCCGGTGGTGGCGCACGGCGAAGCCTGATCGCTTGGCCACCTTCGACAGGGCCTGCTCGAGGTCGTGCTCCACGCTGGCCGGCACCGTGAAGTCGGTGACGTCGCCACAGCTGGCGCATATGAGGTGGTGGTGGTGCTCTGTGAGGTCCTCGGCCAGCTCGTAGCGGGCGAACTCGTCGGTGGTGACGATTCGGTGCACGACGCCGGCCCGCTCCAGCACGGCCAGGTTGCGATACACGGAGCTCTGGGCCAGGTCTCGGCGTCGGTCGAGGAGCTGGGGGATCGTGAGGGGTTGGTCCACCTCGGCCAGCAGCGAGACGAGTGCTTGACGTCGGGTGGTGTAGCGCTGCCCGTCGGCGTGGAGACGGGAGGTGGCGGTGGCGTGGAGATCGGTGGACATGGCGGCGCTCAGTGGTGGGGATGGTCGTCGATGATCAGCGTCGAGTCGCCGAACCGGAGGAGGTGCCCACCGTAGGCGTCGGCCAGGTGGACGTCCGTGAGCACCTCAGCTGGAGCTCCGCTGGCCACGACTCGACCGGCGAGGAGCAGCAGGTGGTCGGTGGCGGCCGCGTCACCGAGGTCGTGGGTGGACACGACGACGGCCTGGCCGGCGGCTCTCGCCCCCGCGATCGCCTCGAGTATGTGGTGTCGGGAGACCACGTCGAGCCCCGTGATGGGCTCGTCGAGGAGGAGCAGGTCGGCTTCCTGGGCCAGGCCCTGGGCCACGAAGGCTCGCTGGCGCTGACCCCCGGACAGCTCGTGAAGCTGGCGCTGAGCGAGCTCGGTGATGTCGAGCGCGGCCAGGGCTCGGTCGACCGCGGCCCGGTCGGCTGCCCCCAGCCGCCCGAGCGCTCCGGTCAGCGCGTAGCGGCCCATCGTCACGGTCTCCCGCACCGTGAGGGGCAGGTGGGCGTTGACCTCGGTGGCCTGGAGCACGTAGGCCACCCCGCCGCGACGACCGGCGGCTTCGATGTCGAGCCGTCCCGACCGTGGCGCGAGCAGTCCGGCCATGGCGTGGAGGAGCGTCGACTTGCCCGCCCCGTTCGGACCGATGAGTGCGGTCACGGCCCCGGCCGGGATGTGGAACGACGCCTGGGCCAGGACGGTGCGGCTGCCGTAGGCCAGCTCGAGGTCGACAGCGGTGGCCGCGGTGCGGAGGGCGGTGGGGGTCACGGCTGTGATTTGCGAATGATAACCAAGTTCCTTACGGTGTGGCTATGAGAACCGTTCTCGCTATGGCCGGGCTGATGCTGGCCACACTCGCCGGCTGCGGACCCGGGGACGCGCCAGGCGAGCCGACGGTGGTGGTGACGACGAGCATCCTGGGCGACGTCGTCCGCAACCTGGTGGGCGACGACGTCAGGGTCGAGGTGCTGATGCCCGATGGCGTCGACCCGCACGCCTTCGCGCCCTCGGCCCGTCAGGCCGCCGCCCTGCGCGCCGCCGATGTGCTCGTTCAGAACGGCCTGGGCTTCGAGGCTGGCCTCGAGGACACCCTCGAGGCGGCGGCGGGCGACGGTGCCGTCCTGGTGACGGCAACGGACGGGGTGGACGTCCTCGGTGACGATCCCCACTTCTTCACCGACCCTGTGCGCATGCGCGATGCGGCGACGCACATCGCTGACTCGCTCGCCGACCACGTCGAGGGGCTCGACACCCCAGCGTTCCGGTCCCGAGCCGACCGCTACCTCCAGGCCCTCGAGGCGCTCGACGACGATGTGGCCACCATCCTCGCCGAGGTGCCCACCAGTCGCCGGACGCTCGTCACCAACCACGAGGTCTTCGCCTACCTGGCCGACCGCTACGGGTTCACGGTCCTCGGCTCGATCGTGCCGGGGGGAAGCACCCTGGGCGAGCCCAGCGCCTCCGCGCTGGCCGATCTCGCCGCAGCCATCGAGGCGGCCGGGGTCCCGGCAGTCTTCGTCGAGACGTCCTCGCCGACCCGATTGGCCGAGGCGCTCGCCGCGGAGGGGCGCGACGTCGATGTGGTGGAGCTCTACAGCGAGGCGCTCGGCGGGGCCGGGTCCGACGGGGCCACCTACATCGACATGGTGCGGGCCAACGCCCGCCGCATCGCCGAGGCCCTGAGCTGATGGGCTGGCTCCTCGAGCCCTTCGAGCCTGAGTTCATGCAGCGGGCCCTGCTGGCAGGGATGCTCGCCGTGGTCGCCAGCTCCGTCGTGGGGACGTGGGTCGTGCTGCGGGGCCTCACCTTCATCGGCGACGCGCTGGCCCACGGCGTCATTCCCGGCATGGCCTTGGCCGTCTTGTGGGGGTTCAACCTGACCGTCGGGGCTCTGCTCACCGCGGCCGTCATGGTCGGGGGCATCAGCCTCGTCAAGCGCCGGGCCCGCCTGGCCGAGGACACGGGGGTCGGCCTGCTCTTCGTCGGGATGCTCGCCCTCGGGGTGATCATCATCTCGAAGAGCCGCTCGTTCGCCACCGACGTGCAGAGCCTCCTGTTCGGTGACATCCTCGGCGTGACGTGGTCCGACCTCGCCTTCCAGGCCGCGGTCGCGACCGTCGTGGTCGCAGCGAGCGTGCTGGGCTACCGAGCCTTCCTCGCGCTGTCGTTCAACGAGGCCAAGGCAGGCAGCCTGGGCCTGCGACCCGGCCTCACCCACCTACTGCTGCTCGGCCTCGTCGCCCTGGCCATCGTGTCGTCCTTCCAGGCCGTGGGCACGCTGCTCGTCTTCGGGCTCCTGGTCGGCCCGCCCGCCACCGCGGCCCTTCTCGTCCGGCGGGTGTGGGTGGGGATGCTCGTGAGCGTGGTGCTGGGCTGGCTCGCAGTGGTCCTCGGCCTGGTGCTCAGCTATCAGCACGGGACCGCCGCCGGAGCCACCATGGCCGGCCTGTCCGTGGCCATCTTCTTCGTCGTGCTCCTCAGCCAGGAGCTCTCGGCTCTGGCCCAGAGAGCGCGCGGCCACCGCGTGGTGGGCTGAGCCAGGCGACATCGAACCGAATTCCGGTCACAATGGTGGGGATGGTTGGGTCGGGCGGCCTGGATCTGCTGGATGTCGCGTTCGAGACCACGCTCTCGGGCGTGGCCCTCATCGACGCGGGTGGCCAGGTGCTGCGGGTCAACGCCGCCGGCGCCGCCCTCGTCGGCCGCACCCCTGACGAGCTGGTCGGCAAGCAGATCGAAGAGGTCGCTCACCTCGAGGACTCCACGCTCGCCCTCGAAGCGCTCGAGCAGGTGATCAGCGCAGGTCACGCCGGGCCCATCGAGCTACGAGCGGTGCTGCCGAACGGGGATGCCGTGTGGCTGCGCTGCGTCGGCACGCTCTTGCCCACCGTCCCCCCCGCCGCCTTCCTCATCTTCGAGGACTTCGGGCCGGCCCGGGCCGTGGTCGACGCCCTCGAGCGCACCACCGCTCAGCTGCAGGCCGAGCACGCCAAGCTGGTCGCGGCCGAGGCCGCTTCGGCCCGCCGGGCGGCGCAGCAGGCGGCGGTGGCCGAGCTCGGCACGTTGGCCCTGGGCGGTGCCCCGCTCGAGGACGTGGCCGAGCACTGCCGCAAGCTGGTCGAAGCCACCCTCGGTGCCGCTCACTGCGGGGTCCTCGTGGACGACGACCATCCCAACGGCCTCCTGCTGCTGGCCAGCTCGGCCGCCCTCACGCCCCACGTCAGCGGGTTCCGGTACCCCACCGACCCTGGCCTCAGGGCTGCGTTCGAGGCCGACGGGTCGCTCCTGGTGCCCGATCTCACGCAGGAGCGGCGCTTCAAACCCAATCCGTCGGTGATCAAGCTCGGCATCCGGTCGATGGCCGCGACGGGGATCGAGCCGCGAACCGGCGGGCTCGGCGTGCTGGCTGCGGGCGCCTTCGAGGTGGGGGCCTTCCGTCCCGACGACGTCGTGTTCCTGGAGGCCATGGCCAACGTGCTGGCGTCGGCCATCGACGCCAAGCGGGCTCTCGAGGACCTGCGCCACGACGCCCTGCACGATCCGCTGACCAAGCTTCCCAACCGGGTGCTGGTCCTCGATCGCCTCGAGCTGGCGCTGGCCCAGGCCAGCGGAAGGGGGACGCGGGTGGCGGTGCTCGTCTGCGACGTGGATCGGTTCAAGGTGGTCAACGACCGCTTCGGCCACGCAGCCGGAGACGCCGTGCTGCGAGCGGTGGCCGAGCGCCTCCAGGCTCAGGTTCGCCCGGGCGACACGGTCGGGCGCTTCGGTGGGGACGAGTTCGTGATCGTGTGCCCAGACGTCAGCCAGCTGGACTCCGTGGTCGCCATCGCCGAACGGCTGGGCACGACCTTCGCCGAGCCGGTGCGGGTCCTCGACGACGAGGTCATCGCCACGGCCAGCATCGGCATCGCGGTCGGGCAGGAGGCAGGGGCTGCCGCAGCTGCCGCGCTGCTCCGCGACGCCGACACCGCCATGTACCGGGCCAAGGATCGGGGCCGGGCCCGGTACGAGCTGTTCGAGGACTCGATGCGCGACTGGTGGAACGGTCCGCGCCCCTGACCGAACCGATCCTGCACGGGAGGTGCAAGGACCCGCCCGGGCGTGCCACGCTGGCGCCTCAGCTCGTCCAACAGGGGAGATGTCGGTGACAGAGATCGGTGGGAGCGTCGAGCCCGGGTTCGAGCGGGTGGCCGAGGCCTTTGCCGGCAACTTCGCCGAGCATGGGGAGATCGGTGCGGCGTGCAGCGTGTACGTCGGCGGCCGCAAGGTGGTCGACCTGTGGGGCGGGGTGGCCGACAGCGACGCAGGTACGCCCTACACCGAGGACACCCTGCAGCTCGTGTTCTCCACGACCAAGGGGGCGACGGCGGCCTGCGCCAACCTCTTGGCCCAGCGGGGCGAGCTCGACCTCGATGCGCCGGTCGCGACCTACTGGCCTGAGTTCAAGGCGGCGGGCAAGGGCGACGTGCCCGTGCGCTGGCTGCTCTGCCACAAGGCTGGCCTGCCGGTCGTGGACGCCGAGCTCACGCTCGAGGAGATCCTCGCCTGGGATCCGATGGTCGCAGCGCTGGCGGCCCAGGCGCCGGCCTGGGAGCCGGGCACGGCTCACGGGTATCACGCTCTCACCTACGGCTGGCTGGTGGGCGAGGTCGTCCGCCGGGTCACCGGCCGCAGCGTGGGGACCTACTTCGCCCAGGAGATCGCCGCCCCCCTCGACCTCGAGTTCTGGATCGGTCTGCCCGACGACCAGCAGCACCGAGTGGCCCCGCTCGTGACGTGGAGCACGCCTAAGGACCCGGCCATGGCCGAGCTCATGAACCAGTTCATGGGTCCTGACACGCTCCTGGGCCGGGCCCTCGGCGGCCCCGGCGGCGTGTTCACCAGCGAGTCCGGCGTCTTCAACCGGCCCGAGGTGCGCGCCGCCGAGGTTCCTGCGGCCAACGGCGTGACCAACGCGCGCTCTCTCGCCCGCTTCTACGCCGGTCTCACCGGGACCGTGGAGGGCGGTCCGTCCGAGCCGATCCTCGACGCCGACCAGGTGGCCAAGGCCAGCGAGCTCCAGACGAGCGGCCCCGACCAGGTGCTCTACCTGGAGACGACCTTCGGCCTCGGCTTCTTCGTCTCATCGCCGATGGCCCGCTACGGCGCTCCCTCGTCGTTCGGTCACACCGGGGCGGGTGGCTCCGTCGGCTTCACGGACCCGGTCAACGGCATCGGGTTCGGCTACGTCATGAACCGCATGATGCAGAGCCTCACCGGCGACCCTCGCAGCAGCGGTCTGATCAAGGCCGTGTACGACGCCATCGGAGTCGAGCCCACCTACGTGTGACGCCGATAGGATGTAAGCGAACGCTTCCATTCAGATCGAGGTCGGCGTGACGGCAACCCGTTCCCCCAGCGAGCTCGGTTCGGCCATCCGGTCGGGCCGTCGCGGCCGAGGGTGGTCACAGAGCGACCTGGCCCGAGCAGTCGGGACCACGCGGCAGTGGGTGAGCCTGGTCGAATCAGGGCACCCCAGGGCTGAGGCGGGGATGGTCATGGCGACCCTCGATGCGCTCGGCCTCGAGCTTCGCACCTCGGCGAGGCGACCCGCCGGTCCGCCCCAACGCGCCTGGATGACCGCCGCCGACGTGGCCGAGGCGATCCGTGAGGAGCTGGCCCGAGGAGACACGGACTTCGCGCTGCGGATGCTGCTGCGGGGGATCGCGGACCTGCGGGCGCTGCTCGACCCGGGTGACCTGGCGGCCTTCCTCGCCGAGCCCCCGAGCACCGGCGACCACCGCTGGGACACCTTGCTGGCCGCCGCCGTGAGCCGCGAGCTTCGGCTGCGGGACCTCGCTGCCCCGCGGTGGACGACCGTCCCGGCCCTGGCGACCTGGTGGTTCCCCGCCGCCGACCCCGTGCTCGACGCGCGCACCATGCAGCGCACCCCCATAGACCTGTCGATCAAGGGGATCTGGCTCGACGCCAACGCCCTGGAGACCCTCTGATGGCACCGAAGCGCGAGCTCACCGTGGACGAGATCCTCGAGCTCCTGACCGAGCTGGGCCAGCGGCTGTCGGCGAAGGGCGTCCGCGCCAGCCTCTACATAGTGGGCGGCGCGGCGATCGCCATCGAGCTCGACACCCGCCGCGTCACGGCGGACGTCGATGCCGTCTTCCACCCGGAGACCTCCGTGGCGTCCGAGGCGGCGGCCATGGCCCACGACCGCGGCCTCCCGCGCCAGTGGCTGAACCAGGCGGCGGCGGCGTGGGTGCCGGGCGCATCGAGCGATGTCGATGCGGTCCTGCTCGACATCCCGGGGTTGGCGGTGGCCGTGGCGTCTCCGACCCACCTCCTGGCCATGAAGATGGCCGCCTTCCGCCCGACCGACCGCGCTGACCTCGAGCTCCTGTTCGCCGAGCTCGAGATCACGACTCCCGAGCGGGCAGCTGACGTGGTGGCAACGGTGTACGGCGACCACACGGCCCTCCCCGACCGCGCCGAGCTGCTCCTGAGCGCGTGGGCCGTGCTGGAGGGCCTGGGCCGGCGACGTCGCTGAGGGCGCCCGACCTGTGCGCACCCAGCACCGGAATGCGGTGCCGGGTGCGCACAGAAGCCGTGGGCTCAGCCTGCGGCCGGCGAGTCCGGGTGCGGGGGCACGTCGGGCACCTCTTCCCCGGGCGGGAGCTCCTCGTAGACGGTGCTCGTGGCCTCCGGGTCGAACACCCGAAGGTCCTCGGGCCAGTCGCCGATCAGGTAGCGGCGGCCGCCGTCGACGTAGCGGTACATCCCCACTCCGTCCTTGCGGATCTCGTCGGGGCCTTCGACGGCCGCGTCCCACCAGAGCTCGGTCATGTCATCGATGCCGGCGTAGTCGTCCTCGGCCCACAGGCCGTGGTCGCCGTAGGTGATGATCTGCTGGGTCACGGTCGATCGGCCGGCCGGGAACGAGAACATCCCCTGGCGGAACGTCTCTGCCGTCAGGTTCGGGCCCGCTCCCTGCACGCCCAGGAAGAACATGGCCGGGTTGGGCTGGAGCACGCCCGCAGTGTCATCGGCCGGCGGGTACTCGCCCGCCCACCACTGGTAGAGGCGCTCAGCGTCACCCAGGCCGTTGATGACCCGTGCTGCGAGCGAGGAGAGGCCGAAGGCGTGGGACCACTGCTCCTGGTCGTAGGTGCGTCCGAAGGCGGTGGTGTCCTGCAGGGCGGCGCCGTTCAGAACCCACTCCGGGAAGTAGCCCTGCTGGGTGGCCACCTCGGTGAAGGTCTTCGGGGCGATCGGGTCGCCACCGATGATCACGGTCGTGACTCCTGCGGCCTGCAGCCGGGCGATGGCCGTGCTGGCCTGCTCGGACAGCGTCCCCGGGTCGAGCTCGTAGCCGATCTTCTCCACGAACTCGATGCCAGCGTCGTCGAGCAGGTCCTGGGTCTCGTCGAGCCCGTCCTGCACGTCCTGGCTGCCGGTGTCGATGTAGAGCTGGCCGAACACCCGCTCCTTGGTGTGCATCGAGTCGTCGCCCGCATGCTCGGCCGGCTTCCCGGCCAGCTTCTTCGAGAGGTACTCCACGAAGTGCTGGCGGATCTGGCTGGCTGACGGGGTGATCGTGAACACCGACGGCTCGGCCTCACGCAGACCGGGGCAGCCGATGCACACGCCGCCCCGGGCCTTGATCTCCTCGGTCCAAGCGTTGGACAGGACCGGCCCGCCCCAGACGGCGAACGCACCCATCTCCTCCATGGCCTTCACGGCGTCGGCCCGGGCCTGGACCTCGTCGGCCGAGGTGCCCGACCCGTCGAGGAACTCGAGCTCCACCGTGCGCCCGTAGGTCTGGTACACGGCGTTGTACATGGCCGCGTAGCCCTCGTAGGTCGCCTTGATCTGATCGTTCGTGTCGTCGGCGTTGATCGGAGCGGTGATGAAGTCGAGCACCGGGTCGGTGTCGGGGGCCACGTAGACCACCACCTTGATCGAGTCCTCCGTGACCCCCGTCGCGGTGGCGCCGCCGTTGTCGTCGACGTTGGCGTAGCACTCGGGCGCGAAGGCGTTGGGCATCGAAACGAGGCCCGTCTCGGTGTCGCAGCTGTCCTCGAAGGTGACCTCGTCGAGGATCCCGTCCGCCTCGGCCTGGCTGTACGAGATCGCCCCGTCGGGCGCTTCGCCATCGCCGTTGCCGTCGGTGCCACCGTCGTCGGCAGCGGCGCTGTCAGTGCCGCCGGTGTCGTCGTCGTCACCGCCGCTGAGGGCGACCACGCCGATGACGATGGCGATCACGGCCACGATGGCGGCGATGGGTCCCCATCGTCGCAGCGCACCGCTGCCTGGTGCGGCAGATCCGGACTGGTCGGCACTCGGTTGCATGGGTCCCCCTGGAGCTGGTGTGTGCGAATGGTCGGTGGATGGCGGTGTCGGTCAGGTCGATGTGGGTGCGTGGCTGCTGCGCTCGATGGCGACGCTGTCCACGCCCAGGTACGAGGTGATCACCTCGGGGTGGCTGAGAACCGCGTCGGGCAGGCCGTTGGCGAGGACGGCGCCGCGGTCCATGGCGATGAGACGATCGGCGACCGAGCGCACGAGCGGGATGTCGTGCTCGACGATCACGAGGCTGGCGCCGGTCTGGTCGCGGATTCGGCGCAGGAGCGGAGCGAGGGCCTCGGCCTCGCGCTGGGCGATGCCGCTCGAGGGCTCGTCCAGGAGGATCACCGTCGGCCGGTGGGCGAGCAGACAGGCCAGGTCGGCCACTCGACGCGTCCCCGTCGACAGCTCCCGGATGAGCTTGGAGCCGTGGGGCTGGAGGCCGAGCAGGTCGACGAGCTCGGCGACGCGGGTCGCGATGTGGGCCTCGCTGTCGTAGGACCAGGGGAGGCGCAGAGCAGCCGAGATCGGGTCGCGCACCTCGATCCAGCGCTCGCAGGCCACGGCGATGGCCTCCTCCACGGTGAGGCCGGGGAACAGGCGGGCGTCTTGGAACGACCGCCCCAGACCGGCTCGGGCCCGGCTGTCGGGCCCCTTGGCGGTGACGTCGATGTCGTCGAGGTGGATCGTCCCCTCGTCGGGCGGCAGGTAGCCGGACAGCAGGTCGAACAGGGTCGTCTTGCCTGCCCCGTTGGGGCCGATGATGCCGAGGATCTCGCCTGCTGCCACCTCGATGGAGACGGCGTCCACGGCCCGGTTGCCGCCGAAGCCCACGGAGATGGCAGCGGTGCGCAGCCGGATCTCGACGGGGCGGGCCTCACCCGCATCAGCGACCAGGGCCAGTTCGTCCTCGACCAGCACGGCCGCCACCTCGCCCGCCTCGACGGTCGCCTGCCGCGGGTCGACGGAATCGGGCGGCGCGCTCGGGGAGGAACACAGCCCGGAGGAGGTCGGTGCGGCCCCGGAGGTCGGCGGCCGGACCCGAGAAGCGCACCTCGCCCTTCTCGAGGAAGACGGCCCGGTCGGCGACGGCCAAGGCCACGTCGGCCGACTGCTCGACGAGCACGATGGTGGACCCGGCTGACCGGGCCTCGTCGAGGAGGGGGAGGAGCTGGCTCACGATGAGGGGAGCCAGGCCGAGGGACAGCTCGTCGACGAGGAGCAGGCGGGGTCGGGCGAGCAAGGCCATGGCCAGGGCGAGCTGCTGCTGCTGGCCGCCGGAGAGGTTGCCGGCCGGCTCGGCCCGGCGCTGTTCGAGGGCGGGGAAGGGGGCCAGCGCGGTGGCCACGGCCGCCGCTCCGGCGACCCGGTCCCGGCGCAGCAGCCATGCCGCCGTGCGCAGGTTCTCCTCCACGGTGAGGCTGGCGAAGATCCCGGCTCCGCCCTGCATGAGGCGCACGTCGAGCGCCGCGATCTCATGCGGCGGGGCGTGGGTGATCTCGCGGCCGTCGAGGACGATCGACCCCTTGTCCGCCTCGGCCACGCCGCAGATGGCCTTCAGCAAGGTCGACTTGCCGGCGCCGTTGGTGCCGAGGAGGGCGAGGATCTCCCCTTCCTTCACGTCGAGGTCGATGCCGAACAGGACCTGCACGCCGTCGTAGCCCACCTCCACCCCCCGGGCGAGCAGCAGCGGAGCGTCGCCCTGGAGGCGGTCGAAGGCCACCTCGGAGCGGGCTGCCGTGGCCGCCCACACCTCGGCGATGTCCCGGCTGATCGTCTGCTGCGACGACGAGATGATCAGGCCGCCGATCAGGAAGATCGGGACCATGAGGAGCATTCCCCAGCGCAGGCTGAACTGGTCGCCCACCCACCCGATGACCGGGAGCATCACGAGGCCGGGGATCACCCAGAGCGACGCCACGGCGAAGCCCATCGAACGAGCGCGAGGAGGGATGCAGAGGCTGAGAGTGGCCAGCACGCCGGGAGCGATGACGGCGAAGGCGGCCGTGATGACCGAGTGGGCGCCGATGGCCACCCAGACGTTCGGGGCCGCCGCGAACACGACGAGGGCTGCGCTCACCACGATCGTGACCTTCGAGAGGAAGGCCAGGATGTGCTCGGGCCCCTGGGCGTAGAGGCGGGTCGCTACCCGGGCGCCGTAGATCAGCCCGGCCAGGGCCCACGGCTCGGCCGCCGCCGAGGCCAGGCCTCGGGCCCGCTCGTCGAGGCCGAAGACCTCGTCGTACACGAGGCTGGCCAGGCTGGCGAAGCCGATGAGGCTGGCCGCGAGGAACGGCAGCGACCACCAGATCCGCTTGAGCGTGTCGATGCGCCACACGATCCGCCAGCCCTCGGCGAAGGACGGAGCGACCTCCTCCATGGCGATCGTCGCCTCGTCGGCGCCGACGGCCCGCCGCTCCTGGGCGCCGCGGATGGGCTCCTTCATGCGCCACGCCATCACCACGAAGACGGCGGTGGGGATGGCGTAGAACACGAAGGGCCAGCGCCAGCTGCTGGCGGCGGCGATGAACCCGGCCGACACGGGGCCGAGGAACTGGCCCACCGCGTTCGCGGCCCGGTGGAAGGAGAAGACCTTGGCCCGGGCCTCGGGCGGGTAGTAGTCGGCGAGCAGCGACCCGTGCGTGGGTTCCACCACGGCCTTGCCGATGGCCGAGCCGGCCCGGGTGGCGCCGAGCATCCACAGCGTGGCGGCCATCCCGGTGAGCAGGCTGCAGATGCCCCAGGCGATGGCCCCGATCCACGAGAGGCGGACCCGGTTGGTGCGGTCGGCCAGCGCCGCGATCGGCACCTGCAGGAGCAGGGCGCAGAGGTAGACGATGCCGACGAGGGTGAGCACGCCCTGCAGGTCGAGCCCGAAGTCCTCCCGGATCTCGGGCAGCAGCACGCCGAACGCGGTGCGGTCCAGCTCGTCGACCGCGTTGAGCCCGAAGAGCACCACGAGTGGGTAGACGGTGCCGCCCGAGGTGACGTCGCTCATCCATCCCTTGATGCGACCGCTCATGGTTCACCCGATCTCTGCGCACTCAGCACTGCCATGCGGGGTTCCGTGCGCACAGAAGCTGGAGGGGGGGCGGTGAAGCCGGGCACGTCGAGGCCCCGCGCGGTCGCGAGACGGCCGAGCCAGGAGTCGCGCAGACGCAGCACCAGGCCGCCGAGGCCGCTGGGGACGATCAGGAGGATGAACAGCACGCCCGCCCCGCTGGCCAGGAGCTGCCACTCGCCGGGCAGGAACCAGCGGATGCCCTGGAGCCACAGTGCACCTAGCACCGCCCCCATCGGCGAGCCGATACCACCCAGGACCACCATGGTGAACACGGCGAAGTTCTGGCCGGGCTGGAAGGGCTGGGTGCCGAAGGCCTGCTGGTGGTGGGCGAACATCCCGCCGGCCACGCCGGCCAGCGCTCCGGAGAGGGCGAAGGCGGTCAGCCGCAGCCGGAGGGGTGACAGCCCGTAGGCCTGGGCGCCGCGCTCGTTGTCTCGCGCTGCGATCAGGGCTCGGCCCGTGCGGCTGGCCCGGATCCCGCGGAGGCAGACCAAGCCGCCGACCAGCAGGGCGAGGGAGAGGTGGTGGATGGCCGTGGCCGAGCTGATGTCGAAGCGGCCGAGAAGGGGCGGGCGCTCGACGCGGGCCGTCGGCACCCAGTCGAAGAAGCGGGCGTTCAGCACCCAGGACGTGACGGCGATGGCAGCCGCGAGGGTCACGACCGCCAGCTCCAGGCCGCGCAGGCGGAGCGCGGGCGCGCCGATGACCACGGCGGCGGCCGCCCCGGCCAGACCGGCGAGGGGCAGGGCGAGGAGCAGGTCCAGGTTCCACTCCGAGGTGGCCTTCGCACCCACGGCCGCGCCGATGGCGAACAGCGCCACCTGCCCCAAGGACACCTGCCCCGCCCACCCCGTGAGCACGACCATGGAGAGGCCGAGGAGGGCGTAGATGAGAACGGCCGAGGACTTGAGCGACCGGTCGACCGGGAGCAGGTAGGGGAGGGCCAGCCCGATGGATACGAGCACGGCGATGCCGCCGGTGCGCACGAGCCGGACGGGGGTGAGCCGGGCCAGCAGGGCGGGGATCGGGCGGACCTCGTCCGCGCTGCGCCAGCTGGTCGCGTCGCTGTCGCTCACCCGGGTGCCCCGCTTGCCCAGGCCACGCAGCAGCAGCCCGATGGCGACGACCGCGGCGAGGATCGGATCGAGGACGATCGGCGACGATGCGTTGAAGGCCACACCGAGCTCGAGAACGCCGAGCGCGACAGCGGTCGCCGCGATGACGGGGAGGTCGGTGAGTCGGCCGACGAGCAGCGCGGTGAGGGCCCGGAGGAGCACGCCGAGGCTGAGGGCCGAGCCGATGGGGAGACCGAGCACCCCGGCCCGCAGGAGCACGGCCACGAAGGCGAGGACGGCGGCGAAGGACCACACTGCTGTCTGCACTCGGCCCACGGGCACGCCCAGGAGGCTGGCCCGATCCGCGCTGTCGGCCGATGCCCGGGCGGCCAGGCCGATGTCGCTGCGATGCAGCAGCAGGGCCAGCACGATGACCACGACGGGCACCGCGATCAGGGCGAGCAGCTCGCTGGAGGTGAAGACCGTGCGCCCGATGTTGAAGGTGAAGTCGAACGGCGGGTCGATCCGAGGGGCGAGGACCGTCTCGTCGAAGAGGTTGGGCAGCACGAGGGCGATGCCGCCGAGCACCTGGGCCAGACCGATGGTGGCCACGGTGAGGAGGAGGCGGGGCGCCTTGCGGAAGCGGCGGATGACTGCCAGCTCCACGATCCCGCCGAGGAGGGCGGCTACCACGAGCCCGGTCGGGACGGCTGCGTACCAGCTCCAACCCCACGAGACGATGAGCAGGTGGACCAGCACGACCGGAGCCATGCCGAGATCACCCTGGGCGAAGGAGACGACGCCGTTGGAGCGCCAGGTGAGCGCCATGCCCAGCGCGATCAGCGCGGTGAGCCCGCCGACGATGGCGCCCTTCACCCACACGCCCGCCGGCACGGGGAAGACGATCAGCTGGAGGGCGACGATGCCGGCCACCGGGGCGAAGCGCAGGAGCAGGGCGCGAGCGTGATCTCGGATCACGTTGCTGTCGACCTCCGACACTCGTCCCCCTCACGGGCGCCCCCCGGCGGCCGTAGACGGCGAACCTAGGTGAGGCGCGAGGGTCGTGCTGGGCTCTTGAACCGGCCTGACCCGAGGGTCAAGAGGAGCGTCGGGCGGTCTGTCCCTTTTGCCCCGCGGCCTTCGCCGGCGCCTTCTTGGCTGTGACCTTCTTGGCCGGCGCCTTCTTGGCTGTGACGGGGGTGGTCACCGGTGCCGTTGCCTTCTTGAGGTCGGCTCGCAGTCGCGTGATCTGGCCCGCTTGCCGCTTGGCGGCCTCGCCCAGCTCCTCGATGACGGCGATCGCCTCGGCGAGCTGCTCGCGCAGCACCGCCACGTGCTCGAGCTCGGTAGCCCGATGCCGCTGCAGGTCCTCGCCCGACTGCCCGAGGCTGGAGCGAAGGGCTCGAGCCTCACGCTCCTGCCGAGCGACGTCCTCTGCGACGCGCTCGACAGCGAGGCTGGCGTCCACGGCCCGCACGCCTACGCCCTCGACCATGCGGGTGAGCTGCTCGAGACCGGCGGCGGTCGCGGCCTGCCGGTCTGTCTCCGACTCGAGGGCGGCCCCGAGGCGCTCGACAGCGGTCGTGGCTGCGGTCAGCCGATCGCTGTCCATCCGGGCGTGGGCCTCGAGCTGATCGACGGCCCGACGGTTGTCCCGGTGCACCTGCCGCAGGCCGGCTCGGCCTTCGTCGCGAACCTCCACGACCGCAGCTCGCAGAGCGTCGAAGGCCTCCCGCACGGCCGACCCGTCGGCACTCTGCCGGCGGACCATGGCCGCCAGGTCGCCGACGGTCTGACGGATGCCGCGGTGGTCGCGCTGGACGTCGGCGATCTGACGCTGCATCTCGGTCACCGCGGCCTGCACGGCCCGGCGGTGCTGCTCGCGCTCGCGCCGGTCGCGGTCGTTCATGTCGTGGAGCAGCTCGACACGGGTGCGCAGCACGTCGAGGTCGCGCACCGTCACCGGCTGCTGGACCGGCATCTCGACAGCGGTCAGCCGGGGGCTGTCAGGTTCGAGGTCGACCTCGGCCAGCCGGCGCGGGAAGGCGCCTCGCCCGTCGTCGATCGTTTCCGCTGCATCCGCCATGTCCGCACCCCTGATCGCCACCACCACCACCGAATCTACGCCAAACGGACACGCAGATCGGGGTTCGGTTCGCCGGTGGTCCCGGTCATGGGGTGCACTGGTGGGATGCCCGCTCCCCACGAGGAGGCTGCCCGCCGCCGCACCTTCGCCATCATCAGCCACCCGGACGCGGGCAAGACCACCCTGACCGAGAAGTTCCTCCTATACGGCGGCGCCCTGCAGTCCGCCGGGGCCGTGAAGGCTCGGGGCGAGCGGCGCCGCGTGACCTCGGACTGGATGGAGATGGAGCAGAAGCGCGGCATCTCGATCACGTCGACGGTGCTGCAGTTCCCGTACCGGGGTTCGGTGCTGAACCTGCTCGACACGCCGGGTCACCGCGACTTCTCCGAGGACACCTACCGGGTGCTCGCCGCGGCCGACGCCGCCATCATGGTCCTCGACGCGGCGAAGGGCATCGAGCCGCAGACCCTCAAGCTCTTCGAGGTGTGCCGGGAGCGCAACATCCCGCTGCTCACGTTCATCAACAAGTGGGACCGGCCCGGCCGCGACGCCCTCGAGCTGCTGGACCAGATCGAGGCCCAGCTCGCCATCGTCCCCACGCCCGTGACCTGGCCGGTCGGCATCCCCGGCGACTTCCGAGGTGTCGTCGACCGTCGGAACGACACCTATGTCCGCTTCACCCGCACGGCGCGCGGCGCGACCGAGGCGGGCGAGGAGGTGCTCTCGATGGCGGAGGCGGCCGAGATCGAGGGCGACGCGTGGCAGCAGTCCTTCGACGACCTCTCCCTGCTGGACGAGGTCGGTGCTCACGCCGACCCGGGCCGCTTCCTCAAGGGCGAGGTGACGCCGGTGTTCTTCGGGTCGGCGCTCACCAACTTCGGGGTGCGGCTGCTCCTAGATGCCGTGATCGACCTCGCCCCCGCACCGACGGCTCGCGACGACGTCGAGGGGCGGCCCCGCCCCCTCGACTCTCCCTTCTCGGCCTTCGCCTTCAAGGTGCAGGCCAACATGGATCCCTCGCATCGCGACCGCATCGCCTTCGTGCGAGTGTGCTCAGGCCACTTCGAGCGCGGCATGGTGGTGACCCACGGTCCGACGGGGAAGCCCTTCGCCACGAAGTACGCCCACTCGGTCTTCGGGCAGGAGCGCGACACCATCGAGGACGCCTGGCCCGGCGACGTGATCGGTCTCGTGAACGCCACCGATGTGACCGTCGGCGACACCTTGTACCTGCAGCAGACGGTCGAGTTCCCCCGCCTCCCCGAGTTCGCGCCTGAGCACTTCGTGGTCGCCCGGGTGAAGGACACCGGGCGCTTCAAGCAGTTCCGCAGGGGCATCGCCCAGCTCGACGAGGAAGGTGTGGTCCAGGTCCTGCGCGACCCCGACCTCGGCGACCAGGCCCCGATGCTCGCGGCCGTCGGCCCCATGCAGTTCGAGGTGGCCGCCCACCGCCTGGAGCACGAGTTCGGGGCTTCGGCCGAGCTGTCGCCCACCTCTTGGCGCATCGCCCGCCGGACCGACGAAGCGTCCACCCCCGCGTTGCGCGGCCTTCACGGGGTGGCTGTCTACCTGCGGGCGGATGGCACCCGCTACGCGCTCTTCGAGTCGCCGTACTGGCTGGCTCGCGTCGAATCCGACCACCCCGACCTCGTGCTCGACCGCCTCGTGGCCGAGGGCACGGTCGGGTAGGGATCGTCGGCTGCCCGGTCGTGGCAGTCCGTCCCAAATGGGCGGCGTCCGAGCGAGGGGTCGGGTTTCGGAGCCGCGCTGGTGGGGCAGGCACCCCGGAGAGCGCGGGCAGGCCGCCTCAGAACGGAGTGGTCATGTACATCGGAATCGGAACTGTCGTCCTCATCATCATCCTCATCCTTCTGCTGACCTGAGCCTCAGGGGCAGGTGGTGCCGTCGTCGGGCACCTCGCCCTCGACGAGGTAGGCGATGACGATGTCATCGATGCACGGCTTTCCGTCGGCCACCACCGTGTGGCCGTCGCCGTCGTTGATGACGAGCACTCCGCTCTCGAGCCGCTCGGCCACGGCCACCCCCGCCTCATAAGGCGTGGCCGGGTCGCCCGTGGTGGAGATCACGAGGATCGGGGCGGCCCCCGGTGCCGTGACCGGCTGCAGTGGCTCGGGGCGCACGGGCCAGTTCACGCAGCGGATGTAGTCGTTCACGAGGGCCTCGCCGAAGTGCGGGGCCCTCTCCGCGGTGCCGTCGGCGAAGTCGAAGAAGGCCTGAGCGTCGCCCGTCGGCCAAGCGAAGTCCATGCAGTTCACGGCGAAGTAGATCTCGAAGTCACCGATGCCGATGTACTGGTCGGCCAGGTCGACGAGGTCGCTGCCGTCCCCTCCGAGAGCGGCGGCCAGCGCCCGGTCGAGCGTGCCCCACAGCGACTGGGAGTAGAGCGCCATCGAGATGCCGAGGTTGGCCTCTCCTGGCCCGGCGGGCCGGTCGGCAGAGGGCGCGGGGATGCCGCCTGGCTGCTCGGAGCGGGCCAGGACCTCCTCGACCGCCCCGAGGGCGTTGCCCGCCGTCTCGCAGCCCTCGGCCGCGTCGCAGAACTCGACGTATCGGGCCAGGGCCGTCTCGAAGCCCGCCGCCTGCTCGGCCGCCAGCTCGAGACCGGTGGGGCCGAGCTCGAGCACGCCGTCGAGGATCATCGAGCGGATCCGTTCGGGGAAGAGGTCGGCGTACACCTGGCCGATGGCGGTGCCGTAGCTGAACCCGAGGTAGCTGAGCTGCTCGTCGCCGAGGCCGGCGCGGATGGAGTCCATGTCTCGGGCCACGTCGCGCGTGCCGACGAACGGGAGGAGGTTGCCGAAGCGGGCCGCGCAGTCGTCGACGTACTCGGCGCTCACGGCCAGGAGGGCCAGCCGGTCAGCTTCGTCCTCCAGGCTGGCATCGACGCCGTACAGCTCGGTCGGGTCGACACCGCAGTCGATCGGGGTGCTGCCACCGACGCCGCGCGGATCGATCCCGATGATGTCGAAGCGCTCGCTGATCTCATCGGGGAGCAGGAAGGCGAGCGTCGTGGCGAACGTGGTTGCGCTCGCCCCGGGCCCGCCCGGGTTCACGAACAAGGCACCGAGTCGCTTGCCGGTGGCAGGCGCCCTCACCACGGAGAGGCGGATCATCTGCCCGTCGGGGTCGTCGTGGTCGAGCGGCACCTCGGGCGTCGCGCACTCGCCGAGCCCGCACTCCTCCCACTCGAGCTCGGCTACGAAGCCGTCGGTCTCGGGCGTGCTGGTCGTGGTGCCGTCCGGCTCGTCGCTGGTTGTGGTGGGTGCCGCATCGACGGGGTCGTCGTCGGTCTCCTTGGCGCAGGCGGCCACGATCAGGGCGCCGGCGAGCAGCGCGATGGTGAGCCTGCGACGGGGGGAGCGCATTGGGCGAGCGTACGTGCCCGGCCCCGCGCACCGTCAGCGGGTCAGCGGGCCGGGAGGGGCACCTCGAGCACCCGCCTGATGCCGAGGCGGCCCATGGCCTCGTCGGCGGCCTCCCGGTGCTGCCATGAACGCGCCATCTGCCCGGCGGCCGCGGACACCTTGGCCAGAGCGTCGTGGCCCCAGGCGAGATCGGCGAGCGCCCCGTTGCGGGCCGCCTCGACCGATGCCTCGAGCCGTTCGACCGCCTCGTCCCACCGCCCGTGCTGCGCCGCGGCCAGACCTGCCACCCGCTCGATGCCGGCTAGCAGGAACCGGCTCTCCCCCCGTGCCGCCGTGGCTCGGACCCCGTCGGCCAGCACCGCCGCACCGTCAGCGTCGCCCGCCGCGAGGCGGCGTTCGGCCTCGCGCACGTCCGTCTCGATCACGAGGTCCTGAACCGCCAGCTCCTCGAACTGGTCGCGCGCGGCGCGCAGCGCATCTGCGGCCTCGCCGTACCGACCGGCGCGCGTGAGCAGGCGGCCGAGGTTGCTGAGGATGTAGCCGATGCCATGAGCGAAGCGACAGGCCCGGGCCACGGCCAGCGCGGCGCGGAAGAGCTCCTCGGCCTCGTCGAGCTCGCCCCGGTCCGAGAGCACCTCACCCCGGTTCGACAGCATCATGGCGTGGCTGACGACGTCGCCGGCCTGCTCGTAGAGCGTGGCGGCCCGCCGCCAGCGGGCCGCGGCGCTGTCCCAGTCTCCGTCGTAGTACGCCTCGACGCCACGGTTGTTGTGGGCGTCGGCCTGCCCGGTCCGGTCGCCGAGCTCCTCGAACACGGGGACGGTGCGGTCCAGGAGCGCGGCGGCGTCGTCGATCCGGCCCAGGTCGTGGAGGAGGGTCGACAGCAGGTTGCAGCCCGCGGCTACCGCTCGCCTGTGCCCGAGCGCCTCCGCATCGGGGACCACCTCCTCGAGCAGGGCCACCGCCTCTTGCAAGCGGCCCTGGCGCATCCGGGTGCCGGCTCGGGCCACGACGATGTCGACGCGCACGAGCTCGCTGTCGGCCGTCGGCGGACCCTCGTCGAGCGCTTGCAGACCGCGGCCGAACCACCGCTGTGCCGCCACATATCGCCCGGCTCGGTCGCAGATGCGCCCGTGGCGCTGAAGGAGGTGGGCCACGCGCACTCGATCGTCCGACGCCAGCCGTCGGGCTCGGGTGAGCGCGTCGGCGGCATCGTCGAAGCTCCCGTTGAGCTCCTCGGCGTCGGCCAGGCGCTCGTACACGTGGGACAGCTCGGCATCGGGCACGGCGAGGTGGGTTGCGGAGCGGACCGCCCGGCGGAAGAACCGGGCCGCTTCGACGGGGGCCTCGCTGGCCGCCGCCCGCTCCGCGGCCAGCACTGACCAGCGCCAGGCCGACCCCCACCGCTGGCCCTCGGTGAAGTGCAGCGAGAGGAGCTCGGCCCGGCTGGCCAGCGAGGCTGGGTCGGCTTCGATCAGGTCGCCTACCCGTCCGTGCAGCTCGCGCCTCATCCGATACGAGAGGCCCTCGTAGGCGCCATCGCGCACGAGCGCATGCTCGAAGCGGGCCCAACCTGTCTGCTCCGGCTCGAGGAAGGCCCCGAGGGAGGTCATCACGCCGAGCTCGCCTATGACCTCCTCGAGGAGCCGGATGGGAAAGCGTTGGCCCAGCACGCTCGCGGTTCGCAGATGGCGGCGGCGGAGCGGGTCGAGGGTGTCGATGCGCGCCGCGATGACCGCCTCAACGGTGGCGGGAAGGCTCTCCACCTCGGCCCCGGCCCTCGTGGCGTCACGCAGCTGCTCCAGGAACAGCGGGTTTCCGCCGCCGCGCTCCACGAGGGCATCGAGGACCCAGTGCGGGAATCGGTCAGCGGCGTCGCCGTGCAGCAGAGCGGCGGCGTCCGCCAGGCCAAGGGGGGCCAGGTCGATCCGCTCCGCTCCCGAGGAGGGGTCGAGCTCGAGCCCGCCGTCTTGGTCCCGCCGGCTGATGACGACGAGCCACGGCACGCCGGCGAAGGCCCCGAGGAGGTGGTGGAGCAGCTCGGTGGAGGAGTCGTCGAGCCAGTGGGCGTCCTCGACGACGAGGAGGGCACGGTCGGGCAGCAGGCGGCGTAGGAGATCGGTGACCAGCGCGTGTGAGCGGGCGCGCCGGAATCGGGCCTCGACGGGGGCGGTGGTGGCGGTGTCGGCCAGCGTGACGCCGAACGCCGGCGCGAGGAGCGGGAGCCAGGGCTCGCCGCCCGGCCCGACGAGGGCCAGCAGAGCGCTCACCACGGCGGCGTCGTCGGCGTCGAGGTCCAGGTCGAGGAGCTGCCGGAGCGCGGCGCGGACCGCGAAGTAGGGACTGCCCACCGCGTACGCGCCGCCTGTGATGTGAAGGCGGGGCAGGTCTGGTGCGGCCGCGACGACCTCGGCGACGAGCCGTGACTTGCCGATGCCGGCATCCCCCGAGATGACCACGGCCCGACCCTCGCCCCCTCGCACCGCATCGAGGGCGTCGAGCAGCACCTTCCGCTCTCGCCGGCGGCCCACGAGCGGGGTGCGTGACGCGCCTGGCGCCGCGCCGCCGAGCGGGGGGCCGACGACCGAAGCCAGCACGGGATCGGTCTTGCCCTTCACCATGAACGGCTCGAGGTTCGTGGCGGCGAAGCGGGTGCGAGCATCGAGGAGGGAGCTGTCGGTGGCCAGGACGGTGCCTGGCTCGCTCCGGCCCATCACCCGGGCGGCCAGGTTCACCGCGTCGCCCAGCACCGTGTAGACGCGCCGGCGGTCGTTGCCCACCTCGACGGCGAAGGCTCGACCGTGATGCACGCCGACACGCACTGCGAGCGCACAGTCGGTGGCCGCCACCGCTCGGGCCACCAAGAGCAGCCGACCGATGTCGTCGGTGCCGGCGTCGGGCGCGCCGGCGGTGAGGATCAGCTTCACGGCGCCGTCGTCGCCGTCGGAGGACAGGAACGTGGTGCGATGCAGAGCGCACCCGGCCTGCGCGGTCCGCACCACGGCGTCGAGCGCCTCGGCCACTGCCTCGTGGCCGGCCTCGGCGAGCAGGTCGTCGACCCCGAGCACCTGGACGAAGGCCATCGCCACCTGGCGGTGCTCTCCGTCTCGGCCGGTGCCGAGCCGCCGGCGAAGGCCCACGGGCACCCCCGCCAACAGATCGTCGTCGTCCAGGTCGCGCTCGCCATTACCTGCTGCGCCGAGGCTCACCGTGCTGGGCGGTGGCGGGAGGAGCAGGAGGTGGCCGCCTCGATCGGGGCCGCTCCAGCGGGCGTCGTTGACCGCGGCGGCCGTCGTGCCGTCGACCAGGACCTCGTCGGCGGCGGCCTCGTGCTCGAGGCGCACTGTCCGGCTGACGAGCGGGCCGCACACGACCAGCTCGCGGTGGTCCCCGCCCACGAGGAACAGGTCGAGCTCGCCCGTGGCCACGCCGATCGACATCGAGAGCTGGACCTCGCCCTCCGCCGGTCCCCTCAGTGCCCCTGGCAGGGCCGCCGCGGCCTGGACAGCTCGCCGCTCGTGACCCGGCCCCTCGAACGCGAGCAGCACCGCGTCCCCGCCGTACTTGAGGAGGTCACCTCCATGGGTCGCGGCGGCGTCGAGGAGGCGCCCGACGGCGGCGTCGAGGACGTCGGTCAGATCCTCGGCTCCCACCTTGCCGTGGGCCGCGAGGCGCTCGGACAGAGCGGTGAAGCCCGAGATGTCACCGAAGACGAGGGAGGCGGGCCGGCGACGCCATCGGGCGCCGGGCGCCTCGGCCAGCCATCGCCGCTGAGCGGACGCGAGGTACGGGGCCAGCACCGACGCGGCCCCGCCTTCCGTCCACGTCGCCCGAACCGGCCCCACGCCCCCCATTGCTCCCCCTCGGTGTGCCCGATGGCACCTTGGCGGATTTCAGTACCCATGGTACGGATTGTCCGTTGCAGGAGGGTTGTTCTTCCCTGTCGCGACATCAGCCTGCTGGGGGGTCGACAGCACTCCAGCCGGTTTGGGCGAAGGCTGTCGGAGGCCGGGCATGGGCGCACGTCGAACCGCGAAGGGCGCGCTCGGCGCGTCCCTGATCCTGGGGCTCCTGGCCCCGGTCTTCCTGCCGGTCACGCCGGCGGCCGCCGATCCACCTCCGACGGGGCTGGTCTGCACGATCACCGGCACCGAGGGCGACGACGTCCTCGCCGGCACCCCAGGCGATGACGTCATATGCGGCCTGGGCGGCAACGACACGATCAACGGCGGCGACGGGAACGACGTGCTCCGCGGCGACGACGGCACCGACACCCTGTCGGGAGCAGGCGGTGACGACCGCCTAGAGGGGGGACCGGGCACCGACACGTTGCGAGGTGGGGCGGGCAACGACGTGATGTCCGGTGGCGACGGCACCGACACCGTGGCCTACGACTCTGCTGTCACGACCGTCGTGGTCGACCTGGGCAAGAGCGACGGCACCGACGAGGGCACCCCGGTCTCCACGGGCAACGGAGTGGTGGCCAGCCGCGGAGGACGACCGCCTCATGCACGACATCGAGCGGGTCGTCGGAGGCAGCGGGGACGATCAGATCACCGGCAGCATCGGGCCAGACACCCTTGAGGGGCGCGACGGGGCCGATGCCATCGACGGCCTCGGCGGTGCGGATGTGATCGCCGGCGGCATGGGCGCCGACACCATCCTCGGTGGAGGAGGCAACGACCTCATCACCCCAGGGGCAGGCGACGATGTCGTCGATGGCGGCGACGGTGCGGACCGCGTCGTGGCCGACGCGGGCGCCGACGGCGTCGACTCCCTGGTGGGCGGACCAGGCCTCGACACGCTCACCTACCTGGCTCGTGCCGACTCGGTCCACATCGACCTGGACAACCCGGGCGCCGTCCAGGGCCGCTACGACCCTGTGGGGGGCGGCACGCTGGAGGGCGACACCGCGACCGGCTTCGAGTCGGCCATCGGCGGGGCGGGCGACGACCTGCTCGTGGGCTCCCCCGGGTCGGACAGCCTGAGCGGGAACGGCGGGGCCGACGAGCTGCGACCCGGGGCCGCCGCGGACACGGTGCAGGCCGGCGACGGCGACGACCTCGTGCTGGCCGCGGACGGCGCGGCGGACACGATCGACTGCGGGCTCGGGACGGACTCCCACGAGAGCGATCCCGGGCTCGACACGTTGACGAGCTGCGAGCTCGCCTTCACCTCAGGGCCGGTCTCGAGCGGTCCGGGAAGCGTCGACGAGGAGTACGGCCTGGCTGGGATCGGGCAGGCGCGCGGCGTCGATCCGGTCCCCGGTCACACCGCCATGGCGACGCCCGACGGCGGCGTCCTCTACCTCTCCCGGGGCACCGCCGTAGAGCTCCACCGGCTCCTCCCGGACGGAGGTCTGGACCCTGACTTCGGCTCCAACGGCACGGTGGCGACGGGCCTGTTGCCTGGACTGAACGCCGTAGGCAGCGATCCCGGCGGCGGCCTCGTGGTCGACTCGAACGGGCGCATCTTCGTCGCGGCGGCGGCCGATGAGGCCGGCCTCCGCGTTCCGGCGGTGGCTCGCTTCTCCCCGCGCGGCGATCTCGAAGAGCTTCGGACGTACACGCCGGAGGACGTCTGGTCCGTTCCGGCCGGCACCGTCGGCAAGTCCATGGGCCTGGCCCGGGCCCCCCAGGGCCACCTCGTCCTGGGTGCGGCCCTCGGACCGCAGGGGGCGGGCGACGCCGCGCTCCTCCTCGTCGACCCGGCGACCCTCGAACCCGGGACGGCTCGGGTCTTCACGCTGGGCGACGTGGCCACCTACGGCGACCTGGCGGTCCGTGGGTACGCCTACTTCGCCGTCCAGCGAGCGAGCGCGACCACCGTGTTCCGCGTGGACGCCGACACGCTGACCTACCCGAACGACTACTGGCCGCTCTCGGTCGACGGCGCGCCTGCGCTTCTGTCGCTCGGCATCGAGGTCGACAACGACGAGCGGCCCATCCTCCTCACGGAGAACGACCACTCGGGCCTCCGACAGCTCACCGTCGAGCGGTGGAACGCCGACGACGGAGAGGTCGACAGCTCCTTCAGCGGCGACGGAAGCGTGGGGCCGCTCGTGCTCAGCCCCGTCGGCAGCGCTGAGCCGCCGACCCAATCGTCCGGGGCCCACCTCACGGTCGACGACCGGGATCGGATCCTGGTCAGCGGGCGCTGGGGCACCCTCTCCTCGACCAGCCTCCGGCTGATGCGCTTGGGCGAGGGTGGAGGTCGCGACCTCGGGTTCGGAGACGCCAGCGTGGCGGAGGTCCTACCGCCGGCCGAGCGCTCGTCCATCACGCAGCTCGTCCACATGCCCGATGGCCGTCTCGTGGCGCTGGCCGGCTCGAACGGTGCGATCCAGGCCGTTCGAGTCGAAGCGGCGCGCGTCACCGACCTGACCACGTCGGTCACCTCGGCTGGGCCCGCGGGTTCCGGCGCCGGTCGGCGCGAGACGCCCCGCACGAACCTCGTCGCGGCCGCGAGCGCCTTCGGTGAGGGGTCCGCCGCCACGACCGCCCTGCAGTCGGCGCCGTGGAAGTCCAACCCCTGGAAGTCGAACCCGTGGAAGAGCAACCCCTGGAAGTCGAACCCGTGGAAGAGCAACCCCTGGAAGAGCAACCCGGTGCTGGCGGGGACGCCGGTGGCCTCGCTGCTCTTGCTCGCTCCGCCCGGCTGGAGCGAGCGCTTCGCCGGCTCCCGCTGGGAGGGCCGGCCGCCGACGACGGTCACCATCGGCGAGATCGTCAGCGCCACCCTCGAGCCCGGTGAGAGCGACCCGTTGGCCGGCCTCACCATGGGCGACGTCGACCTCACCCGGACGCGCTTGGCCCATGTCAGCACGGGCGCCCTGCTGCTCACGGGCGTACCGATCTCCGACCTGCCCGCACCGGCTCACGGTGGTCCGATCTGCGGCGGTCCGTGCCGCACGCCGGTCGGTCCGGCGACGACGCTGCTCGACCTCGAGCTGGGCGGCGACGACCTCACCGCATATCTCTCGGCTCCGGTGAGCGTCCTGTCGCCCACCGACATCGGCGGCTCCCCGCTCGCCACCACCATGCTCGACGATCTCGACCTCGCGGCCACGCCGTTCGCCGACGTCTACGTCGAGCACCTTGGCACCCGGGCGGGCGAGATCGTCGACCTCGATGCCTGCGCCCAGTGCTCGCTCCTGGAGGCGCAGAGCGCCGGGGCGCTCCAGCCCGCTGCCACCGTCGAGCTGCTGATCGAGATCCTTGAGGGCGTGGACTGGTTCGTCGGCCCCGATGAGCTCACCCTCGGACACCTGATCGCCGGGCTGCTCCCGAGCGACGAGGCGCCGATCGACCAGCTCCCCGCGACGCGGTGCTCGACCAGGCCCTCATGCGGGGCACCGAGCTGGTCACGGTGACCAGTCGCTTCGAGGTCGACTGCTCGGTGAGCGACCTCGAGGGGGTTCGCGTGGCGCCGCTCGTGCCGGAGCGGTTCCGGTACGTGCCCGGCACCTCTCGGCTCCACATCGACGTGGGCGGCGGCGAGGAAGCCGTCTACCACCTGTTCGACCCCGACCCGCCGGGGTCCGACGGCCCGCCCCTTCCCCCGGCCTACGACCTGGAGCCGAACCCCGACGCGTCCACCGACGAGCTGTGCCAACCCGGCGTAGACCGCCAGCGCGTCGCCATCAGCGGCGAGTACGAGCCCGGTGAGGTGCTGGGGGTCGCCGGCCTCGGCAGCAGCCTCGAGGTCGACGAGCTTCAACCGCGGGTCTCGAGGGGAGCCAGCGACCTCGTGATCGACAGCCTGGAGCCGACAGACGACGACCCGGGCTCGTCTCCGGAGGTGTCCGTCGACTCCGTGTACGCGGGCCACCTGTCCCATGCCGGCGACGAGGACTACGTGCGGATCACGGTGCCGGGCGACATCGCTCCCGGCTCCCGTCTGACCGTCCGACTCAGCCACCTTCCCGCCGACTACGACCTCGCTGTCGCAGGCGGTGGGGTGGGGGCGAGCCGCATCGCCTCGCCCTGGAAGAGCAACCCGTGGAAGTCCAACCCCTGGAAGAGCAACCCGTGGAAGAGCAACGCGCTCGACGACACGAGCGTGGAGCCGGGGGTCGACGCTGCGATCCTGCCCCCGGAAGGATCGCAGGACCTCCCCTTCACCACGGAGGAGTTCCGCACCAACGCGGTGCGCGGCTCCTCGATCAACCGGGGCCTCGCATCGGAGTCGGTGACGACCACGATCCGGGCCGCTGACCTAGGGACCACGATCACTGTGGGCATCGGGGGCTACAACGGGGCGGCCAGCGATCAGCCCTACCTGCTCGATGTGTCGCTGCATCCCGCTCCAGTGCTCCCCCCTTGCATAGCGGCGCGTGACCTGACCACCAGTCCCGCTGGTGCTCTTGCGCCGCTGCCCGTGCCCGACGACCGGCAGTCGCTCATCCTCATCGCCCCGAGCCGCATGCCGGGCCTCAACGTGGCTCAGCTCGAGGCGTTCGCTGCTCGCGGGACGTGCTCGGCACGGTGCTCGCCGTCGACGGTGACCCCGCGGTAGCCGCGGCCTACGAGGCCTGGGATGACGCGCCCTGCTCGGTCGAGGCCGCCAACGCCGTCGTCAGCAGGATCCTCGACGTGGTCAACCGGGCCGCGCCGGGGAACACCGACGGCCTCCGCCACCTCGTCATCGTCGGCGGCGACGACGTCATCCCCCAGGGCCGCGTCTTCGACAACATCGGGCTGTCGAACGAAGCTGACCACGCCCTCGAGGTCGTCTACGGCGGGCGGTCGAACCCCATCGCGGCAGCCTTCGGCGGCGGGTACCTCCTGTCCGACGACCCCTACGGCGCCTTTGCTCCGTTCGACTTCCTCGAGGCCGACCTGCTCTACCTGCCGAGCGTGGCCGTGGGACGTCTCGTCGAGTCGCCCGCAGACGTGAGCGAGGCCATCAGCGCCTTCACGTCTGCCAACGGTGCCCTCACGCCTGACCGCTCGTTCACCGCTGGGTACGACTTCGTGGCCGACGGCGCGGCCGCCGTGCACGACCACCTCGTCAGCGCCGTCGGCGCGGCGGCGGCCGTGCTTCGCAACGACGTCCCGAACGGACCGAGGGATCCGTGGACGGGCCCCGACGCCATCGACGGCATCAACGCGGCCGCCGGCGGATTCGCTTCGGTCAACGGCCACTACGACCAGTACCGCATGCTCCCGGCCAGCGGCCAGGCCGACTCGGTCGACGCCAAGACGGGCGGCCTCGCCGCATCGCTGCTCGGGTCGGTTCTCTTCACCGTCGGCTGCCATGCGGGCCTCAACATCCCCGACCTGGTCTCCGCCAACGACGTCCTCACCACGGACTGGGCCCAGGCCCTCGCATCTCGAGGGGCGCTGTTCCTCGGCAACACCGGTTATGGCTACGGCGACACCGACACGGTGGCTGCGTCCGAGAAGCTCATGGCCTACGCAGCCGAGAACCTGGCCTCCGAGGAGATGACGGCCGGCCAGGCGCTGCTGTTCGCCAAGCTCCGCTACCTCGGAGAGGCCAAGCCCGTGGGCGCCTTCGACGCCAAGGTGACCGAGGTCGCCACCTTCTACGGCCTGCCGATGTGGCGGGTCGGAACCTCTGGTGGTGTGGCGGCGCCCGCCCTACCCGAGGCACCAGTGGTCGACCCCGACCTCACCGTCGACGAGGTCATCATCGACCTCGAGCCCGAGTACCAGACCCGCAACGGCGACGACGGCGTGGTCATCGAAGCCAGCGCCCCTGGCACCACCAACTCGGTCCAGGCGTCGCACTACCGCCCGCTGTCGTGGAACCTCATCAGCGAGCTCGGTGCGGGCAAGCCGGTGCACGGTGTCGTGATCGACGCCCTCGACACCACCGATGGGGCTCGAACCCGCCCGAGCCGGGCCCTGATGCCGACCGACACCTCCGACGGGGTGTCGTTCCCAGACTTCGAGGAGGTCACCTTCCCCGTGCGGCTGGCCGACGCCCGAGCCATCGCCGGCCCGAACGGTCGGGAGGACCTCGTCATCTACAGCCCGGTGCAGTGGTACACCGATGGCGAAGGTGCTCCGGGGCAGGCCATACCTCGAACGGCCCGCTCGGCCACGCTCCGGGCTCTTCGGTCCGACAGCGACGACTTCGAGGCGCCGCACATCGATGCCAGTCGGGGCTACCTGCTCGGAGCCGGGAACGGCATCATCGAGGTGACCAGCGACAGCGCTGACGCCACCGAGGGCATCGTGCTCTACCGGCTCGACGTGGATGGCCCAGCCGGTCCGTGGCGGCGGGCCACGCTCGTTCGGACCGGCCCCACTGGCTTCGGTGCCGCGCTGACCGGGCTCCCGACCGGGGCGAGCGAGGTCTCGGAGTACTCGGTGCAGCTCCTCGATGCGGCGGGCAACGTGGGGTGGAGCTCGGAGAAGGTGACGGGGTACCGCGCCCAGCTCCTCCCCGAACCTGGCCCCGACGCTCACTTGGTGTTCGACCGGCCCCCGGACGTGAACGGCTTCTACCGCCCACCCGCGCCCTCCGTCTCGCTCGCCGACGCCCAGCCCGGGGTGACCTACACGCTCAGCGTCGACGGCGGCCCCGCCGCGCCCTACTCGGGCCCGGTGGCCCTGCCCGCCGGCGACGGTCCCATCGAGATCGGCTTCGTGGGCAGCGACGGCTCGCACGGGTCGATCGTCGCTCTCGTGGACGGCACCGGCCCGGTGGTCGACGCCACGACCGAGACGGTCGCCGGCGGCGTGCGGATCGTGTTCCGCTGTGCCGACGGAGGATCCGGGGTGGCCTCCTGCCCTGTCTCTGAGACCGTCTCCACGAACGGCGACATCGTTCGCACGGTCACGGACCGGGCCGGCAACAGCACCACGGTCACGATCCCGATCACCGGGGCCGACACTGACGCCCCCGTCATCACGGCGGCCGTCTCGCCGGCTTCGAACCCCGCCGGCTGGCACCGTCAGGCCGGGCCGGTGAGCGTGACCTACACGTGCACCGATGACGGCGGGTCGGGCGTGGCGTCGTGCCCGCCACCGGCGACGGTCACCACCGAGGGCACGACCACGGTCACCGGGTCGGCCACCGACAACGCCGGAAACACGGCCTCGGTCTCCACCGTCGTGCGCATCGATCGCACGGCACCGTCCGTGGGCACAGCCGGAGCCCTGATCCTGGTGGGTGCCCCGCTCAGGGGCACGGCGGCCGACACGCTGTCGGGCATCGACAAGGTGCGCGTCACGTTCACCCCGGTGCTGCTCGGCTCGCCGCGCACCGTGGAGGCCACGTTGGTGTGCTCGGCCGACCGCAAGAGCTGCACCTGGTCGGCCCGGCCCGCCGGGCTGCTCGGCGTCTACAAGGTGACCGTCGTGGCAACCGACGTGGCCGGCAACGCCTCGCCCCCCAAGAGCCCGCTGGTCGTCCAGCTCCTCTGACCTGGGCCCTCTCGTCTCGGCGACAGCTGCACGTGAAGAAGCGTGCGGCTGCCGCCGAAGCGCTGGCGGGGGCTCAGCCGACGGTCGTGGCGGGGGCAGCTGCGGTGGTGGTGGTGGGGGCCAGGCTGGGGTCCCCGAGGATGTAGAGGTGCCCGCCGCGGGTGCCGATGTAGATGCGACCGTCCCACACGGCCGGGGTGGCCTCGATGCAGCTGCCCAGCTCGAGCGACCACAGCTCGGGCGGCACCACGTCGGGGTCGGACACGTCGAAGGCGTGGAAGAAGCCGTTGCAGTCGCCGAGGAGGAGCACGTCGTCCACGATGACGGGACTGGCCCACAACGGGCCCGGGAGGCGCAGCTCCCACCGCAGGGCGCCCGTGGCCCGGTCGAGGGCGATGAGGCGCCCGCCGTCGGTGGCCACGACGACGAGGTCGCCGTGGATGGCCGGCGTGCCGTAGATCCCCGAGCCGATGTTGGTCGTCTCCACGAAGGCCCACACGATCGGGTTGGTGGTGTTGCTCGGGTCGACCTTGGTGAGCTGGCCCACCTCGCGGGCCCGGGGCAGGTCTCGGTCGAACTCGCCGGCGATGTAGAGCATGCCCTCGTCGTCGATCACCGGTGACGGGTCGTTGTCGCCCGCGGTGTAGAAGCGGAACGTGGGCGTGGGGTCGCCTCCCGTGCGCAGCGGGCTGAGGTCGTAACCCCAGATGAGCCCGGCCGACGTGCCGAAGTAGGCGGTGTCCTCGTGCACGGCGATCGAGCTCTCGACCGACGCGTGATCGTCGCCGTTGGCGCGCAGGACCTCCTGGTCCCAGACCGGGCGTCGTGAACACCACCTGCGGGTCGACCTGCACGAGGCCGGCCGCGTCGTAGGTCCGGTTGAGCTTGATGACCCAGAAGCGGCTGCTCTCGCTGCCCTCGACGAGGTAGTCGCCCAGGACGAGCGGCGAGGAGTCCCAGTCGTCGTTCCAGAGCGTGGGCGAGACGGACTCGGCGTGCAGCGTCCAGAGCACCTCGGCCTGGCCGGCTCGATCGATGGCCATCACCCGCAGGAGGTTGTCGCGCGACCCCGAGTAGACGAGCGGGAAGCCGTCGGGGTCCATGGTCGGCGTGCCCTTGATGATGTCGTCGGTGACGACGTCGGGGAGGATCCGCTCGCCCGTGATGGCGTCCATGAAGTGGATGTGACCGTCGTACCCGCCGAAGATGGCCCACCGCCGATCGGCGCGCTCCGCGATGAGGGGCTGTCCTGTCCACCCCATCCCGCACCAGACCTTGGTGGTTCCGAGGTTGACCGATGTCCGGCACATCGGCTCGTCCGGGAATCGCTTGAGCACGGTGGGGAGCGACCGGGGGACGGGACCCTTCCCGTAGTACGTGCGCGACGGGTTGCCCCGGAAGGTGAGGATGCCCTCGATCTCGGCGTTGGGGTACGGCTGCAGGAAGCCGTCGGGGTCGGCGAAGCCGGCGAAGTCGGTTCGGAAGAACTCGCCCTCGGGCTCGGAGGGGTCGACCCCCGGTTCATCGCCGTCACCGTTCACCGGGCCGTCGGAGCCGGCCGCCTCGCCGTCCCGACTGCTCGGCGTTCGGGCGGGGTCGTCGCGGCCGTCGAGGAAGAGGCTGACGCCCAGGGCGACCACCGTGATCGCGCCCAGCCCGAGCAGGGTCAGGCGGCGGCGGCGGTCATCGGGCACGACGGGGACCTCCCGGCGGGCCGGGGACTGGGGGGAGAGACGTGGAGCGTACCGTCGGCCTCCCGCCATCCCGGGGTCACCCGGTAGGCGCCGGCGCGGTTTGGGAGAGGGCGAAGAGGTGCTCCCGCAGCGTGAGCCCCGAGGCGATCACGTCGGCGGCCAGCTCCCGGCCCACGTACCGCAGGTGCCAGGGCTCGAAGTCGTAGCAGGTGCGGGACTCGGCGCCCGAGGGGTAGCTGAGCAGGAAGCCGAACTCGTGGGCATGGCTGGCCACCCACTGACCGGCCGGTGACGCTCCCCATGACTGGTCTACGTCCGTCGCCCCCTCGTCGGTGACGTCGAGGGTCGTGCCCAGCTGGTGCTCGGAGTGGCCGGGCCGGGCGACGCGGCTGCCCGCCTCGGAGGCCCCCATCTCGTTGACCCGTCGTTCGAAGAGGCTCGTCTGCTGGGCGTAGGTGCGGAAGCCCACGATGACGCTGAGCGGGGTGCCGTTGGCGTCCGCCGCCTCCCGGAGTGCGTCGAGGTCGGGCATGACGAGGCCGCGGAGGGCCATGCCATCGGTGAAGGGGAAGCCGGCTTCGCTGATGTTCTCGAGGTCGGGTGGGACGTACCAGTCGGGGAGGGCTCGGTCGGTGTCGACCAGCACGGTGGCCCAGGCGGTGGCCGGGTTGTCCGCGATGACGGTGTCTCCCTCCACGCACGCGGGCGGGGGCGGGACGGTTGTGGTGGTCGTAGGCGCCGTCGTGGTGGTGGCGGCCTCCTCGCTGCCCCCGCCTCCGGCCAGACCCGCCAGGCGCAGGACGCCGTAGAGGAGGACCACCACGATGGTTGCGGCCACGGCCCGGCGGACCTTGTAGACGTGGGCGGGCTGACGGCCTCCGCCGGGCCGGTGCGGGATCATGGCGCAAGGGAGCGTAGGCAGCCGGTGTACCGGTGCCCCACTCGGACCGAGCCGCGATGCGCCCCGGCGCTTCGGACTTCAGCCCTTTCGTCCCCTTCTGGCGGCCGTTTGGTGCCCCCCTCACGCCGCTCGGGAGGAGTCGTCGCTGTCGACGGCGAAGCCCGGGTGTGGACCCGTCACCACCACCCGACGTCGCCGCTCGACTGGAGCCACCATGCGCAGGACCGCCACAGCCATCGCCACCGCCGTGCTCACCGCCACCACGCTCGTGCCATCGCTGGCCGGAGCCCAGACGACCGAGGAGGCGCTCCCGCAGGTCAGCTGCGGCACGCTCGGCCCCCCTGCGTGCCCGGCGGTCGACCAGGTCCTGGCCCTGCTCGCCCCGCTGCAGCCCATCCTCGAGGTGGCCGGCCCTGCCCTCGGCGACCTGGGCGCAGCCGCCAACCACCTGACCGCTCTCCTCGAGGCCGGCCCCGATCTCCCGCCCCGAGAGGTGGCTGACGCGGCCGGTGCCCTGATCCACCAGGTGAACCTCCTCACGGGCGGCCTGCTCGACCTGCTGCGAGGCGCTGGCGCCGACGTGACCCCGCTCGCGGGCGCGCTGGCCCAGCTCCAGCAGCTGGCCCTGGCCCCGATCAGCCCAGCGCCCGGCCCGACCCCCTCGTCGGGCGCCCCCGCGCCGGCCGGGCCCGCTGCCGGCCCCACCCAGACCGCGGCCAGCGCGTCGGGCCCGACCGGCTTCAGCAGCCCGCTCTCGTCGGCTGCGTCATCACCGGTCAGCAGCCCGTCGGTTCCCGGGGTTCCGGCCGGCAGCACTCTGCAGCTGGGCCCCCTCACCCTGCCGCCGTTCAGCTTCAGCACGACCCCGGCCGTCACGGCCGCCGAGCTCGTCACCGAGCAGGCCGCCATCGAGCTGATCGCCCCCGCCGTGTCGGCCGCGATGGCACCCGCTGAGGACGACGGCAGCTCGCGGACGACCGGCATCGTGCTGGCCATGTGCCTTCTGATGCTCGCCGCCGGGCTCCTGCTCGACCAGGCCCACAAGATCCGCCAGCCCATCCGACTGTGATCGGGGGGCGGTCGGCCCCGTAGGATCAACGGTCCCGGGGGCGTAGCTCAGCTGGCTAGAGCACCTGCTTTGCAAGCAGGGGGTCGTGGGTTCGAGTCCCATCGTCTCCACCAACAGGTTCACGGCCGGGCGCGCCGTCGGCCGGCTAGGCGGTGGCGCTTGCCCCGTCGTCCATGTTGAACCGCAGGGCGTAGGCGCGCCGCACGTCGTCGATGTCCGTCGGGATCAGCCCCTCGGCTTCAGCGCCCTCGACCACGAGCTTCGCTTGCTCGACGATGACGGCGGGCATCCGGTTCGGCGTCGCCTCCTGGGCGGCGTCGCCCAACAGGTGCAGGGCCTCGAGCAGGTAGATGCACACGGCAGGGTGGGGCGCGGCGACCCGGCGGACCTCGTTGAACGCGAGGCGCACCAGGTCGTCATGGGAGTGCAGGTGAGGCATCACGAGCCAGCCACCTCCCGGCCGCGGTCGGCTGATCGGGGGCGGCACTCGGCGGTAGAGCTCGGCCAGGACGGCGGTGGAGTGGAAGATCGCGTCCTGTGCGGTGGTCGGGTCGTTGATGCCTGGCGACAGGGCCCGCAGAGCGACGTCAGCCAGCTGGCGCAGACCAAGGGACACGTCCTGCTGCAGGGTGCGGGTGCGTCCAAGGACGACAGCGGCGCGGAGCTCGTCCTCGACAGGTCCCGGGTCCGTCATTGGCGGGGAGATCGTGCCCAGCGCTGTCCCCTCGATGGCGTACCGGCCCGCTCTGGTCAGGACCGTGATCGTCGCTCCGTCCGGAGGACAGCGCATGAGGACATCGGTGTCGATCTGCTGGACCCAGCCCGAGCTGTGGAAGCGCACCACCGTCGACTGCCCGTCGGCCACGGCTTCGGGGGGAGCGCCGAGCGAGTGGGGCTCGCCGCCGACGGGCTCCCACTCCGCGCTGATCTGCGCGATCGACTCCCGCTTCACGCGCTCGAGGATCTCGCTGATGTCCATGGCGTGGGCGTTGTGATCGATGAAGGCCACCACGGCGAGGATGGCGAGGATCCCGAGCACGACCGCCACCGCAACCGACAGGTTGGGGGTGACAGGGTCGCTGCCCTCCTCGAGAGGCGACCGCACGGCACGGAGGACGATCAGGCAGTAGGTGAACGTGCCGACTACAGCGGCCATCACCCGCCGGTTGAAGGGGTCGCGGAACAAGGTGTGAACCACTCGTGGCGAGTACTGGCTCGATGCCATCTGGATCACGAGCAGCGAGACCGAGATGGCGATGCCGGCAAAGGCGATCGTCGCCCCGGCGATCGTGCTCAGCAGCGCCCGTGCGCTCTCGACGGTCGAGCTGAAGCCGAGCGGCAGGTCAGTCGTGACCGAGTCGAACCGGCTGTCGATGGTGACGGTCAGCGCCGCAAGGGCGATGGCGAGGACGACGGCGGCCGTCGGCAGCACGAACAGGCTCGTCCGGAGCCGCTCCCCGATCGCACTCAGTCGAAGTCGCACCGACGCATCCTCGCGGCCCGGGGTCGGGTTGTCGTCAGGAAGGAAACGATACGGCGTCGGACGGGGGCGGCGGATCGACGGCGAAGCCCTCGAAGCCCCAGACCTCTGTGAGCCAACGCGGCACGGCGTCGTCGAGTGCCGCCTCGAGCTCGCCGTCGGCTTCGGCGTCGATCACCCACCAGGACACGACGGCTCCGCCATCGTCGTCGGCCTCGGGCGGGTCGATGTAGACGCAGCCGAGCAGCTCGGTCTCACCGTCGTCGAGCACCGCGTAGTTGAACGTCTCCTGGGCCGCGATCTCTCTCTCGTGACGGGCCAGGTCCTCGCGGTCCGCCTCATACGTCATGGTCGCAGGCGGCCAACCCCAGGCCTCGCCGTACCGAGCCCAGAGGCGCTCGCGGCTGCCCATGACCGCCGGGTAGTCCATGTCGATGTCGGCCTCGCGGATCGGGCGGAGGTGGTGGCCGGTCGGGAGGTCCAGCCGGGTGGGCGTCTCGAAGCCGTCAGGGAGCCATGCCATGGCTCGCATCCTGCCATCGGAGATCTCCGCAGAGATCGTGGGTCAGGCTGCGGCTCGGGCCCGGGTGGCCTGCTTGGCCTCGAACTGGCGGACGTGCCGAGCCGCCATCCAGAGCAGGCCGGGCCCACCGATCACGTTGCCGAACGTGCGGACGGGCCGAGGGACCGCTGAGAAGACTCGGCGCACCCGCCTGCGGGCCTTCTCGTAGCGGGCCTGGTCGCGCTCGGACCACTCCACGTCGAGCTGGTCTCGGAGGCCGGGAGGCAGCGAGCCCAGCGTGAACATCCGTTGGGCCCCGAGCAGGGGCTTGAACGGGACGTGGAGCTTGAGGGGCAGCTCCGGGTCGAGGATGAAACCGGCCAGATCCCGGCCGACATCGGTCACCTCCATGGCGGCCGTCGTCTCGTCGAAGTAGCGGCGGAAGTCGGCGAGGGTCTCGGGCTGGTGCTCGAGCCCGACGCCGAACGCCTCGGCCACCCGCTTCATCTCCTGGTAGTAGATCTCGGCCTCCTCGGCCGGGAGCTCCTCGACCAAGCCCTCGTAGCAGCCCAGCGCCGTGTCGCAGAGCGTGGCGTGGACCCACAGGAGGTTGCTCGGGTCGTTGGCGCTGTACCCCGGACCGACGACGAACTCGTGGATCCACTGGATCCGCCGCCCCACGCCGCGGGCCAGGTCGGTGGAGCCGAACACGACCGCGTACGTGGCCTCCAAGGTGCCCTGCAGACGCTTGAACGGGTTCTTCTTGAACTCGCTGTGATCCTGCACCCCTTGGGCCACGGCCGGGTGCGCGAGCTGTAGCAACAGAGCCCGACCGGCGCCGAACATGATCGCCGGCTCGTTGTTCACCTTGCGGATCACCGAGCCCTTGGGGAAGTGATCAGCCACCCTGCCTCCACGTCACGAGGGAAGGGTACCTGTCCGGGTTGCCTGCCTCGGCCGGTCGCCGACCACGCCTGAGGACCTCCTCGACGGTCACGCCCCGGGCCGGTGCCGGAGGGGGGCCGCATCGGTTCGTGCCGGCGTGGACCGTCCGGCCAGACTTCGCCGATGGGCACGAACCGGACACGACGGCGGGCTACCCGCGCCTCGGGACTGCTGGCCACGGCCACTCTCCTGGCGACGCTGACTGTGAGCGGGGCGGCGGCTCAGAGCCGCGGATCGGGTGCGCCCGCGGGCTGCGCCGAGGCCTTTCCCCGCTACGCGCCCCAGCCCGTCGCCACCGAGGAGGTCGTCCTCAGCGACCTCGCCATCCCGATGTCCGACGGCGTCGTCCTGCGCGCCGACGTGCACCTGCCGGCGGGCATCGGCGGACCGGTGCCCACGGCCCTCACCATCACCGGCTACAGCAAGTCGCTTGGCGCCGCGGCCTTCGGCACCGGTGCAGGCGGGCTCTGGCAGCACGGGTACGCCACGATGACCCTCGACGACCGCGGCACCGGCACCTCCGGCGGTCAGTGGGACTCGTGGAGCGAGCGCACCGTGGCCGACTACCCCGAGGTGCTCGACTGGATCGTCGAGCAGCCGTGGAGCAACGGCGACGTCGCCATGGTCGGCGCCTCCTACATGGGGATCACCTCGCTGTTCGCAGCGGCCAGCGGCCACCCGGCGGTCAAGGCCGTGTTCGCCACGGTTCCCATGGCCGACTCGTTCCGCGACATCGTGCTCGCCGGCGGCCAGATCAACACCGCCTTCATCCCGCTCTGGATGGGCCTGGTGACCGGTCTCGGCCTCGTGCCGAGCAGCGACCCCACCACGGTCGTGGACCACCTCCTGGCGGTGCCCAGCTTCCAGCTCCCGACGATCGCCGAGTCGGTGGTGGGCGGAGACAGCGCCTATGACGGGCCGTTCTGGCGCCAGCGCTCGACGATCGAGGTGGTCGACCAGATCGATGTGCCCACCTTCATCGTCGGTGGCCTCGACGACCTCTTCCAGCGCGGCGAGCCGATGCTCTACGAGCGGCTGGCCGACCACACCGACGCCCGCCTCCTCATGGGGCCGTGGAACCACCTCACCACCGGGCAGGGCCTTCCGGCCGGCGGGGTTCCCTCCCTCTCCGAGCTCAACCTGCAGTGGTTCGACGCTCACGTCCGCGGGATCGACTCGGGCGCCGACTGCATTCCCCAGGTGACGCAGTACGTGCGAGGGGTCGAGCGCTGGGAGCACGCCCCGACGTGGCCCCGGCCCGGCCTGACCGCCCAGCGCTGGCACCTGCGCAGCGACGCCGGCCTCACGCCCGAACCGCCGACCGGCGCCGACGCCGGCCGCCAGTACCTCCAGCTCCCGGTGACGGGCGTCTGCACGCGCAGCGCCAACCAGTGGCTGATCGGCGCGCTGGGAGGCACGCCGTGCGCGACCGACAACAGGATCGACGAGGCGCTGTCGCTCACCTACACCTCGGAGCCCTTCGCCACCCCGGTCCAGATCGACGGCCCGATCCAGGCCGACCTCTGGCTGGAGTCGGCCCTCGGCGGACAGGCCGCCACGTCGGTGGCCCTGTCGTCGGTTGCACCTGACGGCACGTCTCGCGGGCTCACCAACGGCCTGCTCACGGCGTCGCACCGCGCCGTCGACCCCGAACGGTCCCGGATGCTCGACGGTCAGTCGATCCAACCCTGGCACCCGTTCACCCGAGCCGCCGAGCTGCCGGTGCCCGCGGGGGAGCCCGTGCTCGTGCCGGTAGAGGTCTTCCCCACATCGGTGGTCATCCCGGCCGGGAACCGCCTCCGCGTGACGGTCGCCGCCTACGACGTGCCCCACGCTCTGCCGCCGCTGCCCGCCGCGCTGGCCGGTCTGGGCGGCCCGGTCACGGTGCTGAGCGACGCCGCTCACCCCAGCTCGATCGTGCTGCCCATCGTGGCCGCCGCGTCGCCGGGCACCCCGGACCCGCGGCCCGAGTCGCCCTCGGCCGTCGCCGGGGCCGAGGACGGCACCGGCGCCACGAGCGGCACCGACAGGATGCCCGCCACCGGCGCCGCCGTCCCGCTCGCCCTCGCCGCCGCGGCCCTGGCTGCTGGCCTGCTGCTCCGTCGCCTCCGCGCCACCCCCTGACGTCGCCACCCCTCGAACTTGTGAGCGTCATCCAGTCTGAGACTGGATGACGCTCACAAGTTCGCTGGGGTTAGGGATGACGCTCACAAGCTCGCTGGGCTACGGGATGATGAGGATCTTGCAGTGGTCGTCGGGGTTGCCGAGGGCCTCGAAGGCGTCGGCCACGCCCTCGAGGGGGACCTCGCCCGTGATCATCGGGGTGACGTCGATCTCGCCCTCGGCGATGGCCCGCAGCGTGCCGTTGAACTCCATCGGGTCGTAGCCGAGCGCGAACTGGATGCTCAGCTCCTTGCTGATCCCGAAGAAGGGGTTGATGGTGTCGTGCTCCATGCAGACGCCGACCACGAGCAGGCGGGTGCCCATCGGGGCGTCCTTGAGGACGCCGTTGATGATGCCGGGGACGCCGATGGCCTCGAACACGACGAGCGACTTGCCGCCGCCCGCCCGCTGCCAGGCTTCGAAGGCCGGCTCCGCCGCGGCGTCGACGACCTCGGTGGCCCCCATGGAGGTGGCGATGGCCCGGCGGGCGGGGGAGAAGTCGGTGGCCACGATCGTGTCGATGCCCTGGAGCTTCAGCGCGGCGATGCAGGCCAGGCCCACCGGTCCGCACCCGAGCACGAGGGCGCCCTCGCCGGGCTTGATGCGGGACTTGTTGACCGCATGCAGGCCGACGGCCATCGGCTCGGTCAGGGCGGCCCGCTTGTGGTCGAGCCCGTTGGGCACCTCCGCGATCATCGGGGCCGACAGCAGCATTCGCTCGCCGTACCCGCCCGGGACGTCGTTGCTGTAGACGATGGGCCGGATGCCCGCCGCGGTGAACAGGATCGGGATCGACGTGACGAGCGTGCCCGGTTCAGGGCCGACGGTGTCGGGGCCGATCTCGAGCACCTCGGCCGAGAACTCGTGGCCCATGAACACGTCAGCGTCGAGGTCGATGTCGGGGGCCTCGCCGCCGAAGGACGGCATCCCCGACATCTCCTTGCCCAGCGCCATCATCTGGGCGCCGTGCTTGGCGAAGTGCAGGTCCGACCCGCAGATGCCGCAAGCCTTGACCTGCACGAGGATCTGCCCGAACGCGGGCTCGGGCTCGGGGAGGTCGTCGCGGACGTAGATCTGACCGGCCCTCAGGGCGGCGGCGCGCATCAGCCCGTCACCTGCCCGAGGTCGAGCGAGGACAGGAAGCTGAGCAGGGCCGCGTTGACCTCGTCGGGCTTCTCCTGCTGCACCCAGTGTCCGGCGCCGTCCACGACGGTGCTGCCGCGGTGGTCCTGCACCCAGCCGTCCATGATGGCGAACGGGCTCATCATGTTGACCGGATCGTCGGCTCCCGTGAGGAAGGCGGACGGGACCGTGACCTTGGCCCCGTCGAGCTGCGGCGTGGTCTCCCAGTTGCGATCGAAGTTGCGGTACCAGCTGATCCCGCCCCGGAAGCCCGTACGGGTGAACTCGGCCGTGTAGTGGTCGAGCTCCTCCTGGCTCAGCCACGCGGGGAGCTCGGCGACCGCTGGCAGGCGGTCGACGAAGCCTCGCCCGTCGGGGGCGGCCAGCCCGGCCAGGTCGACCGTCTCGCCCTCCTTCGGACGGGTCAGGCCGGCGAGCATGCGCTTCATCGTCTCGCCCGGGTCGCGGCCCAGCTCCTCGTCGGCCACGCCGGGCTCCTGGAAGTAGAGGATGTAGAAGAAGCTGTCGCCGAAGACCTGGCGCATCAGCTGGACGGGCGGCATGGGCCCGCGGGGGAGGAAGGGCACGCTCATCCCCATGACCCCTGCCACCCGCTCGGGGTGGAGCAGCGCCATCTGCCAGACGACCATCGAACCCCAGTCGTGACCCACGAAGACCGCCTTCTCGTGGCCGGCCTCGTCGAGGAGCCCGAGGAGGTCGTCGGTCAGGTGGTGGATGTCGTAGTCGCTGATGGCCTCGGGCCGGTCGGATCCGCCGTAGCCGCGCTGGTCGGGGGCGATCACCTTGTAGCCGGCCTCGGCCAGCGCTGGGATCTGGTGCCGCCAGGAGTAGGCCAGCTCGGGGAAGCCATGGGCGAGCACGACAGGAAAGCCCTCGCCCGCCTCGACGACGCGCAGCTCGACGCCGTTCGTGGCGACGCGCCGCTCGCGGGTGGACGGGTGGGGGGTGGGTGCAGCCATGCGGTGGGTGGTCTCCGGGTCGTGCGGTGGGTGGATCTAGGCGACGAGCTCGCCGTCGGGTTCGACGGGGTGGCCGAGCTGGCGCAGCAGCTCACGCCGGGTCGGGCCGACGCGGGGCGGAACGGGGTAGGCGGACGGGTCGGCCATGACCTCGGCGATCCGGGTCATCAGCTCTCCATCGGCGAGCAGCTGCATCGGCGTGGCCAGCAGGTTCATGAACCGGGCGATGCCCCGCCCGATGACCGGGTCGGTCTGGGCGGCGACGAACACCGCGCCCATGCCCTTGGCCGCGTCGGACCCCCCGTCGCCGCCACCGCCGAACGTCCCGGTGCCGGCTGGGTCGGCGCCCAGCTTGTCCATCTGCACGGCCGAGTCGAACCAGGGCTCGATCTCGGCCTTGTTGCCGGCCTCGTAGGTCGCGGCCCGGGCCGTCGGGTCGCCCGGGTGGGCGGCGAAGGCGTCGGCGAGGAGCACGGCCTGGACCGCAGCGAGCGAGCAGCCCCGGCCGTAGAGGGGGTTGGTGGTGGTGTGGGCGTCGCCGAGGGCGTGGAAGCCCAAGACGTTGGGCTGTCCGGTGTCATCGGTGAAGCGCCGGAGGCGGTTGAGCAGCCCGGCCATGGGGCGCACACCCCCGATGGGCTCCATGGTCGCCACGTCCTCGTTGAAGAAGAGGTCGGGGCCGGGCAGGAGGTGGCAGGCCTGATCGAATCGGTCGGCGTCGGACAGGGCGGCCCGCAGGTCGTTGTCGGCGGTGCGCACGGCGAGGGTGACCGACAGGGTGTCGCCGTCACCCGGCACGGCCAGGAACTTCACGAAGCCGAGGTCGCCACCGAGCTTCGGGTCGGGCGGGAGGGCTTCGGCGGGCCGGTGGTACCAGCGGGTGAGGTACATGAGCCCGCTCTCGTGGATGCGCTCGGTGACCTCGACGCCGAGCGGAGCCAGCCAGTCAGGGACAGGGCCCCGTCGACCGGTGGCGGCCACGACGACGTCGGCGCTCACGGTGCTGCCGTCGTCGAGCCGGACGCCCGACACGATCGGCACACCCCCGGCCCCGGTCTCCGTGCTGACCAGTCCGGCCACGCCGGCTCCGGTGCGCACCGTGACGCGGTCCTGGGCCGTGACGGCCCTCCGCAGCACCCACTCGAGGGTGGAGCGGCGCACGATGATGACCTTGAGGTCCTCGTCGCCCGGGCGGGGGTCACCGAGCGAGGCGGTCATCGGCATCGTCGTGCCGCCGGTGGCGAGCAGGTCCTCGAGCACGTCAGGGAACCGGTCTCGGAGGGTCACCTGCAAGCGGGCCAGGAAGCCGTGGGTCTGATGGACCTGCGGGGCTCCCCGGCGCTCAGTGGCGAACGCCTCCTCGGCATCGGCGAGCGGCTCGATCTCGTCGCGCTCGAGGAGCGTCACCTCGTGTCCGTTCCGACTGAGGGCCAGCGCCGCGGTCAGGCCGCCCACGCCCCCGCCGACGATCACCACGTGCTCCGACATCTGCCACCCTTCGGCTCGCCCGTGATGGCAACGGGCGTTCCCAGGGAACCTACGCTATGGTAACGCCTGTTGCCAACTTCTGCTTCGCCCCGCCGCCCGACCCGCTGGGTCGGCCTCACGCCCGACGATCGTCGCGCTGAGCGTCGCACCCTCTTGCTGGACGCGGCGTTCGAGCTGCTCGGCACGGAGGGCTATGCGGCGACCACCGTGCGCGCCGTCTGCTCGGCCGCCCGCCTCAACCCGCGGTACTTCTACGAGGGCTTCGCCGACATGGACGAGCTCGTCGTGGCCGTCTACGACCGGCTGGTCGAGGAGCTGGGGGCCGAGGTCATCGCCGCTGCCGTGTCGGCCGGGGAGGACGCCCGAGCTCAGGTGCGAGCCTGCCTCGAGTGCATCGTCGCCTTCGTCGACGACGACCGCCGCCGGGGTCGGGTCCTCTACGTGGAGGCTCTTGGCAACGAGCGCCTCAACCGGCGCCGCATCGATACCGGGCACGCCCTCGTCGGGCTGGTCGAGCAGGCCGGAGCGGAGCGCCACGGCAAGCCCCGAGCCGGCGAACGGATCGGGCGCATCACGGCGGCCATCCTCGTAGGGGGGACGAGCGAGCTCGTCGTCGCCTGGCTCGACGGTCGCATCGACGTCTCCCGCGAGCAGCTCGTGGATGATGCCACCGAGCTCTTCCTCACCCTCGGCGACACGGCAGCGCGCATCGCCACCCGCCGGGCATAGCCTGCGCGAACTGTGTCAGACACAGTTCGCGCAGGTCAGAGCTGGCGGTACCTCGCCTCGGCCAGCGAGTAGATGCCGTAGGCGATCAGGCCCAGGGCAGTCGCCGTGAGCAGGATGGTGCCGTAGGCGTGCGATGCGATGAGCTTCAGCGTGCCGTCGATGCCGTTGGCCTTCTCGGGGTCGAAGTCGACCGCCGCCTTCACGAGCACGAAGCCGAGAAGCGCGAACACCAGGCCGCGGGCGAGCAGGCCATAGGTGCCGGCCACGTCCACGGCCCGGCCCATGACCGGACCCATCTCGCTCGTGTCGAGGCGCTTGTCGAACTTCTGCGCCAGGCCGCGATAGATGACGTAGAGCCCCCCAGCGATGAGGGCCAAGCCGACCGCGATGACGGCGACCCGCCCGCCCGGCAGCTCGAGCACGCGAGCCGTCATCGTCTGCTCCTGCTCGTCGCCTTGAGAGCCACCGGCCGAAGGGCCCTCGCTCACGAACTTCAAGGTGCTGGCCAGGAGGACGAGGTAGGTACCGGCCTTGCCGGCCGACAGGAGGCGCTTCGCGGTGCGCTTCGCGTCGTCGTCTTCGTCTCGCTTGCCCCACAGGGCTTCGGACAGGCGCCACATCGCGTAGCCGGCCAGGCCGACAGCGAGGACGAGAAGAAGGGACCGGCCGAAGTAGCGCTCGGAGATCTCGCGCAGCGCGCCCTCCTTGCTGGCCGAGGCGTCACCCGACGTTCCCCGCCACGCGATGTTGAGGCCGAGCAGACCGATCACGGCGTAGACGACGCCGCGGGAGCAGAACCCGAGGCGCGCCAGCCAGTCCACCCAGCGGCTGTCCGCTGCCCTTCTGGCCGCCCGGCCCGCCGTCGTCGTCACCGACCCGACCTACCCCGCCCACGCCGGGTCGAACCGGCGGCCGCGGGTACCGTGCCGCGATGGAGCGAGACGAGCAGCGGCGGCAGCGGGGGCTCGAGACGATGGCCGAGGTCTACGGCTGGCCGCAGGTGGGCGACGGGCCGGGTGACTTCTTCGGCTACACCGTCGAGCACCTCTTCGCCGAGATCTGGAACCGTCCGGGGCTCTCCTATCGAGATCGCCGGCTCCTCTTGATCGGCCTGCTCGTCGGCCGGGGCTTGCACGATGTCATCGACATCCAGGTGGAGGCGGCACTCGGCAACGAGGAGCTGACGCCCGAGGAGCTCCGGGAGATCGTCATCCTCCTGACCCACTACGCGGGCTGGCCCTCCGGCGCCAAGCTGAACAGCCAGGTCGAGACGCTGATCGCCAAGGCCGCGAAGGACGCGAGGACCACAGAGGGCTCAGACGGCTCAGAGGGCGCAGAGGGCTCGAGCTAGCCGATCGCCACGTTCGTGGCGGACGGCGGGAGGTGGGGCGTGCCGTCGCGCATCGGGGGGAACTGGAACGTCGCCGCCGTCGTGCCCCGCGTCATCGTCGTGATCGGGGGCTCGTCGAGCGTCTCGTTGGCGTCGTCGATCGTGATCTCCCACCGGCAGTGGGGCACGCGGTCGGCCGGGAGGCGGGGCGGACGGTGGACGTGGCGGATGTGGGCCTTCGGGTTCACGGCTTGGGCCGTCGGGTCGAAGGTGGCGTCCTCGATCGTGTGGCACATGCCGGTGATGGCCCGCTCGCCCCAAGGCTCGACGTCGAGCAGCGCCCCGCAGGACTGCAGCTCGAAGAACCCGTGGTGGTCGTCAACGATCTCGTACCTCACGTCCATGTAGTGCTGCGGGAACCCGGGGTCGAGCTGCAGGACCTTGAAGATGGCCTCCACACCGTCGCCCTCGATCCCCATGATCCTGCGGAGGCGGTCGCCGTAGATGGGGCTGGCGCCTCGCCACTCCTCGATGGCCAGCTCCTCCACCACCTCCTGGCCGTAGCGCATGCCGATGGCGGCGCACATCGAGCGGTCGAGCAGGTGCACGATCAGCGCGTACTCGCGCACGAGGCGCACGAGGGCCTCCTTCGACAGGTCCTCATACCGAAAGTCCGGATCGAAGTCGCCGGAGTAGTCGGGACGGTCATGCTCGTCGCTCATGCTGCGCAGACTAGTGTCTGGACACCTGTCCAGCAATGGCGTAGGGTCGGCGCCCGATGGCCAGCGCGACGAGCACCGAACCGACGCGACGTGGCCTCGACGGGCGCCACTCCGATCGGGTCGACGCTCTCGTCGCCGCCACCGTGGCCGAGCTGCGGGCTCACGGGTACGACGGCCTCACCGTGCGCAACGCAGCTCGCCGGGCGGGCGTGGCTGCCGCCACCGCGTACTCCTACTTCGGGTCCAAGGACCATCTGGTGGCCGAGGTCTTCTGGCGCCGTCTGGCCGCCTTGCCCGCGGCCACACCCGACCGGCGACGTTCGGCGGCCACACGCGTCTCGGCGGCGCTGCGCGAGCTGGCCCTCGCCATCGCGGCTGAGCCCGAGCTGGCCGCCGCGTCCACCACCGCGGTGCTGGCCACGGATCCTGACGTCCAGCGCTTGCGCAGCCGCATCGCCGCGCTCTTCAACGAGCGCCTGTCCGTCGCCCTCGACGACGACGCCGATCCGGCCGTGCTGCGGGCTCTGAACCTGGCCTTCGCCGGGGCCCTGCTCCAAGCCGGCATGGGCTACTTCAGCTACACCGAGCTGGCCGACCGCATGGACGAGGTGGCGGCCGTGGTGCTGGGAGCCGGGCGATGACGAGCACGGCGCTCGTGTACAGCCCGTACGCGTACGAGATGCACGACGATCCGTACCCGACCTACGCCCGCCTGCGCGACGAGGCGCCCGTCTACCGCAACGAGCCAGAGGGGTTCTGGGCCCTCTCCCGCCACGCCGACGTCGTCGCCGCCTTCCGCGACAGCGGCCGCTTCTCGTCGAGCCACGGCGTGTCGCTCGACCCGGCCGCGTCGGGCCCCAACGCCCATCGCACGATGTCGTTCCTGGCCATGGACCCGCCGATGCACGGGCGCATGCGCGGCCTCGTGTCCCGTGGGTTCACCCCCCGCCGGGTGGCCGAGCTGGAGCCCCGCATCCGAGAGCTCACCCGGGCTTACCTCGATGCCGCTCTCCCGCAGGGCACGTTCGACTTCGTGGCCGACCTGGCCGGCAAGCTTCCCATGGACGTCATCTCCGAGATGATCGGCGTTCCCGCCGTGGACCGTGACGAGGTGCGACGCCTCTCGGACCTGCTCGTGCACCGCGACGAGGGCACGAACGACGTTCCTCCTGCGGGGGTCGAGGCCGCGTTCAGCCTCATCGCCTACTACTCCGACATGCTCGACGAACGCAGGGCCCGGCCCACCGAAGACCTCACCTCGGCCCTGCTCGCGGTGGAGCTCGACGGAGACCGGCTCACCGACGACGAGATCATGGGGTTCCTCTTCCTCATGGTCGTGGCCGGCAACGAGACGACCACGAAGCTGCTCGGGAACGCCTGGTACTGGGCCTGGCGGAACCCTGAGCAGCGGGCCGTTGCCCTGGCCGACCCGGCCCGCGTGCCCGACTGGGTCGAGGAGACGCTGCGCTTCGACACGTCGACGCAGATGCTGGCCCGCACCACGACCACCGACGTCGAGCTGCACGACACCGTCATCCCGGCGGGCGAGCGGGTGGTGCTGCTGGTCGGCTCGGCCAACCGCGACGAGCGGGCGTTCCCCGATGCCGACCGCTACGACCTCGACCGGGGCGACCTCGCCAGCCAGCTCGCCTCGTTCGGGTTCGGCCGTCACTTCTGCCTCGGTGCCTCGCTGGCCCGACTCGAGGCGCGCGTCTGCCTCGAGGAGCTGGCCGCCCGGGTCGCGGACTACGACATCGATCCCGACGGCACTCGGCGCGTCCACTCCGTCAACGTCCGCGGCTTCGCCGCTCTCCCCACCACGGTCACCCTCCGATGATCGCCCTCCCCATCACGGTCACGCCCACCGAAGCGCCCACCGAACCCCGTCGCGTACTTGCGGCAGTTTCTGAGCAAGACCCTCGGAAGGTGCCGCAGGTTCGCGGGGGTGGGTGGCCCGTCGCGTACTTGCGGCAGTTTCTGAGCAAGACCCTCGGAAGGTGCCGCAGGTTCGCGGTCTCGGGGTGGTCGGCTGATGCCGCGGTTTGATCCCCACCCGGAGAGGCGGGCGGCCGTGGTGACCGGGGCGTCGTCGGGGATCGGGCTGGCGACGGCCCAGGCCCTGGCCGCGGCTGGGCACCCCGTGGTGCTCGGGGCTCGGCGGGTCGACCGCATAGAGGCTGCGGCGGCCCAGATCGTGGCCGAGGGTGGGGAGGCTGTGGCGCTGGCCCTCGACCTCACCGACGACGCGTCCGTGGATGCCTTCGCCCAGGCCACCGACGAGCAGCTGGGGCCGATCGAGATCGTCGTGTCGAACGCGGGGGAGGTCGTGCCGGCCACCGCCCTCGGGGTCGACCCGGACGCCTTCCACCACCAGATGCGCGTGAACCTCCTCGGCGCCCACCGCCTCGTCAGCCGCTTGGGTCCGGCCATGGTGGAGCGCCGACGCGGCGACATCGTCTTCGTGACGAGCGACGTGGTGCGGATGCCCCGGACCTACATGGCCGCCTACGTCACAGCGAAGCACGCGCTCGAGGGGCTGGCCCGGGCCATGCAGATGGAGCTCGAGGGCACGGGGGTGCGGGTGGGGATCGTCCGGCCCGGTCCGTCGTCGACCGAGCAGGGCGCGACCTGGACGGAACCTGTCGTCAACGAGATCGTGGGCGACTGGGCGCGCTGGGGCTTCGTTCGACACGACGGAGCCCTCCGTCCCTCCGACGTGGCCCGCACCGTCCTGACCGTCGTGAGCACCCCACGCGGCACCCACCTCACCCTCGTCGAGGTGGAGCCCGAAGCCCCCGCAGGAGGTCCGTCATGATCGTCAGCGATACCCAGCTCCGCGAGCCGCCGCGTGTGTCGGGCGACGACGGCGTCACCGGCCACCTGGAGGAGCTGCGCGTCGATCCCATCGCGCTCATGGAGCGGGTGAGGGCCGAGTGCGGCGACGTGGGGACGTTCCGCTTGGCCGACCGCGACGTGGTCCTGCTCACCGGGCCCGAGGCCAACGAGGTCTTCTTCCGGGCCGGCGATGACGAGCTCGACCAAGCCGAGGCCTACCCGTTCATGACGCCCATCTTCGGCGAGGGAGTGGTGTTCGACGCCTCCCCGGAGGAGCGGCGCAAGGCCCTCCACAACCAGGCCCTGCGGGACAAGTTCATGCGGGGCCACGCCGAGACGATCGCGGCCGAGGTGGAGCGCATGGTCGCCCACACCCCCGGCGGTGGCGACATCGACCTCCTCGACTGGTTCGCCGAGCTGACCATCTACACGAGCTCGGCCTGCCTCATCGGACCGCGGTTCCGTGAGCAGCTCGACGCCCGCTTCGCCCGCCTCTATCACGACCTCGAGCAGGGGACCGACGCGCTCGCCTTCGTCGACCCGTACGCCGACATCCCCAGCTTCCACAAGCGGGATGAGGCTCGACGCGGCCTGGTCGAGCTCGTGCAGCAGATCATGGACGGCCGGGCCGCGGAGCCGCCGGTGCCCAAGGAGGAGCGCGACCTCCTCGACGTGCTCATGTCGATCCGGGACGAGGACGGGTCGCTGCACTTCAGCGCCCACATCATCACGGGCATGTTCATCTCGATGATGTTCGCCGGACACCACACCACCTCGGGCACGGCTGCCTGGACCCTCATCGAGCTGCTCCGGCACCCCGACTACATGGCCGAGGTGGTTGCCGAGCTCGACGGGCTGGCCGCCGACGGCGCCGAGATCAGCTACCAGGCGCTGCGGGAGATGCCGAAGCTGGAGGCCGCCATCAAGGAGGCGCTGCGCCTCCACCCGCCGCTCATCCTCCTGCTGCGGATGGCCAAGACCGACATCGAGGTCGCGGGCCACCTGATCCCGGCCGGGTCGCTCGTCGGGGCCTCGCCGTCTGTGTCGAACCGCCTTCCGGACGCCTTCGCGGATGCCGACGCCTTCGACCCGCACCGCTACATCGATCCGCGGGCCGACGACGTCGACAACCCGTGGAGCTGGATCCCCTTCGGCGCCGGGCGCCACCGCTGCGTCGGAGCGGCCTTCGCCATGATGCAGCTCAAGGCCATCTTCTCCGTTCTGATCGGAAGCTGGACCTTCGAGCTCACCCAGCCCTCCGACACCTATCGCAACGACCACTCCAAGATGGTCGTGCAGCTGGCCCAGCCCTGCGCCGCCCGGATGAGCCCTCGATGAGCTGGCGCATCGTCGTGGACCGCGACCTGTGCCAGGGGCACGGTGTGTGCGAGTCCGAGGCACCGGACCTCTTCGAGGTGTCCAAGGACGGCGTGCTCGCCGTGCTGCAGGACACCCCGCAGGACGGCGACCGCCCGGCGGCCGAGCTGGCCGTGAAGTACTGCCCCACCCATGCCCTGTCGATCGTCGAGGAGCCCTGATGCCGTACCCCCGGGAAGAAATGGAAGAGATGGTGGAGCGCTGGCTCCAGGCCAACCGCGACGCGGAGGCGGCGGGGGACTGGCGACCGATGGCCGAGCTGTACGCCGAGGACGCCACCTACGGCTGGAACTACGGCCCCGAGCACGAGTTCATGGCGGTCGGTCGCGACGAGATCCGCGAGGTCGCGCTGGGCCTCGAGATGGGTGGCCTCGACGGCTGGGAGTATCCGTACGAAGAGATCCTGATCGACGAGAAGAAGGGCCAGGTGGTCGGCCTCTGGCGCCAGATCGCCACGGCCACCCGATCCGACGGCTCCTCCTACGAGGTGGCCGGCATCGGCGGCTGTGGTTCGGATACGCAGGCGACCACCTGTGGCGCTTCCAGCGGGACTGGTTCGACTACGGCAACGTGGCCCACCTCTTCCTCGAGATGATGAAGGACGGGACGCTCTCGGAGGGCATGACGGCCCGCATGCACCGCAGCCTCGGCGGCGGTCTGCCCGGCCACTACGACCTCGGCTCGGCGCCCGCCCCGCTGTGGCCTCCCCGATGACGGGCTTCTGTGCGCACCCAGCCTCGCTGGGCGAGGCTGGGTGCGCACAGGAACGGGGCGGTCCTCGTGAGGGTCGGGTTCATCGGGGCTGGGCCCAGATCGGCCACGGCGTTGGGCGGCGGCTGGTGATCCGGCCCGGCGGTCTGCACGTGTTCGACGTGCGGCCCGAGGCAGCCGATGATCTCGTGGCCAGGGGTGCGACCCTCGCCAGCTCGGTGGCAGACCTCGGCGCCCACCTGTCGACCTCGTGTCGGTGATGGTCCGCGACGACGATCAGGTCCGCTCCGTGGGGTGGCGCGACCTGGCTCGTCCACCGCCCGGCGGGGCACGGTGATAGCGGTCCACTCCACGATCCGCCGAGACGGCCGAGCAGCTGGCGGCCACGAGCGCCAGCCATGAGGTGCACCTCATGGACGTGCCCGTGAGCGGCGGCTTCATGGAGCCGCTC
>CAWJWI010000003.1:0-8082 GCA_963846555.1 uncultured Microthrixaceae bacterium
CACCCGTACTGATCGCGTCCGGCGCGGCCGCCGTCGCGGTCGCCACCGGAGTCGCCGTCAACGACACCTGCACGATCACCGAGACCAACACCCAGGGCGCAGCCACCACCGTGTTCTCGGTGAACGGCGCCGTCCAGCCTGCCGGCACCCAGGTCGTGGTCACGATCACCGGTCCTGGCAGCGTCGCTGTCGTCGCCACGAACGACTTCCCCCGGGTCGCTCCGGTCACGGGCGACGTCACGCTGGCCAAGGTCACCACCGGACCGAACGCCCCGGCCGCTGGCACGGCCTTCGACTCGCCCGTGCGTGTGCATCAGCGGCAACGTGCCGGTGTCACCCGTCGCCATCGCCTCGGGCGCCCCTCCGGTCGCGGTGGCGAACGGCGTGGTCGTCGGTGACACGTGCACGATCACCGAGACCGATCCCCAGGGCGCTGCCTCGGTGGTCTTCTCCGTCAACGGCGTCCCGCAGCCTGCCGGCACGCAGGTCATCGTCACGGTCGCCTCGGCGGCCGGAGTGGCCGTCGTGGCGACGAACGACTTCCCAGCCATCCCGCCGGTCACGGCCGACGTCACGTTGGCGAAGGTCACCACCGGGCCGAACGCTCCCGGCGCCCGGCACGAACTTCACCTTCACGGTCGTCTGCGTCAGCGGCGCCGTGCCGGTGTCCCCCGTGCTGATCGCTTCAGGAGCGGCTCCGACGGTCGTCGCCACCGGCGTGGTCCTCGGTGACACCTGCACGATCGTCGAGACGGGCACCAACGGGGCAGCCTCCACCACCTTCACCGTGGACGGAGCCGTTCAGCCCCAGGGCCCGCAGGTGGTCATCACCGTGACGTCGGCTGCCGACGTCGTGGTCGTGGCCTCCAACGACTTCCCCACGAGGCAGGCGGTCCCGGTGGCGGTGGCGGTCCCGGCGGTGGTGGTGGCGGGCCCGGCGGTGGCGGCGGCGGAAACCCGGGCAACCCCAACCCCGGCACACCGCCGGTCACGCCTCCCGGCCCGCCGGTGGACGAGTGCCCGACGCTGCCTGGCGTCCAGCTGAACCCGGACGACTGCCTCGTCCAGGTCCTGCCGACCCCGCCGATCGAGCGTCCCACCACGCCCGAGTCGCCCGAGACGCCTGAGGTGCCGGAGACGCCTGAGACTCCGGCGCCCCAGCAGCCCACCAACGTCGGCGGAGTCGTCGTGCCCCGCACGCTGCCCCAGACCGGCACCGATGCTCTGCCGTTCGTCGAGCTGGGTCTCGGGATGATCCTCCTCGGCGCCGGCGCCGTGCTCTTCGGGAGGGAGCGCACCGCTCTGATCTGATCAGGCGGGACGGAAGCACCGAAGGCCGGGGTCCGCCCCGGCCTTCGGCGCGTCTCGGGGCGGCCGCGGCCTTGCGGGTAGCATCGACCGCTGTCCCCGAAACAGCTGAGGAGACGGGCGCGTGCCTGCAACGATCATCGTCGGAACCCAGTGGGGAGACGAGGGCAAGGGCCGCTTCACCGACCTCTTCGCCAAGGAGATGCACCTCGTCGTGCGCTACCAGGGAGGCCACAACGCCGGCCACACCCTCGTGGTCGACGGCGAGACCTTCGCCCTCCAGCTCATCCCCAGCGGAGTGCTCTACGGCCACATCACGCCGGTGATCGGCAACGGCGTGGTGGTCGACCCCGCCGTGCTGCTGGCCGAGGTGGAGATGCTCGAGGCGCGGGGGATCGATTGCTCCAAGCTCAAGGTCTCGGGCAACGCCCACCTGATCCTGCCCTACCACCAGCTCATGGACAGGGTCACCGAGCGGCACCTGGGCAAGAACGCCCTCGGCACCACCCGTCGTGGCATCGGGCCGGCTTACGCCGACAAGGCGGCCCGGGTCGGCCTGCGGGTCCAGGACCTCTACGACCCCAAGATCTTCCGGGAGAAGCTGGCCCTCGTGCTGAAGGAGCGCTCGGCCGTCCTCACCAAGGTCTACAACCAGCTCCCGCCCACGGTCGACGAGATCGCGGCGGTGTACCTCGACGACCTTGCCCCCCGAATGCAGCCCTACGTCGCCGACACGATCAACCTCGTGCACGAGGCGCTCGAGGCGGGCCAGCACGTGCTCTTCGAGGGCGCCCAGGCCACGTTCCTCGACCTCGACCACGGCACGTATCCCTTCGTGACGTCGTCGAACCCGATCGCGGGCGGCGCGTGCACCGGCGCCGGCGTGGGGCCCCGCCACATCGACCGGGTCGTCGGCGTGGCCAAGGCGTACGTCACCCGGGTGGGGGCGGGCCCGTTCCCCACCGAGCTCACCGACGAGATCGGCGACACCCTGGTGGAGAGAGGCCACGAGTTCGGCACCAACACCGGGCGCAAGCGCCGGCCGGGCTGGTTCGACGCCGTCATGCTCCGCCACGCCGTGCGCCTGAACAGCCTCTCGGAGCTGGCCATCACCAAGCTCGACATCCTCGACGCGTTCGACGAGGTGAAGGTGTGCGTGGCCTACGAGATCGATGGGCGGCGGCTCGATCACCTCCCCGACAACCAGTCGGACCTCCACAAGGTCACCCCTGTCTACGAGACGTTCCCCGGGTGGGGCACTGACCTGAGCGAGGCGACAGAGCCGGGCCAGCTCCCGGACAAGGCCCGCGACTACGTGACCTTCCTCGAGCAGCAGGTCGGCGTTCCGATCCGCCTGCTCGGCGTCGGCCCCGGTCGCGACCAGTACGTCCAGCTTGGGAGCCGAGCCGACAGGCGAGGCGACCAATGAGCGCAGCGCCGCTTGTCGGGCTGGGACGAGTCCAGCCCCGCCCCTATCCGCGCATCTCGTTCAGCGCCTGATGCGGGTCGTCGTCGTCGGGTCCGGGGGCCGGGAAGCCGTCCTGGCCGAGGTGCTGGGCCGGACCGCGGAGGTCGTGGTCACGCCGGGCAACCCCGGCATCCCCGGGTCGGTGGCCACCGACCCCGAGCAGATCGACGCCGACCTCTTCGTGATCGGCCCCGAGGCTCCCCTGGTGGACGGGCTGGCCGACCGCTTGCGGGCCGCGGGGAAGCTGGTCTTCGGCCCGGGCGCCGACGGGGCCCAGCTCGAAGGGTCCAAGGCCTGGCTGAAGGAGCTGGTGACGGCGGCGGGGGTGCCCACGGCCCGCTACGGGGCCTTCAGCGACGAGACCGAAGCACTCGCCTTCCTGCGCAGCCTGCCCGGGCCCTACGTCGTCAAGACCGACGGTCTGGCGGCCGGCAAGGGCGTGCTCGTGACCGAAGACCTGGCCGAGGCCGAAGCCGACGTGCGGGACAAGCTCTCCGGCGCCTCCTTCGGTGCCGCCGGGACCACCGTGGTCGTCGAGGAGGGCATGACCGGCCCCGAGGTGTCGGTCTTCGCCATCTGCGACGGCACCGACACCGTCGTCCTCGACCCGGCGCAGGACTTCAAGCGGGTGGGCGACGGCGACGTCGGCCCCAACACCGGCGGCATGGGGGCCTACTGCCCGTTGCCCTGGCTGCCCGCCGGCTTCGCCGAGGACATCGCCGAGCGCTTCGTCCGCCCCACTCTGGTCGAGCTGCGCCGCCGCGGGATCGACTACCGCGGCGTGCTCTACGCCGGGCTGATGCTCACCTCCGAGGGGACCAAGCTCGTCGAGTACAACGTCCGCTTCGGCGACCCCGACAGCCAGGTCGTGCTCCTGCGCCTCACCTCCGACCTGGCCGCCCTCCTGGCCGAGGCGGCCGCCGGCGCCCTGGTCAGCCAGCCCACCTACGCCGACGAGGCCGCCGTGCTCGTCGTGGCCGCCGCCGAGGGCTACCCCACCGACGTCCGCCCAGGCGATGTCATCGAGGGTCTCGACGCCGCCCGGGCCGTCCCGGGCGCGTTCGTCTACCCAGCCGGCGTTGCAGCGGGCGCCGACGGCCAGCTCGTCACAGCCGGCGGTCGAGTGCTCGACGTCGTGGGGCGGGGCCCCGACGTCGCCGCAGCCCGCAAGACCGCCTACGACGCCGTCGCCTGCCTGCGCTGGCCAGGCATGCACCACCGCACCGACATCGCGACCCAACCCCCCGCGAGGCAATAGGTTCCGTTTCTCGAGAGTGCGGAAGTGGAACCCATTGCCTCGGGCAAGGACTCGGAGAGGACACCGAATGAGCTACAAGGTCGCCGTGCTGATGGGCTCGCCCAACGACATGCCCAAGATGCAGCCGGGCATCGACACGCTCGAGCGCTTCGGCATCGAAGCCGATGTGAGGGTGCGGTCCGCCCACCGCAACCCGGCCGACGTGACCGCGCTCGCCTCTTCGGCCCGAGAGGAGGGCTACGCAGCCTTCATCTGCGGGGCGGGGATGGCCGCCCACCTGGCTGGTGTCGTCGCGGCCCACACCACGCTCCCCGTGGTGGGCGTGCCCATCTCGGGTGGGGCCCTGAACGGCGTGGACGCCCTCTACTCCACGGTCCAGATGCCCAAGGGCATCCCCGTGGCCACCGTCGCCATCGACGGGTCCATGAACGCGGCCCTGCTCGTCGTCCAGATGCTCGCCATCACCGATACCGACCTGGCGACCCAGCTGGCCGCCCACCGGGCCGAGATCGCGGGCTGACCTAGGTCAGTCGGCGAAGGTGGGGAGCTGCTCGGGGCGGTCCTCCCACCACGGCGTGGCCCAGTCGGACACCACCGGCGCCGGAGCGGGCGGCGGGGGCGGCACCACCTCGCTGGCCACCGCGACCTGCTGCTCCTCGGGGGCCTCCGCCTCGGCCTTGGCCGCCGCCTTCGCCTCGGCCTTGGCCGCCTTCTGCAGCACCTTCAGCTCTCGCTTCGAGATGGCCGGCCGGGCCCCAGCGGTGCGGACACCGCCGGCCACCATGGCGCAGCCCATGCAGAACGGGGGCTTCTTGTCCCCGAACGCGTAGACGAGGCAGTCGTTGCACCACGACCCGCCGCAGCGTCGGCAGATCGCGACGCCCTTCTCGTGGGGGTGCTTGGCACAGCAGTCCATGGTCGTCGCCCTCCTCCAACTCAGCGATCGTCGACCGCGGCCAGTTGGGTATCGGGTCAAACGGCCCATTTCTTGAGTCGCGCGATCGGCTGCTCGCTGGCTGCCTCTCGCCGGGGGGTGGGAAGATGCGGACATGCCGGGCACCTCGCTCCCGAACGTGCTCGCCGCCCGCTACGCCAGCGCCCCGATGGCTGAGCTGTGGTCTCCTGAGCACAAGGTCGTCCTCGAGCGGCGCCTGTGGGTGGCGGTCCTGCGGGCCCAGCGCGACCTCGGCGTCGACATCCCCGCCACGGCCATCGACGACCACGAAGCCGTGATCGAGAAGGTGGACCTGGCCAGCATCGAGGCCCGCGAGCGGGTCACGAAGCACGACGTCAAGGCCCGGATCGAGGAGTTCTCGGCCCTCGCCGGCCACGAGCTCGTCCACGCCGGCATGACCTCGCGGGACCTCACCGAGAACGTCGAGCAGCTCCAGGTGCGGGCCGCGCTGACCCTCGTGCGTGACCGGATGGTCACCGCACTGGCCCGCCTGGCCGAGCGGGCCGCCGAGCACGCCTCGCTGGTCGTCACGGGCCGGAGCCACAACGTGGCCGCCCAGGCCACCACCCTGGGCAAGCGCTTCGCCAACGCCGGAGAGGAGCTGCTCCAGGCCCTCCAGCGGGTCGAGGAGCTCCTGGCCCGCTACCCGCTGCGCGGCATCAAGGGCCCGGTCGGCACGCAGCAGGACATGCTCGACCTCCTCGGCTCACCGGAGCGGGTCGCCCAGCTGGAGGCGGCCGTGGCCGACCACCTCGGCTTCGACGCCGCTCTCACCAACGTGGGCCAGGTGTACCCGCGCTCGCTCGACCTCGACGTGGTGGCTGCGCTCGTCCAGGCCGCGGCCGGACCATCCAGCCTGGCCACCACGATCCGCCTCATGGCCGGCCTCGAGCTGGCCACGGAGGGCTTCAAGCCGGGGCAGGTGGGCTCGTCGGCCATGCCCCACAAGATGAACAGCCGGTCCTGCGAGCGGATCAACGGGCTGGCCGTCGTGCTACGCGGCCACCTGTCCATGGTCGCCGAGCTGGCCGGCGACCAGTGGAACGAGGGCGACGTGTCCTGCTCGGTCGTGCGCCGGGTGGCCCTGCCCGACGCCTTCCTCGCCGTCGACGGCCTGTTCGAGACGTTCCTGTCGGTGCTCGACGACTTCGGCGCCTACCCGGCCGTGATCGCTCGGGAGCTCGAGCGCTACCTGCCGTTCCTCACGACCACCAAGGTGCTCATGGGCGCCGTGCGGGCCGGTGTGGGCCGCGAGGTGGCCCACGAGGCCATCAAGGAGCACGCCGTGGCCGTCGCCCTGGCCATGCGGGAGCAGGGCGCGGGCGACAACGACCTCCTCGACCGGCTGGCCGCCGACGAGCGCATCCCCCTCGACCGACCGGCGCTGAACGACCTCGTGGGCGAGCCGCTGGGGTTCGTCGGCACGGCCGTTGCCCAGGTCGAGGGCTTCGTCAGCCAGGTGGCCGCCGTCGTCGCCCGCCACCCCGGAGCGGCGACCTACCGCCCCGAACCGATCCTCTGACCGGCCGTCACGGGCCCGTCCACTTCCCAGACGCCCTACGGCGCGCCCGGTAGTCTCAGCCGCCGTGACCGCGGCCCGATCGATCCTTCCATGGGTGGACTCACCCTTCTTCGAGGAGGAGCTGGCCTCGCGTCCCGGCGGGACCTTCAGCGGCAGATCGCGGAAGACTTTCGGCGCGACGGATACGCCGTCATCCCCGGCGCCTTCTCGGAGGCGCTCATCGACCGTGCAGCGCGCGGCTCGACCGCCTGTTCGAGGATGAGCAGACACGCATCAACCGGCGTGTCCAGGACGTGTGGGAGTACGAGGGTCCGGCGAAGGAGATCGCGGTCAACGACACCGTTCTGGAGACGCTTCGCTATCTGTACGGTCGCGAGCCGATCCCGTTCCAGACCCTCACGTTTCAGCGGGGAACCGAGCAGCGGGGCCACGCCGACACGATCCACTTCAGTCCCTCCCTGCCGGCCCGGTTCATGTGCGCCGTGTGGGTGGCGTTCGAAGACATCACCCCCGACAGCGGCGCGCTGTTCTACTACCCAGGTTCCCGATCGCTGCCTGAGCTGGCCCCGCACGACCTCGGGTTCACCGCTGACACATTCGACTACGTCGCCTACGAGGACCACCAGGAGGCCCTGATGAAGGCGACCGGCCACCAGCCCAAGCAGTTCCACGCCAAGAAGGGTGACGCGGTCCTCTGGTCGTCGAACGTCGTCCACGGCGGGAGCCCGATCCTCGATCCCGACAGCACACGCCGGTCGCAGGTCACCCACTACTTCTTCGACGACTGCGTGTACTACACACCGATTCCGATGCGCCGGCGGGCAGCTGCTACGTCGCCGCTACCTTCTCGACATCCGCGACCGGCGGCGGCCTCAGCACAGCTACGACGGCCGCGTGCTGTGGCGCTCAGCGCCCTGCGCAACGGGCGGAGCCGGATCCGCGATCTCGCCGTCGCCGCGCAACCACCTCACGGCTGCGACTGCGCGAGGTCACCGCCGGGTTGCCCCGCACCATCCACCAGGCGAAGGGCGTCGGTCGCCGGCTGCTCAAGCGCCGACGAGCGAACCGGAGCTAGTCGTTGCCCATCCCCGGCGTTGAACCCATGAAGTCCAGCGGTTCAGCGGAGCGCCCTCGGCATCGAGCGGCTGCACGCCCGCATCGACCAACTCGAGCAGCGCCTCGCCGAGAGCCACGAGGACACTCGCGCCCGATCCACGTCGAGGTGGCGGGAGACGACTCCGAACCTGGGCCTGACGTGGGGCTTGGAGCTCTCCGCGGCGCCGTTCATCACCGCGGTGGAGAAGCACGGGGGGTTCAAGGGCGGCGGCTCGGACGGTCACTCGCTGTGCTGGAGATCGGCCCCGGGTACGGTCGGCTGCTCGGTCGGTCGCGATCGACATGGGCATGCCGTTCGAGCGCTGGACCGGCCTCGACCTGTCCGAGAAGAACGTTGCCCACCTGTCCGCCAAGTTTCCTGCAGACCGCGCCCGCTTCGTTCACGGCGACGCCATGGACGCGGAGCTGGACGAGCCGTGGGACCTCTTGGTCTCGTCGCTGACCATCAAGCACAT